>JAFRUA010000052.1 GCA_017434855.1 Clostridia bacterium
CAATGTTTGCTTACCGCCGCCGCACAAAATATGAAGAAAATCGCCATGTGCTGTGGGTAAAACACATGGCTTTTTTCTTGCCCTGAGCAAAAAACAACCCTATGCCTCTTGCAAAACATAGGGTTTGTCAGCAGTCTGAGGAGATCACATCTGTGGTCTCCCCTTTTTATGCAATTTCGGCCGCAAAGTTTTCAACCTTCCCGAAACATTTTCTGCATTTCTTTTCCTCGTACAGACAGAATCATATAAACTCTCTGAAAATCCGTACTTTTCCGCGTGGTACGGTTTTTTCAAGCAGCAACGCATTGTCTGCCCGAACAAGCCTGTATGTTCCAATTTATCGCACCCAACATCGTCACTGCAGTCGGTATCTCCCCTGTTGTCCGCGATTATCCGAGCAAACGCTTCTTGACTCCACACATTTCTATTCATTTTTGTGCAAGAATTCACGCAAAGTGCTCAGCGTTCACCGAGTCGTTTGATTTCAAAGAACGCGCTTGTAAAGAAGAAATCCCTGCCGTCAGAATCTCTCCTACGGTAGGGATCATTTTATTTCTTGATTACCGATCAACCGAACAACCTTTAAACCTTAAACGCAAGCTACCCCTTATATAACAACCTTTCCGCCAGCACTCTGTTTACTGGCACTGAAGAACCTGCCTTTAACAGAACAAAACAAATACCTTCCTTTTTTCTTTCAAGGTCACAGAGTGCTTGCTATTCAATGCTTCATTAAAGGTTATCTCCCTTATTAACCCTCTACTGAAAGGTACTGCCTTACCATTTGCGCAATGGCTGACCATTCGGTTGTACCATCTAACCTTTACGTTACACCTAAACAACAGCGCAAGCGCTAATTCATTGTGTAAAAAAGCAATAAATATATTTTTCATTCCTGGAATAAACCGCTCGCCTGGCCTGTTTGCCACAGAGGTCAAAAACAGGTTTACAGCCTAATCTCCGCGTTCTGTGTTACCAAGAACGCATTTGCTAAACAAGAACTTTTTGTCGTTTAATGCCAAAGGAATCAACGATTATGCAAACAGGCACTACCTTGCCTACATGGTGAATGTGTATCTGTTAATGCCCGTCAAGCGATATTTCAACGAGCATGATATCGACGTCAACGATGATGATTATGCACTCTGCTGCATGGTACAGTGGATCTGGCGATCGGCGATCCGTAACGGTGAACCGATCACGTTGTATCTGCCGAGTTCACGGATGCGTAAGCTCCTGACGCAATGGATGGAAGAGGTAGAGCGAGAATATGCGAAATATGAACAAATGAATCAAAATGAAAGACCAGATGACACTAAAAAAGAATCTGCCTGAATTGAAAGGCGGAAAAGAAAGCCACCGTCACCTTCCCCCAACCATCTCTGTCGCGAGTATTGTTTCATGGTCATGCCCCTTTAAAATCTGTAAGTTCTTTCGCAATTCAAACCGATTAGGTATAGAACGTCCCGGCTCTGAATCGAGCCGAGACGCTTTTGCAACCTGGTTTTATCGACAACGCGCACCTGCTCCACCATCGCGACCGAATCGATCGGCGCGCCGGTCAGTGCCGCCGGGATCACGATGTGGGTCGGTACCGGATGTTTCTTTCGCGACGTCAGGGGGATGATGGTCGTCACGGGACTGACCGCGTTTCCTTTGTCGTTTTGCAGCACGATCACAGGGCGCAGTCCGGCCTGTTCGCAGCCGAAGGCCGCGCTGAGATCGCACAGCCAGATGTCCCCGCGGCAAATCGGCAGCTCAGTTTATGTCATCTCCCCGATACAATCAATGGCATCCCGCAACGCCTCGGCCGCTGCGGCGATGTTGTCCACGTTGTCTTCATACTGCTGCTTGCGTTCCTCGAAAGACTCCGGAATGTTTTCGCCGGCTTCTTCCTCGTCCGATGCAAGATCGTCCAACTCGTCGGCCAGTTCGTTAAGTTTGGAGGAGATGGTGTCAAGCGCTTTTCTTCTTTGTGCGTTCATAAGAACACTTCATCCTGATCAAAATAGCAGCTAAAACGCTCGAACTCCGCTCTGATTATCACAGTGCTTTACGGCCATGCAGCATGCGGCGTAGGCGTAAAGCACTGTGCACAGACCGACAGGCAATCAACCATGTTCACCAACCCCAAATAAAACGGATGCATCCATTCCCGCCACAACAATGAACTCATTACTATCAAAAAAGGAGAATTCTATGAACCATATGAATCACACACCCCGCCTTCGCACGATTCCGAAGGCATATGATGAAATCAAAAACGCCGATCCGAACACCGCTCTGACACTCCGTGCGCTGCGCCGCATGGTTGCAGCAAACGAGATTCCGACCGTGAGAATCGAGTCCAAACGGCTGGTCAACGTGGACTTGCTTTTTGAACAGTTTTCGTGCTATAATCCAGATGTGTTCTGTGTTTCGTGACCGAAAGGAGAAACACATATGGCAAATATTACAAAACGTACAAACAAGAAAGGAGAAGTGTCATACCGCATTAAAGTGTTTGCCGGTTATACTGCAACCGGAAAGCAAATTACGCACTCCATGACCTGGAAACCCGATCCGTCAATGACATGTGGCAAGCCATGAAAGAGGCACAAAAACAGGCTTTTTTGTTCGAAGAATCGGTACAGAGCGCAAGCGAATCCGTCATTGACAGCAAAACCACCTTTTATCAGCTCTCGGAGGAATGGTTTGAATTGGTATCAAAAACCGGCGAACTAAAACCGAGCAGCATCGTTCGTCTGAAAAGCTGTCGGGAAAGAACCTATGCGGCACTTGGAGATACACCGGTTTGTGAAATCAGCTATCGACAAATTCAAAAATTCATTCTGACGCTCTCTGAGAACGGAGTCAATCAGCGCACTGGCAAAGGGCTCTCGGTGAAAAGTCAAAAGCACTATCTGACATTGATTTCTGACGTTCTGAAATATGCGCGCAAATGCGGGATCATCCAAGAGAATCCCTGCAAAGACATTTCTATTGTAAAAACAGAAGTCAAAGAACGGCATCCGTATACGCTTGAGGAAGAAGATTGCCTTGCTGGATACCATGCAGCGAATGAACTCACCGCTCAAATATCAGGTTTTGTTCCGCTTCATGATCTACTGCGGAATGCGGCGCGGCGAAGTGCTCGGGATCGAATGGAAAGATATTGATCTGTCAACCGGTACATGCAGCATTCACCGCACCTCAGCCTATCAGAATGCTGAAACGGGAACCTATACTTCCACCCCGAAAACGCGCAGCAGTTACCGAAGTCTGAAGCTGCCAAACGAACTGGTTGTGATGCTGACCAAGTACAAGATGGCGCAGAACTGCGACAAAGTTTCTGCCGGTGACCAGTGGCATGAAACCGACCGGCTGTTCACGCAGTGGAACGGCTTACCAATGCATCCGGGGCGTCCATACAATTGGCTTTTAAAGTTTTGTCGTAAGCATGATCTTCCCTTCCACGGTCTGCACAGCTTTCGGCACGCGTTTGCGACCGAAATCATCACCAGCGGAAAAGTGGATATCAAGACGGTTTCGGCAGTTCTCGGTCACTCGCAAACCAGCACGACGTTAAATATTTATGCGCACGAAGTGCAGGCAGCGAGTGCGCATGCAATGGATTTTATCGCGGATTTGATTCATGAAAAAAGGAAAAAAGCCTGAATCATGACCACGATAATGACCACAGACAAAAAAAGAAAGCCTTATCCTACACAAAACCGCGTAAAATAAGGCTTTTCTTCTGGTCGGAGTGACGGGACTTGAACCCATGGCCTCTTGGTCCCGAACCAAGCGCGATACCAAACTTCGCCACACCCCGAAATTATGGTGGACCCGAAGGGATTCGAACCCTCGACCTCTCGGATGCGAACCGAACGCTCTCCCAACTGAGCTACGGGCCCATAACTCGCAACGTCGAATATTATATACTCTTTCTCAAAAAAAAGCAAGTGTTTTTTGAAACTTTTTCAAATAAATTTCCGAAAGCCGGTTCCGGCAACAACCGCGCTGCCGCCGGAACCGACCGGTCATTCTTTTCAGACTGCCGCTTTAATTCTTTGCCGTGACGCGCCGCACCAGCATGGCTGCGGCGTTTGCCGCGTCGGGAATCTTTTTCTCTTTGATGTGCTTGATGTCGTTGACAAGAATCTTGCCCGCGCCTTTGAACGCGCTCTTAAATGTCTCTTTGGTGTCGGGCGCCAGCTCTTTCCAGGCGTTCACCGCGCCGCCGACCGCCTTTGCCGCATGCTTCACAAGGCCGGTCAGATATGTTTCGCCCGTCGCTTCGATCAGGACATTCGCCACATAGTCCACCACAGCGCCCTGGGCATCAGTGACACGGGTCACGATGTCAGACAGCGTCACGTCTGTCAGCTTGGCCAGAATGTCCACGTCTGCCTGGGTGACGACCTTGCCGCCGTCGATCTGCCACGAGGCCATGTCGTGCTGCATGGGACCCAGGTGCTTGCTGCTGCGCACGGCCGTATAATCATAGTCATGCGCAAGCATCATACCGACAAAGGACGAATGCGGAACCAGGTGGCGGTACCGCGGCAGCAGCTCGTCATACTCGTCCATCTGCAGCACGCTGTAATCACAGTACCCCGGACCGTCGTTGTTATAAATACCGACGATGCGGTCACGGATCGCCTTGTCAGATTTCAGCGCGGCAAACAGGCCGAGGTGGCCGCCCTTGGAATGGCCGCAGATGATGATGTCGCCGCTGCAATGCGCCGCCACATTTTTGAGGTACGCGATCGCAAGCGGATAAGAGGGAATGCCCTTGCGCACAAAGATGTCCAGGTCCTCTTTCCACCCGGTGATGGAATCGTCCGTACCGCGGAAGATCACGACCGCCGTGCCGTCCGGCAGCAGGAACGTCCCCGCGCAGAACTGAACCGCCGGGTTGGTTTCAAAAACCTCCTGCACCGCATACAGCTTCAACGACGCGAAACGCGGCTGGACCGCCATGCGCATCATGTTGACACTGGCGTCGTTCGGGATCATCAGCCCGAGCTTTTTATGCTTGTAGCCGCGCCGGGCAAACAGCTCGTTGACCGCAGCAACAAAGGACGTGGGCTCCGCATCAAACGAAGCGGGCACCACCTGCTCAAACGGCATATAAAAGACCTGGCAAAACGTGAGGTTGTCGGCGTCGCCGAACGGAACGGCACCAAACGGTTCGCCGCCGCAGCGTTCGATGTATTCATAGATTCCGGGCATGGGATCGACTCCTTTGCTTTCGATTTTCTACATTTTACCACAAACCGCACAAAAAGTCAATGCGCTCCCGCCGGCTTGTCTGCACTGCCGGACAAAAAAAGAACGGGGCCGCCGTCTGACTGCGGCAGCCCCTGTTTGGGTTATGATTCGGTTGGGCTTCGGTCATGTCCGGTCATAAAAGTCCGAGACCGAATACGGGCGCGGCGGCGTCCATTCGTCACTGCGGTGCGCCGGATATGATTGAATCTCCGTGGGCGGCTGCGGCGGCGCCGGCCTGGTTTGCTTCGTGTACATGGCGGCGGTCCCCCCTTGCGTCGACTGCGGATGCAGCATGTCATACATCCACTGCTTTTGCGGGTCTGCCGCCCGGTCATTCTGCCGCGGCATTGCAATGCTTTTTTCATTTTGCGACACGTCGGCACGCAGCGTCGGGTCCACATTCGGCTGCACCTGCGTCGGCTGGCGGCGGATTGAGCGCGTGCGGTCATTCTGCATCACGGGCTGCGGATACTGCGGGAGCACCTGCGTTGGCTGCTTTTCCCTATTTGAGCGGATGGACGGCAGGCTTTTGTTCTTTTTCAAAAGCACGACCAGCGCCACGTCAAACACCAGCTGCGCAGCCATGGCGGCAAACAAAAAGTTGGCCAAGCGCGCATCCATCTTTGACGAGGGTTCGTCCGTTTTGGCTGCGTCATCCTGCGCTTCGGTCGGGTCCGTCGCCTCGGCCGCGGCGGGCGCGGCGGCGGATTCATCCTCACCTGCCGCAAGCGCGGCGGGGGCGCACAGCGTCATCGTCAGCGCGAGCACCAGCACGGCCAACAACCCTGCCAGCAATTGTCTTGTACGTTTCATTTCAAGTCCTCCCAACGGGCACGGCCCGGTTTTTGGTTGTGGTTCCGCACGTTTTTTGTTACGACACCGTCTGCCCGCACGCCTGTGCGTCGCTGTCCGGCTGCGCATCGCTTGGCGCGTCGGCTGTTTTTTTCGGCTTATCGTGCATGGCAAGCGCGCATGCAAGAATGATGAAGATCAGCAGCCAATACCCTGTCATATGGTTCCCCTCCCGGTGATTTCGCCCTGCGGCGTTGTTCTGATGGTTTTATTATACAGACGCGGCGGGCGAACCTGTAGGCGGGGTTTTTCGGTCAGCGTTCCTGACGCGGCAGCGTTTGATTCTGCGGTGCAGGCTGCCGCGGATTCGCCGGATAGATCTGCGTCGGCTGCGCCGGGTACGACTGTACGGTTTGCTGCACGGGTTGTGCGGAACGCGGCTGCACCCGGACGGTTTCCACCGGCGGCTGTTCCGGAACCGACTGCACACGCTGCGCATCTTCCACCGGCGCTTCTTGCGGTGCGCCCGCCGTTTTACCTACAGGTGCGTTTCTCTTTTTCAGGTAAACCAGAAGCACGGCGTCAAACAGCAGTTGGGCAACGATAAACGCAATCACCAATGGGCTGGTGCCGGTTTTGTCGGTGCTGTTCTGCACCGCGCCTGTTTCGGGCTTCGATCCGGCCGGCGCGTCAGTGGCAACCGCATCCTCTTCATCATCGCCAAAAGTGATCGGGGAATCTTCGGCGTTCGTGCCCGACGGCATCCTGCTGCTGTAGTAAACATTGAAGCCGGAGCACATTCCGGTGGTTTTCTCCAACGACGTTGAGAAGCCCCTGGCTTCCCACTCCGACTGCGTGCCTTCATAATAAATGTTGCGCAGATTTTCACACCAGAAAAAAGCGTCCTGCACAATCGTAACCACGCTGGAAGGAATATACGCTTTTTCAAGTGCATGACAATTATTGAACGCATAATCCGGAATGATGGTGATCCCGTTTTCGATCACAACCGTTTTGACGGTGTATGCGTCCCATGGGAATTGCCTGTAATAATAATGTAAGTCGGGAATTTGTCCGTTTCCGCTGACAGTCAAAGTTCCTTCACTGTCAATGGACCACGTCAGGTTGCTGCCCTCAATGGTACCGCTGTCCAGCACGGAAGCAGCGGCGGCTGTGGGCACGCACAGCGCCACCGTCAGTGTGAGCATCATCACGGCCAGCAAACCCGCAAGCAATTGTTTTGTACGTTTCATTGTGATTCCTCCGATCCATTCCGCCCTGCGGCGTAATTTCTGTTTCTATTATAAGCACAGAAACCGCGGCGCTGTAGCCGGCGTTTTACCGGGATGACAGGAAAGCGGAGCCATCACGTCAACAAAAAAGCGCACCCCGATTGGAGCACGCCCTTTGTTCAAAGAAATTGTGAAGAATTATTTTTTCTTCATCAGGCAAACAAACGCTGCCGCAGCCGCCACGGAGATCGTGCCAAGCGCTGCAAAGACCGCCATGTTGTCACCCGTGTGGGGGGCAGACGGTGCGCTGGGCGTTGTGACCGTTGACGAAGAGGAGGAACCGCTGCTGCCGCTGCTGCCACTGCTGCCGTTGCCGCTGGGATTGACCAGGCCGCCGACACCCATGAACAGGTTTGCAAAGAAGTTGACAACTTCGTTATCCATCAGACCGTCGATCATGGCCGGATCCAGACCCAGCTTGACCAGGCCGGCTTTCAGCGAATCGGCCAGGCCGGCCATCATGTTGCTGGTGCCGGCTGCCGCGCCGCCGGAATTGCCGAGCAGGCTGCCGATGTCAAAGGAACCGAGGCTGGCGCCGCTGAGCAGGGACGACAGATCAAGTCCGTTGCCGCTGAACGCGCCGGAGATCATATCTTTGATCGCGGAAAGATCAAAGCTGCCACCGGAGGTCGCGGTATCGGATTGCGTAAACATGTTGATGATCGCACTCGGATCGGAGACCACGTTGCTCAGCCAGGACATATCGGTGCCGCCCAGCAGACCGGACAGATTGGAAAGCCCGGAATCAGAGCTGCCGCTGGTCAGGCTGCTGACCACCTCGGCCGCGTCGCCGCTGCCGCCGGACAGACCGCTGACGCCCTCGGTCAAGCCGGACAGCGCATCGGTGCTGCCGCTGCTGAGCGATTCCTTCAGCGCGTCAAGATCGACGCCCTCCAGATTAAAATCGCCAAGCAGAGCCGCAAGCTCGGTATCGGTCAGGGACGAGATATCAACGCCCTCAAACACAGAGAGCAGATCGTCCGCCGTCTTTGCCGCAGACGCCACTGGGGCGACCAGACAAACGCACATGATCACCGCAACCAAAATGCTAAAAAACTTCCTCATATTTCATCATTCCTTCCGTAAGATTTATATTTACGGCGCATGCCGAAAACATATTTACCTGATATCGCCTAATTATACTATGTTTTTTTTGAAATTGCAAGAGGAAATCGATATCTTTTTTAATTTTTTATGAAATTCCGTCGACAAATTTTTGGAAACCCGCCGACCGGCGGCACAATCCGCCATCAGGTCCACGTCAGATAGACGTCCAGACCGGAAACGGTGTAGTCACGGTCACGCCGCAGGTGGCCCTGTGATTCCAACTGCTCGGTAAACAACTGCAGCATCTCCTGATCCTTCATGGTCAGGCGCGCCTTGAGCGTCAGCTCGGACCGGTCGCGGAACGAATCGAGCAGGCCGGGAATAAAGCCGGTGCACCACCAGTATTTGGCATATTCACGCGTCAGGCGTTCTTCGCCCTTGCGATACAGCGTCATGGACATATACAGCGCGTCGTCGTCGCTGACGGCGTCATAATGTGCATACTCGCGGTCCAGCGGTTTGTAATAGGTCCCGATCTCTGCACCCAGGAAGACCAGACCGTACTGACCCTTCCAGAACTGGACCAGCCAGTCCATCCCCCGATAGGTGAATCTGCAGCGGAACGTGTCATAATAGAAATTCACAAACGAGGCGCCCAGATCATACAGCGTGTTGAAGCCGAAGTTGCGCTGCCACGGGTCGTTGGGCGTGAAATAGTATTGCCCCACCGGATCAAACTGATAGCCGAACAGGCCGTGACTGTTGGCCTCGCGGATCACCTGCTGCGCCTCTTCCGTTGTGGTGACGGTCGTTTGGGTGGTCGCTGGCACCTGGGTGCCGGACTGCGTTGTGGGCTGCGTCACGGTCGGAAAGTTGACCCCCGTGGTCGGCACGCCCGGCGTGGTCGACGTTGTGGATTTGGTCGGCTGCGTCGTGGCCGGCGTGCTGGCGCCGGGCGACGACGGCGTGCGCGTGCCGGTTTCATCCGCCGGGAAGGTGGTAAACTGCCCCGTGGTCAGATCGCCCTGCTGTGCGGTGGGCTGGGTGGGCACCGTGCCGGAGGGCGCCGCCTGGGTGGTTGTGGCGGGTTCGGTGGTGGTCACGCCGGTCGGCTGGGCGTTCACGCTGACAGCCGACTGTTTTTTCGGAAGATCACCGTTCAGACTGCGGATCAAAAAAAATGAAGCGCCGCAGATAACGATCAGCGCCGCGATGACGATGATCGCCTTTTTTTTGTTCAGTCTCATGAAAAACGTCCTTTCCAATCCCGCGGCCGCGGGCAAAAACCGCAGTCGGGCAAAAAGTCCTGACCGATTCCTATACAAGATAGACTATAGCAGAAAACAAGAAAAAGGTCAAGGGCGTTTCAAAATCTTTTACATTCTTGTCACAGGAAAACAATGTCTTTGACCGCCGGTTCCGACAGATGAAAAAAGCCGCCCCGGCAATCCGAAACGGCAACGGTTCAACGGCACAGAAGCGCCAAATCTATTATAATTGAAACAGGCGGCGCAGCAGCGTCTGCACGGCATTCAGCCATTGACTGAGGAAGGACAGCGTCAGCCCGGCGCTTTGCGGTTCGGTCGAAACAGTCCCGCTGCGGTCGCAATACAGGTCCAGCGTCACGTCTGTCGTTTTCACCGCGACGCCCGTCACCGTGCAGGACAGCGTAAACGACGCGGCGGCATGGTTCCCGCTTTTTGTCGCGTTTGACGCGGTCAGGCGCCAGGCGCCGTCATAGATGCGGCACGTTTTGCGAACCTCGGTACAGGTCGCGCCAAGGCCGGTATAGCGGAAGGTGGCCGTGAGCGCAACCATCCAGTCCAGATGTCCGTCCGCGTCGTAATAACGGCGCAGCAGCGTTTTGGTCGTTGTCTTTGACTGTGCGCTTTCGCCGTGATAGTCTTCATCCGTCCCGACGCCACCGGGCTCCGACGGAACATAGCCGCTGATGAGTTCGGTCTCTATCCGGCCGCCGTCATCCGTCGGCTGCGGCGCTTCCCCCGCCGCGCACGCAGCGCCGAACGGCAGACCGCAAAGCAGCAGCACCGCCAATGCAAAGGCTAGCCGTCGTTTCATTGCGCGCCCCCCTGTTCCGGCAGTGCGCCGTCGATCAGCTCTTCGGTCACGGTGCCGTTGACATTCGCGTGGCCCTCGCGCCAGAGCGAAAACACCATCGACCCCCACAGCAGCAGCGCCGCCAGCAGCACCGCTGCAAACACGGTCAGAAGTACCCGGCGACGGGACAGCGCCCGCGTCAGCGCCGCGTCGCCCTGGGTCCCCACATAATCGGCGGCCAGTGTCTGCGGCGCGCCGAACGCATTGCACAACGCGTCAAAATCCGCCTGCGGCGACTGTGCGGTAAACTCCTCCACGCGATCTTGCAGCTCGGCCAGCAGCATCTTTTTTTGCGCCCGACCGCAGGGCAGTGCGCGGCCGACCGCGGTCAGGTATTGTTTTCCCTGTTTATTCATCCGGCTCCACATCCTTCCGTCCGAGAATCAGCTCGATGCCGCACATCACTTCGTCAAACTCGCGCAGCAGCCTGTCCAGCCGCGCCAATCCGCTGTCGGTCACGGCATAATAACGCCGCACCCGCTTTTTGCCGACCAGCTCCGTGCGGCTTTGGATGTACCCGTCCGTCTCCATCCGCATCAGGATGAGGTAGAGCGTCCCCTCCAGAAGCGTGTAGCGGCCCGCGCTGCGTGTCTGCATTTCCTGCAAAATGCGGTATCCGTGCATCTCTTCTTCACGCAGCAGAGACAGAATCAGGAACTCCGCCGTGCCGCGTTTGAAATTGTCCTGTGCCTGTGCCATAAACTTCACCAACTTTTCATTTACTATTATACGCAAAATACTTGATTTGTAAATACCTTTTTTATAAATATATTATTGACAAACAGTCCCGTTCGTGATATACTATGTCTCGATGGATGGCCAACATCAAACCCATTCTTTATAGAAAGGAGCAATCTCTCATGACGCAAGCATCCACTCTGAACCGCCCGCTCTTTTTCATCGGCAACTTTTTTGTGACAATCGTTGCGGTTTTGTCCATGCTGCTGCCGGCAAAGCCAAACAACGTCACGCTGAACGTGAGCGCCCCGGTCACGACCGAAACGACGGTCATCACCTTTGAAATCGAGAACCGCACCCGCCGCACCATCTATTTTCCGGAGGAGTCCTATATCTTTGAAACGCAGACCGATGACGGGTGGACAGCGCTTGAGGTTCTGCCGCACGACGTCATCGAACCGATGTATGAGCAGCGGACCGGGCTGACCATCACTGAGACCGCGGACCTCAAAGTCCTCTTCGGCGGGCCGCTGGACGCGGGGACCTATCGCCTGACGTTTTTCTATCACGTCGGGGCGGACCGCTGCAGCGCGCAGACCGTCTTTACCGTGACCGAAGTGTAGCGCGGTACAAAAAAACAACGGGGCGATACCTCACCGGTACCGCCCTCTTTTTTCGATCGACGAGAACTGTTCACTGTCCGCAGTCCACTGTTTTTAGAAGTTGAAACTGTTGTAGCCCCAGTGCCCGACCTCTTCGTATTTGACATAGATACCCTCGGGGTCGATGCCGAGCTCTGCATGCAGAAGGTCGCACACGGCCTTGGTCATGTCTTCGTACTGATCGGCGCTCGCTTTGCCGAAGAGCGAAATTTCCACCATGGCCAGCGGCTCGCTGTTTTCGCCGCGGAACCACAGACGGCAGTTGTCTTCAAATTCCAGCATCAGCCACGCCTCGCCCTTGCCGAGCGCGGTGATGGCCTGCCCAAGCTTTGCTTTCAACGAAAGCTCCTGTGCGGCGGTGATGGGAGTGGAGGTTTTGGTTTTGATATAAGGCATAAAAACGCATCCTTTCCGTTTGATTTTTTGCATTATATCACACTTTTTTTATTTTTTCCAGTTTTTTATTTGACCTTTTGATAAAAATATAGTATAATATTTTAAATTTGCATTGTTGCCTTGCCGTGCAAATCACATTTCTATCCCCGAAAGGAGGAATCATCCGCTATGGATGACCCCGGAAGTTTACCCATCCATCTGATCCCATTGGCCGCAGGCAACCTGGAAGGGCTGCCCCTCAAGCTGCTGCTTTTGTTCGTTCTGATCATTGTCAACGCCTTTTTTGCCATGAGCGAGATCGCGATCATTTCGCTCAATGACAACATGATCGACAAGCTGGCGGAGGACGGGCACAAAAAGGCCCGCCAGGTCAAAAAGCTGACAAACAACCCCAGCAACTTTTTATCCACGATCCAGATCGGCGTCACGCTGGCCGGGTTTCTGACCTCGGCGTCGGCGGCGACCAACTTTGCCGACATGCTGACAAGCGGCATTCTGCACCTTGCGCCGCGGCTGGACCCGTCGGTGGTGCGGTCGGTGTCGGTCGTTCTGATCACGATCGTCATTTCGTATTTTTCCCTTGTGCTGGGCGAACTGGCGCCAAAGCGCATCGCCATGCAAAAGAGTGAAAAGATCGCCTATGCCGTGGTCGGCATTCTGCTGGTGTTTAAAAAGCTGATGACGCCGTTTGTGCGCATCCTTTCCGCGTCCACCAACCTGGTGGTGCGCATCTTTGGCCTGGACCCGAACGCAAACGAAGACGTCATGACGGAGGAAGAGATCCGCATGATGGTGGACGTCGGGCAGGAAAAAGGCGTCATTGAAGATCAGCAAAAAGAGATGATCGACAACATCTTTGATTTTGACGACATCCCCGTGTCTGACATCATGACCCACCGCACCGACATGATGGCGGTGGAGGACACCGATTCGCTCAAGGACGTGGTGAAGCTGTCGATCGAAGAGGGCTATTCGCGCATCCCCGTGTTCCACGAGGACCCCGACAACATCATCGGCATCATCTATATCAAGGACCTTTTGAAATATGTCTCCTCCTCGCTGCCGAAGGACAAGGGGCCGAAGGACGTCATGCGCAAGGCGTACTATGTACCGTTCAGCAAAAACTGCGGCGAGCTGTTCAACGAGATGGGCGAAAAGCGCATCCAGATGGCGGTCGTGGTGGATGAATACGGCGGCACGGCGGGCATCGTCACGATGGAGGACCTTCTGGAAGCCATCGTCGGCAACATCCGCGACGAATATGACATGGACGAGGATGAAGAGATCGTCGCCGTCAACGACAACCTTTTCACCGTGGACGGCACGACCGCCCTGGAGGAGGTCAACGACCTGGTGGACGGCGTGATCCCCGAGGGCGACTATGAAACCATCGGCGGCTTCATCATCAGCCGGCTCGGGTACCTGCCGAAAAACGGCGACATGAGCACCGTGGAATACAAAAACGTCAAGCTCACCGTGCTTGGCGTTGAAGACCGGCGCATCGACAAGGTCCGCGTGGAGGTGCTGCCGAAGGCGGAGGCGCAGGAAGATTGAAAAACAAAGCTGTGAAAACAGCGGCAAGCTGGTTTTTCGCCGTAATGATTGTGCTGTTGACGCTTGTGTTCCTGATCGACAGCAACCCTTATCGCTACCATGCCGAAGACGTCACCGCCTTTCTGACGTCGGATGCGTCCGTCACGGTGCAGACCGTGCGCGGCGGGGTGCTGTTTGACGGCCCGGGCGAAACGGACGCGCTGGTGTTTTATCCCGGCGCACAGGTGGAGGAAACGGCCTATGCCCCGCTGCTGCGCACACTGGCGGCCGCAGGCGTGGACTGCTTCGCGGTAAAGATGCCGCTGGGCTACGCTTTTCTTGGCGTGAACCGGGCGAAGAAGATCATGAAAGCGTACGACTATGCGCACTGGTATCTCGCGGGACATTCCCTCGGGGGCGCAATGGCGGCGTACTTTGCGGCGGCGCACCAACAGGAGATCAGCGGTCTGGTCCTGCTTGGCGCCTATTCTGCAAGCGACCTTTCCGACGCCGCCTTTCCGGTGCTGTATATCTACGGCAGCAACGATGAAGTGCTCACCCGCAAACGGCTCGACAAGGGGCTGCAAAAAAGCGCGCCCGACACCCGTGTGGTGGAGCTGGACGGCGGCAACCACGCAAACTTTGGCGCCTACGGCAAACAGAAGGGCGACGGCGAAGCGACGATGCCGCGCGAAGCGCAGATCGCACGAACCGCAGAAGAGATTTTGCAAATGGTAACAAATCAATAACGAACGAAACAGGCGGTCTCGCGGGGGATCGCCTGCGTTTTTATGAAATCAAGTCAATGATTTTGAGCAACGCTTCCTTTTTTTCTTCGGGCAAAACCTCAATTTTGCCGAGTAAGACTTTGTCCAGATCTTTTTCCGAAGCAATACCAAACAAAAGTGTAACTTCCTCTATCTGAAAAAATGTGCTCATACGTTCTAACAAAGGCAGGCTTGGCCGCTGTGAACCGTTTTCGATTCGGCTTAAATGCTCAATGGAAATATCCAACCGTTCTGCAAACTGCTCTTGCGTCATCTCATAAAGCTGTCGCTGTTGGCGGATTCGTTGCCCGATCGCTTTGAAATCTATCATATGCTCACCTTCTTGATTTATTATATCAATACAAAGCTTTTAAAAGTAATGATTTTCATAATTTGTTATTGACTTTTAAAATCAATATATGATATAATTAGTCAACAAAATCAAGAAAGGTCATAATATATACAATGAACACGTTCGGTACTCCAAACGCTGGAAAAGCCCTCACCATTGCAACCACAGCAGGCACTTTCGCGCGATACCCCATTCAAACGCACGTTGTCATGGCCAACGACACGCTCGTCGATTTGCAAAGCAAGCGATTCCGGTCCGGTTTAAATACTCAGAGCAACTCTAAGTCGCGAATTAGGTGTTGCCTCTTGGTAAATCTTTATTGAAAGGAGGATTTCCCATGGGATTTTTGGCTTGGTCCGTCGCATATTCTGCACTTGAAATTGCGATTGCTGTGACGCTTGGCAAGCGACGCAGAAAATAAGGACGTGTTGGTACATACGGTTGTATCATTAAACCGGAGGCATCATTTGCTGTCTCCAACCCTTAGAATACGAAAAAGTAAGAAACAGGCGGTCCCGCGGGGGATCGCCTGTTTTGTTGCTGCGTCTGCAAAAAGGGGTCACCGCCGGCGCAGGCAACGCATCATTTCAAACCGAACAGCGCCAGAAGGCGTTCAAAGAACGACCGCAGCATCGCCAGCAGCGACGCGAAGAAACCATCCTGTTCGCCCGGCTGCCCGCCGGACTGCGGTTCGGTCACGGTGACCTCCACGCGGATGGCAAGGTTCGTCTGGTTTGACGCCGGGTTATAGACCATCTCGTATTCGTTCTGCGCATAAGACAGCTTTTGCCCGTTGGCATAGATGCCGAAGTCGTCCGCCAGCTCCAGCTCGCCGGGATAATAGACGGCCATGCTCAGCAGATAGGTCTCACCCGTCCGGAACTTGTCGCGGTACGCCGCGCCGTCGTGGTACGCCGTCATTGCGGAGCTGCTGATGGGCGAATAGAGATAGCAAAAGCCTTCGGTCTCCACGGAAAAGACGGCTTTGTAATCTCGGTAGGTGTACCCGGCAATGTCGCTGCGTACCGTGAAGTCGATGCGTTCGATCGGCTGCGCCGCCGGAACCGCCGCCGC
>JAFRUA010000053.1 GCA_017434855.1 Clostridia bacterium
AACAATGTTTGCTTACCGCCGCCGCACAAAATATGAAGAAAATCGCCATGTGCTGTGGGTAAAACACATGGCTTTTTTCTTGCCCTGAGCAAAAAACAACCCTATGCCTCTTGCAAAACATAGGGTTTGTCAGCAGTCTGCAGTGCGCAGCACTTCTTTTTTCAGACGCCCGCCGTTGTCATAGGCATAAGCGACGGTCTCTTTTGTGATATATCCATCCAAATAAACTGTCCGCCGCACTTCTTTTTTCAGTTTTCCTGCAGCGTCATAGGCATAGGTGATCGCTCTGGATTTTATATCTTGCGCCATATCGTCGATCACCATGTATCCGTCTTTGCTTTTTGCAGACATCTTGATCACGTTTCCGTTTTTGTCATAGGCATAGCTCGTGACCAAGCCGGAACTGTCCGTTTCTTTCAACAGGTTTCCTCTTGAATCGTAGGAACGGACAGTCACCCTGCTGCCGTTGCGTGTTTCTTTGGTTCGCACCCAACCACGCGTCACGCCGAACGTGTCTGACAACCACGGGCGGCACTGCATGATAATGTAAGCATGGTATGTGTTCCAACGAACACCCTCCGGGTCAAAGTTTTCGGCATTCATTGACGTCTCTCCGGCGGCAGACGCGGCCGTCAGACAGCACGACAGCAGCATCAACACGGCAAGGATGCGTGCAAACGCTTTTTTCATAAGGCGGTCCCCCTTTTAGCATGTTAAGCTCATTTTATCATGCCTCGCGTGAAAAGTCAACGCCCTGCTTGCCGCAGACGCAGACCCTGCGCTGCCGCGTGGGTTGGTCCTGCGCTGCGCGAGGTTCCCAATGGGAACCCGTGGTCCCCACGCGAAATCGGCAGCCCGCGTGAAACCGGCGGGGCGAACTTCACCGCAGCGTATCTGTTCCCCGCGTACGAAAAAAGGAACGCAGCAGTCTCCTGTGCATTCCTTCGCGGCGCAAACAAAAAAGGTCGCGAAGATTGCCCCCTCAGCTTTGCAACGCTCAGCAGCTCCCCCAAAGGGGGCGCCTTGCGATGTGGCACCTGCGGTGCAATCAGATCCCGCGACCACAATTCTCAATTTTCAATTCTTCACTCTTCGCGCTCACTTACGCCTTGCTCCCCTTCGCGCCCTTGCTGCCGCCGCCCAGCGACACGCCCTGCAGCACGTTGGAATCAAAGGTATAGGTCACGTTTTCGGTCTCGCGCTCGCGCTTGAGGGCCAGGGCGATCATGCGGTCCAGCAGCTCCGGATACGGCACGCCGGCCGGCTCCCACAGATAGAACGACAGCGAGCCGGGGATGGTGTTGATCTCGTTGAGCCAGATGTCGCCGCTCACTTTGTCCATCATGAAGTCGATGCGCGACACGCCGCTGCATCCGAGCACGCGGAACGCCTTGACCGCGTAGTCCTGAATGGTCTGTTTTTGTTCGGGCGTGATCTCGGCCGGAATCTTGCGGCTGAGCGTCGCCATGCCCTTGCTGCCGCCGGTCTTTTTTGCGCCGGTCTTGCCGTTGCCCAGATACTTGTCGGTAAAGGACAGAATCTCGTCGGCGTTCACGGGCTCCTCGCATTCCGAGGGGATCGCCGCGTCACAGTCGCCCAGCACGGCGCAGTTGATCTCTTTCAGGTTCTGCACCGCCGGCTCCACCAGCACCTTTTGCGCATAGCAGAACGCCGTATCCAGCGCGTCCGTCAGCGCGGCGCGGTCGCCCGCCTTGGAAATGCCGATGGATGAGCCGAGGTTGACGGGCTTGACGATCACGGGGTACTTGAAAGCGCCCTCGATGGCATTGGCCACGGCGTCGTTATCGGCGTCATACTGCGCGGCGGTGAACACGCGGCAGTCCAGCACGGGGATGCCGTTATCCTTCAGCACGGTCTTCATCGCGTATTTATCCATGCCCAGGGCAGACGAAAGCACGTCGCAGCCGACATAGGGCAGGTTCAGCATTTTGAAATAGCCCTGCAGCGTGCCGTCCTCCACGTTTGTGCCGTGCACAATGGGAAAGGCGACGTCGATCTCACCGACCACGGGCTTGGAAAACGCCTTGGCCGGGTACCGCAGCAGCTTGACACTGCGGCCGTCGTTGACCGGGACCACCCGCTGGCTGTCTTTGAGCAGCGCGGGGATGCTGCCGCGATAGGCTTCGATGTCGCCGATGCGCGCGCCGATGTAAAAGGCGTTGTCCTTTGTGATATAGATGGGCGTCACGTCATATTTTTCTTTGTTCAGGCTGCGCACGGCCTGCAGGGCAGAGATGATCGAGATCTCATGCTCCACGCTTTTGCCGCCGAAAAAGACGCCGACTTTGATTTTCATACCGGGTTCCTCCTCAATAGTTGTCGGGCAGGTCGTTTTCCAAAAGGATGACCTTTTTCCTGCCGTCGGTGGTCAGGGCATAGACATGCGCCAGCGCCTGCTGGATGGTGTCTGCCACAAACATCTTTTCGTCCGGGTACGCCCTGGCCTTCAGGCCCGCGGCGATGGGCACCGCCTGCTTTTGCCCGACCAGCACCACATAATCGCACACGGCGGCCGCGTTCTCGCCAAAGACGCGGTTGAGCTCCTCCTGCTGCTCGCCCAGCTCCACCATGCCCGGCGTCACCAGAATCTTGTAGCCGTCAAAGAGCGAAAGCGCCTCCAGCGCGGCTTTGGTGCCGCTGGGGTTGGCGTTATAGGCGTCGTCGATGATCGTCACGCCGTTCTTTTCCGAAAGCTCCAGCCGGTGGGGCGCGCCCTCCAGCTTGCGCACCTGCCCCTTCAGGTCCGCCAGCGGAATGCCCATCTGGTTGGCCACGGCGATCGCGCCGGTGATGTTGAGCACATTGTGGCGGCCGATCAGCCGGGTGGAATAGGTCTCGCGTTCGCCGTTCGGCGCCGTCACGGTAAAGGTCGTGCCGCGGTCAGAGACCGAAACGTCCGTGGCGGTATAGTTGCCCCGCCCGCCGATGGTATAGGTAAAATAGGGGCGGTTGCAGCCGTGGGCGCGGATGTTTTCGTCATCGCCGTTGAGAAAGAGCATGCCGTGCTCCGGCAGGGCGTCTGCCAGCTCAAACTTGGTCTTCATCACCCGTTCAAGCGATTTGAAGGTCTCCAGATGCTGGGGACCGATGGAGGTGATGACGCCGTGGTGCGGGTGCACGATGTTGCACAGCTCTTTGATGTCGCCGACCCATTTGGCGCCCATTTCACAGATGAAGATCTCGTGCGTCGGCTTCAGCGAACCGCGGATCGTCTTGACCACGCCCATGGGGGTGTTGTAGCTTTCCGGCGTCATGAGCACATTGTACTTCGCGCGCAAAAGCGTGTTGAGATAATACTTGACGCTGGTTTTGCCGTAGCTGCCGGTCACGCCGATCACGACAAGGCCGTCGCACGCACGCAGAATGCGCTTGGCGTCCAGCGTATAATGCAGATTGATGCTCTTTTCCATCGGCTTGTTGACCAGGTTCACGATCAGCACAACGAACTGGGAAAAGCCATACATCAGGATCAGGATCACCAGCGCATAGGTCTCTTTGCCGGGCTGCAGCAGCGGCTGGTTGTCAAACAGCGAAATATAGGTCAGGGTGCACAGCGCCAGACCCGCGCAAAGCAGCACGCCTGTGGTGACCAGCATACGCTTGACGCGCGCGGTATAGACCAGCGGCTTTTTCGCCTTTTTGGGCCGCTCATAATAGATTGCCAGCAAAAACAGCGGCAGCGTCACGATCAGCTTGAGCTGGATCGAATACTCAAACAGCACCGCGATCAGCATCAGCACGGTCAGAATGTTGTGCGGCAGATAGCGGCTGAAATTTTTAAAGATCCATTTGAAATGGGTGTCAAAGCGATAGGAATTGAGCTGAAAGAAATGCAGCGAATCGATCTGCGACAGAATGAATGCCGCCAGGAACGCCGCCGCGTTCAGCGCATAAAGCAAAGCAATGATCATGGGTTCTCTCCTTACTTCACATTGAGAAATGACGCGAGGATGCGCTGCACCAGCGCGGGCTGTTCCAAAAAGGAATAGTGCCCCGCGTTTTCGATTTTGACCAGCGCGGCCTCGGGCATCAGGCGCTCCATCGTCTGCCCGTCGGCCAGGGGGGTTGCGTCGTCATTGACGCCCCAGATGAGCAGCGCCGGGCACGTCACGTTCGGCATCAGATCGCACAGGTCCTCGTTGACCACGCGCACCAGCGTCTGGCGCATCAGGGGCGACGCGGCGTTGTAATCCGCAGACCCGCTGCGCTTGCGCAAATTTTCCAGCGCGTTCGGAAACAGCTTTTTGACAAGGCGAAGCGACAACAGGCGCTTTCCGATTTTAAACAGGCGCTGGCGGATTTTTTGCCGCAGCGTCTTTTTCGGCTTGACGCCGGCGGCGTCCACCAGAATGACCTTTTCAAGCGTGAACGGCGTTTCGCGCGAAGCGAGCTTGATGATGACCCGCCCGCCGAAGGAATGCCCCAGCACGATGAGCTTTTCGGTCGGAAAGTCCTTTAAAAAGTCAAGCACAAAGTCCACATAATCGTCCACACACCAGGGCGCCGGCGGTTCGTCGCTTTCGCCGAAGCCGGGCAGGTCCGGCGCCAGGACCGTGTAGCTTGATTTCAAAAGATCGACGATCCCGCGAAAGAGCGTGATGTTGGCGCCCCAACCGTGCAGCAAAAGCACCGGCGGGCCGCTGCCCTCGCAAAGATAGTTGATGTTCAGGCCGTTGATTTCTTTTTTCAAAAGGGTGCCTCCTTTGATCTTAGCGCACAGCGCGCATCGGTCCCGTGCGGCGCCGGGCAAAACGCCGCGCTGCCGGTCCCCTTCTGTAGTATTGTCACACGCAGGGAATCTCTAAATCACTGTTGTTGAACCCGGGTGCAAACCGATTCACCGAAAGCCGGCCGCAAGCAGCCGCGTCCATTCCACAAACCGTTTTGCCATAAAGTCATCTGTGCAGTGCCGGTCGATCGCCTGAAGCACCGCGTTCTGCGAATGCCCTGTCATATACCAGCCCCAACGGTACAGCAGAATCAAACTCGCCAGCATGTCGAGCGCGATCAGCACCGACAGCACGGCACAGGCGACGTTCAGCCAGTTCCTGTTCAGAAGCGGCAGCACCTTTTTCAGCACCGGCAGCATCAGCTTTGCAAACAGCACGCCCAGCGCGCCCCACATCAGGGTGATGGGCAGACTGATCTTTCCGTTCAGATCAAACGGGTGGTTGCTGTAATCCCAGGAAACGGAATGGAACACCCGCTCCTGAAACACCGCGACCAGATATTCCACCGTGGAGCCGACCGCCGCCAGCACCAGAAAATTGATGACCGGCGACTTCTTTTCCAGCAGCACCGCCGCGATGTACATAAAAACCGCGCCGATGCCGTACACAATGTTGAACGGACCCCACAGCATGGTGACATGCGTTTCCCAGTGACCCAGCACGCCGATGCTCCACACGCCTTCCAGCAGCACGCCCAGCACATTGCCCGCCAGAAACAGCCAGAACAGGTTCGCATACCGCAGGGCCTGCCTGCGCCGCTGCTTTTCATCTATGCTTGCACCGACCGCTGCCTGATCGGCCAAAGCGATGCTTTCCTCCATGGTTGCCTCTCCTCAATATGATATCCCCAATCCCATGGGCACTCTGAAAGCTCGAGCCGGCTGCGCGGTGCAGATTCCAAAGAGACCCATTTAATAAATAGTATCATAGGCGGCACAGAAATGCAAGACTTTTTGAAAAAAATGGACCCGGCAAATGCCGGGCGCCACGGGTTGTCTTTGGTTTTGTCTGTTATTCTTCGGTTTTGTTTTTCTGGAATTGCTCAAAAAGCGGGCCATAGTTCTCGCTCAGCGATTTCCAGATGATGTCGACCACTTCTTTGGCGCCGCCAAAGAATGAGAACCAGTCAAACGTCAGAAGCGTTTTGAATACACCCAGAAAAAAATCTGTGAACATACTGCAGTCTCCTTTGCTATCGTCATAATATGGGTCAATGCTGCGTCTATTATACGTTGGCATTGTGTTAAACTTGTGACGGCTTTTTCAACTTTGCTTGAATTATCGCACCTGCCCGTTGCCGCGGATCAGATATTTTTCACTGGTGAGCTGGCGCAGACCCAGCGGGCCGCGGGCGTGCAGCTTTTGGGTAGAGATGCCGATCTCGGCGCCAAAGCCGAATTCGCCGCCGTCGGTGAACCGTGTGGAGGCGTTGACATAGACGGCCGCCGCGTCCACATGCGACAGGAAGTACTGGCTGTGCGCATAGCTTTGCGTGATGATGCACTCGCTGTGGCCGGTCGAATACTGCATGATGTGGGCCACGGCGTCTTCGATGGAATCGACCACCCTGACGCTGATCTCATAGCCGAGGTACTCTTTGCCGTAATCCGCTTCGGTCGCGGGAATCACGTCGGGCAGAATCGCCGCCGTGCGGTCGTCGCCGTGGATCACAACGCCGGCGGCGTCCAGCTTTGCTTTGATGCGCGGCAGCACCTCGTTTGCCGCTGCGGAATGGATGACCAGGCTTTCACAGGCGTTGCAGACCGACGGGCGCGACACCTTTGCGTTATAGATCACGTTCACCGCCATGTCAGGGTCGGCGCTGTCGTCCACATAAATGTGGCAGTTGCCGGTACCGGTTTCGATCAGGGGCACCGTCGCGTTTTCCACACAGGCGCGGATCAGCCCCGCCCCGCCGCGCGGGATCAGCACGTCCACATAACCGCTGAGCTTCATCAGCGCCGCCGCGCTTTCGCGCGAGGTATCCGTCACCAGCTGCACACAGTCGGCCGGCAGACCCGTGCGTTCGATCGCTTCACGCATCACGGCGGTGATCGCGGCGTTGGAGCGGAAGGCCTCTTTGCCGCCGCGCAGAATCACGGCGTTGCCGCTCTTGAGACAAAGGGCCGCCGCCTCTGCGGTCACGTTGGGCCGAGCCTCAAAGATCACGGCAATCACGCCCAGGGGCACGCTCACCTTTTCGATCACCAGACCGTTGGGCCGCGTGGTGCCGTCCAGCGTTTTGCCCACAGGGTCGTCCAGCGCGGCAACCTGACGCATCGCGTCGCTCAGCGCCGCCACCCGCGCGTCGTTCAGGCGCAGGCGGTCCAGCATGGCGCCGGACATGCCGTTTGCTTCGGCGGCCGCCAGGTCCTCTTTGTTCGCGGCAAGGATTTTTGCTGCGTTCGCTTCAAACGCCGCAGCAATGGCGGTCAGGGCATTGTTCTTTTGGTCCGTGGTCGCGGTCATCAAAATGCGCGACGCGGCCTTTGCGCGTTTTCCAAGGGTTTCCAGCATGTCAAACATCCTCCTGCATTGCTTTAAATAAGGTTCCGATATGGTGCCCGTCGATCAGGCGATAAAGGTCCTGCGGATGGCTGCCGTTGGTGACGATCACCGGCACCCCGGCCGCCGTGGCGTGCTTTGCGGCATGCAGCTTGGTGACCATGCCGCCCGTGCCGCGTGCAGAGCCCGCGCCGCCGCACAGCGCTTCCAGCTCCGGCGTGACAGTTTCAACCACGGGGATCAGCACCGCGTCCGGGTCCTTTTGCGGGTCCGCGCTGAACAGCCCGTCAATGTCAGACAGAATCACCAGCGCGTCGGCATGGATCAATGTTGCCACCGCGGCGGACAGGCTGTCGTTGTCGCCGAAGACGATCTCTTCCGTGGCCACGCTGTCGTTTTCGTTGACCACGGGAATGGCGCCGAAATGAAACAGCATCTCAAACGCATTCGTCAGGTTTTCACAGCGCACCGGGTCCTCAAAGTCGCTCTTGGTCACCAGAAGCTGACCGATCTTTTGCCCGTATTCGCCGAAAAATTTGTCATACATGAACATCAGCTCACACTGGCCCACACAGGCCGCCGCCTGCCGCCCGGGGATGTCCTGCGGCTTTTCGGAAAGGCCCAGCCGCCCCACGCCGACGCCGATGGCGCCCGACGTCACAAGCACAACGTCCAGCCCGGCGTTGTGAAAATCCGCCAGCACGGCGCAAAGCTGCGACATGCGCCGCAGATTGGTTTTTCCGGTGGCATAGGTCAACGTGGACGTTCCGACCTTGACCACCAGCCGTTGGATGGGATTCATAAAATCGCCTCCTGTTTATTGAGAGTGGAGAGTGCACGGTTGAAATTCGGAATGCGGAATTGCGGTCGCGGGATCTGATTGCACCGCAGGTGCCACATCGCAAGGCGCCCCCTTTGGGGGAGCTGCCGAGCGCAGCGAAGCTGAGGGGGCAATCTTCGCGACCTTTTTTTGTTTGCGCCGCGAAGGGACGCACAGGTGACTGCCGTGTTTCTTTTTTGGTACGCGGTGCGGGTCTCCGGTGGAGACCTCTGCCGAAGGGTGCGGGTCTCCAGTGGAGACCTCGCGAAGCGAAGCGCCGACCGAGGCGGAAGCCGAGAATCAGA
>JAFRUA010000054.1 GCA_017434855.1 Clostridia bacterium
CCTCTTGGACGAACCGTCGTGGTGACCCGGACGAGAATCGCCCGTTACGGCGCTGCCGCGCCTACGGCACGCACGCGGGCGCCGAAACAGTCCACCGGACTGTTTCTTTCGCTGCGCTCACGCCCTGTTCGATTCTCGTCAAGCACAGCATGAAAAAAAACGGCTCGCCCTCTTGGACGAACCGTCGTGGTGACCCGGACGAGAATCGAACTCGTGTTACCGCCGTGAAAGGGCGGTGTCTTAACCGCTTGACCACCGGGCCATGATCTATGTGAAGAGACGCTGTGCGGAGCTCTTGCTTTTTATATGTAAAGAACCGAAGTTCTTGTTGTTGTATGTGAAGAGCCGGAGCTCTTGTTGTTTATATGTGAAGAGCCGAGGCTCTTATTGTAAAATGGTAGCGGCAGTGGGATTCGAACCTACGACACTCCGGGTATGAACCGAATGCTCTAGCCAACTGAGCTATGCCGCCATATACCGCTGCAACCTGCAACGCTCGAATATTATATGCTATCCGCTTCAAATTGTCAATAGGTTTTTTAAAAAATTTTTACTTTTCTTTGCGCGTTTTTGCGACGTCCCCGGGTGACGCAGACCGGCGCGGCGGCACACCCGTCTGCGCCGCCCGGCCATCGCATTTATTCTTTGCCTGTTCCCTTGATTTTATCCCAATACGCCTTTGCCGCCTGCTCGTTTTTGTTGTCCTGCGGCACATAGTACACCCGGTCTTTGATCTCATCCGGCAGATATTGCTGCGCAACATAGTGGTTCGGAAAATCGTGGGGGTACTGATAAAACTGCCCCTTGTTCGGGTTGTCTTCACCGTCATAGTGTTTGTTCTGCAGTTGGCGCGGGATGGGGCCGCTCCTGCCCCGGCGCAGATCGCGCGCCGCCGCGTCATACGCAAGATAGGCGGAATTGGACTTTGGACTGTTGCAGACCAGAACCACCGCGTCCGCCAGGGGGATGCGCGCCTCCGGCAGACCGACCATCAGCGCCGCGTCGCATGCCGCCTTGACGATCGGAATGATCATCGGGTACGCCAGACCGACGTCTTCACAGGCGCAGACCATCAGCCGCCGCATGGCAGACGGCAGATCGCCCGCCTCCAGCAGCCGCGCCAGATAATGCAGCGCCGCGTTGGCATCGGACCCGCGCATGGACTTTTGAAACGCGGACAAAATGTCGTAATGCTCGTCGCCATCCTTGTCATACTTCATGGCGCTTTTTTGCGTCAGGGCGCGCGCCTGCTCCATTGTAATGCGGATTTCACCGTCTGTCACGCCCGCGCTCAGCACGCACAGCTCGCAGGCGTTCATCGCCTTGCGCACGTCGCCCCCGCAGGAAAACGCAATGTGCCGCGCCGCGCCGTCCTCTGCCCTGATCGGCACACCGCGCTCCGCCGACAAAAAGTCAAACGCCCGCTGCACGGCGGGAAGGATCTCTTCTGCCGTGACGCTTTTGAACTCAAACACCGTGGACCGGCTGAGGATCGCGTTGTGGATATAAAAATACGGGTTCTCGGTCGTGGACGCGATCAGCGTGATCTCGCCGCGCTCGATATAGTCCAGCAGTGTCTGCTGCTGCTTTTTGTTGAAATACTGAATTTCGTCGAGATACAGCAAAATCCCGTTCGGCGCGGCAAGGGTGTCCAGCTCCGCAACGATGGCCTTGACGTCCGCCGTGGACGCAACCGTGCCGTTGAGCTTGTGAAATTTTCGATTGGTGGTTGCGGCGATAATCGTGGCCAGCGTGGTTTTGCCCACGCCGGACGGGCCGTAAAACACCAGATTCGGCAGCTCGCCGGTTTCGATGATCGCCCGCAGCGGCTTGCCCTGCCCCAGCAGGTGCGGCTGGCCGACCATTTCGTCGATCGTTTTCGGGCGGATGCGATCCGCAAGCGGCGCTTTCAAATCCGTCACGTCCTTTCAGGAAGATACTGAAAGTATAGCACATTTGTTTCGCAAATGCAAGGGGGCCGGCGCGTTTCGGTAAAATTCATCCCCCGTGGGGGCTTGTCTCCGTCATTTTTCTAAGATATAATGAAAATACAAATTTATTATCGTAAAGGAGTTTTGAATCATGGCATGTTTCCTCGTTCCGGGAACAGAGGCGATTGTCGTCACGGCAGCCGCCCTCATTCTCAAAAAGCACGAACAAGTCAAGTATGAATCCACCATCAAGCTGAACAACAAATCCGCGGCAGCGATGGAAACCAAAGCGCCCGCCGGCTTTTCGCGCAAGCTGTTCTGGCTGGCCGGTCTGCTTTGGGGCGGCGTCATTCTGCTGGCGTTTGAGCACCTGTGGCACGGAGAGATTCAACCGTTCTTCCCCTTCCTGACGGCGGCGACCGAAGGACCGGAAGCCGTTTCAGAGATGCTGGGTGAAATGATGACCGTGGGCGTCACGATGGCCGTCCTGGTCACAGTGGTCTGGGCTGCGATGGTCGCGGTTTCTGTGCTCATTGAAAAACGGGCCGTGTCGCCGGCAGAGGCCAACGCATGACGCTGCTGCTGACTGTTTTTGCCGCCGTCATCGCCACAGCCGTGTGGTACACCAAAAATGACAAGGGGCTGAACCTCGGCGTCCTGTGCTGGATGTTCTGGGGCGCGTCCCTTATGTGGCTGGTCGACGCTGTCTTTGAATACAAAGAGCTTGGCGCAGACTATTTCACGCCGGAAGCGGGCGACATGCTCAACGACACGTTCCTGGGCCTGTCGGTCATCGCGCTGGCGCTGGTGATCTGGGTCGTGGTGCTGCTCATCAAGGACCCGAAGGGCGTTGTCAAGGCAAAGCTGCAAAACAAATAAACCCGAGATCATTAAAACCCGTCGGCAGAACCGGCGGGCTTTGCTTTGCTTAAAATGTTTTTGCCGCTTGCTTCAGCGCTTTATATGCCTTTGCCTGCGGATGCTTCGGGTCGGTGATGCCGTCCTGGATCAGTTTGCGTCTGGCGTCCGCAACCATGTCATACAGCAGGCTTTGATAATTCTCTTTGGTCCCCCCGCCGGGCTCCAGCCCCATTTCGATGATCACGGTTGCAAAACCGAGCGTCGCCGTGGTATAGAGATTGCCGCTGTACTGGTTCAGCGTGGTGTCGCCGGGCACAAGCTTGCTGTGAATCTTATTGGTCAGCAGCACAATCACAAGGTTCTCTTCCGGGTCGATGACCGTCAGCGTCCCGGTAAAGCCCTGGTGCCCAAACAGATTGCTGCGCGACGCGGAGCCGAAGTAGCGGTCCCGGCCGTGGTCGCCCTCGCGCCACCAGCCAAGGCCGTAATAGGTGTAATCCTCATGCTTCGGTGCGGTGAACATGTCGATCACATCGCGCGAAAAGTATTGATATTTTCCATAGCCGCCGGTCAGCATGACGGACGCCAGCTTTGCAAGGTCGGTCGCGTTGGCAAACAGCCCCGCATGGCCTGAGATGCCGTTCATGCAAAAATAAGCGTTCGGGTCATGCACTTCGCCCTGCAGCGTTTTGGTGCGGACGTTGGTATAATGCAGATTTCCGTCGCGGCTGTTGCCCATCAGCTCGGTGGCAGCGCAGTCGTCTTTGGTAAAGCCGCTGCGCAGGGGATTGAAGGTGATGTGCCTGAGCCCCATCGGTTTCCAGAACACCTTGGATAAAAACGTACTCAAAGATTTCCCCGTGATCGCTTCCACACAGAAACAAAGCACCATATAATCCACATCGCTGTAAACCGTCTGTGTGCCGGGTTCATACATCAGCGGGGTCCGAAAAATCTGCCGCAGCGTCTTTCTCCGGGTTGCTTCGTCGGCGCCGGTGCCGGCATAGAGCACATTGCCTTTGTCGGAATCAAAATATTGCGAAGCGCAGTCGTAGCGGTCATTGAAATATTGCGGCCCCGCCGGGAACCCGCCCTGATGTTTCAGCAAGTCGCGGATCGTCAGCTTCGCTTTCCACGCTTTGTTGGTCGCGAGCGAAACATGATTGTAGCCGTCATAGTTGATATCGATGGTTTTTTCGGCAAACGCCATGCCGAGGATGTCAACGATTCTGGTATCCAGATTGATTTTTCCCTTGGTCAACAGATATTGGATGGCATAGTTCACGCTGTACATTTTTGTGTTTGAAGCCAGGTCATACAGGGTCTCTGTCGTCACGGGCGCAGTTTTGACCGGGTTCCCCTTTTCATCATAGGTCTGCACATTGCCCCACGCATTTTCATAAACCAGCCGCCCGTCCTTGACAATGGCAAGCTGGGCACTGGAAAAGCCGTTTCGGATATCGGACGAAATGATCTGATCGATCGTGTCCAGCGCGTACTGTGACAGACCGACGTCCTTCAGGGTTCCGCCGATCACCGTGGGATAAGCCACGCAGACGCGGACCGTGCCCGCTTTGATATCGCTCACCTGCAGCGTGTTCAGGCCGTTCACCGTGAGCGCAGACATGTTCAGCTTGTACGCGGTTCCGGGAACAGCGCCTTTGGTGGGCACACGCTTTCCGTTGAGATAAAGCGAAAACGCGCCGCAGTCCTTGTCCGGCTGCAGATACAGCACGCCCTGCCCCGCGTACCCGTAAAAGCCGACGCGGTTGTTGACGGCAAACGCTGTGTTGACGCTGCCCTTCCAGTCGGGAAAGGTGACGTCAAGCTGCCATTGCCGCGCAGGAATCTTTGCCGGCACAAGCTTTGGCAGTCTGGCAGCGGCGGCGTCTTTCGCTGTGGTTGCAGCACCGCACTGCAACAGCATCAGGATGACAATAAGCAGAATGGAAACAGCCTTTTTTTTCATCGAACGATCCGTCCTTTCATGATGTTTAAACCCCACCGCACAATACAAATGTATTCCGCCGCGGGTTTTGTCTGTGTACTTCGGTTTTCAACCCCGCACGGTCAGCGGGCGTTTTCATAGCTGTTATTTGCCGTCGGCAATCGACACCAGCCCGTTGAACACGCCCACATAGGCCGCGCCGTTGGGCCCGATGGTGATGGGGCCGTAGCTGTTGTTCCAGTTGCGCCCCGTGCCGGTGAAGACCTTGTAAACGGTTTCGCCCGTTTCAAAGTCGATGGCCGTGAAGTACCACGCAACGGTCCGCTTCGGAATATCGTCGTTCTGCACGCGGGTGTAAAGATACACCAGTCCGTTGCCGGCAGACAGCTTTGGCACCACGGTGGCAGAGGCCTCGTCGCTTTCCCACACCACCTCGCAGCCGGTGCAGTCGGCGTTCATGTCGATGCGCGTCACGCCGGGGTCGCTTTGCGGGTCGCGGACCAAAAAGCCGGCGCCGCTTTCGGAATAGTTGTTTTCAATGATGAACGACCGGCCGTGGGCAATGATGGAGTTTTCGCTGACGCTGTGGCCGGACGCAAACAGCGGCTCGGTCACAATGGCCTCGCCCGTGTCGCGGTCATAGACCACCAGGTTCACGCGGTCGTCGGCATTGTCGGTGATGGCGCACAGCTTGCGCACGCTGCCGTCGCTGCACGGCACGTCCAGCAGCGTGGGCGTGGTGCCGCTGCCCTGATTGATCGCGCCGGGCTTGGTGTGCACGCCGCGGTCATACTCCGTGCGCCAGGTATAGACCGGTTCGCCATTCTGAATTTCAAAGCGGTACATGGCATAGTCCGACACAATATAGATCCCGTCGGCACAGATGGCCAGCGTGTTCTGGATCTCTTCGCCGTCCAGGCGCATCAGATGCACTTCTTTGGTTTCGGCGTCCACAAAGCCGACGTCGCCCGGCCGCGTCACAAACCAGATGTTGCCCGCAAAGTCGGGGATCGCGTCGGTGATAAAGGCCCCGGCCTCCAGAACCGGCGCAATGTCATATTCCGCCTCAACCTTCCATTCGGGCTTGCCGCTGCTTTCATCGATATAAAAGATCTGGATCACGTTGTCGGAATTGCCGATGATGGGGCGGTCGCCCTTCAGCAGGTGGCAGTACGCCCCGCCGGAGGTATCCTCCGAGATGTTGCTGAAATCCAGCGTCTTGAAAAATTCCCGCGTGGACGCCCGCTGCGGCAGCCGGGTTTCGGCCAGAATCTCGAGCGTATCGGCGTCCAGCAGCAGCAGACGAAAGCCCACCACGTTGCCGGAGATGCACATGATGCGCCCCTGAGAGTCAAACATCAGCGTGGCGACCAGCCCGCCGAACACGTTCATCGCGCGGCTTTTGACCACGGGGTTCACCCCGAGCGGGCCGCAGTAATCATAGGTGCCGGTGTTGTAGGAATTGCCGTGCATCCCGTTGGTGTTTTCCGGCGCAAGATACGGGTGCTGGGGCACGCTGATCGCCGGCAAGGGCTTCGCGACCGCCGCCGTGCCGTAAAACGCGGGGCAGCGCCGCGACGCCAGCGGCTGACGGATGCTGCCGCCCGGCGCGGTGACCAGCATGATAAGTGAAGAAATAACGGTCAGGATTTTTAAAAAGACAGTACGCATGGAACCACTCCCTTTCATCTGTTATTATTATTGTATAATAGTTTTCCACGCAAGTCAAGCACAAAGTGGAAAAGATCAGCCGCCGCAACCGCCGGTTGCATATTTTTTTGAAAATGGAAAGAACAGTTGCTTGCAGGAATCCGCCGTCCATGCTATAATGAGAGCAACGATCCAAACCGATAAAAAGGGGCGTGTGCTATGAATCTTGGAGATCGCATTGCAAATCTGCGCAAGCAGCAGGGCCTGTCGCAGGAGGCCTTTGCCGAAAAACTGGGCGTTTCGCGCCAGTCCGTTTCAAAATGGGAATCCGGCGTAAGTTTGCCGGACATTGAAAAGCTGTCTCGCATCAGCGAAGTCTTTGACGTGTCGATCGATCACCTGATCAAAGGAACCGAAATCGCCGATGCGCCGGAATCAGCCGACCCGCCTGCAACACCGGATGCACCGGCAGAGCCCGACCCGCCGGCAGACACCGAGGCCGCAGAAGACACGCCGCAGGAGGCCGTGCCGACCGACCCGGCACAGACAAAGGACACAGACCGCCCCGCAGCGCAGCCGCAGGGCACAACCTGCGCACCGACCCGGGTCGCCGCCGCGCCGCCGGAACCGGCCGGGCCGCCGACCGCGCAGGACGAGGCCACACAGGAGCTGACCGCGCCGACCGATGAAGACGACGGCGACGTCTGGTCTGTGGGCACCCTGGCCGACGGGGCGCGCCGCACCGCGGCTAAAGAAAAACACCGCCGTGAACAAAAGAAAAAAAAGAAAAAAAGACTGTCCCGGCGCATCATCGCGCTGGCCGTTGCGGTTTGCCTTTTGGCGGCGATCGTGGGCGCCGTGTGGGGCTTCGGCGGCATCAAGCCGCTGTGGTGGGCGCTGCACGGCGGCAAGGTGCAATACCCCTATGTTCTGGTGCACGGGCTTGGAAGCTGGGGGGAAGGCGACGGCGCCACGCCCTATTGGGGCGGCACGGCCGGCGATCTGGCGGCCGACCTGCGCAGCGCGGGGTATGACGTGGTCGCGCCGCGCGTGGGACCGATCTCCAGCACCTGGGACCGCGCGTGCGAATTGTATGCCCAACTGACCGGCACCACGGTCGATTACGGCGAAGCACATGCCAAGCAGCACGGTCACGCCCGCTTCGGCCGCAGCTATGACACGGCGCTGGTGCCCGACTGGGGGCAAAAGAAAAACGGCGGCCAGTTGGTCAAGATCAATCTGGTGGGCCACTCCTACGGCGGAACAACGGCGCGGCTGCTGACCTGGCTGCTGGCCAACGGCAGCGACGCGGAGCGGCAGGCCACCGGGCGCGAGACCTCTCCCCTGTTCACCGGCGGAAAAGGCGACTGGGTCCACAGCGTGACCACGCTTGCAACGCCGCACGACGGCACGTCGCTGACCTGCGCGCTGAACGCCCCGGCCGCACTGTTTGGCATCGACCTGACAAAAACATTGTTTGATGTGCTGTTCAAATTCGCCGGCGTGATCTCAACGCCGGATACACCGTTTGATTTTATGCTGGACCAGTTTGACATTGCAGCGGTCAGCGGGACCCAGGCGCAAAAGGACGCCGTTACGTCCTTCTTCCGTCTGGGCACCGACAACGCCGGCTATGACCTGTCGCCGGACGGCGCAAAGGCGCTGGGCAGCACCATCGGCACCGTGGACAGCGTGTATTATTTTTCCTTTGCATACCGCACCACCCAGGAGGGGCTGCTGCTGGGTTACGAGATTCCGGACAAAGATACGAACCCTCTGCTGATGCCCACCGCCACCGCCATCGGTCTTTACACCGGCACCACGCCGGGCGGCATCGAGATCGGCGACGCCTGGCTGCCGAACGACGGGCTGGTCAACGTCATCTCTGCCCTGTATCCGGGCGGCGAGCCGCACAAAGAGCTGCCGACCGATGAAGCGCCGAAAACGCTGGAGCGCGGCGTGTGGTATGTTGCGCAGCCGATCCGCGGCGATCACGGCACGCCGATCGGTCTGGACGGCGACATGGCCGCTCTCCACGATTTCTGGACAGCGCAGTTTGAACGGATCGACGCGCTGAAACGATAAATCGAGGGGCTGTCGCATTTCGCGAAGAGCAAACAGAAAAACAACATCGGATAGATCGAAAGCAGGACATAGAGAAACCTCTGCGCCCTGCTTTTATTGCTTTCTTTTTATAATGCGCGGTACCGCTTTATCCAGCGGCGGACCTTTTCTTCGTCAAAGTCTTTCGGGATGGCGCCGCAGACAAACGGCACCAGCGGCAGCGTCTTGAAACACCGCACGGCGGCGGGCACCAGCTTCAACAGCGGAACGCCCGTGACGATGAGGTTCAGAATGTACTGCGCAGACAGATTGAGCGACCCGCTGTCGGCCACGCTGAGCTGGTCGGACGTGAGGATCTTTTTTTCGGTCAGATAGTCGATGTCTTCCCCCTTGACATAGGTGAACAGCGTTTTGATGATGTCGATCATCACCAGGTCCTTGCCGTGCTTCATAAAGTATTCGTATTCATACGGCCAAAGGGCGGCTTTGGTGCAGGGCCCGTCGATGGCGTTCACCGTGTCGGCCAAAATTTTGCCGGCGTTCATGCTCAGGATGATGCCGCTGCCGTTGAGCGGCACAGTCATGCCGGCGCTGTCGCCGACGGCCGCGTACCCGTCAGCCACGATCAGCGGCAGCATGCGCGAGATCGGGATGTCTTCAAACGAGCCGCCGCGCACGATGGTTTCACCGATATAAGGATATGTCTTGCGGAACGCGGCCAGGGCCTCGTCCACATCCGTTTGCGTCAGCTCGCCGGACTGACTGAATTTACCCACAAGGATATCCACATAGTCCTTTTCCGTGATGGCCCAGTCGATGCCGGGACGGTTGCAGTGAAACAGGTGGATGGTATACGGCGGGTCGTTGACGGCGCCGTCGGTGTTTTCATAATAGGCGCGCCAGACGTGAAACACGCTGCGCCGGTTGATGGTGTTGTCAATACCGAACACGGCGGGCAACCGGGTGCGCACGGGGGAATTCATCCCGGCGCTGTCGATCAAAAGATCGCCTTCCAGTGCGGTGAGCGCGTCACCGGTCCGGACGATCAGCCCCCTGACCGCCGTGCCCTTGAGCAGCGGAGACACGATTTCCGTTTCAAAACGCAGATGTACGCCGGCGTCGTCGGCCAACTGCAGCAGATATGCGATCAGGTCCTTGCGGTCCATGATGACCGCGGTCTCGTTGTATCCGTGGCGCAGCTCCACGGTTCCGCTGGGGTTCAAAAAGCCCTGCAGCACCGCCTTCCGGGTCAGCGATTCCGGCGGACGGGCGATCCCCGCGCCGTCAAATGCGGAATACTCCAACCAGTCGTGCCAGTCATGGCCCATGTCTTCGCGTGCCTTTTGCTCCACAACGGTGACGTCGTGACCGTTTTTTGCCAGGTGGATCGCCGCGACCAGACCGCCATGGCCCGCGCCGGCAACCAAAATCTTTTTCATGCAGATCCCTTCCTTTCCATGCGGCATTATACCACAAAACCCGCAAAATGGCAAGACTGCGCCGCCGCGGCCGATAAAAAACAGACTGCTCCGTCAGAACAGTCTGTGTGTCGGGATGCGATTATGGGGCGGTCGGTTCTTCTGTCGGTGCGGAGGTTGACACGGACGCTTTGGCGGTTGCATCGGCGCCGGCTGCGCCCGATGTGTCAACGTCGCTCCCGGTCGGCGCGGCGGCGGTCTGATCCTCGGGATAGGTTGTCAGCGCGTCCTCCAGCGGGAAGGTCGGCAGCACATCCTCCAGCGGATAGGTCTCAATGTCGTCAATGCCGGTGGGAACGGTCACATCTGACGGCTGCGTCAAAGACGGCAGCGTCGGCACGGTGGATGCGTCTGTCGGCACCGTGGGCGCGCCGGTCGTTTTGGCATCGTCCGTCGGCGTTTTTTCGGTCTCTGTCGGCAGCAGAATGTTTTCGCCGTCTGCGGCGGCCGCCGTGGGCTCCTTTGCCGCAGATTTCTTTTCGTGATACTTGCCGAATTCAAAGCCCATCACAAACAGCCAGACGGCAACGACCACGGCGATCACAGCCTGTATTTTTTTGTTCATACATCAACGTCTCCTTTTTGGGCGGCCGCAGACCGCATCTGCGGTCTGTCAATCGACCTTTCCATAAAGATACAGGAAAATTGTCGTTTTGTCAACAAAAAATTTCCGACGCCGAAAAATTACCCTCTGCCCGGCCCGCGTGGCGACGCAAACAGTCGCCGGCAAAAATCCGCCGCAAACGCTTCCAGCGCGTCAAAATCCATCGCGTCGCCATAGACCTGCTCCAGCTTGTCGTGCGACGCCTTGGCCTGCCGCTGCTGGGCAACCGCCTCCTGCAAAAGGGAGCGGATCAGCTTTTGGTCAAAGGCGCGGCGCGCGCGGGTCTGCGAAAGCAGATCGTCCGAAAAGAACCGGCGGGCATGGATCGTCCGCCACGGCGCAATCGCATCGCCGTGCAGCCGCTTCTGTGTGACCACCGCCAGCGAAACCTGCGGCAAAATCAGGTGCTCGCTTTCCCCGTCGGGCGCAAGCGGGCAGCGGCAAAACACGGCGTCATACCCCATGGCCAGCGCGCGTGCGCCGATCTGCTCGATCAGCGCGCCGGCAGCAACGCCGGTCTCATCTGCCACGGCGACAACACGGTCGGCCAGCGTCTGCACGGTTCCCGAAAAAAAGACGCGTCCCTTTGGCGTCACGCCCGAAAGGTACCGCGTCAGCTTTCGCCCGGGCGCCGGGTTCTTTTGTTTCGGCAGTTCCCGCTGACAAAAGCGCAGCGCATAACCGTAAAGCTTTTCTTCATTCAGATGCGGCGCCACGGCGCGGCGGATGTTTTCGTTCAGCGCGCCCGCGGCCTGCAGCAGCCGGGTGCAGCGGCGCTGATAGATGGCGCACTCCAGCGTATAGCGGCGCACGTCGGCAACGCGGGCCATCAGGCGGTCGGTGTTCCAGAACCGGCCAAGGTCCACCAGCACCTCGGTCGCGCCGGGAAAGGTCGGCTCCACCACATGCGGCGCGGTGCCGTCGCAGATTGAAACGCCCATCTTCGGCAGCAGCACGCCGTCCAGACTGTCGGGGTCGCTGCCGCAGTGGATCCGTTCGGCCGAAACGCCGCGTGAAAGCGCCTCGGCCGCCACGCGCTTCATCAGTGTGGATTTTCCGCAGCCCGGCCCGCCCTTGATGATATAGAGCCGATGGTCGCGATAGGGATCGTGCAGCTCGTCAAACAGCGAAACGAAGCCGCGCGGCGTGTTTGCGCCAAGAAAAAAATCGGTCTGAATGCCGGTATTTGACATGGGGAATCCTCCTGGGTCGCCGGGGCGCACAAAAGCAAGGCGCCCCGGTCGGGTTCATACGCTGCTCCGGCCAACTGCTTTCAAATCATCTGACTGTAAAAACAAGCAGTTGGTCAAAGGCTCGTATCAGTTCATCCTATTCCGAAAATTCCAAACCGTCACAATTTTTTTACACAAACCCTCTTTTCTTGCGCAAACTTCTGCGCTATAATGAACGTAATCTACATTCGGAGGGATGACGATGATCGATACCGCAATCAAGCAACTGGTCGCCTATGCCAGGGCAAACGCGCTGATCGGCGCGCAGGACGAGATCTGGGCAACAAACCGCCTGCTGGAGGTTTTGCAGCGCGACAGCTTTGACGCTTCGCCGCTGACCGGGGACCTGCCGGCGCTGGAAGATATTTTGCGCGTTTTGCTGGACGACGCCGCCGACCGCGGACTGATCGAAAACGACGGCACGCACCGGGATCTGTTTGACACCAGGCTGATGGGCGCGATCCTGCCGCCGCCGTCCGAAGTGATCCGCCGGTTTTATGCGGCGTATGACGTATCGCCCCAGGCGGCAACCGATTTCTTTTACCGCTTCAGCCGCGACACGGATTACATCCGTCGCTACCGCGTGAAGCGCGACCTGAAATGGAAGGCCGACACCGACTACGGCGCGCTGGACATCACGGTGAATCTTTCCAAGCCGGAAAAAAGCCCGGAAGAGATCGCCGCGGCGAAAAAGGCAAAGCAGGGCGGCTATCCGAAATGCCTGCTCTGTCCGGAAAACGAGGGCTATGCCGGGCGCGTCAACCACCCCGCGCGTCAGAATCACCGCATCATTCCGATCACCGTGGGCGGCAGCGAATGGGGCTTCCAATACTCCCCCTATGTCTATTACAACGAGCACTGCATCGTCTTCAACAAGCAGCACATCCCCATGAAGATCGACCGCAGCGCGTTTGAAAAGCTGCTGGATTTTGTCACGCTGTTCCCGCACTACTTTGTCGGCTCCAACGCCGATCTGCCGATCGTGGGCGGCTCCATCCTGTCGCACGAGCATTTCCAGGGCGGGCATTATGATTTTGCCATGGCAAAAGCGCCGGTTGAAACGACCTTCTTTGTTCCCGGCTTTGACGCGGTGCGGTGCGGCATCGTCAAATGGCCCATGAGCGTCATCCGCCTGACGAGCGACGACCGCAGGCAGCTCACCGACCTGGCCGACAAAATCCTTTGCGCCTGGCGTGCCTACAGCGACCCGCAGTGCTTCATCTTTGCCGAAACCGACGGCGAACCGCACAACACCATCACCCCGATCGCGCGGCGGCGCGGCGAAGCCTATGAGCTGGACCTGGTGCTGCGCAACAACATCACCACCGACGAGCACCCGCTGGGTGTGTTCCACCCGCACAGCGAGCTGCATCACATCAAAAAAGAAAACATCGGTCTGATCGAGGTCATGGGCCTGGCCGTGCTGCCGGCGCGGCTCAAAACCGAGATGGCGGCGCTGGAAACGGCGCTGCTGACCGGGGCGGACCTTTCGGCGGACCCGGCGCTGGAAAAGCACGCCGCCTGGGCCGACGACCTGCGCGCGCGGTACGTGTTCACCGAAGAGAACGTCCACGCCATTCTGCAAAAAGAGATCGGCGCCGTGTTTGCCCTGGTGCTGGAGCACGCGGGCGTTTTCAAGCGCGACGCTGCCGGCAAAGCGGGCTTTGACCGCTTCATCCGCCGCATCTGTGAATAAGCAGCCGCCGGCTCCCGTATCCCGGCCCGGCGCTGCATAAAATCATAAAGGAGTCTTATCTATGAAGAAAACCACCCTGTCCCGCCTGCTTGCCGTTCTGATGGTGGTGCTGATGGCGGTCAGCGCCGTGCCGGCCGCTTCGCTGTCGGTCGCGTCCGCAGCCAAAACGTCCGCAGCCACAGCAGCAACCGTTAAGCTTTCCAAATGCACCTTCACCTATGACAAAAACCAGGTCTATACCGGCAAGGCCCGCAAGCCCGCCGTGACCGTGACCTATGGCGACAAAACGCTGGTCAAGGGCACCGACTACACCGTAACCTACAAAAACAACAAGGATATCGGCATCGCGTCCATGACCCTGACCGCAAAAAGCGGCAGCGGCTTCACCGGCAGCAAAACGCTGAAATTCGTCATCCGCCCGGCCAAGGTGAAGGGCCTGACCTCCACCAAAAAGACCGTGTCGGCCATCCGCCTGAGCTGGACCGCCGTCAAGGGCGCGACCAGCTATCGCGTCTATCGCTATGACGCCAAGACCAAGACCTATGTCAAGGTCAAAAACACCGCCGGCACCGCCGTGACCGTCAAAAAGCTGGCGGCAAACACGACCTATCGCTTTGTGGTACGCGCCTATGCCGTTGCCGGCAAAAAGATCTATTGGGGCGTGTATTCCAAGGCGCTGAAGGTCAAGACCCTGCCGCAGCCCAGCGTCGATCCCGGCCCGCAGCCCGACACGCTTGCGCAGGTCACCGGCCTCAAGGCGGTGAAAAATGGCACGACCGTCGTTCTGACCTGGAACGCCGTTGCAAATGCGCCGGCCTATCATGTCTGCAGCTATGACGCCGCCACGCAGCAGTACACCACCCTGGCAAAAACCACAGCCAACAAGGCGACTCTGACCGGCCTGACGATCGAAACGCCCTATGACATCGTGGTGCGCGCCTATGCCGAGGGCGCCGACGGCACAACCTATGGCGAATTCTCTGCACCGCTGACCGTCACCGTCTATTACGCAGATTATTACAGCGCGCTTTTCAAAAGCGGAACCTTCCAGGCCACGATCAAAACCAATATGGAGGGCATGACCGACCCGATCACCATTGCCGCCAAAAACGGCAACCTGTATCTCAAAACCAAGATGCCCATTTCCGACAGCACCAAAGCAACCGTGCAGATTCTGTATCTGAACAACGGCAAGGTCTATCTGTGCATGTCAGGCCTTTGGTTTGACGCCACATCCGCCATGGACGGTGACGAATCCATGCTTGACATCGTCAACGTCTTTTCAGAGATTGAACTCGGAGACACCGACCATGTCACCGTCAGCAAAGAAACACACGGCCAGACGACCTATACCGTTGAAAAGATCAGCAACGGCACAAACGGCTATACCAAGCTGTATATCAAAGACGGCACGCTGGTCAAGCTGATAACGGTCGACGACAATGCGGTTACAACATCGATCACATTCTCGTCCATTAGCGATCAGGTCAGCGACAAGCTCTTTAAAGCACCCAAGCATCCGCTGGACCTGAGCGCATTCGGCGGAATGTAAAGAGATCACGTTCTGCAGAAACGCATTCCCTTTCACGCACTGCGGCAGCCATGCACTGCCGCAGTGCACCGTATTTATAAAAAACGTTTGTAAAAACAAAAAAAGATTCAAAAAAACCTTGACATCCGCGCGTGTTTGTGATAGTATACTTTGGCAAACGCAAATGCGCTGCTAGCTCAGCTGGATAGAGTGTTTGGCTACGAACCAAAAGGTCAGGGGTTCGAGTCCCTTGCAGCGCGCCATTTGCAAAAGTGTCGAAATCCCTTGATTTTGCTGGGGGTCCGGCACTTTTCTATTTTCTGTTATGAGGGCAAGCTTGACCTTGCTTTTTCGAATTTGATGTTTATTTGATGTTTATCCTCTCAAAAAAGTGGCAAAAAGCAGTAAAAAGCGGTGAAGACGTGACCGGCTGCGGTCTGTTCTTCACCGTTCTTTTTTGCCCTCATGCAAGGCTGCTTTGACTTCTGCTCTTGACGCCGGACAGCAGCTTGCTTTCAAGGGCTTCGGCTGCTGCGGCGTCTGCGGACTGGATCGCGTGGGCGTATATCTTGGTCGTGGTTCCGGCGTTGGCGTGGCCGAGGCGGTGGGCGACGGTTGTCAGCGGTGTGCCGTCTGCGATTAAAAGCGTTGCGCTTGTATGCCGCAGGGAATGGACGTGAATGTCCGGGAGGTTGTTGCGCCGGACGAAATCCTTGAACCAACTTGTCAGATAGTCCGGCCGCAGCGGTTGTCCATCGTAGCGGGTAAATAAATAGCCCTGATCCTGCCAGCGGTCGCCCGATTTCAAGCGTTCAGCAGATTGCCATGCCTGAAACTGTCGAAGTATCTGCATGGTATAAGGGGCGGCTTTAAGTGTGCGTTCGGAGCTTGTTGTTTTGGTGCTGCTTTCAAAAACACCTTTTTCGGGTAAATACTGAATGGTGCGGTTGATGGTGATCGTTTGCCGGTCGAAGTCAATATCAGACCATTTCAAGCCGAGCAATTCGCCCCGACGCATACCGAAAAACATAAGCAGTTTTATCATCACCTGCTGCTGTTCGCCCTCATGGTCGAGCGCTTTCATCAGATCACGCGCGCCCGCTTCGTCGAGGTATTGCGGCACCCTGCGCTGCAGCTTCGGTGCTTCGGCGCGTTTGGCCGGATTATCCGGCAGAATGTTCCACCTGACTGCCTTTTCCAAGATGGATGAAATCAGCGTATGATGTGAGCGGACGGTTTTATCTGAAAGCGTTGTTTTGCCGACCGGTTCAAAAGCGTCCGGCAGCTTCAATGTAAGCGCTGCACACAGCTTTTCGGCGGTCTGTTTTGAAACCGTGTGACTGTTTTCCGCTGCGTCAAGAGTAGATGCGCTAAGTCCTGTGGCGGCGGCAAGCTCCACCTTTTTCATGTGTTTTTCCTTGCGTATCGCTTTCAGATCGAATCTGCTTTTATATTTCTGATCTTTGCGGACGCCCTCTTTTTCCAGCTCGTTATAGAACGCCCGCAGGTGAAGCGGCTGCAGCTTGTCGAGCGGAATGTGGCCGATGCTCTGATTGATGCGCGGTATGAGGGCGCGATAGTGTGCAAGGGTTTTCGGTTTCAACTGGGGTTCGGCGTATTCCTTGAACCATTTTTCTGCAAAGTCGGCAAAGCGGATAGAACCGTCAAGCACAAGGCCGCGTTTTGCGCGATCTTCAAACATCACCGCTTGTCGGTTCAGTTCTTTTTCGATCTGCTTCTTTGTCATACCGGGCGCAGGCTTCCATGTCATCGTTTTGCGGATTTGCTTACCGTTCAGATCATAGCCGGTCGAAACTGCGATCTGATAGGTATCATTTCGTTTCTGTATCGTTGCCATGGGGTTCACCTTTATTTGCTAATTCTAAAAATCGGAGCGAAAGCCCTTCCTTATAGCGCTTCAAACAACTACCGCCTATATGGTGACTATCATGATTATATAATGCCGTAATGAGGGCGTTTAACGCTTGAAAACGGTACGCTTCGGCTTGATGGATATTTCTTAAACAAGAAGACGCTTCATTAAAAGTTTTTATACTTTCATAATCCTTCCTTGAAACAAGTGAAATATAATGGTACATGTTCGGGAGAAAATCATAATCCAAAAGGAAACTGTGTAATACTTCGTTGATTTCCTCAATATAGCGCTTATAAAGCTGAAAAGTTTCTTTTGTACAGTCTTCTCTTTCCTCAAAGCTACCGATATCCCAAATATCAATATTGTTGCCTGCTCCGTCTGAAAGAATGTCATCTAACATACTTCCCGCAAAAGGATGAGTGTGTATTTCTAAATCATCCCATTTTCTCTTAAATTCTCTATAAGTTAGGCCATGGATTGCAAAGTTTTCGTGTAAAAAACAAATTATATCTTTGTCTAAGCCGGTGTATTTTACAACAAAAGACTCATCTTCGTTTTTTGACGGGGTTGGAGAAAGGCCGAGTAAGTAATCGGTAGAAACATTTAAACACTCTGCTATCTGTCGCAGCTTGTCGGCTGTTGGAATTGTCTGCCCGTTGCAATATTGTGAAATAGCCTGACGAGAAACGCCTACGGCTTCGGCAACCGCTATTTGCGTCAGATTTTTTTCTTCAATCAGTTTGCGAAAATTTGATGCAAAAATGCCCTCATATCCTTCAAACGGCTTGCTTTCCATATTCAAAGCACCTCTTAATGTTGTGTTTGCTTGCGTTTTAAAATTTATGACTTTTATACTTGACATTCAAGGCTAATGGAGATATAATACAAGCGTCAAGCAAAATCATCGTCATCTGAATTATAGCAAGTCAGACAAACAAAGTCAAGATGATGATGGAAAAAAGGGGTGTTTATATGAAAAACTTGACGATCAGACAAGCAGCAAAAGAAAAGAAAGTCCCTTTGTGGCGGGTTGCAGATCATTTAAAGATCAGTGAACCAACATTAACACGCAAGCTGCGGCATGAACTGTCGAAGGAAGAAACGACAAACTTTCTTTTAATCATCGACGAGCTGGCCGAGAAAGGAGCATAACAAGCATGAGTATTCCGAGAATGAGAACCATCCCGGAAGCGTACAAAGAACTAAAAGCCGCCGACCCAAACACGGCCTACACGTTGCGCGCGCTGCGTGCGGCAGTAAATCGCGGCGAAATTCCTGTTGTGCCGGTTGGCAGTAAGCGGCTAATCAACATGGATTTGTTCTTTGCGCGGCTAAATGCGCCCTCATTGATTGAAAAGCAAGCGAATGAGGGCGCAGGTGTTCGGAAACTGGCGTAAAAAGAGCCGCCATGCGCGGCGGCTTACAGCGGTATTCATGGAATTATTGTGCAGCGAAAATAAAAAAGAGTAATTCCGTCAGTAGTTTGGCGACCGCAACGGAATTACTACAAAACGCTTTCCTTGCAACGGGCTTTTCCCGATTTCAAGGCTTTTCAAAGCACTATTATTTTACCACGAACCGCAACAAAAGGCAAGGCTTTTGAGCAAAAAACAAGGGAAAATGAGGGCTTTTGTCGCTTGTTTTCTCACAGGTAGGCGACCTCTGACAGGGCGAAAGGCCGGGGCATACTTTAGCCCCCTTTACCGGGTTCCCTTCACAGACTATCTTGTGGACAAAATAAGAAAGGAGTATATCCATGTCAAAAAAGAAACGACCCAAAAAGGCAAAACGTACCGTTAAAACCAAGCATTCTATAGAGCGGAAGAATTACACGGTTTATCGCGATTATGATGAGAGAGAGCAGCGGGTGAGTCGTTCTGATCTGCAGAGATATAGAAACACAGAAGAAGAGCGACGACGCAAAGAGCGCGAAAACATTGCGTTTGCGCGGGATAAGCTCCGCTGGCTAATCGAAAATAACTTCGATTATGGCGACTACCATGTGATCCTGCATTATGCAACACAACCGGGCGAAACGCCGAGAAGTGATCAACAGATCGAAACGGACGTCCGAAAGTTTTTGCGGGCGCTGCGCTATGCTTATGATTGCCGCAGACAGGAACTCTTATATATCCGGGTATATCACCGAAACGAATCGACCGGGCGGCTACATTTGCATCTGATCGTGAACAAGATCGATCGCGATATTATTTTGAACTGCTGGCGACGTGTACAAGAGCGCGCGGGCTGCAGGAAGATTGCAGAAGCAAATGTTATTTGTCTGCGGGATTCCTACTACAAAATCAGCGGATATTTTGCAAAGCAGTTTGAAACAATCTTGCGCGGAGATATTCGCAAACGGTATAGTCGCTCTATGAACTTGTTAGCGCCGGAAATCCACTATGAATACGTTGAAGCGTCCGACGGCATCAACGACTTTATCATAGACGAAACCTTCCCTGAAAAGCGGCTGGATGAGGATACATACCGAATCGGCATTGACCGGCGCGGCAACATTGTTGAAAGCGGTATATTCCGTTGATAAAGAGAAAAACTGCACAAAATGAGGGCGGGTATAGTGAGCTTCAGAAATAAGCATCCCCCCCGGGGTGAAAAATCTTGCGGCGGGGGAGAGCTGCCCCACCGACGCCCCACCTTTAAAAATAAAAAGCCTTGAAAATGGGATATTTTTTAGTCGGAAAAACAAAATGACTTGTATTGTTTTAGCTGCCTATAAGCGGCAAAAATGAGGGCAAAACCGTATCCCAGGTTGCCCTCATTTGCTTGCTTGATTGTCTGTGGGGGCGCGGCGCGCGCCCTCATAGGTCTGTAGCGGTTTTAGATCGCTGCTTCATCTGCCGATTGCTGCTGCAGATTTATTAGGTCGCGGACAATTATGCAAAATGATGTTGCTTTGTCTGCGAGGCGTTCGGCCTGTTCTTTTGCGGCGAGAAGCACATGATCAAAGCTCTGCAAATAGCGGAAGTGTTTATCTTCCATCGGCCAATTATTATCCATGAATACCTCAGTCAAAACGATATTGATAAGGTCGTGCAGCGCGTCAAGGTCTGCAGAAAAGACGTCGAGTTCATCCCACAGGGCGTTTAGTTTTTCATTCATGGTGGTTTCCTCCGTTCTTTTTATGTGTATAGTGTGCGCGGTGCCGCCGTTCTTCCCGGATGACGTGGATGCGTCCGGCTTCAAAGATCGCGGAAAGCAAAAACAAACGGTTGACTTCCGAGTATTCATGCTTTGCCCACCACGCTTTCACAATGCGTTCGGCAGCACAAACGCTGTTCATTGAGGCGTAGCATGAAACAAGCTCGATGGTTTCCTCTGGGTCGATCAAAAGCGGCGTGTTGCATCGGTTGCTCATCATACTGTAAGCACCTTCCTTTCTTGACTGATGATGGTAGGTGGATTATAAATAGACTTGACGGTCGTTTCGCAAGGGCTTTTCTTTATGCCACTGAAAAGCGGCGGGTCTCGGTCTGCCGGGTGTACTGCGCGTACAGGTCGCCGTGCGTCTTCTTGAATGCGGCGGTGTCAAAGCGGCTGCTTTTGACGGTGGCGTATCTGATCTTGAAAACGTCCACGCGCATTTCATCCATGCCGGTCGCAAGCATGAGGGCTTTCAGCTCGTCTTTGATGGCTTCGGCTTCGCTCTGCGCCTCATCCATGAGGGCTTGCAGTTCCTTTAATTCCCTGATCTTTGCGGCAAGTTCTTTTGGCGACATGGGTTTTGCCTCCTTTCTTGTTTTGATTCTGATCGTCAAGGGCGGCGCGTCCGCGTTCATTTCCAACGACCTGCGCTCCCTTGACTTTCTGATGTAATTATACACCCTATTAGTGTGTAAGTCAATAGTTATTGCACACTTTTTGTGTGTAAAATTGCACAGGGATTACACCCTATTTTTGTGCATATTTGCGCTTGATTTTAGTGTACATTTCTGCTATAATGAATACGCTGGGAAAAGAAGCAGCATATCAAACGGCTCGGAGGTTGAATACAATGGCGATCCGCTATAAAGGCGATATTCTTGTTGCGTTGAAAGAAAAGGGATATAACACGTCAACGCTCAGAAAAGAAAAAATCTTTGGTGAAAAGACTATACAGAATTTCCGTTCTAATGCTGAAATCCCATACAAGACGATAGACCGGCTTTGTAAGCTGCTCGATTGTCAGCCCGGGGATATAATGGAGTATGTGCCGGACGTGGAATAATGCGCGCCCTCATATATGCAATGTAGGAAGGTGAAAGCGAATGAAGAATGATTTCCCGGTGCTGATCTACAGCACGCCGGAAGAAGATGTAAAAATCAATGCGCTGGTGGAAAATGAAACACTGTGGTTGACGCAAAAAAGCATGGCAGAGCTGTTTCAAACAACAAAGCAGACAATCAGCTACCATGCTAAAAATTGCTTTGACGCGGGCGAATTAGACCGAGAATCAGTTGTCAAAGAAATTATGACAACTGCCGCAGACGGCAAAGATTATAAAACGCTGTATTATAACCTTGATGTGATTATCTCTGTCGGCTACCGTGTCAATTCCCACCGTGCAACACAGTTCCGTATTTGGGCGACAAAGGTGTTGAAAGAGTATATTAAAAAAGGCTTTGTTCTGGATGACGAACGCTTGAAACAGGGCACAACCATATTCGGTCATGACTACTTCCGGGAATTGTTGGAACGTGTCCGCTCCATCCGTGCGAGTGAGCGGCGTATTTGGCAGCAGATCACCGATATTTTCGCGGAATGCAGCATTGACTATGATAATACATCGGAAGCAGCAAGGCAGTTTTATGCTATGGTGCAGAACAAATTTCACTATGCGATTACCGGGCAGACCGCCGCAGAAATCGTATTTGACAGAGCAGACCGCGCAAAAGAACATATGGGTTTAACCACATGGAAGAACGCGCCGGACGGACGTGTTTTGAAATCAGATGTCACAGTTGCAAAGAATTACCTTGACGAAAAACAAATCCGGCAGTTGGAGCGCGCCGTCACCGGGTACTTTGACTATATCGAAGACCTGATCGAGCGTGAAAACACGTTCACCATGCAGGAGTTCGCTGCCAGTGTCAACGAGTTTCTTTCCTTCCGGCGCTATAACATACTGCGGGACAAAGGCAGGGTCAGCGCAGCGGACGCAAAGAAAAAAGCGGAGTTGGAATATGACGCCTTTAACAAAACACAAAGAATTGTTTCAGACTTTGACAAAGCTGTGAAACGATTAAGTGAAAAGAATCAAGACACGCCGCAATGACGCGGCGTTTTCTTTTGCCCTCATGAGGGCGGTTTCTTTAATATGGTTTCATTTATACCCCTCCACGCTCTGAGACAAAGTCCAAAAATATTGACTTTGCACACGGATTTGTCTATAATATAATCAATGAGGAATATGTCTATCCCCGTGAAATATCTGATAAAACGGAGGCGTAAAGGATGAAGATTCCCGAACTGTCTAAATTTCGAAAACTGCTGCTTGATGTAGAATATTATCAGAATCGTCTTTCAAAATTACAGGCAGCAATGATGCAATCGAAAATCGATGCTGCAGATATTATCACAGAAGAAGATCGGCTCGTTTTTTGTGGAGAAGCCAAACAGCTTGAAAGCATATATATCGACGCACTCAAATGCAGTAAAAGAGAATTACTGCGGATTGAAAACTATATTGCGTCCGTTTCGGATCCTTATATCAAGCAAATCATGGATTTGCGTTTCGTACAAGGGTTGTCGTGGCAACAATGCGCGTTGCGAATTAGTCCGAGAATATCAGCGGACAGTATTTTTATGATGTGCAAACGGTATATAGAAAAGCACCCGGAGTAAAGCTTTTTTATTCAAAGAAGGGTAATGGTGAACGGCATGACAAACGAAGAAATCATCAAGGAAATTCAGTCCGGCACAGATAATAAAACTGCCCTCATGGAGCAGCTATATAAACAGAATGAGGGCATGATCCGAAAGATGGCAAACAAAGCGGCTTGCGGTTCTGATCTTTTTGATGATCTGACGCAAGAGGGCTATTTTGCCCTTGAAAGTGCTGTGAGCAGCTTTGATCTGTCTGCGGGCGTTCAGTTTATCACCTATTTTGCAACGGTATTAAAATGGCATTATGTAGGCGTTCAACAGCGGTCACGTTCCCCTCTTTCTATGCCGCGCTGGATATGGGGACAGTTGCATCAATACAGCAAATGGAAAACCGAGTATATGAACACACACGAAGCGCCGCCAAGACCGGAGCTCTGCTGCTATGAAATGGGCTGGAAGCGGGAAAAGCTGGACGCAATTGAAATGTTACTGTATCAGACGCAAACCGTGTCCATTGATACGCTACTGTCCGACACCGATGATCTAACAGTTGGTGATATGATCGCAGATGAAAACAATGTAGAAGAATCGTACTGCGAGATCGAGGAGCAGAAATATAAAAACAACGTACTGCACACCGCTATGGAGAAGAATTTAACCGAGAAAGAACAAGCGGTGCTACTTTGGTTTTATACCGGAAAATCATATGCCCTCATTGCGGAACAAATGAAACTCCCCTCGGATGAAGCGAAAACCATGTGCAGACGTGCGTTGCGACTCCTTCGTGCAGATTTCAGTTTGCGGAAACTTTATTATGAAAGCAATGCGGCGTATAAATACAGTGTGCAGCGGTTCAAAAATACCGGGATTTCTTCCGTTGAATTTATCGCGGAAAAGCACATGGATAAAGGTGCATAATCATTTGCTTTTCCATCATCATAAAGGCGTTTTCATCCCAATCTTTTAGGTGTGCACGCATGTGCGCGAGAAACGCCAAAAATCACCACAAAACAGGAGTGATTTTTTGATGTTTATTTGATGTTTATTTGATGTTTATTTTGGTGTTTTGATGTTTATAATCCATGAAACGTCGCGAAAGGTGAAGTGCCTCAAAATCGCTATTTCACAAGGGTTTATGACACTTTTTGTATACGCCGTGAAACGCGCAGAGCCACACTACGAACCAAAAGGTCAGGGGTTCGAGTCCCTTGCAGCGCGCCATTTGCAAAAAGCGTCTTTTGTCTGTCGGCAAAAGGCGCTTTTTACATGCTGTTTGCCCGGCGACAATGATGCTGCCCGCGGCGACGGCATCGCCTCTCGGCGGATGCGTGCCCGCGGCACAGAACAGGGACCTGCCGCATCACTGCGGGCAACGAAAGCAACCTTGTTTCAGAGCGTCCGTGAGGAATATCATTCGCCGCCAGGGACAGCGGCCGTCGCGAACGCAAAATGCCGCCCCCCCCTGCAAAGCAAACGGCGGCAGCCGGGATTGTTTGTCACAATTGTCCGCAAACCATTTAAATTTTATAAAATTCATAAAAGCGGTTGATTTTGTTTGCAATCTGTCATATAATAAGAGCGGTTATAAGGAGGAATGAGCCGATGTTTGAAAAATTCGTTTCGTGGATCATGGTTCCGTTTTTGTTTTTGCAGTCGCTGCTGCCGATGATGACCGGGAGCCGGAACGACGCGTACAAAAAGGACGAGGTCGCCCAGATGCATTCCCTGCAGGAATACATCGACTATGTGGAAACCGTCGGCGTACCGGCGTTCTCGACCCAGGCGTTTGTGGATTCCAACAAGCCGCTGCGCGACTTTTTGCAGGCGCTGACCGGCCGCCCGTTTGCACAGGACGACGACCGATATCTGAACGTCACCATGACCGACACGCTGCGGGATATGTGCCGCTATATTGCCGACAACTCCGGCCTGGATATCGAACTGCTGATCACCACGCTGCCCAACCTGAACGGCCCGGCAGAGCTGGTGGGCAAGGTGTTTCGGCTGAACCCGACCGAAACGCGCAACCGCCTGTATGATCTGCGCGACAAAGCATACAGCGAAGGGAACGACATCCTTGCGGGCCTGCTGTTTTTGCTCGGCGCATATTTCAGCGTCATCAGCGAGGTCCGGATCTATACCGTGGAGCATGAGGATTTCCCCGGCGAATACTGCGTCACGCTGGACGTTGTCTATGGCGACGGCGAGATCGAGACCATGCAGCCCGGCATCATCATCGATGCCGAAACCGGCCGCACGCACGGCTGGACCGACAAGGGCATGATCGACCTTGGCTTTGACTTTGACGTGCAGGACCTGGTCACTTACGGCACGGTGAACTGCTGGCAGCGCGCGCTGGGCTTCACAGTGCTCTATGATTTGCTCGGCAATTCCGCTCCGGTCTTTAACATGTCGACCCGCCGGTTCAAGTTTGATTATGCCGGCAAAGAATGGATGATCCAGATCTGGAAGGGCAACTACCTTCTGGTCTCTAACGGCGGGGAATTGGGCGTCTATAACCGCGCGCCGCACAGCATCGGCACCTATTATCACGCCGCGTCTGACGAAGAGATGATGCCGATGACCATGACCCTGCTGCACAACGGTGAAGAGCTGTTTACCAAGGGCCCGATGCTGCACTGGTGGATGAGCGCGTTCAAGGTCAGCCGCGCCCTTTATCAGCCAAAGGATCTGACGCTGATCTGCTCGATCGAAATGCCGACCGATGAAATGCTGCAGGCCTTTGCCGCGTCCATCGACCGCCACACCGCACACGACGTAACCTATGTCATCGACGGACGGACGATCACGCTGACCTATTGATCGATCAGTCAACGCCTTCGGAGACGGCCTGCCGCTGTCTCCGAGCTTTTTTGCGGCCGCCCCCTTGTAAATCCGGTTGCCGCATGTTATAATGATAAAGTACCTCTAAGAACGCAAGCCGTTTGCGCGCGTGCGGTTTTCAGCGGTACCCGATACAGAATTCAGCAGCTTTGACGCTGCGGACAATGGAGGCTATTATGACAATGACAAGAAAGAAACGCGCCTGGCTGTCGGTGATTTTATTCATCGTGGTTTTTGCCGGTCTGCTTGTGACCGCAACATTCACAGACCTGGACGTCAGCCACACCCTGACCGAAAAGGCGCTGGCCAACCACACCTATCTGACCAATGATTCCGTCTTTGGCGTGGCATTGGAGGCTGTCGGCAGCAGCCCGCTTTATCTGGCGCTGGCATTCTCGTTCTCGGTTCTGTTCTGGTACTGCATTCGGAAACAGTCGCTTTCCGCCCCGCTCAAGACCCTGTTCGGCGGTGCGATGATGGGCTGTGCGTTCATTTCAAATGATCTCTTGGTGGGCGACGCGATGGGGTACATCGAAGAACACCTCACCGGGGAATTCGGTTCGTTCATTGAGCATGACAGCCTGAAGACGCCCTTGTGGCTGACGGCGATTGTTGTGCTCACCGCCTGCCTGATCACAATCCTCGGCCTGCTTGCCGTGCGCGTGTTCAACGATCAGCAGATTGAAGCGCTGTTTACGGTCGCGATTGCGACGATTGCGTTCATCGCCGTTTCTTTGATTCTGGTGGAACTGATCAAAAAGCCGGTGGGCCGCATCCGCTACCGCGCAATGAACGTGGCCGAAGCCAACCCGGCGCTTGCGGAAACATACGGATTCTCTCGCTTTGCCCGTTGGTATGAGCGAAACGGGCAGTGGATCTCAAAGGATGAAATGATGAATTTGTTCGGCACGACCGACGCGCTCAAATCCTTCCCCAGCGGCCACACCCGCGCGGCCGGCGCAGCCTATATGCTGCCGATGCTGAACGATGCGCTTCACATCAAGAACAGGGGCGTCCGCGCCCTGCTGTGGGTCTGCCCGGTCGTCTTTACCGGTCTGGTCGCCGTCAGCCGCATCATCGTCGGCGCCCACTTCTTCAGCGACGTACTGGTCGGCGGCACCATCGCGTTTGTGTGCATGATCCTTGCGCGTGAAATCTTTGTCTGCAAATTTGCCAATGTCAAGGCCATGTTCGGCAAAGACGCGGCCTGACCCGGTGCATGCCATGGAAACGGAAACGCACAAGCACATCCTTGCGGACGGCACGGTGGTTGAGCATACCCACGCGCACACCCACCGCCATCAGGACACCAAGGTGGTTCTGGACCGGCTGGCCCGGGCCACGGGGCACCTGAAAAAGGTGCGTCAGATGGTGGAGGACGACGTGGACTGCAGCGAGGTCCTGATCCAGCTGGCCGCGGTCAAGGCTGCGATCAACAACACCGGAAAGATCATCCTGAAGGACCACATCGAGCATTGCCTGGTGGACGCGATTGAAAGCGGCGACCGGCAGGCGATTGAAGAATTGAAAAAGGCGATCGATCAATTCATGAAATAAAAAAAGATCGTGTGCAGCGAGTAAACGGCTTGCTGCACACGGTTTTTCTTTTTTGATACGGCGGCGACGATCATTCCATATCGGCGCAGTCCTTCAGCAGCTCCATCACCGGCAACTGCTGCGGGCAGGCTTCTTCGCACTGACCGCATTCGATGCAGGCCGACGCTTTGCCTTTTCCCTGCGTCGCAATGGCATAGGCGCGCTTGCCGCCGTCCCAGCTTGCCTTTTGCAGTTCCCGGTTCTTCACGGCAAAGATCTCCGGAATCGCGATCTCCATCGGGCAGCCGTCGGTGCAGTAATGGCACGCCGTGCATTGAATGGACTGATCTTTGACCAGCTCGGCCTGCGCTTTGCGGATCACGGCCTGCTCCGCGTCGTTCAGCGGCCGGAAGTCCTTCATATATGAAAGGTTGTCTTCCATCTGCTCCAGATTTGACATGCCTGACAGCACGGTGATGATCCCGTCCAGCGACGCGGCATAGCGGATCGCCCACGACGCCATCGACGCGTTCGGGTCCGCTTCTTCAAACAGCTTTCGCACCGCGGGCGCGGGATCGGCCAACGCGCCGCCCTTGACCGGCTCCATCACGGTGATGGGCACATTGTGGCTGCGCGCGATCCGATAGCATTCCCCCGACGCCACGCCGGGGTTGTTCCAGTCCGCGTAATTGATCTGCAGCTGAATGAAGTCCACGTCCGGGTGCGCGGTCAGCAGTTCGTCCAGCAGCTCCGGGTCCGCGTGGAACGAAAAGCCGTATTTCCGGATCAGGCCCTTTGCCTTCTGCGCCTTCACAAAGTCCCACAGATGATAGTCGTCATACTTCTGTACATTGTTGCGCTGCAGGGAATGCAGCAGGTAATAATCAAAATAGCCCGCGCCCGTGCGTTCCAGGCTGGTATAAAACTGCTGCTTTGCGCTCGCTTCGTCGTGACACTGCGACCAGGCGATCAGCTTGGTACACAGCGTATAGCTCTCCCGCGGGTACCGGTCCACCAGCGCGACCTTTGTGACCGCCTCGGAATCGCCGTTGTCATAGACAAAGGCCGTGTCAAAATAGGTGCCGCCGGCCGCAATGAAGCGGTCCACCATCTCGGAAACGGCAGCCGGGTCGTTTTTGCCGTCCGGCGTCTTTGGCAGCCGCATCAGGCCGAAGCCCAGCTTGAATGTATCTTTCACAAAATCCTTCGGCATCGTCAGATCCCCCTGTCTTCAAAAATCATTTCTTCAAATACAGTTTATCAAAATGAAACCGTTTTGTCAAGACGTGCCGCCCAGCAGCCCGCGGATCTCCTCCTGGGCCTGCTGCACCTCGGCCTCAAACTCCCGCGACGACACGCGCAGCGCCCCGCCGCCCAGAATGATGAGCTGCTCCATCGCGTCCGACGTCACCACGCGGACCTTGTGGTGCTTTGCCAGTTGATGGCTCGTCTTTTCAATATAGGCGTCGGCGGTCTCCGCCTCTTTGGTATAGACGATGCTGATGCCGCCGACCCGCTCCACCTCGCGGCTGCCTTTGACCTTATAGGCGTCAAAGACCAGAATGACCTCGCATTGCCTGTAGCCCTGATAATTGCACAGCACACGGATCAGCACCTCGCGCGCGGCGTCGATGTTTCCCTCAGAAATCAGGCGCAGCGTCTCCCATGAAAAGATCACGTTGTACCCATCCACCAGCAAATATTCCGGTCCGTCATACTGCGCGGCGGCCTTTTTCGATTTCGGCGGCCGGGCCGGGCGCGGCGGCGGATCGTCAAACGGCGGGTTGTCAACGCGCAGCATCTCAAGCGCGCGGTTTTTGACCGGACCGTAGGTCTGCTCATAAATGCGCATCAGCTCTTTGTCCGGCGAAATCCGCTGCCCGCCGGGTCGGTTTGCCGGTGCGCCGCTTTGCGTTTCGGCCGGCGGCCTTTGCCCGGTCAGCACGCTTGGCAGGTGCATGTGCTTTGGCACGTCGCTCCACTTCACCGTATATCCCGCGCCGTGGGAACAAAAGACCGAATCACAGGGGTTGTCCACGTCGGCGTCGCAGTCATAGCCGCTGTCTTCGATCACAGCCTCGGCGTTGTGGCACGGCGCATACCCTTTCAGCGTGCAGGCCAGCCGCCCCCGCCCGCGGGTATATTGCACCACGTCCTTCATATAATCATGCATCGTTGCAACCGGCGCCGTGCCGGTGATGCGTACGCTGTCGCCCTCGGTCAGCGGCGGGTCAAACCGGCCGTTCAATCGCTGCAGGTCTGCCAGTGCGCGGCCCACGTTTTCCTGCGGCACCTCCAGCACAAAGGCAAAGATCGGCTCCAGCAGCAGGCTTTTTGCCGTGCGCAGCCCCTGCCGCACCGCGCGATAGGTCGCCTGGCGAAAGTCGCCGCCCTCGGTGTGCTTGGCGTGCGCCCGCCCCGCGGCCAGCGTGATCACCATGTCTGTGATCGGCGCGCCGGTCAAAACGCCCGCATGCGTTTTTTCCGTCAGGTGCGTCAAAATCAGCCGCTGCCAGTTCTTGTCCAGTTGATCTTCGCGACAGGCGGTTTTGATCACCAGCCCGCTGTCGCGCGGCCCGGGTTTCAGCAGCAGATGCACCTCGGCATAATGCCGCAGCGGTTCAAAATGCCCCACGCCCTCCACCGTGTTGGTGATGGTCTCTTTATACAGGATGTGCCCCGGGCCAAACGTGATCGGAATGCCGAACCGTTCCCGGAACACGGTCTGCAGCACCTCCAGTTGTACCTCGCCCATCAGGCACACCTGCATTTCACCCAGCCGGTCGCTCCACGTCACCCGCAGTTGGGGGTCTTCGCTTTCCAGCACGCGCATCTTGCCCAGCGCGGTGTGCGCGTCGGTTCCCGGCGGCAAAATCACGCGATAGGTCAGCACCGGCTCCAGCACGGGCAGTCCCGCGTCCTCCTGGGCGCCGAGCCCGTCCCCCGGGCGCGTGAACGAGATGCCTGTGACGGCACAGACCGTGCCGGCTTTTGCGGTCTGGGCAGGGCTGAATTTTTCGCCGGAATACAGGCGGATCTGCTGCACCTTTTCCCCGTCAAGGTTCTTTTTGCTTTCCAGAACCGTCTTGACGTTCAGGCAGCCGCCCGTCACCTTCAAAAAGGTCAGGCGGTTCCCCTGCGGGTCCCGGCCGATCTTGAACACCTTTGCCGCAAAGTCTGTCGGGTACGCCGGCATCTGCGTATACATCTGAAGACACTGCAAAAAATCATCCACGCCCGTCAGCTTCAGCGCCGACCCAAACAGGCAGGGAAACATCTGCCGGTTCCAGATGGTATCAACGATATCCTCCGTCTGCGCGTCGCCCGTTTCGTCATATCGTGCCAGCAGCGCCTCGCTGCACAGCGCCACGTTTTCAAAAAACTCCGGCGTGCCGGCGGTCCCGAAGTCAATGCAGTTGTCGCTCAGCTTGCCGCGCAGCTGCCGCAGCAAAAACGCCCGGTCCGCCCCGTCCATGTCCATCTTGTTGACAAAGATCAGGCAGGGCACCCGGTATTTTTCCAAAAGATTCCACAGCGTGCGCGTGTGGCTCTGCATCCCGTCGGTTCCGCTGATGATCAGGATGGCATAATCCAGCACCTGCAGCGTGCGCTCGGTCTCTGCCGAAAAATCCACATGGCCCGGCGTGTCCAGCAGCGTGAACACCGTGTCGCCGACGGTCAGCATCGCCTGTTTGGAAAAGATGGTGATGCCCCGGTCGCGTTCCAGCCGGTCCGTATCCAAAAAAGAGGTGCGGTGATCCACACGGCCCAGCTTTCCGATACAGCCCGCGCGATACAGCAGCGCTTCGCAAAGCGTTGTTTTGCCTGCGTCCACATGCGCCAGAACGCCCACCGTGATTTGCTTCATCCCGTCACCGCCTTTCTTTGTTTTGATTGATTATACCACATGCGCCGCAAAATGACAAGCACACACCCTGACGAATTTCTTGCGCAGCCCTTGACAACGTCGGCGAATCTTTCTATTATATATTTATAGAAAAGGAGGCGCGCGCCATGCCCTATCTGTTTGCACACTTCAAAGAAAAATGGACGCCCGACGGCGAGCAGGTCTATTTTGCCCTGAGCCGCGACGGCCTGCGGTGGGAAACGCTGAACGGCGGCGCGCCCGTCCTGACCTGCACCACGGGTGACGGCGGCTGCCGTGACATCGAAATCGTTCGTCTGCGCACCGGCGGGTTTGTGCTTTTGGCAACCGACCTTTGCATCGTGCGCCACATGGACGCCGAAGGCCGGGTGGACTGGCGGCAGCTCAACCACGCCGGCAGTCGGTTTTTGTCCTGTTGGCGGTCTGACGACCTGCTGTCGTTTTCCGACCAGACGCTGCTGTTTTTCGGCCGGGAGGATTTCGGCTGCCTGTGGGCGCCGGAGGTCTTTTTTGACGAAAGCTCCGGGCAATATCTGATCCACTGGAGCGCCACGGTCCGCGAAAGCGACTTTGAACACATGGCCATCTGGTGCTGCACCACCGAAGATTTTTGCACGTTTTCGCCGCCAAAGCTGTTTTTTTCTCAAAACGAAAGCATCCTTGATTCCCACCTGGTGAAGCATGACGGCGTTTATCACCTGTTCTTTAAGCACGGGGACCGCCCGGCCATGAACATGCACGCCGTGTCAGACGCCCTGTTTGGCCCGTACCGCATCGACAAAGGTTTTTCAAACAGTATGGCCGCGCTGGACGCGCCGGGCGCCTATGAAGCGCCGACCACCTTTGTGCTGCCGGACGGGCGCTGGTGCCTGCTGCTGGACTTTTTCGGCTGTGAAAAAGAAAAGATGGGCTATGTGCCGTTTCTGTCTCCCCGCGCCGGCGACGCAGATTTCACCATGGCAAAGGCCGCGTTCTCTTTCCCCTACGGGTTCAAACACGGCCGCGTGCTTGAGATCACGCCGGAGGAATATGCCCGGCTGAAAGCGCATGACACCGCGCGCTGACAGCGCAAAGCAATCCCCGCTGTTGCGGTCAGCCAAAAAACAAAGCAGGCGCCTCTGAAGACCCACGCTTCAGAGGCGCCTGTTACGGTTGTGATGGTTTATGGCGCGGCCGGTGCGTTTGCTCCGGGGTCCTTTTTTGGGCGCCGTTTCAGCAGCAGGATCCCGGCTGCCGAGATCAGCAGTCCGCCGAACAGATAGATCAGGGTGACGCCCGGACCGCCCGTGGCAGGCATCTCAAAGCCGCAGGTATTCCGGATTCTCAGCGTATACACGTTCGCGGCTGAATCAAAGCTCAGACCCGTTCCGCCGGTGGAATACGTCGTGCCGTCGTCATAGGTGACGCCTGCGGCGGTGACGGTGATCACGATCGGGTCTGTAAGCGAATAGTAGCCCAACGGCGCGTGCGTCTCCACCAGGTGATAAATGCCGGGCAAAAGGTCAAATTCCGTGTTGTTGTTTGCATCTTTCAGATAACCGTCGCTGCCGGAAACCAGCCCGGTATACAGGGCAGGCGTCTGCCGCACGGGCACGTTGTTGCCGTTGCCGTCGTCCTCAAGCAGCACCGTATAGAGGTCAAACTCGGCGCCGGCCACCGCAGTGCTGGTGTTGGCCGCGTCCACCTTTAAGAGCTTGACCCGTTTGCGCATGGAGTTGAGGATGGTCAGCACATATTGAATGGTGCCGTTTGCGTCGGTCTGTGAGGTCAGCGTCACACCCTCGGGGTGCGCGCCGAGCGTCAACTGCCCCGTGGGGCTGAGCGAAAGCCGGATGTATGAGGGCAAAAGCTCATAGCCGCTGAGGGTGGACTTTTCGCGAAGCTCATACACGCCGTCGGGCAGGGTGTTGTCAAGCCCCGGCAGAATACCGTTCTGATCGGTCGTGAGGTTTTCATAGCCCGCCATGGGGTTCAGGTCGATGGTGATCACGCCGTCAACGTTGACCTGCCTGTGCAGGGCAAACACAACGCCGCTCATCGGCTGGTTGGTGTCGCCGTCTTTTTTGAGCACCTCAAAGTTATACGGCTTGTTCTTCACGGTCAGCGTGGGCGTTGAGGTCTGATTGTCCACAATGTAATAGCTTGCGTCAACGCTTGTGGAGACCGAGATCACGCCGTCGTTCAGCGTAAGCGTGATCGGCGCCTGCAGACCGTACCAGCCCGCCGGAGACTCGACCTCGGTGAGCGTATACGGCACGCCGTCGCGCAAAAAGGCCACGGTGATCAAACCGTCTGCATCCGAGGTAAAGGTGCCGATCAGGTTGTTCTGGTTATCGACCAGCGTAAACACCGCGCCCGCAAGGGGCGTCGCGCCGTCCCACTGCGCCTTTTTGAGGACGATGCCGGGGCGGTTGTTGGTGACGGTGTCGACCCTGACGTTTGAGTTCGCCTCGGTCGTGCCGGTATCATAGAGCACGTTGTAGGTAAAGGTGCCCGATTGAGAGTCGCCCTTTTGCGTACCCCCAAGGATGATCTCGTCGCCGTCGTCAAGGGGCGCAAAGGTCAGCTGCGCCTCGTTGGTGACCTCGCCGTCTGTGTTGATGACCGGGGTCCCGGCGGTGATCTCTACCTCGCGGATCTCATACTGCGAAAACGCCGTGTTGGCCTGAAGGTGACTGAAATACCAATAGAGCGTCTGCGGATTTGCGCCGTAATCAAGGCGGCGGAGCGTGTCGCTGACCGGCGTCAGGCTGCCGTTGCCGTCGTTGATGTAAACGGCGAAATAGACCGGGTCGCGGTCGTCCATGAATTCAGCGTCGGACCAGACCTTGTTCATACGCAGGCCCCAGCCTCTGAGGTTGCGCACCACGACCTCCGGGTCGGTCGCTGCGGCCACGGTATCGCTGATGCCCGTCGCCGCGTCGTTGGCGGACACGGCGCCGTTGTAGACGTATTCCATGAAGGAGTAGCCGTCCGGAATCTCCCACGGGCGTTCCTGCACCTTGAACTGCGTGCCGATCAGGATGTCACGGATCTCGACGGTGTGATCAATGGGAATGCGCGTCAGGCTGCCATAGATCGACGTATTGAACGTGGCCTGCTGCTTTTCGGCGGCGGTCAGGTCTTCAAAATCGGTGATGCCCGCGCCGATCTTGACAAACTTCTGCTGGGACGCGTCCCATCTGCAATAACATCCGTCGGGATCTTTCACATGATAGGTTTGCATGCTCGCGGTGTCAAGCGTTTCAAACTCCGTGGCAAGGTACAGGCGGAAATCAAAGGTGGTAAGGTCGTCGGGATAATTGATGCGCGTCACGCCGTCTTCGCGGTAAAGCTCTTTGCGGATGGTGATCTTGCGCAGCGCGTCGGGGTTGACCTCGTTGAGATAGTTGACCCTTGAGCGGTCATCGGTGGTGGCGTGATCGATGCCGTAATCCTCACGGTTGCCCGTCAGGCCCACGGGCGTGCCGGTGAGCGCATCGCCGTTGACGCTTACACCGTCATAAATGTCGGTATTGACGCCGACCTCAACGATGCGATAGGTGGTCACGCCCTCGGGGAAGCTGACCTCGCAAACGTCGTTGGGCTTCAGCAGGAACACATGGTTATACACCGTTCCGTCGATGGTCACGCTTGGCTTATAGGTGACCGGCGTCTCGATGCCGTTGTAAACGACATAGTTTTCCTGCTGCAGGGGGTTGTTCGGCAGGGCGTTGGTGAGCAGATACTCCGGCGCGTCGGGATCGTCGCTCAGCTTGTAATAGATCTGATACGGGAACTGCACAAATATCGATTCTTCGGTGTCAACACCGTCGAGCTGCTTGGTGAGCAGCACCGTACCCTTGCGGGCGGACGAAAGGTTAAAGCGCATGTGCAGGTTTGAGGCGGACGCGCCGCGCTCCATATAGAACACGCGCATGGTGTGGTTGGTATAGTCTTTGAAGACCCACTGGCCGTCGGAGTTCTGTTCAAACCGTTCTTCGATCATCGCCTCGGCCGCGGCAGCCGTATATCCGCGGGTGATATAGTTGCTGTAAAAGAGGTCGCGCAATGTGGTCTGCGTGCCGTTGACGTGAACCACGCCGGTCCGGAAGTTGACGTCGCCGGGGACCGAGCTGTGGATACCGCCAAGGTCCAGCACCAGCTCGCCGTCAACATAAAGCCAGAAGTCGTCGTCGCCGGTGAACTCAAAGATGACGTCGTGCCCCCAAGCGTCAAGACCGCTGGGCGTCTGGGTAAAGCTGGCCTCCAGCTCCATGGCAAACTGGGTATTGACTTTTTCGGTGCCGTGCTCCAGGTTGTAAAGATGCTCGTATTTCCGGGGATCGGTTTCCGGCAGCTCCTCCCAAAGGGAATAGAGGTTCTTGCTGTTGACCGAGGTGAACACGCCCGGCACAAGATCGTTGTACGGATAGAACTGACCGTGTTTCAGCGTATTCTTGCTGCCGCCGGAGTCGTAAGAGCCCAGTTCCTTATACACGGTAAAGTTGTTGCCGTTGTTCAGGCTGGCAAAGTTTTGCGTACTGTTGAACTCAAAGTAACCGCTCGAACGGTAGATACTGTCGATGAACAGGTGGTTGACGGTGGCTTCGCCCTGATAAAGCTGCGCCAGCGAACCGCCGGCAGCGACGGGATACCCGTCGGCGCCGAGATTGGTTGAAAGCAGCCCCTGCACCAGGATCTGGCCCATGCCGCCCGTGTCGTTGCCCAGATACGTGCTCATCTCTTCACGTGTCGCGATGTCGACCATCTTCATGGTGAGGCCGTACTGGGTGTTGTCCAGGGTCGGGACGGTGGTCAGCGTGTCGTTGACGTTGAGGTCCTGCATCACGGCGAAGTAAAAGTCCATCGCCTCGGATTTGGGACAGCTCACGATCCTGCCGTTTTCGACCTTGAGGCCGGCGTAGGAATAGTTGGTGTCGTCCCACGCGAGGATGGTGGAATAGTATTTGCCGTCGGCTCTGCCGTTGAGGTTGATACCGATCGTATCGTCTGAAAGGATCTGCCCGTCGGTGATCTGGGGCGCAATGAATTTTTCAGAGTACTGGTTATACAGTTCGTAGTAGTTGTTCGGGTCGTCGGTGCCTTCCCAATAGTATTCGACAAAGTTCCACAGCAGGGTGTTGATCTGGCCGCCGACCCATTCGATCGAGTCGCCGCTTTCATAGACGGGCACAAGCGTGCCGTCGCTGCTGATGGCGTAAAAGTCATATCGTTTGGTGGTGTCGTTCCAGCTTCTGGTATAGACGATGATCCTTGACCCGTTTGTGACGGCGGCGTCGGACACGCTGACCTTTGACGCCGAATAGGTCATGAAGTAATCGGACGTCAGCTCGGATTCTTCAACCAGCCGGATCCACTCGCTGCCCACGGTACCGGTGACCCCGAAGCCGCCCTCCACGGTGCCGCTGTAGGTCAGGGTACCTGCGTTCGAGCGCATACAGACCTCGCCGTTGTGAATGCCGGACCCCGCAAGTACCTGGATCTCGCAGTTCTGGTCGGGCGTCGAGACGAGCGACACGCCGTTGGAATCAACCTTGAGGTATTGCGTGACGCCGTTGACCTCGGTCGTGATGTAATATCTGTCTTCGGTGATCCAATGGAAGGTCCAATCGGGGATGTCGCTGTCGCTGGGCTCAAACAACTGGTTGCTGCCGTCGGCGGTGTTCAGGACCGTCATCGCCTTGGCGTCGAGCGTACCGGCCGCCGAGGATGTGGTCATCAGGCCCTTGCCCGCCGCGCCGCCGGTCCAGCTCATCAGGCCGTAGCTCAGGCCGTCAAGCTCATTTGTCAGCGGCGAATAGCTGAAAAAGATCAACTGCGCGTTCGTATCGGTCTCACCCGTCCACGCCGCAAAGCCCTGGCCGTTTTCGCCGCCCTGCATGTTCCAGCAATATCCGTTGCTGCCCGTTATCGTGAACTCACCGGCCTTGGTTCCCGCCGCAACGGTAAATACGGTGGCCGAAGACGGGTCGGTTGTAAAGTTGAGGCTGTTGGTGGTCTGTACGACGTACTTTTTGGTCGCTCCGTCATAACAGTAGGCCTTGTATTTGTTGGTCTCGCCCGGCTCGAGTTCAAAGTAATATCTGACTGCGGCGGCAGGCGGCAGGCTCGCCGCGGGCTTCGTTTTAACAATACCGGTACGGGAGCTGTTAACGTTATAAGTCCGGTTCGTCATGTAGTAGCCCTTTGTTTGCCCGACGAAGATACCGTCTGCCGCAGCTGCGCTGAAAGCGGCAAGCGTACTGAGCTTTTGATAGCCGGCAATGGCGGTTTCCGGACCCATCACAATCGCGTAGGCCGAGAACCCCTCCGCCGTGAAGCTGACGGACTGCTCTTCCGTGTCGATATCCACGCTTGACAAAATGTCGATGCGGTCGTCCTCTTCCGTAAAATGGACCACCTGAACATTGTCGGTGGGCGCGGGCGCGTCCTCGTCGTCGGCAAGCTCGATCTTGACGTCCACGGGTGCGGCGATCTGAACCTTTTCGCCCGTCGCGTCGACGATCCTGATGTCAAACAGTCTGACGTATTCTTCGCCGTCTTCGTCAAGCCCCAGCGCCTCGCGGGTCATGGACAGATAGCTGTCATAGCCGTCGCTTCTGTTTCCGGGCAAAATCTCGTCAACCGCAAGATCCGAACCGTCGGGAATGCCCGCCGAAGCGCCATAGGTCACCGTGACCCGATAAGTTTCGCCGTGCGCGGAAATGACCGTTTTGTTGAAATGTGCGGTATCATCGACCGCATCGCCGTCGGTGCCGTTTGTTTCGTCTTCCAGTGTAATGGCTTCAGCAAAGCTCACAGCAGAAAGCAGCGGCAGATCGGAGGAGAACAGAAGGATCACGGCCAGCAGCATGGCCAAAAGACCGCGCAGCGACGCGGTGAGCCGCCGCGATTTGCCGGTGTTGAAATCACGCATTCCGTTCCCCTCCTTTCTCAATCATTTGTTTTTTCTCTTTCTGCTTTTTCGGAAATCCAAGGGACAGTTTTACCATTATAAAAATTCATTATTATTATAGCATTTTTTCTTTTTAGATAAAAGATTTCATCTGTAAAAAAATCTTTTGGATTTTAATATGTTTTTTATTTATTATATATAAATTGTGTATAATTTATTTACAATTGCTTTTGCTTTCTGCCGGCGACAGAGTTTTTTAAAACCGACCTATTGTAAATCAAAATCGATTGTGCTATAATGTAAGTTGTCTCATTGTCTGACCTCAACATTTCCATGTTTTTCCGGAGGAGGAACCCCCTTGACCAGGCTGAAGCGCGCCGCGCGCACTCACATCGACAATTTCAAAAAGTATCGTTTTTTGCTGCGGGAGCTGGTCGGCAAAAACATCAAGCTCCAGTACCGCAATTCCGTGCTTGGCGTTTTTTGGACGTTTTTGCAGCCGCTGCTCATGATGATCGTTCTGTCGTTTGTCTTCATGCAGGTCTTTGGCAAAGACAGCAGCCAGACCGGCAACTATCCCGTGTATCTGCTGTGCGGCCGTCTGCTCTATCAGTTTTTCACCAGCGCGACCAAGCGCGCCATGACCTCCATCCGGCGGCAGGCGTCCATGATCAAAAAGGTCTATGTGCCAAAGTATATTTATCCGCTTTCAGAGGTTTTGTCGGCGTTTGTCACCTTCCTGATTTCTCTGACGGTTCTTGCGGTCGTCATCGCATACTTTGACATTCGCAACAGCGACCCCGTCCACGTCACATGGCGCGTTGTGTTCGTCGTCGTGCCGATCCTGATCACGCTGGTGCTTTCGCTCGGCGTCGGAATGATCCTTGCAACCGTATCGGTGTTCTTTAAGGACGTTGAAAACATTTACGACGTTTTCACCACGCTGCTGTTTTACATGTCGCCGATCGTCTACCGCCCGAGTATGCTCAATTTTGAGGAGGGAAGCATCCAGCTTCGGGTACTGAAGGCCAATCCGCTGTATGGCCTGATCGGTGAGTTCCGCGCCGCCATTATGTACGGCGATGAAGTGCTGCGGCCCTGGTCGCAGTCATGGGATATGAATCTGATGTACTACGCCGCGGGGTTTGCGGTCGCAACGGTCATCATCGGCTTTTTGCTGTTTTATCGCAATCAGGACAAATTCATTCTTTACATCTGAGGAGTGGTGTGCTTTGGGAAAATATGCAATTGAAGCGGACCACGTCAGCATGCGCTTCAACATCAACAAAGAGGGCGTCGACAGCGCCAAGGAATACTTCATCCGCATGGTCAAGCGCGACCTGCATTACACCGAGTTCTGGGCGCTCAAAGACGTCAGCTTCAAGGTGCGCAAGGGCGACCACATGGGCGTCATGGGCTTCAACGGCGCGGGCAAAAGCACGCTGCTCAAGACCATCGCCGGCGTGCTGAAACCGACCATGGGCACCGTGACCACCGAGGGCGTGATTGCCCCGATGCTGGAGCTTGGCGCCGGGTTCAACCACAATTACAGCGGCCGTGAAAACATCTTCCTCTATGCTGCAACGATGGGCTTTTCCAGAAAATTCATTCAGGAAAAATACGAAGAAATCGTGGATTTTTCCGAGCTTGGCGATTTCATCGACGCCCCGATCAAAAGCTATTCCTCCGGCATGCGGGCGCGGCTCGGCTTTTCCATCGCAACGTCGGTCAAGCCGGAGGTGCTGATTCTGGACGAGGTGCTTTCGGTCGGCGACGCGGCCTTTCGTGAAAAAAGCGAAAAGCGGCTGCAAAACCTGATGGGCGACGGTGTCACGGTGCTGTATGTTTCGCACAGCACCGACCGCGTCGAAACCCTGTGCAACAAGGCGATCATCCTTTCGCACGGGCAGTTGATCGCAAACGGCGATTCGTCAGACGTCTGCGCCATGTACCGTGAAATGGTCAAAAAACGATAAGTATCGAGGTCATCATGGAATTCAAAATCAATCCGGCGGTCTATACCGGCATCTTTGCGGTTCCGCGCACCGTCGTTGACAACAACATCCGGCTCGCCAGCGCCGACGCACTGCGGGTCATTCTGCTGATTTTTGCACACCCGGACCAGCCGGTTTCGGTCGAATCGCTGGCCGCTTCGCTGCACAAGCCGACGGGTGAAATCTCTGACGCGCTGCTGTTCTGGATGGAGCGCGGCATCCTGACGGACGCGGCCTCCTCCCCTGCTGCCGCCCCCCAAGCGCAGGCGCCGGCAACCGTTTTGCAAGCGCCGGCAAAGCCCAAAAAGACCGTTGCCGACCTGCCGCTGGCCCGGCCGACGCATGAGCAGATCGCCATCCGCTGCAGTGAAAACGAAGCGTTCCGCGAACTGTTTCAGGAAGCGCAGCAAAAGCTCGGCAAAACCATCGGGTATGAGGGGCAGTCGCTGCTCATCATGCTGCACGACACCTATGATCTGCCGGTGGAAGTGATCCTGATGCTGCTGGAATACGCCAAGTCCAAGGGCAAAACCGGCTATAAATATCTGGCGTCCCTCGGCCGCGACTGGAGCGAAAAAGAGATCGACTCGCTGGAAAGCGCCGAGGCATATCTGGAAGAGCTGACGGGCACCGACGCGCTGTGGACGGATTTCCGCCGCCAGGCCGGGATGAAAAATGTGAACCCCACCGCAAAGCAGCGCCGCTATCTGACCGCGTGGCGCAAAGAGCTGGGCTTTGACCGCGAGATGATCTTTCTGGCGTATGAAATCTGCATCGACAACACGGGCAAGCTCAGCGTGGAATACATGGACAAGGTCCTGCGCGCCTGGGCGCAGACGGGGGTCCGCACGCCGGACGACGCCGAGCGCGAACGCCGGTCCTGGCGGGAAAAAAAGCGCGGCGGCAAAAAGACGGCGGCAAAAAAAGAATCGGTCTATTCTTCCGACGCGTCCTATGATCTGGACGCTTACAGCAAAACGGCGATCGGGCTGCAAAACGACACTGCGCCCGATGTGCATCAATGAAACGAGGGAACCGCATGGCGTACAAAAAAAGCGTATATCTCAAAGCAAAGGCCGCGCTGGACGCACGCCGCGCCGCGTCGGAACAAATGGCCCGTCTGCGGCATGAAGAGGTGCTGCGCGTCTGCCCCGCGCTGGAAGATGTGGAGCGTGAAATGACGGCCTGCGGCGCCGAGGTCATCCGCCGCATCGCCGGCGGCGAAGACTGCAAACAGAATTTTGACACGCTCAAGGCGCACAGCCTTGCCATGCAGCAGGAACGCGCACGGCTGCTGAAAGAACACGGCTTTGCCGCCGATTATCTTGACAACGTCTATACCTGCCCGGTCTGTCAGGACACCGGTACGCACGGGTCCTATTACTGCGACTGCTATCTGGCGCTGGTCCGTGAAACGGCAAAGAAAGAGATCAAGGCGGCGCAGTTGGGTCAGTGCACCTTTGAAACATTTGATCTGCGGTACTATTCCGACACGGTCGACCCGCAGCTTGGCAAAAGCCACCGCCAGATCATGGCGGCCGTGCTGCAGCATTTCAAAAACTATGCCGAACAGTTTACGCCCCGGTCCAGGGGCGCGATCCTGCTGGGCAAAACGGGCCTTGGAAAAACGCACCTGTCGCTCGCCGTGGTCAACCGGCTGGTCGAGCGCGGCTTCAATGTCTATTACGACAGCGCGGCCGGCCTTTTGAACCGGCTGGAAAAGCAGCGCTTTTCCAAAAACGACACCGACGACGAGCTGGAGGAAGATATCTTTTCCAGCGACCTGCTGGTGATCGACGACCTTGGCACGGAGTTCACAACGTCCTTTACCACCGCAGCGATCTATGACGTGCTCAACACCCGGCTGAACCGCGGGCTGCCGACGTTTTTCAACAGCAACATGACCCTGAACGAAATCGAAGAGCGTTATTCACAGCGCTTCACGTCCCGCGTGGTCGGCAACTGCGACATCGTCGGGTTTTACGGTAAAGATATCCGCCAGCAAAAGATTCGCGAAAAATTTTAAAAAAGGCTTTACTTTTTCAGATTCTTATGCTATAATACAAAACCGTCAGGCATCACCTGACAGATGCTAGTATGGCTCAGTTGGTAGAGCAGCGCATTCGTAATGCGCAGGTCGTCGGTTCGAGTCCGACTACTAGCTCCAAAGAAAAGCCCCCGTCATAAGACGAGGGCAGACTGCTGACAAAGTCCACAATAAACCAGTGGACTTTGTTTTTTTGTGGAAAAAGGAAGGAAGAAGTGGTATAATAGAGGCAAGAAAAGGGTGATGAAATGATTCGAGAAAACAAAGGGAAGCAAATGAAAATGGAAC
>JAFRUA010000005.1 GCA_017434855.1 Clostridia bacterium
CAGCGCGCGGACAAGCCGCCGCCGGGACAGCGCCGACAGCGGCGGCGCGCGCGCAAAGCTTGCGTTGCACGCTTGCAGGGCGGCAGGCCGCCCTGCGTCCCGGCGGCGGCGTCCCAACCGCAAGGCACACAGCCGCAAACGTTGTTGCGGCCGTCAGATTTTTGTTTCGTCATCCCCAAAGAGCACCCCCGTTTGGAGGTGCTCTTTTTATGTGTTCATGTCATTTCACCGCAACATAGGCATACGTTACGCCATATTCGTTCAGCGTGCGGGTGCTGCTGTTTTGCGGAACGGTCGTGTTCTGGTGCACGGTGAACCCGCCGGCGGTGATGTGCAGGCAGTGGTTCGTGCTGCCGGGCCAGGTGAAATCAAAGCTGCATTTTGTGGTGCTGTTCACGCTGTCCCAGGCAACGGCTGCCGCGTCTTCCGGAAAGACGGCCACAAACTTCGGCGCAAAATCCAGTTGAATCTGTACGTCGTTGTATGGACCGAGCCCGGTGTAGGTTCCGGTCACAATGGGAACGCTGATGCGGTCGCGCTCGGCTTGCGTCAGGTGAACGCTGCCGTCTGTGACGTGGGTTTTGCAAAAGAAATCCGCAAACGGCCGCAGGATGGAATCGGTAATGTTGAACGCCGGGCACTGTTCAAACTGAAAGTGCATTTCACATGGGATCTTCAGCGCTTTGAGATAACTGTCGATCACAGCCTGGCCGATCGTGTAGCCGCTCATCATGCCGGCATACCGGGCGTTGACGCCCTCCAGAATGTTTTCGGCATAGGCACACACCGCGATGGCGCTTTCGCCCGGCGGGGCATAGCAGTTCATCGAAACGTCCATTTTGATCAGTTGGCAGCATTCGTCGGTCCCGACGTTTTCCACACTGACATGGTCGCTGCCGATCAGGAACGCGAAATAGTACTTGTCCAGCGGGGCGGGAACGGTGCGGTCGTCAAACGACAGAATGGCCTCGCAGTCCGACGGATCGTCGATCAGGCTGCTGTTGATATAGTTCACGATGCCGCGAATGAGTTGCGCTGTGGTCATGGCGCTGTCCTCCAATCGTTGTTCTGGTGCACGATCGCCCAGTAATACAGCGGTCGTTCACCGAAAAAGACCTTTTCGCAGTGGTCCACGCAAAAGCTGTCATCCCCGGCGCGCAGCAGCACGTTGATGCCGTCCACGGCGGTGATCTCAATGTCGATGGGGCAGATCAGCACAAACTTGCGCAGGGTATCGTATCCGATCTCGGTCAGGTGATCGGAAAGATACATCTTGTTTTTGAACCGCAGCGGCTGCAAGAACGCCCGAAACGCGGTGATCACGCCGTCGCGCTCATAGGTCAGGGTGCGCCCGTATTTTTGAAAATACGCCTTGACGCGCTGCTCAGACACTGCCAAAGAAAAACCCCCTGTCCGTCAGGATCTCTGCCGCCCGGGTGAGCGCCTCCTCCAGGAGGAGACGCTCCAGGGCCAGCTCTTTTTGGCTGTCCCGTGTGACGGAAAGATCGCCGGCTTTGAAGCTGTCGAACCGGTCCGCGTCAGATATGGTCAGTAAAAACAGGTGATACCGCGCGATGGCGGCCGCAGTGACCGCAATCAGGGGCGTGTCTTCGCTGACGTCCGGCTTGCACCGGGCGATGACGTCTTGCAGCGCCCGGTCACACTCCGAAAGAACCGTTTCGTCTGCCGGGAGCGGGAACGCGACCCGCCCCTTCAGAAGTCCGAAAACATCGGTTGCGTTCATGGGCGGCTCCTTACGCGGTGAGCGACAGCGTCTTGGACGCGCCGTTAAAGAGCTTTGCAAAGCCGTAGATCGTGGTGATCGCGGCACGCTCCAACTGGCGGTCGATCAGCTTGTCAAACTCGGTCAGCACGCCGCCGGCCTGAACCATCTCCAGCGCGCAGGTCTTGTCCAGACCGATCAGCAGTCCGCCCGTCACGGCGCTGTGCTTGAGCAGGTCGGCGCCAAAGGGCGTGATCATGCTGCCCGTGCCGTGGAACGCCAGGCCGGACGTACCGTCGCGCAGCTCCTGCAGCTTCAGGATCGCTGCCATCATCGACGGTGAGGCCACAATGGTGTTGAGCGTGTACGGATCAAAGCTGTTCCAGAAGTTGACCAGATCGTTGTAGCTGAGCGTGTTGGCCGTGGCCACAACCGTGTTGGCTGCGGGGTTTTCGTTGCCGTCGCCGTTGATGAGGACGTTCACGGCGTCCTGCACGCGGGCCTTTGCAATGTATGCGCCGATCTGACGCAGAATGACGGTGAACAGGTCCAGCCGCTGAAAGCGCAGGGTCTCATACGACGCAGACAGCAATCGGCCGCGCTTTTGCAGATTGACCAGGCTGCCCTGGGCCGCGACCACGGTTTCGGGGATGTTGGCGCGCTCTGCAACGGCGGCAAACGCGGTGCCCTCTTCCGACGGCAGCGACGTGACCGTGCGGTAGTCCATGCCGTCAATCTGGGTGGTGGTCGCGATCAGCTTCGGCAAAATGTCATTCTCTTCCATACCGGCGCTGACGGCGCGGCTGACATATTCCGGGAACAGGGCCGCGGAATCGGTGGACTGAAAGAACTTTTCCACCATGTCGCTGCCCTTGCCGCTGACGCGGATGTCAAAGCGTTTGAGCTGGCGCTGATAGGCGTCCAGCCCTTCCAGCGCCGTGCCGACATAGTTTTCAGACGGGTCCAGCTGCTCCAGCGCTTCGGTGAAGCTTTTGCCGGTGGTGTAAAGGCCTTTTTCAAGTTTCAGATGTTCATAGGTTGCCATGTGCAAAATTCCTCCTTAAATACAGAACGGGGTGTTGTCGTGATTTGGTTTGTTGCTTTGCGGGCGCAGCTGCACCAGCGGGGGCAGCGCCTCGGCTGCCTGGGCTTCCAGCGCGGTGCGCATGGCCTTGAGCTGGTCGGTGGGCATCGCCTTGCATGCCAGACCAAAGGCGTGAGCGTCCACCTTTGGCAACGCGACGGCGACAAATTTTTCAACGTCGGTGACCAGTTGCCGGCGATAGGCTGCGCCCTCGGCCGCGGCGGTTTCCAGCGCGGCAAGCTGGGCCTGCAGTTCGCGGACCTGCGCCGCAGAAAGCGTGAGCTGATCCGCTGCGGATTTGACGGTACTGATGATGGATCCCGTGGGGATCGCCTCCTTTTGAAATGATTTGGTGACGCCGGCTTCCCGTTGTGCGGGCACGGCGACAAACGACCATTCATAGGCGTCGGCCGCGTCGGCAAGGATGTCATAACAGACCTTGCCGTTGTATGTTTCGCCGGGGCGGTGGGCGCAGCCGGCGGTGCGGCGGTCGCTGCCGCAGATCGAGCAGGTCACGCGGTTCACCGCGCAGCCCACGCTGACCTCCTTTTTGATGCCGCCCTCGATCTCTGCGATCAGGGCCTTGTTCTCGTCGGTGCGCACCATATAGGCGCGGGCACGCAGCCGGCGATACGGCGCGCCGTAGGCGGTCGTTCGGTTCGGGTCGTCCTCGACCCAGGTGCGAAAAATGCGGGCGGATTGGTGTTTGCTTTTCGGATCGTGGTCAAAGATGCCGCTTTTGCCTTCAAACAGCGGCGCCAACTGCTCCAGCGTTTTGGCAGAAAAGCATTCGTGGTCACGGTCGATCTCGTTGTCGCAAAGTGTCAGCGTGAAGCAATAGACTTCGTCGGCCGTCAGGTCCTTTCGGCTGTAGCGCCGGATCAGGTCCAGCTCCTGTTGCTCGTTGTGTTCGGTCAAACGGCGGTGCCTCCTTTCGGTTCGTTGGGTGCTCTGTCGGCGCAGTCGCGGCGCAGCTTTTCGGCCTGCGCGTCATACAGTGCACTGCGCGACAGCTCGGTGATGTCCTGCAGCGTCAGGTCCTCCCATTGGATGCTGACGGGGGTCGGCGTGCCGTTCAGACGCAAAAACAGGTCGGCGATCTGCCGGATGACCGGCTCCAGCTCGCGGCGATAAAAGTCGATCTCGCTGGTCAGCAGGTCGGCCTGCTGGGTAGACATCCGCTCGGTGGACGACCAGCTCAGGCCCAGCAAAAACGGCGGCACGCCCAGCTTTGCCACGATCTGCTCCAAAAGCTGACGCACCGGCACCGTGCTGTCCAGAATCTGGCTGTCGGCGCCGATGGCCCGGATCGACACGTCGCCCACGGCCACAAAGTCGCGCACCCCGGCGCCGGGGGCCATGGTTTTGCTCCACTCCTCTGCGATGCAGGCGGCGCGCTCTTTGGTATAGGCGCGGTCCACGGCGTCGTTCGGCGGCTGATAGGTCACGGCAAAGCGCACGTTGCCCGCGCGTTCCCAGTTCAGCCCCACGGTGTGAAAGATCTTCAGCAGCACGTCGCTCACAAACGGCAGGCCGCGCAGCACCGACGTCCCGTAGACGCGGCCCGGTTCAGGGGCGTGGGCGCATTTGAGGATCAGCGCGGGGTACCGCACTGGTACCGGACGGCCCTGGTCGTCCCGCGTCAGCACTTCCACGTTCAGCGGGCTGTCGTCCGCGCGCAAGTGCACGCTTGCCGGGTCCGCGACATACAGGTGCGAAATCTGCCCGCCGGTCAGCGCCATTTCACCCACGGCGGTGCCGTAGGTCAGCAGCGTTTCAAAGAACGTGGACAAAAACGCCTGGATGCCCTGCTGCATCCCGCCCACGCGCACCGTTGCAAAAAAGTCCGTGAGGGCGCGCTCGGCGCTTTTGTTGGCGCATTCCACACGGAACGTGCCCAGCAGCCGGGCCAGCTTGCCGATGGCGGCGTCGATGATCGGGACCCCTTCGCGCAGGCTGCGAAACAATTGCACCTGGGCCGTGCCGGGGATGTAGGCCGACAACGCGGTGAACGGGTGGCTGCTGCTTGCGGTCTGCAGCGCGGCGCAGGCGGGCGCCGCGGGGGCGTCTTTCGGTTTCTTTTTGATTGCCAAGGAATCACTCCTTTCGGGATGGGTTCGTTTGCACGTCAAACGAAACGGGGATGAAGCTTCGGCTGCACGCGGTACGATGTACCTTCAAAAACCTCCTCCCATAATAAGGGCGGAAACGGCGTTTTGTTGCGCGTTTTGCGCGACTTTTGAAAAATTTTTTGAAAAAAATTTTTTCAATTCGCAATTCGCAATTAGAAATTGATCGCAAGCGATCGGGGCGCAATTGATCGCAAACGATCGGGGCGCAATTGATTGCACGGAAACGGGGTGCAATTGCAGCCGCAGGTCTGCATCTTTTGCGTTCTTTTTGGTACGCGCCGCCGTTACAGCGTGGTTCACTCCGTAGGCGCCGCAATCTGATAGCGGCGAAGTTCTCGGTTTCCGCCTCGGTCGGTGCTTTTGCTGCGCAAAGGTTGCCGCCGGCAACCCGCACCGTACAAAAAAAGCGGCCGCAGAGATCATCTCCGCGACCGTCGTCAAATCTAATATCTAATATCTAACGTCTAAAATCTATCACGCAAGGATTTCGCCCATCATGCCGGGCACGCAGCACGCGGCGTTGGACTCGTCCGTGTCGATGTGCATTGCCAGCGAAAACTTCGGGCTCACGCGCACCACCACGTCGCCGAAAATCAGCGACCGCTCGGCGGTGTCCACCTTGACCGAAACGATCTGCTTGTCTTCGAGCTGATACTTTTCGGCATCCCCCGGCGTCATGTGGATGTGGCGCTTGGCGATGATCACGCCGTCGTTCAGCTCCACCTCGCCCTTCGGGCCGACCAGCTTGCAGCCTGCGCTGCCCTTCAGGTCGCCGGATTCACGGATGGGCGCCTTGACGCCGATGGTCCGCGCGTCGCCGGCAGACAGTTCCACCTGGCTTTCCGGACGGACGGGGCCGAGGATCGACACGGCGGGAAAGCTGTTTTTGGGTCCGATGACCTGCACGCGCTCTTCACAGGCAAACTGCCCGGGCTGCGACAGGTCCTTTTTCGACGTCAGCTCATAGCCTTCGCCAAACAGAATGTCAAGCACACGGCGGCTGACGTGGACGTGGCGCGCCGAGGTTTCGATCAAAACGGGTTTGTTCATAGCATTGTCCTCCTAAAAAAATCTGGTCCTATTGTACAACATCCCGCCCCGGATTGCAAGAGGCTTTGGAAAAAAACAGGGGAGAGGATCATGTTGACCGAGCGCCTTTTATCCGAACAGGCCTTTTTTCGTTTCGATCGCGCCGCATTCAAAGCCCGCGCGCTCCACTGCCGCCTTGATCGCATCGTCGGTCACGTCGCCGCCCAAGGTGACGACCGCGCGGTTGGCCTCGTGGTCAGCCTTTGCCTTTTTTACGCCGTCCAGCTTACACAGTTCTTTTTCCACAGCGGCGGCGCAATGGCCGCAGTGCATGCCGTTCACTTCAATGATCTTTTTCATGGGTTCATCGTTCCTTTCTGTATTTGTTGATTCTGTTTCAGAATTTTTGATGCGGTACGGTTCGGCCGTGTCGTCCGCCGGCAGCGGGGCGGTTTCTTCTGCCGTGGGTGCAAACCGGCGCAGTCGCAGCGCGTTCAGCACCACACAGACCGAGCTCATGCTCATCGCCGCGGCGCCGATCATCGGCGACAGATGCACGCCGAATGCCGGGTCAAACACGCCGGCCGCCAGCGGAATGGCAATGACGTTGTAAAAGAATGCCCAAAACAGGCTCAGCCGGATGTTGCGGATGACGGCACGCGACAGACGGACCGCCGTCACCAGTGTGCGCAGGTCCTTTCGCATCAGCACCAGGTCGGCGCTTTCAATGGCGATGTCGGTGCCGTTCCCGATGGCAACGCCCACATCGGCGCGCGACAGGGCGGGCGCATCGTTGATGCCGTCGCCCACCATGGCCACCACCTTGCCCTGCTTTTGCAGATCGCGCACAGCGGCGTCTTTGTTTTGCGGCAGCACGTCGGCAATCACGGTGTCGATGGCCAGCCGTTCTCCCACAGCGCGGGCGGTGCGGGCGTTGTCTCCGGTCAGCATCACGCTTTCCAGCCCCATGCCGTGCAGCGCATGCACGGTTGCTTTGGCGGTCGGCTTTTCGGCGTCCGCCACGGCGATCACGCCCAGAAGCGTTCCGTCCCGTGCGATCAGCAGCGGCGTTTTGCCCTCGCCGGAAAACTGCGCACACAGCGCATCGGCCGCCGCCGGGTCAACGCCGTTCGTTTCCATCAATTTACGGTTGCCCGCAAAGCAGCGCACACCGTCCACCGTTCCGCCGATGCCAAACCCGGCAAAGGACGCAAAATCTTCCACCGTCGGCAGCGGCAGCCCTGCGGCTTTTGCCGCAATCGCCCGGCCCAGCGGGTGTTCGCTTTGCTGCTCCAGCGCGGCGGCCAGCGTCAGCAGTTCTTGCTTTGTGGCGGCAAACGCCGTGACGTCGGTCACCTGGGGCGTGCCGTTGGTCAGGGTCCCGGTCTTGTCAAAGACGATCGTGTCCACGTCGCGCAGGCGCTCCATGGCGGCGGCACTTTTAAACAGCAGGCCGTTTTTTGCCGCCTGACCGGTGCCGACCATGATGGCCACCGGCGTGGCCAGTCCCAGCGCGCACGGGCAGGAGATCACCAGCACCGAGATCGCATAGTTCAGCGCCCGGGCAAAATCGCGCGTTGCGGCAAACCAGACGCCGAAGCACACCAGAGCCACGCAAATCACCGCCGGCACAAACACGCGGCTGACCCGGTCCGCCAGACGCGAAATGGGGGCCTTGCTGCCCGCCGCCTCCAGCGACAGGGCGATCATCTGCGACAGCGTGGTGGCGTCGCCGACCCGCGTTGCCTCAAACTGAAACGCGCCGCTTGTGTTGACGGATGCGCACAGCACATCGTCGCCCACCGTTTTTTCCGCCGGCATGCTTTCGCCGGTCAGGGCGCTCTGGTCCAGATATCCGGTGCCGGACACGATCACGCCGTCGGCGGGTACCTTGGTTCCCGGCCGTACCACAACGATATCGCCCACGGCAAGGGCTGCCGCGTCCACGGTGACCTCTTCCCCGTCGCGCAGCACCTGCGCGGTCGCGGGTTTCAGCGCGGTCAGCAACTGCAGCGCCGCCTTGGTCCTGCCCTTGGAGCGTTCCTCCAGAAACTTGCCCACGTCCACCAGCGTGACGATCATTGCGGCGGATTCAAAATACAGGTTCCCGTGCAACTGCGCCACCCGGTCCATGTCGCCGGCACGCATGGCCAGAATGATCTGCACCGTGACAGCCACGCCATAAAAGAACGCGGCGGACGCGCCCATGGCGATCAGCGAATCCATATTCGGGGCGCGTTTCAGCAGCGCGCGAAAGCCGTTCACAAAATATTGCCGGTTCACGATCAGTACCGCCAGCGTCAGCACCAACTGCACCAGCGCAAAGATGTGCGCGTGGTCGTGCCCTGTGAGAAACGACGGCAGCGGCGCGCCGACCATGTGCCCCATCGAAACGTACATGAGGGGCAGCAGCAGCCCCAGCGACAGCACCAGCCGGCGGCGTTTGGCTGCCTCTGCGGCGTCGTCGGGGTCGGCGGCGCTCTTTTTCGGGTCGTGCACCGCGGCGCCGTAACCGGCGGCCTTGACCTTCAGGATGATATCGTTCGGCGTCAGGGCCGTGTCGTCATACTCCACGGTCATGGAATTCGTCAGCAGGTTCACCTGCACGTCCGTGGCGGCCTCCAGAGTTTCCACCGCCTTCTGCACGCGGGCGCTGCACGCCGCGCACGACATGCCCGTCACGTCAAATTGTGTTTTCATGGCATCACCTCGCAAAGTTGAATAATCATTCAACCGTCTGCTTTATTATAGTACGCGGCGCGGTGATTGTCAAGAGGAATGAAGAATGAGGAATGGAACCGATGAAAACCCCGCCACGCAAGCAAAGCGGCGGGGAGGGGATGGTGCTCTGGAACGCAATGTGTTTAATTTACGCTGCCGTAGAATAAATGGTCGTGCATTCTCCTGTCTCCAGATTCTTTTCAAACAGGGCACATTTCTTGTATTTGAACATCGAACGCCAACCGTTATACTGCGTGAACACGCCACTTGTCAAAAGAACGTATTCTGTGTTGCCTATTTTTTCGTAATAACCAACACTCAGTATTTCAGATTCATCGCCGAACGAGCCGAGTTCTGCGTTACTGAATCCAGCATAATCATCTTTGTTCAATGCATTTAAATGTTCAATATTTTCTATGTAATTCTTATAAGCGATGACATCCTCGTCTGCGCTGTCAATATCAATCACTACAAACGTGCCGAGTTCTGTCTCAATCTCTCCTGGCACCTCTGTTGCTTCACCTGTCTCCATGTTCATACACATGATACGGAACGACTGCGTGTAATGGCCGCTGCCCGCAATGTGCTGATAAACATAGAAAAGCTTGTTGTTGACAATGAACGGGGCCGTGAAAGAAAGATATCCGTTAGTCGAATGCAACTGCTCTTGATTTTCGACAGAGGACAGCGTTTCGGCGTGTTCCTTGTGCAGCTGCGTTGATGATTGCCCGTTTCCGCTGACGGTATAGATGCTGGTTTCCATTCCGTCGCTGCTTGTGCGATAGCAAACAACAGAGTGATCTGCGCAGATCAAATATTCATCTTTGGAAATGATTGTCTTTTCCTGCGTCGTTGTGTTAATTGTAAAAATACTGTGTGTTTGATAATCAGCATCCTTTGCGACCAGATAGGTCCCGCCGTCGATCAGTCCAAGCAGAACGCCGTTGCCATGTTCTCTGCTGTCGCTGCCGTTGAGTGAACACGATTTCAACTTATAATTGTTGTAGCTGTAATCGACCGAGTTGGAATTATTCAGAAGTACCTGATAATAAATACGATCACCCCAAACGGCGATGTTTCCGGCGCCGGGTTCAGATAAAACAACGGTTTCCTCTCCGTTTCTGTTTCTGCAAATCAGTTGGTTTGCAGTATCGGAACGGAAATAATACGATCCGGACATGGTTTCGTCAGAGGTAAAAGAATCGTTGCGATACTTCCAATAATATATGTTGCCGTCTTTATATACGACATTTCCAAACGCTGCCTTTGCGGCTTCTTCATTGCTCAGCGGCGGAACGTACCACTGAATGTCTGCGCCGCCGGCGGGTTCATAGCCGTCATAGCCGAATGCGCGATAACTCGTCAAAAGCAGGCTGCGCAAGGCCGCATCGTCGGCGCCTTCGATGTCAGACTTCCAGACCTGGGACCAGGTCAGATGCAGGTCATCGCGGGCGGCAAAATAGTCTGCCTTGGCCTTTTCATAGGTTTCTTCAGACACGGGGTCGTCACCGAGCGCTGAAACGTAATAGATGTATTCTTCGCCGATCGTTGCGTCATAGACGCGGAAGAACAAATCATCGGCAACCACGGCGGTACCTTCCGTATGCAGATCGCCATAAAATGTCCAGTTGCCCGCTCCGCCGGAGCGTTCAGTCCCGTGGCAGAAATAACGTGCTTCACCGGTCTTTTTGTCGCGCAGCAAAAGCGGCGTCTGTTCACCGTCAGGCGTGTTGGCGTCCGGAATAAAGTATTCATAGCCCGGGCCGCAATCCGGTTCGGATGAAAGGCTGTCTGCAAAACGGCACTGCATCGGAACCACAGTTTTGCTTGCCGGGTCAATGCGATAATAGAAATTATAATCGATCAGTCCGCTGCCGCCGGAATAGATATTGGTGTTCAGCTCAAGGACCCCGTCAAAATCAAGATCAAGGAAGATCAGGCTGTAGCTTCCGGTGTAAGAACTGTATTCTGCCAGATTCTGCATCCACACATCTCGGTTGTTCATATAAATCGCCACGGCGTCTTCGGCAGACATGGCCGGTGCGCCCGGTTCGGCGTCGAATTCGATGGCGTCAAACTCCTGCATCGGCAGGGCGGCCTGCTTGTAGTCCTTTGCCGCGCGGTCATAGTCCGCCTGCGAAATCACTTCCAGATCGTCTGCATAGATTTCGCGCTCGTCGGCCGGCAGTTTTTCCGTCGTGCGATAGCAGGTGTTCATGCCGTCGATCATCATGCTTTCGTCACGGATGAGGGTTTCGGTTTCGGCCAGTTCGCCGTTCTGAATCTCATAGAACGTCGTGACGTCCAGGTGCGCATAATCGTCGTCTGTTTTCACCAGACGGTGGTCCTCGGCCAGGGTGAGCACGGTGTCTGCCGCCGTGTCGATCAACTGTTTGATGCTGCCGGCGTCAACGGTAAACAGGTCATAGACCCTGGCGCTTTCGTCCTTGCGGCCGATGAACAGCTCCGGCGTCTTGTCGCCGTTCAGGTCCAGGAAGGCGAACGACGGCTCAGCCGTCTTTTCCAGCGTCGCAAGGTTCGGTGACAGGTTGTTTTCGATGAACTTTTCGCGCGGCCAGTTTTCGTCAAACGCCTGCTTGTACTTTTTCAGCACGGGAGCATAGAGAGTTTCATATTCCGCCGTGTCTTCCGGTTTGGCTTTGGTGCCGGATTTCTTTTTCACGCAGCCCGCAAACGACGTCAGCAGCAGAACGAGGGTGAGCAGCAGGGCAAGGGTCCGTTTCATAAAAGTCTCTCCTTTCAGTGAAAACACTGCGTTCATTTTATCATACCGTGCCGAAATTTGCAAGCGCCTTTTCGTGTACGCCAAAAACGTCGAGAAAAGAAAAACAAAATTCGGGTATGGGCGCAGCCCGTCCAAAGAAAGCACAAAAACAGGGCGCAGCGTTTTCTCTGCGTCCTGCTTTCGATCAATCTGTTGTTTTTCTTTTGGCTTTTCGCGAAATGCGACAGCCCCGTTCGGTTTTGTTGTACGCTTAATACGCTTTACCCCAATAGACCATGTGCTTTGCCGGCTTGCCGCAGCAGACGCACACGTCGCTCAGGTGCTCCTGCGCAAAGGGGATGCACCGCGAACCCACGCCGGTGACTTCCTTGACCTTGTCTTCGCAGGCTTCGTCGCCGCACCACATGGCTTTGACAAAGCCGTCGCCGTGTTCGTTCAGCGCGGCGGTGATCTCGTCCATCGTTGTGCAGGCATAGGTTCTGCGCTCGCGGTTTTCCAGTGCGCTTTGATACAGTGCGTCGCGCACCTCGCCGAGCTTTGCCTTCACGGTGTCGGCCAGATTGTCCAGCGAAGCGACCGTCTTTTCGCGGTTGTGGCGGGTGACCAGCACGCAGGCGTTGTTTTCGATGTCGCGCGGGCCAAGCTCGATGCGCACGGGCACGCCCTTCATTTCATATTCGGCAAACTTCCAGCCGGGGCTGTTGTCGCTGCTGTCCAGCTTGACGCGGATGCCGCCCGCTTCCAGCGCGGCTTTGACCTCGTTGGCCTTTTCCAGTACGCCGGGCTTGTGCATCGCCACGGGCACGATGACCGCCTGGATGGGCGCGACCGCCGGCGGCAGCACCAGGCCGTTGTTGTCGCCGTGGGTCATGATGACGGCGCCGATCAGCCGGGTCGTGACGCCCCACGACGTCTGGTGCGGATATTCCAGCTTGTTTTCTTTGCTCTGGTACTGGATGCCGAAGGCCTTTGCAAACCCGTCGCCGAAGTAGTGCGACGTGCCGGCCTGCAGCGCCTTGCCGTCGTGCATCAGCGCCTCGATCGCATAGGTCGAGACCGCGCCGGCAAACTTGTCGCTTTCGGTCTTTTGCCCCTTGACCACGGGCATGGCGAGGTACTGTTCACAGAAATCGGCATAGACGTTCAGCATGCGCTCGGTCTCTTCCACCGCTTCTTCGGCCGTGGCGTGGATGGTGTGGCCTTCCTGCCACAGGAACTCGCGCGAGCGCAGGAACGGGCGGGTGGTCTTTTCCCACCGCACGACCGACACCCACTGGTTATACAGCTTTGGCAAATCGCGGTGCGACTGGATGATGTTGGCATAGTGCTCGCAAAACAGCGTTTCGCTTGTCGGACGCACGCAAAGGCGCTCTTCCAGCTTTTCGTTGCCGCCGTGCGTCACCCACGCGACCTCCGGCGCAAAGCCTTCCACATGGTCCTTTTCCTTTTGCAAAAGGCTTTCCGGGATGAACATGGGCATGCAGACGTTCTCATGCCCAGTCGCCTTGAACATGCCGTCCAGGATTTTCTGCATGTGCTCCCAGATGGCGTAGCCGAAGGGGCGAATGACCATGCAGCCCTTGACAGAGGTGTATTCGATCAGCTCTGCCTTTTTGACGATGTCGGTGTACCATTTTGCAAAATCTTCTTCCATGGACGTGATATCGTCCACCATTTTCTTTTGTTGAGCCATAGATAAACCTCCGGTTTATTATCGTGTGCAGTTTGCAGTGTGGAGTGTGCAGTTGTCGCGCGGCGCAAATCGTCTTCATTTATGTGTTCTTGCGCCGGTGATGTTTTCCTTTGTTCGCGGGGCTGCGCGTGTAACTGCACATTGCAAACTTCACACTGCACACTGATGAAAAGGCTTACGCCTTTTTTACGCCGATCGTCACCACCGCATCGGCAATGTCGACATCTTTGCTCAGGTCGGCGTCGGAAATCGGATCAAAGGAAAGCGTGTCTGCCAGCAGCTCGGCGGCCATGTGGTTGCTGCTGTCTTTCAGCGCGGCAAGGATGGCGGCGTCGGCCGTGGTCAGCGACAGGGTGATGTGCTGCTCCACCTCATAGCCCGCTTCTTTGCGGATAAGCTGGCACTGACGCACCGTGTCGCGCACGATGCCTTCCTTGACCAGCGCGTCGGTCAGCACCACGTCCAGGGCCACCACGGTCTTGTCGGCCGTTTCGGTCGAAACGATGCCGGCCTTGGTTTTGGTGGCGATGTTGAAGATCGCCGGGGGATATGCTTCGTCAAAGCCCTTGACCAGCACGTTGTCGCCGTTCTTCGCCGCGGCCACATAAGAAGCCATCTCGTCGGCGTCGGCAGCTTCCAGCGCCTGCTTCATCCGGTTGACGTTCTGTTTCAGCACGGCGCCGGCCGCACGGAAGTTCAATGTCAAAAAGCTGTCTTCCAGTTTGGCGGTGTCGGTCACATGGACCAGCGTCTTGATGTTCAGCTCGTCCAGGATGTTCTTTTCAAACACGGAAAGCTGCGCCATCTTGGCGTCGTCACAGGCCACAAACAGCGTTGCCAGCGGCTGGCGGACCTTGATCTGGTGCTCGTTGCGCAGACGCATCGCCACGGCGATGACCTCGCGCGCATCGGCGGTCTGCTGCAGAATGCCGTCGTCGGCAAAGCCTTCCAGCGGCTTTGGCCAGTCGGCCAGGTGGATGCTCAGCGGCGCGTCCGGCGTCACGCGGCGGATCATGGTCTGCCAGATCTCTTCGGTCATGAAGGGGATGATCGGCGCCATCACCAGCGCGCAGGTACGGATCGCATGGAACAGCACCCAATAGGCCAGCGTCTTGTCGGCCTCGTCGCCTGTCTTCCAGAAGCGGCGGCGGTTGGTGCGGATGTACCAGTTGGAAATGTCGTCCACAAAGATTTCAAAGTCCTTGATGACGTTGTACGCCTTGAAGTCGTCCATCTGGGCGGTGGCCTTTTTCAGGAACTCGTTGGTGCGGATGACGAGCCACTTGTCGGTGACGGTCATCTTCGCCTTGTCGGGCACATAGCCCTCCAGGTTCGGCTTGTCGATCTTTGCATACGTCTCAAAGAAGGTATAGGCGTTCCAGAACGACAGCAGCTTGCGGCGGGCCTCGTCGCCGAGGTTGAAGCCGAAGCGCACGTCGTTGGCCACCGGCGCGCCGGCGTACATATAACGCACGGTGTCGGCGCCGATCTTTTCGGCCGCTTCGTCAAAACGGATCATGAACCCGGTCTTGGAGAATTTTGCGCCGCTTTCCTGTACCACGCTGCTGTGGCAAAGCACGCGCTCATAGGGCGCGCGGTCCTCGAGGACGACGCTCATGAACAGCAGGGAATAGAACCACAACCGCACCTGTTCGCGCATCTCGACGACCCAGTCGGCCGGATAGTTCTTTTTCCATTCCTCTTTGTCGCTGAAATACCCGGTCGTGGAAAACGGCACGATGCCGGCGTCCAGCCACACGTCGCCGATCTCGCTGATGCGCTGCACCGGCGCGCCGCACTTCGGGCACTTGATCTTGATCTCGTCGATCCACGGGCGGTGCAGCTCCGGCAGGGCGTCCACCTGTGCCGGGTCCACCGCGCGCTCGCGCAGCTCCGCTTTGCTGCCGATCACATGGACGTGGCCGCATGTTTCACACACATAGAACGGCAGCGGCATACCGTAATAACGCTTTCTGGAGATGTTCCAGTCGCCCATGTTGTTGAGCCAGTCGATCATGCGCTTGCCGTTGGATTCCGGCTCCCACTTGACGGCGTTTGCCGCTTTGATCAGGCGCGGCTTCAGCTCGGCGGTGCGGATGTACCACGCGGGCACCAGACGGAAGATGACCTCGCTCTTGCAGCGCCAGCAGACGGGGTAGCTGTGCTCGATGGGCACGATTTTATAGAGCTTTCCGCGCGCTTCCAGTTCGTCAAAGACCAACTGCGCGACCTCGCCGGTGCCGTGGCCGGTCATGAAGCCGAAGCCCGGCAGAATGACGCCCATGTCGTCCACGGGCATGACCTCCGGCAGACCGAGCTGCTTGCCCAGCTCGTTGTCTTCGATACCGCAGCCCGGGGCGATGTGCACCACGCCCACGCCCTCTTCGGCGTCCACGTCGCTCCACGCGACGATCCTGTGGGTGAAGCCCTGCTGCTTTTCAAATTCGGGGAAGCAGGTCTCATATTCCAGCCCGACCAGCTCGCTGCCCTTGAACATGCGCAGCACCGCCTCTTTGTCGTCGCCGAGGTACTTGATCGCGTTCTTCGCGAGGAAGAGCGTACCTTCGTCGCTCTTGACCTTCACTTCCACATAGTCGATCTCGGGGTTCACGGCCAGCGCCACGTTGGACGACAGGGTCCACGGCGTCGTGGTCCAGACCATGATCTTGCTGTTTGACCCCACGATCGGCAGCTTAAAGAATACGGAGTTGTGGGTGATGTTTTTATAGGAGCCGGTCATCTCGTGCTCGCTCAGCGAGGTGCCGCACCGCGGGCACCACGGCATCGGCTTGTATTCGCGCTGGATCCAGCCGTTGTCGTCGCACTTTTTGAGGAAGTGCCAGATGCCGCCGATGTTGACGTCGGTGTTGGTGAAATAGGAGTTGTCCCACTGCATCCACTGGCCCAGGCGCTTCGACTGTTCGGTGATGATGCCGGAAAAGTGACGCACGCGCTCCTTGCACTGCTCGGTGAACTTGTCCATGCCATAGTTTTCGATGTCCTTTTTCGTGGCAAAGCCGAGCTGTTTTTCCACCTCCACCTCGACCCACAGGCCCTGCGAGTCAAAGCCGTTCTGGCACCGGCAGTATTTGCCGCGCATGGACTGATAGCGGATGAACGTATCCTTCAGCGTGCGGCCCCAGGCGTGGTGGATGCCCATCGGGTTGTTGGCCGTGATCGGCCCGTCGATGAAACGGAACCGCTCTTTGCCGGCGTTCTTTGCCTGCCGCTTGCCAAAGCAGTCGTTTTTCTCCCAAAAATCAAGGATGCGGTGCTCCATGTCAATGAAGCTGTTGCTCTTTTCAATTTCAGCCATGTTGATTCCTCCGTTTGCAAAACGATATACAAAAATCATTATACTATAAGAGAAAGAGAATTGCAAGATGAACGGAAAATTTTTTGGGGAATCAGGCGCAGCGTTACAATTGATGTGAGACAAAAAGGTGATTGAGTTCTGATAAATAAAGCCACCACACAAAATTCAAATCAGGAGGACCCAACCACCGTGAAGAGTAAAGAAACCCTCCTTTGTTTTGATTTCATGCAAAGCGCGGAATCCGTGTCAATCGATTGGCAAACATGAGTAATCTGAACCAGTCAACACTGAACAACATTATCCGTGGGATCACGAAGAATCCGCATGTAATGCCGCTTCACAAGGTTGCCAATGCCTTTGGAATGACACTGGCAGAGTTTTTGGATTTTGAAGAGCTGAATGATTTTTCGTTTGATGAAGCTGAAAGAAGTGAATAACAAGCCAGCAGCCGCGACCTTTTCGGTTCGCGGCTGTTTTTTTCGTTTCTCCTAATACCACATTGATAAGTCAAGTGCAATTTGGTCAATCATACCTGACTTTTTTATAACCTTACTTCTTACGGTGTTGTCTGACCCATGAGAGCAAATCATCATATTTCATTGACCCGTCTGCAACAGAAAGACCGATATGAATGATCTCTTCATTTGTCGCCTCGATTCGGATTCCGTTCATTTCCAAAAACGTCATCATGAGATAAACGCCGATCCGCTTGTTCCCATCCACAAAAGCATGGTTGGAAATAAGCGCATAGCCGAGCCGTGCGCCTTTTTCTTCTTTCGTTGGGTAAAGATCAACCCCGTCAAAGGTTGCAAAGCAGCTTTCCAGTGCGGATTCCAGCAATGCCGTGTCCCGAACCCCAACGCTGCCGCCGGTTGCTTCGGCCATCAACTGATGCAGCAGCAATGCTTTTTCTTTTGAAATCCTGATCATTTTGCCAACTCCTTGAATGCAGGCAGATACCGGTGCAGGATACGGTTTGCCGCGATGTCGATCTTTTCATCATCTGTCAGATCAAACAGATATTCATTCGTTTCTGCGTCCAGGACAAAGTATTTCGGTTTGTTATTCTTGAAAATAACGGCTTCGCCTTTCTGATCCACGGTACGGGCAACCTGAGAAAAGTTCTGATTCGCCTGTGTCATGGAAAAAATAGTGTCGCTGTTGATCATCATAGGATGCGCCTCCCGGATTTATAGTATAGATTCATCCTATTTATTATATGCGGACTTGAATAAAAAGTCAAGTGTTTTTTGAGAACCTAAAAGCCTCTGATAAAGTCAACAGCCGCGACCTTGTGATCGCGGCTGTTTTTGATTATCTGATCTTGTTCTTTTTCAACTGAAGCTTTTGGGCCTTCTTGCTGCTCGGGCAGCCGTAATAGTCCACCACTTCTTTGCCCTTCTTTTTGGAAAGCAGCGCAATCAGTTTTTGGAACAGCGATTTCAAAAAAGCAATCACAGATGCCATGGCGTATCACCTCGTTTCAACTTCTATGAGGATTATATCACCGCCCTGGCGGCCTGTCAATCATTATAACGCCCTGCCAGGGATGCAAAATTTCGGCGACACCCTTTGTAAGGAGGCGCCGCCGGACGGATTTTTATGCTTTGTGTGCGTCGACGCCTTCGACATAGGCGTTGATACGCTTGTTGCGCATCTGGGCAAGTTCCAGATACATCTGCGCTTCTCTCGTCTTGGAAAGCGGCCACAGCAGTTTCGGGATAATACCGAGGATGCTCGTCACAAACGGGACAATCGTGCAAAGCGCGAACAGCCAAAATTTCGTGCGCTCGTCCTGGGTACCGAACTTCGCGCCCTGGACATAGCCGATCTTCTTCATCACCAGCAGTCGCACCGAGTTCATGCCGATCGACTGCAGCTTTAGGACAAGGTTCCTGGCGACGCTGGTGGTTGCCTCCATACGGTAGCCATGTTTCCATTCACAGTAGTCCATCGCCTGATTCCAAAGGTCGGCGTTGATGACCTTGTTGACGCCGAACAACAGCTTCGCAAAGATTTCGCGGAAGCCGTAGGCGACCAGCATGGGCCAGACCTTGAGGTAGTTCTTTTTGTACATCCCGAAGGCAAAGAAGCTGAGCGTCACCATGTCGCCGTAGAAGTCGGCGCCCGCCCACAGAAAACGGGAGGAAAACCGCTTGCGCAGCGGCGCAACAAAGGCGTAGCTGATGGAGCCGATGGGGCCGGAAACAAGACCGAAAACGGATTTCAGCAGATTGATCATATGCGTGCTGCCATGGACGTCGATCCAGTAGTTTTGCTCGTCTGTCCCGACGCCGAATCCGCCGAGAAAGTCGGATAAACACATCAGCAGCACCGGGTAGTTCGTGAATACGGCCTTCAGCCCTTCCTTCACGCTCGGCTTTTCAATCGACTGCGGCACGCGCTCCTTCGATTGCAGGAAGAACCAAAACGTGAAGACGCAGGAGACAACCCCGCAGCCGACGCCCATGCACATGAAGATCGTGCGCAGCTTGACGCTGATTCTGCCGGTGGTGACAAAGTCATACAAGATGCCCATGAAGTAGCCCGGCATATCTTCGCCCATGTAGCCTGTGAGCAGTTCGGCAAGGGTGATCAGCCGGATACGCTCGTTCGGATTGGGCGTGATCGTGGACATGTAGCCGCCGCGGGCAAGGCCGGTGAAGGTTCCGGCGGTTTCGGTGATCACGTTAAAGATGAAAAAGAAAACCAGCTTCGGCACATAGGTGCCCGAGGTATTCGGAAAGAAATACGGAATAAACCAATAGAGCAGACCGATCAGTGACAGCGGGATCTGCATCATCACGAGGTAGGGGCGGAACTTGCCGATTCTCGTACGGGTGCTGTCGACCAGACCGCCGATCAAAATATCATTCAGTACGTCCCATACGCCGGTGAAGATGTTGACGATGGCTTCGACGCCGAAGTCGATCTTAACAACGTCCCATTTAAAGCGGGTGTTCCAGCCGCCGATGTTGAACGCGTTGGACCAGTCGTTGAACAGATAGGCGATGGTCTCCTTGGTACCGACATAGTTATAGCTGCGGTAGATATTGTCTTTACGGCTCTGAATCTCCGATTCGATATCCGTCGTCTGCGTCGTGGCTTTCTGCTCTGCCATCGCGCTGCACCTCCTGCTGCGTGATTTGAACTTCCAGGAACCGGTTTCGTTGATTTGTCCGACGTTTTTCAGTTCTATGATACAGAATCGCCGCCCGAAAAGCAAGTATCTATACGGAAAAAGCCGTTCGGGTGCGCCAACATCCCATGATTGCACGCCGAAGAAACGGTTCAGCAGTTCCCCGTGTACACGTATTCCAGATGCTCCCTTGCAACCTCTGCCAGGCGGTAAACCGTGCGGACGTCCGTGGCTTTCCGGTCCTGCATATGGAACCGTGGAAAGAACCGGGAAATGTGCAGCGGAACGCTGCTGCCGTCGGGGAGACGCAGCCCGCCGGCCCACCGGGACAGCGCGCGCAGTTCTGCTTCGCTGTCGTTTTCGCCCGGGACGATCAGGGTCGTCAGCTCCACATGGCAGAACCTGACCGCGGCTTCGATGAACGCCATGACCTGCTGCCGGTTGCCGCCGAGGACGTCGCTGTAGTAACGGTCGGTGAAGCCCTTGAGGTCAATGTTCATCGCGTCAATATGCGGCCGCAGTTCTTCCAATACGGCAAGCTCTGCGGTGCCGTTCGTGACCATGACGTTTTTCAGCCCCTCGGCGTGTGCGAGCTTCGCCGTGTCGCGCACGAATTCATAGCCGATCAGCGGCTCGTTATAGGTAAACGCGAGACCGATGTTTCCTTTCGGCCGCGTTCTCAGGGCAAGATCCACCAGCTCTTCCGGGCTGAGGGTTTCCGCCGTGTCCGCAAAGGCGTTCGCCTGCCTGGACCAGGAGATCTCGTGATTCTGGCAGAACGGACAGCGCAGGTTGCAGCCGAAACTGCCCACGGAAAGGATCCTGCTGCCGGGGAAGAACCGGGCCAGCGGCTTTTTCTCAATGGGGTCCAGCGCGAGCGCGGTGATCCGGCCGTAGTTATATGCTTCCACCCGACCGATTTTGGCGATGCGGCCGCCGCAGAAGCCGATCTGCCCTTCCGCAAGTTCGCAATGCCGGAAGCAAACGCCGCAGGTTGCCATGCTGCACCTTCTCTCTTAATCATGACGCACAACTTCAAACCGTTCCAGTTTGTACGGTTCGTTTTTGCCGATGCCGCCCTTTTGCCGCGCAATGGCGATCTGCGCCTCCACGGTGTCCACGCCGTCCAGATTCGGCAGCAGCAGGCCGCGCTTTGCGCCGTGGCTGACAACGACGCCGTAGCGTTTCACGTCGAGTTCCGCCGGGGACTCGATGGGCTCCAGTTCGCCCAGAACGTCCACACTGATCTCCAGCGCGGCAAGCTCCTCCGCGGTGACCGGAGAAAAGCGCGGGTCGCGGGCGCAGGCGCTGATGGCGTTCCGGATGATCTCTTCGGCAACGCTTTTCTTCGTCGCCATGATCGTGCCGATGCAGCCGCGCAGTTGACCGCTCTTGTGCAGCGAGACGAAGGCGCCCGCCCGGCGTGTCAGCATCTCATCGGGCAGACTGGCCGGAACGACAAGGCGTTCGTGCCGCAGCACCCAGGCTTCGATGGCGGCCCTTGCGAGCTTCACGTAATCGTCGCTGTGCGCTGCTTTTTCGCGGCAGGTTTGCTCGATCTTTTCCTGCCGGGTTTTCAAAAAGTGACGGGTTTCATCTTCCCCGTCGGGATAGAACGTACAGACGCCGTAGCCCACGCCGGTCACGTCCTGATGCGACAGCACCGTTGCCTTCACACGCAGGCCGTCAAACGCGCCGGCCAGGATCACAAACGAGCGATGCCCGCACTCGGCGGCCTTGTCGCAGAAGGCTTCGTCAAACTCGAACAGTTCGCCGAACGCGGCTCTGCCGCAGACGTCCATGATCCGGCGGTCATATTCCGGCCCTTCCTTGGCAAATCCGTAGGGGCCGTAGGACTGCAGCTTGTGAGAAAGGTCGCCGCTGGCGACCAGCACCGCCCGCCGTCCGGTGCTTTCCACGGCTTTGGCGATGAGCTGCCCCAGGCGGTAATGCTCGGTCAGCGGCAGGCCGGACAGGCCGATGCGCACGAGCTTCCCTTTGGCGTACTTGTTCCGGATGAACCACAGCGGCACCATTGTGCCGTGGTCAAGGTCTTTGTCCCGTTCGCCGAGCGTTCCGGCGGGAAGGTGCTCCGCGTCCGCCAGTTCGCAGATGCGGTTCACCAGCTCTGTGTCATACTGCTCCGCAAACCGGACGCCGGGCGCGCGGAACTGACGGAAGGAGCCCTCCGCTTTGCTGCCGGGGGAGATGTGGAAGTAATCCGCATACATTACAGAATGCGGACTTGTGATAATCAGCGTGTCGGGCTGCAGCGCGGCGATCTCCTCGGCCACACGTTCATAGGCTCTGGTTGTTTCAAGAATCTGTTCCTCGCCGCCCTTCCCGATGGCCGGGACGATCAAAGGCGGGTGGGGAACCATAAATCCGGCAAGGATCGGCATGGGGGTTCCTCCTGACGCGTGTTTTCTGCATTCTTCGTTTGATTTCCTTTTTTCGTTACAACTTCATTCTACACAAAAAAAAGGCGTGCGTCAAGGAGATTTTTGCGCGGAACAAGGAAAGTGCGGATGCATGATTCGTCTGACGGGGAACAAATCAAGCCGCAGGCCGGACATGCGTACTTGCCGAGGGGGCGTTTGTGATTGACATAAGAAACCGTGCGAAAAAGCGTGTAATCTTTCCTCACACGCAAAAACGCCGCCGGATGATCCGACGGCGTTCGTTTTTGTTGTGTTGGTTGTCTGTTCTCAGACTCAGCCTTCGCTGATCGCAGCCTGCGCGGCGGCCAGTCTTGCAATGGGCACACGGAACGGGGAGCAGGAGACATAGTCCAGGCCGATCTTGTGGCAGAACTCGACGCTCGACGGGTCGCCGCCGTGCTCGCCGCAGATGCCGCAGTGCATTTCGGGACGGACTTTCTTGCCCATTTCAACAGCCATTTCCATCAGACGGCCGACGCCGATCTGGTCCAGCTTCGCGAACGGATCGTTCTCAAAGATCTTGGCGTCATAGTAGGCGTCAAGGAACTTGCCCGCGTCGTCACGGCTGAAGCCGTAGGTCATCTGGGTCAGGTCGTTGGTGCCGAAGCAGAAGAACTCGGCGTCCTTTGCGATCTCGTCGGCAGTCAGGGCTGCGCGCGGAATCTCGATCATGGTACCGACTTCATACTTGAGGTCGGAGCCGGCCTTCGCGATCTCGGCGTCCGCGGTCTCAACGACAAACTTCTTGACGTACTTGAGCTCTTTGGTGTCGCCCACCAGCGGGATCATGATCTCGGGCACGATGGTCCAGTCCGGATGCGCCTTCTGCACATTGATGGCGGCGCGGATGACGGCGGCCGTCTGCATCTTGGCGATCTCCGGATAGGTGACGGCCAGACGGCAGCCACGGTGACCCATCATCGGGTTGAACTCGTGCAGGCCCTGGATGATGCCCTTGATGGTCTCAACGCTCTTGCCCTGCGCGGCGGCAAGGGCAGCGATGTCGGCCTCTTCGGTCGGGACGAACTCATGCAGCGGCGGGTCCAGGAAGCGGATGGTGACCGGGCAGCCTTCCAGCGCTTCATACAGCTTTTCAAAGTCGGACTGCTGCATCGGCAGAATCTTGGCCAGGGCGGCCTCGCGCTCTTCAACGGTGTCGGCGCAGATCATCTCGCGGAACGCGGCGATGCGGTCGGCCTCAAAGAACATGTGCTCGGTACGGCAAAGACCGATGCCCTCGGCGCCCAGCTCACGGGCCTTCTTCGCGTCGGCCGGGGTGTCGGCGTTGGTGCGGACCTTCAGCTTGCGATATTTGTCGGCCCAGCCCATGACGCGGCCGAATTCGCCGGCGATGGTGGCGTCCACGGTCGGGATCGCACCGTCATAGATGTTGCCGGTGGAACCGTCGATGGAAATGACGTCGCCTTCGTGGAATTCTTTGCCCGCAAGGGTGAACTTTTTGTTTTCTTCGTCCATGACGATGTCGGAGCAGCCGGAAACGCAGCAGGTTCCCATGCCGCGGGCCACAACGGCCGCGTGGGAGGTCATGCCGCCGCGCACGGTCAGGATGCCCTGGGAGGCTTTCATACCGGTGATGTCTTCCGGAGAGGTCTCCAGACGGACCAGGATGACTTTCTTGCCGTCGGCCTTCCAGGCGGCGGCGTCGTCGGCGGTGAAGACGATCTGGCCGCAGGCAGCGCCCGGGGACGCGCCCAGACCCTTGCCCATCGGGGACGCGGCCTTGAGGGCCTTCGCGTCAAACTGCGGGTGCAGCAGAGTGTCAAGGTTGCGCGGGTCGATCATCAGAACGGCTTCCTGCTCGGTACGCATGCCTTCGTCCACCAGGTCGCACGCGATCTTCAGCGCGGCCTGCGCGGTGCGCTTGCCGTTGCGGGTCTGCAGCATATACAGCTTGCCGTGCTCCACGGTGAACTCCATGTCCTGCATGTCTCTGTAGTGGTTTTCAAGCTTGTGGCAGACGTCCTTGAACTGTGCAAACGCTTCGGGGAACTTCTCTTCCATTTCGCTGATGTGCATCGGGGTACGGACGCCGGCGACGACGTCTTCGCCCTGGGCGTTGGTGAGGAACTCACCAAACAGGCCCTTGCTGCCGGTGGCGGGGTCGCGGGTGAACGCAACGCCGGTGCCGCAGTCGTCGCCCATGTTGCCGAACGCCATGGCCTGCACGTTGACGGCGGTACCCCAGGAGTACGGGATATCGTTGTCGCGGCGATAGACGTTGGCGCGCGGGTTGTCCCAGGAACGGAACACGGCCTTGATGGCCTCAAAGAGCTGCTCTTTCGGATCGTCCGGGAAGTCCTTGCCAAGCTGAGATTTATACTCCGCCTTGAACTGGCCGGCCAGGGTCTTGAGATCGTCGGCGGTCAGCTCGACGTCCTGCTTGACGCCCTTTTCTTCCTTCATCTTGTCGATGAGCTGTTCAAAATACTTCTTGCCGACTTCCATGACGACGTCAGAGAACATCTGGATGAAGCGGCGATAGCAGTCCCACGCCCAGCGCGGATTGTTTGATTTTTCCGCAATGACGTTGACCACGCGCTCGTTGAGACCGAGGTTGAGGATCGTGTCCATCATGCCCGGCATGGACGCACGCGCACCGGAGCGGACAGAGACCAGCAGCGGGTTCTCTTCATCGCCGAACTTTTTGCCGGTGATTTCTTCCAGCTTCGGAATGGTGGCCATGATCTCGGCGACGATGTCGTCATTGATCTTGCGTCCGTCCTCGTAGTACTGGGTGCAGGCCTCGGTGGTGATGGTGAAGCCCTGCGGAACGGGGAGGCCGAGGTTGGTCATTTCGGCCAGGTTTGCACCTTTGCCGCCAAGCAGCTCTCTCATGTTCGCGTTGCCTTCCGAGAACAGATAAACGAATTTCTTGCCCATGGGAATCATCCTCCTGAAAATGATATACGAAAATAAAGTTGACGCAAACGGCAGAACTGACACGCCATTTACATTCAGTAAATTTTAACAAATTTCGCCGCCTTTGTCTATTGCTTATTTCCATATAGATTCCGGGATTATTTCAAAATTTTTGTAAAAATTTACATATGCGCCAAAACAGGGCCGCCAAAGGGGATGAAAATTTACAAAATTCGGGCGAAGATTTTTTAGAATTGGGTAGAAATTTTGAGGATCTTATGATACAATTAGAATGTTATATTTTGCGTGCCGGGAGAAACGTTTGTCATCCAAGCGGCCCTTCCGTGATCGAATACTCAAACAAGGAGATACAGATTATGAGCTTTATCGAGTTTGATTCCGTTTACAAGCGTTACACCGCCGGCGAGGTCATCATCCCCGCCGTGGACGGCGTATCCTTTCAGATTGAGCAGGGTGAGTTTTGCCTGATCGTCGGCACATCCGGCGCGGGCAAGTCCACTGTGCTGAACATGCTGGGCGGCATGGATTCCTGCGACGACGGCAAGATCCGCGTGGCGGGCCGGCTGATCAACGCCCTTTCCAAGGACGAGCTGGTCAATTACCGCCGCTATGACGTGGGGTTTGTTTTTCAGTTTTATAACCTGGTGCCGAACCTGACGGCGCTGGAAAACGTGGAGCTTGCCAGCCAGCTCAACCGCAAGTCGCTGGACCCGCGCATGGTCCTGGAAAAGGTCGGTCTGCGCGACCGGCTTGACAACTTTCCGTCGCAGCTGAGCGGCGGCGAGCAGCAGCGCGTTTCGATCGCGCGCGCCCTGGCCAAGAACCCGAAGCTGCTGCTGTGCGACGAGCCGACCGGCGCGCTGGATTATCGCACCGGCAAACAGATTTTGCGTCTGCTGCAGCGTACCTGCCGCGAAACGGGCACCACCGTCATTGTCATCACCCACAACTCCGCGCTGGCGGGCATGGCGGACCGCATCATCACCATGCGTTCCGGCCGTGTGGCGCAGATCGCCGTCAACGACCACCCGGTCTCTGTTGACGTGCTGGAATGGTAATCTGTTTCCCGGTCCCTGAACCTATCTTTTTTGGAGTGACATCATGAACAAAGCTTTGCTGAGAGACACTTTCAGAACCATTGACCGCACCAAGTCAAGGTTCATTTCGCTGGTGGCGATCGTTGCGCTGGGCGTCAGCTTTTTTGCCGGCATCAACGCGACCGCGCCCGATATGCGCGACACGGCCCGGCAATACTATATTGACACAAACGCCATGGACCTGCAGGTCATTTCGACCGCCGGGCTCACGGCAGACGACGCCTATATCCTCAGCACCATCAACGGGGTTGAGGCCGTCAGCGGCGAAAAATTTGTGGACGGTGTGCTGCTGGTCGACAAGCAAAAGGTCAGCGACGTGGACGGCGCCGAGCTGATCGTGCGCGCCTATTCACTGGACGTTGCCAAGGCGATCGACGCGGAAAACGGCGTGGACGACCGGTCGTTTTTGAACCGGCCGCAATTGATCGAGGGCAGTTGGCCGACCCAGCTCAACCAGTGCCTGGTGGACGCCAGCAATCTTTCCACACCGGAGGAATTCAAGATCGGCGCCACCGTGACGCTGCAGGGCGCGGGCACCGATATGGCCGGCACCCTGGTCAACACCGATTATACCATCACGGGCATCATCCGTTCGCCGCTGTATATTTCTTTTGACCGCGGCAACACGACCATCGGCACCGGCAAGCTGGGCTGCTTTGTCTATGTGCCGCAGGAAAACTTCAAGACCGACTATTACAGCAGCCTGTCGATCAAGCTGGAAGGGACCGACCGGATGGACCCGTATTCCGAAGCTTACAGCGATTATGTCACGCCGTATGTGGAATACATTTCTTCCATTGCAGAGGAGCGCCTGGCGCCGCGCGTGGCGTCGCTGCGCAGTCAATACACCACCCTGGTCACCCAGGGCGAGGCCGATTACAACGAGGCCAAGACCCGCATCGACCAGCAGATCGCCGCGGGCGCCGAACAGGTCGCCCAGATCCTGGACCTGGCGCAGAACGGCGATGCCCAACTGGCCGAATACAAACGGCAATATAACGAAAAAGCCGCCGAGGTCAGCGCCAAGATCGGTTCCAGCAAATATGAGCATTCCACGCAGTATGCCACCTGGGAAGAAAAGAACCGCCAGTATCAGGAAACCCAGGCGATGCTGCAGCAATATTCCAATGCAAAGACCGAATATCAACTGGCCAAAACGGAATACGAGACCGCCAACAATCAGGTGCAGAGCCTGCTGCAGATGGTGAATTATCTGGAGCAGCTGGTGGCCACCACCCGCGCGGCCATCACCCAGCTCCACGCCACGCAGGACAACGCCGTGGACGCTACCATCGGCCGGTTCCTGGCATCCGGTTTGGTGGGCAGCGAGGTGGATTCCATCGTCAACTCGGTCCGGTCGCTGACCGCCGTCGGCACGGCGGAAGAGATCGCCGCCTATCTGGAACCGCAGCTGCAGTCGATCGAGCTGCAGCTTGCAAACACCCGTGCCCAGCTTCAGCAGACGCAGGCGCAGCTTGCACAGAAGAAAGTCGAGCTGGACAACGCCGCCGCCATGGTCGCCCAGTTGGAACAGACCCAGGCCCAGATGAACGCCGCCAAAGCCGCGCTGGACGACGCGGAGCGCGCGCTGGCCAGTGCAAGCAGTGATATTCAGGAAGGGGAAATGCACGCCCTTCTGGAACTGGCCCAGGCCAAAAGCGACATCACCGCGTATGAAACCAACCTGCGCCTGGCAAAGGCCCAGGCCGCAACCGCCGAGGCCGCGTTTGAAGAGCAAAAAGCCGCCGCTTATGCCGAACTGGACGAGGCCAGGAACAAGCTGGAGGATGCCAAAACCTTTTTGATGAACCTGGACAACGCCAAGTGGTATGTCAACGACCGCAACGACGCGCTGCGCGGCTATGACGAATACGGCAGCACCGCCGACCGCACGGCGGCCCTGGCCATCGTGTTCCCGTGGTTCTTCTTTATCGTGTCCAGTCTGGTCTGCCTGAACACCATGACCCGTATGGTCGAGGATGAGCGCACCCAGCTCGGCACGCTCAAGGCGCTCGGTTTCACCAACAAAGAAATCGTGTTCAAATACATCTTTTATGCCCTGCTGGCGTCGGTCATCGGCGGTGTGACGGGCATGCTGATCGGGTCGGTGCTCTTCCCGTTTGCACTGACCAAGGCGTATGCCATCATGTTTGCCGTGCCGCCCACGGTGCTGAGGATCCGCCCGCTGTATGCGATCATCGGCCTTGCGACCTCCATCGGCACCACGGTCTTTGCGGCCTATGGCGCCTGCCACCGCAGCCTGACGGCAGTGCCCTCCACCCTGATGCGCCCCAAGGCGCCCAAGGGCGGCAAGCGTGTGCTGCTGGAACGCTTCCCCGCGCTCTGGAGCCGGTTCAACTTTACCTGGAAGGTCACGCTGCGCAACGTGTTCCGCAACAAAAAGCGCTTCATTATGGCCGTCATCGGCGTGTTTGGCTGCACAGCGCTGCTGGTCGCCGGCTTCGGGCTGGACAAGAGCATCAACACCAGCCTGGAAAAGCAGTTCACAGACAGCGACAGCATCTTCCGCTATGATCTGCAGATCGTCACCAACGGCAGCGACGCCGAAACCACGGCCAACGCCCTGAACTTTGTGCGGTCCCGGCCGGAGATCGCCGCGGCGAACCTGACCTATATGAAGGTCTATAACACCGTCAGTCAAAAGGAACCCGACAAGCGAATGGAAACCTATATCGTTGCGCCGGACGACGACGCCTGCTTCCAGAACTATATCTATCTGCGCGACTACAAGACCGGCGAATTCCTGCCGCTGCAGCAGGACGGCGCCATCATCAGCAGAAAGCTGGCCAAACGGCTGGACCTGGACGTCGGCGACAACATCTATGTGGACCTGGACGACGGGACCTTCCTGCCCATTCAGGTCGCCGCCGTTGCCGAAAACTACATTTTCCACTACATCTATCTGTCTCACGGCGCTTATGTGTCCATCTTCGGCGCCGAACCGCAATACAACTATGTATCGGCGCGGCTGGCCTATGACCTGTCGCCCGAACAGAAAGAGAATCTGTCCCACGACCTGATGGATGAATACTCCATCAGCGCCCTTGCCTATCAGGACGATATCCAGCGCTCGTTTGAAAGCATCTTTGACTCGCTGGGCTACATCGTCATCGTGCTGGTCGTGTCGGCCGGTCTGCTGTCGCTGATCGTGCTTTACAACCTGTCAAGCATCAATATCCATGAGCGTACCAAAGAGATCGCGACCATCAAGGTGCTCGGCTTCACCCCGCGCGAGGTCTCGTCTTACATCTTCCGCGAAAACATCCTCATCGGCATCATCGGCACACTGCTCGGCCTTTTGGGCGGCGTCGGGCTGCACCGTATCGTCATCATGGTGGGCGAGGTCGATATCATCATGTTCGGGCGCGACGCCGGCGTCATGGCGTTTGTCTATGCCACCGTGCTGTCGATGGCCTTTACGCTGCTGGTGAACCTGATCCTGCGCCGCAATCTCAACAAGGTCGATATGGTCGAGTCGCTGAAGTCGATTGAATAAGCTGTCAGCAGTCAGCAGTTAGCGGTTAGTACGCGGGGGACGTGGGCGACTGTGTAAGGTTCGTGCCGCGAAAAATTCGCAATTCGCAATTGATGTCGCGGGGAACCTTTCCTCTGCTGAAAGATTTCATCCGCAAAGGGACGCGCAGGTGACGATTGTGTTTCTGTTTGGTACGCGGGGAAGGTTGCCGCTGCCGCAAGCAATGCCCCGCCGATTCCACGCGGCGGTGTGGAGAGCGTGTTTTAGGCGCCCCCGGTTGATTGGGGCTGCGGGTGTCCGGCGGACGCCTCGCGAAGCGAAGCAACGACCGGGTTGCGGGTTGCCACCGGCAATCCACGCGGCAAAGCGCCGCTTTCGGTTGCGGAGCCGTGCGGCATGGACCGAAAAGGGACATAAAGACCCCTTGTGCACCCCTTCGCGGACGGAACCCTTTGGCAGAGAAACGCTTTCCGCGCGACCGCAATGATTCATTTTTCAGTCTTCGGTTTTCCGTTTTCAGTTCCGCATTTCACTCTTCCCGCAGGCCGATCGCAGTCCTGGCATAAGCCTCCAGGTCATAGGAGGCGTCGCTGCGATAGACGCTTTCCTTCCGGTCCTTCGCACGCTGCGGTCTTCGGGCGGGGGCAGCTGCGGTGGATTGCTGATCTTCCACCACAGTGATCAGACGGCCGCGTGGAGACTTTGTCTGAACGATCAGTCCCGCGCTTTCAAAGCGATCCAGAACGCGCGCCACCTTTGACTTGCTCAGGCGCAGACGTTCCGCAATGCGGTTGGCGCCTGTCACAAGCTGACCGACCTCCAGCCGGACGGGCGTTCCGTCAAAGACGGCGTCGTGTGTCTCATAGGCCGCATGCGTCTTCAGATCCCACCAGATGATAAAATGGACCGGGTCCGCACAGATCACATGATTCGCCCAAACGCTTCGTTCAAATTTAACCCAGTTTCCCGCCATCGCGATCCCTCCAAAAAAGTCCTTCCATAATAAGGGCGGAATCGCCGTTTTGTTGCGTGTTTTGCGCGACTTTTCCGAAAAAAGTTAAAAAAATTTTTTTCGCGTGCGCGCGTCACGTGTGTGATTCTTTACCTTCTTTCCTTCTTTCTTTCTTTATTTATTATTACGGTTCACTTGCGATTCACTTGCGATTCACTTGCGATTCAGTTGCGATTCACTTGCGATTCAGTTGCGATTCAGTTGCGGTTCACTTGCGGTTCATTTGCGGTTCATTTGCGGCGCAGTTGGGGCGCATTTGCGGTGCAGTTTGTCCGAGCACGCAGTGCAAAGTCGATCACCGATCGGCACGACAAAAGCACCCCGTTTTGAGGTCTGTTTCAGCCCGCAGCGCCGAGCCGGCTGATAGGTGCGGGTCTCCGGTGGGGACCTCTCAAGGCAAAGCCTTGAGAAGCAACGACCGGGCCGGCCGGCGAGAACGCGGAAGCGGAGAACGACCACTACGGGCGCCGGGCTGTTATTTTGCCCCCTCAGCTTCGCTGCGCTCAGCAGCTCAGTCTCGCCTGCCGTTCTCGGCTCCCGCCTCGGTCGTTGCTTTTGCGGCGTTGCCGCAAAGGTTGCCACCGGCAACCCGCAGCCCCGCAAGCAGGGGAGCCTAAAACACGCTCTCCACACCGCCGCGTGGAATCGGCGGGGCATTGCTTGCGGCAGCGGCAACCTTCCCCGCGTACCAAACAGAAACACAATCGTCACCTGCGCGTCCCTTCGCGGCGCAAACCTGACGGTTGCCCGATCGTGTCAGCGCGACCTCAATTCTCCATTCTTCATTCTTCATTCTCCATTCCACGTTCCACGCTTCACTCTATCCTATTTGCCCCGGAAAGGTCTGATTTCTATGCCGCTTGTCAACATGAAAACCCTGCTTGCCGACGCGCAAAAGGGCAACTACGCCGTCGGGTCGTTCAGCGTTGCCAATATGGAGATGATCCTCGGCGTCGTCAAAGCTGCCGAAGAACTGAACGCGCCCATCATTCTGCAGATCGCCGAGGTGCGGCTGAACCATTCGCCGCTGGCGCTGATCGGGCCCACCATGCTGGCCGCCGCCCGGCGCGCCAAGGTCCCCGTGGCCGTGCATCTGGACCACGGCACCACCCTGCCATGTATCAAACAGGCGCTGGACCTCGGTTTTACCTCTGTCATGTTTGACGGGTCCCATCTGCCGCTGGAAGAAAACATCCGCCTGACCAAAGAGGTCGTCGCCATGGCGAAGCCTTACGGCGCGGCGGCGGAGGCCGAGATCGGCTGTGTCGGCGGCAGCGAAGACGGCAGCGAAGACATTGCCATGCGCTGCACCTCGCCGGACCAGGCCGTGCTGTTTGCCCGTGAAACCGGGGTGGACGCCCTGGCGGTCGCCATCGGCAACGCCCACGGCAACTATAAAGAAACGCCGCACCTGCGCTTTGACATTCTGGAAGAGATCAAAGACCGCGTGTCGGTCCCGCTGGTGCTGCACGGCGGCACGGGCATTTTGCCCGAGGAGTTCAAGCGCTGCTTTAAAACCGGGATCAAAAAGATCAACATTGCCACCGCCACCTTTGACCGGGTGGAACAGACCGTCCGCGCGGCCTATTCAGCCGGAACGATCAAAGGGTACTATGACCTGCATCAGGCCGAGATCGCCGGCGCGTACCAAAACGCGAAGCTGCACATTGAAATCTTTGAAACGGAAGGACACGCATAAGGTCCTTTTTAGAAAGGAGCATTCCCCATGAAACACACCATGAAACGCGCGCTTGCCGTGCTGATGGCGGCGCTGCTGCTTTTGACCTGCTGGGTCACGGCTGCGGCCGAGGACGCCGCGCCGGCCGGCAAAACGCTGAAATTCGGCAGCGACGGCAAGTTCACCATCCTGCACGTCAGCGACCCGCAGGACGACCAGTACCCCGCGCACGCGCTGGGCAGCTTTTTGGCACAGGCGATCAGCATGAGTCAGCCCGACCTGATCATCTTCACCGGCGATATGGTGGAGGACACCCGCTGGGGCGACCCGGGCGTGGATGACTTTCCGCTGTGGGAAGGCGTGGTGGTGCCCGGCAGCACCGCCAAGACCCGCGCGAACGCCTTCAAGGCGGCGGACTATGTGCTGTCGATCCTGAACAGCTGCGGCATCCCCTTTGCCGTGACGCAGGGCAACAACGATTACAAGGTCAAGGTCAGCAACAGCGACTGGCTTGATTTCTATGCGCAGTACGAAAACAACGTGACCGTGGACATGAGCGACAACAGCGAAGGCATTGACTACCGCCTGCCGATCTACGGCAGCGACGGCAGCGAGGTCAAGTTCAACATCTATTGCATGGACAGCGGCGAGCACATGACCGGCGCCGCATCCGTGGACTGGTATGTTGCCGACAGCAACGCCCAGAAGGAAGCGAACGGCAAAACCGTGCCGGCCTTTGCGTTCCAGCACATTCCCGTGGACGAGCTGCATCACCTGTTTGTCACCTGTGACAAAAACGACCCGGACGGCGTGCTGGCCGCGGGCTTTGACGGCTTCAGGTATTATAAGCTGGCCGACGGCGCGCACGGCTACTTCAGCAGCGTATACTACGGCGACACCGGTGAAAGCGACGAGTTCAAAAGCTGGAAACAGCAGGGCGACGTGATCGCCGCCTTCTTTGGCCACATGCACCAGGACGGCTTCAGCGGCGTCTATGACGGCATCGAGCTGAACATGACCTATGGCTGCGAGTTTGCAAAAAGCGGCCCCTATGGCGTGCGCGTCATCACCCTGGATGAAAACGACGTCACAAACTATGAAAACACGATCTACAGCTTTGACAAGAATGCTGCGGACTGCGGCTTTTCGGCGGACCCGTATGACGCGCCGCAAAGATCATTTATGGATAAGGTCAAGCTTTTCATTGACAGCTTGCTTTATATTGCAAAAACTATGATTAAGAAGGTGCTGCCCGTATGAAGTACATCGAATTCGACCAAAGCAAACCCCTTGACGTGATCCCCATCGGCCGCGTCGCCATCGACTTCAACCCCACAGACATGAACCGTCCGCTGGCGGAAAGCTGCAACTTTAACAAGTATGTCGGCGGTTCCCCGGCAAACATCGCCGTCGGCCTGGCCCGCCTGGGCAAAAAGGTCGGCTTCATCGGCAAGGTCAGCGACGACCAGCACGGCGATTATGTTGTCAACTATTTCAACAACGAAGGCATCGACACGTCCAACATCTTCCGCGCCGCCGGCGGCGAAAAGCTGGGCCTGACCTTTACCGAGATCAAAAGCCCGACCGAAAGCAGCATCCTGATGTATCGCGACGGCGTGGCCGACCTGATGCTGCACCCGTCCGAGGTCAGCGAAGCTTATGTCAGCAGCGCCAAGGCCATCGTCATTTCCGGTACCGCACTGGCGCAGTCGCCGTCCCGCGAAGCGGCGCTGAAGGCCATGATGCTGGCAAAGAAGAACGGCGTGGTCGTGATCTTTGACATCGACTATCGCGCCTATACCTGGAAGAATGCGGACGAGATCTCGATCTATTATTCCATGGTCGCCCGCAATGCCGACATCATCCTCGGTTCCCGCGAGGAATATGACCTGACGGAAGCGATCACCGGCGTGTGCAAATCCGACGAAGAAAGCGCCGCCCTGTGGCAAAGCTACGGCGCAAAGATCGTCATCATCAAGCACGGCAAAAAAGGCTCCACCGCCTATACCAACGACGGCAAGAGCTATTCCATCAAGCCCTTCCCGGTCAAGACGCTCAAGGGCTTCGGCGGCGGCGACGGCTATGCCTCGGCGTTCATCCGCTGCCTGCTGGAGGGGTATGAGATCATCGACGCGCTGGAATTCGGCACGGCAAGCGCCTCCATGCTGGTGTCGGCCCACTCCTGCTCCGCCGCGATGCCCACCGTCAAAGAGGTCGAAGACTTTATCAAGGCGGAAAAGGCCGAATACGGCGAGATGGTCGCAAGAGTCTAATTAAAAATTGAGAATGGAGAATGGAGAATTGTCTGAAATTTATTGGCAGTTTTCAACAAAAAATCCATCGCGTTCTTGTTTCTGTACGACGAAAATTTGAAAAAATCATTTTGAATTCACAAATCCGTAACAATTCTTCCGAATATTTCGATTATAATGATTCCAAAGAGATGAAAAGAAAGGAGATGTGCGCGCATGATTACTGTCATTTCCATGATCGTCCATGCCATCATCGCCGCCGTGAAACTCGGTGTGCTCGGCATCAAATTTGACATTCTGCTTGCAAAACTCGGCTTCATCCTGTAAGCCACGCAAACGCCATTATGGAGGTAATGATTCTATGAAAAAACTGATTGCTGTTCTGCTGGCTGTTTTGATGCTGTTCTCAGTGATAAGCATCATCGCTGCCGCCGAAGATGAAGAGACGGTCACCTATCTCGTTGTCTTCAAGGATCATGACGGCACCGTGCTTTCGGAGCAGACGGTGGAGTCCGGAAAGTATCCCACGCAGCCCACCCCGCCGACGCGTCCGCAGGATGAAGACGGCACGACCTATGTGTTCACCGGCTGGTACTCTTCCGCCGATCACCAGACCTATAAGGCCGGCACCGTGCCCGTGGTAAAAGAGGATGTGACCTACACCGCGACTTATCAGGCCAGCGCCGCTGAGGAAGTCGGGACCACACTTTTGAGCTTCTTTGCGTCGATCTTTTCACGCACAAGCCGCATCTTTGAGCAGATCACCAAGATCTTTGAGGACCTGAAGGCGCAGCTTGACAAGCTGTTCTAAGACAAACCAATAAGAAACGTCCGGTCAAAGCCGGGCGTTTTTTCGCAGGTTCATCTTAAAAACGTGAAAAAAAACAGAAAAACCCCTTGACAAACGCTTTTTTATTTGATAAAATAATATTGCATAAAAGATACATGCCGCACGGTCAGACATGCCGTCTGCAAACGCATGCATCCGTTTTGCAAAAATCACAACAAACAGGAGGCAAAGCAAATGCGCACGATCTATGATTTCACAGTCAAGGACAGAAAGGGAAACGACGTCAATCTTTCCGCGTATGCGGGCAAGGTGCTTCTCATCGTCAACACCGCCACGGGCTGCGGCTTCACCCCGCACTATGAACCGCTGGAGGCGATGTATCAGGACCTGAAGGACAGGGGCTTTGAAATTCTTGACTTCCCCTGCAACCAGTTTGCCAACCAGACGCCCGGCGACGCCGACGAAATTCATCAGTTCTGCACGCTGAAATTCGGCGCGGACTTTCCGCAGTTCAAAAAGATCAACGTCAACGGCGACGAGGCGGAACCGCTCTTTGCCTTTCTGGCGACGGAAAAGCCGTTTGAAGGCTTCGGCAGAGGCATCAAAAACGCCGCGCTCAACACGTTTGCCAAGGCCAACAACAAAAAATTCGGCGACAAGGCGTACATCAAATGGAACTTCACCAAATTCCTGATCGACCGCGAGGGCAAGGTCGCTGCGCGCTTTGAACCGACCGTTGATATGAAAGAGGTCCGGGCGGCTGTGGAAGCGCTGCTCGGCTAAAGAGGAGGGCGCCGTGAACGAACAAAGCAATGATATCGCCGTTCTTGCGGCAAACCGTGAACGGACCATCGTCCGGACCAGCGTCATCGGCATTGTGACAAACATTCTGCTGGTCGCGTTCAAGGCGTTTGTCGGTCTGATGTCCAATTCGATCGCCGTGATCCTTGACGCCGTCAACAACCTGTCCGACGCACTTTCCTCGGTCGTCACAATCATCGGGGCGAAGCTTGGCGCAAAACCGCCGGACAAAAAGCATCCGCTCGGTTACGGCAGGATTGAATATCTCAGCTCCATGATCGTCGCCGCGCTGGTGCTCTATGCTGGCATTACGTCCCTTGTGGAATCCGTGAAAAAGATCATCATGCCGGAGGCTGCCGATTACGGCACGGTTTCCATCATTATCATTTCTGTTGCCATCGCGGCAAAGCTGATCCTCGGAACCTATGTGAAGCGCCAGGGGAAAAAGGTCAATTCCGGCGCGCTTGTCGCCTCCGGCTCGGATGCTTTGTTTGACGCGATTCTTTCTGCCTCGGTGCTTGCCTGTGCCATCGTCTATCTGATTTGGGGAATCTCTCTGGAAGCGTATATCGGCGTTGTGATCGCCCTCTTTATCATGAAAGCCGGCATAGAGATGATGATGGAAACGCTGAACGAGATCATCGGCAAGCGTGAGGACACGAAAACAACGAAGGAACTGAAAGCGATCATCTGTTCCGAAGAAGCCGTGCGCGGCGCGTATGACGTGACGCTGTTCAATTACGGGCCGAATAAGAACTACGGCTCTGTGCATATCGAGCTTCCGGACACGCTGACCGTAGACGACGTGGACCGGATCACCCGCCGCATCCAGACCGACGTCTTTCAAAAGACCGGCGTGATTCTCACAGGCATCGGCGTCTATTCGTTCAACACGTCAAACGATGAGGCGGCGCAGATGCGCAACGCCGTGCAAAAGGCGGTCATGACGCATGACTGGGCACTGCAGATGCACGGGTTTTATGCGGACACCGAAAAGAAAACCCTTCGCTTTGATGTGGTTTTGAGCTTTGAGATCGACAGGCAGGACGCAATCAAAACGCTGCACAGCGAAGTCTGCGCCCTTTATCCGGACTATGATGTGATGATCGTTCCGGACGTGGATATTGCCGACTGATTATCCATGAAAAAAGAATCTTCTGGAGGAATTGATTATGAAGTGTGCCGTCAGATACTATACCAAAACCGGCAATACCAAACGGTTGGCAGAGGCCGTTGCCGCTGCGCTCGGTGTGGAGGCCTTGCCCATCAGCGCACCTGTCAGCGAACCGGTCGATCTGCTGTTTCTCGGCAATTCTTACTACGCGTTCAGCATTGACCCTGAGGTGCGCCACTTTGTGCAGTCACTTGACAAAACCAAGGTGGGTAAAATCGTCAACTTCGGTTCTGCAGCCATGCTGAACTCCACCTATAAAAAGGTGAAGGCCGAAGCGGACAAGGTCGGCATCCCGATGGAAAAAACGGAATTTCACTGCCGCGGTGAATTCAAAGGTGTGCATAAGGGCAGGCCGAACGCAGACGACATAAACGAGGCTGCCGCATTTGCAAAAGCGTTTCTTGACGCATAAGGAGTGTGTGAACATATGAAAAAAGTCGATATGAAAACCTTGCTGAAAGCCCAGCAGGGCGAGCTGGACGCGGTACTGATGTATCACGCGCTGGCCGACAAGGTCAAAGATAAACATGATGCCGAAACCTTCCGCCGTCTTGCAGCGGAAGAGGGGCACCACGCGGCTGTGTTCAAAAAGCTCACGCAGCAGACGCTGAAACCGAAAAAGACGCTGGCAACACTGGTCCCGGTTTTGTATAAGCTCCTCGGCAAAAAACGGCTGTATCCGATCATTGCCAAATTTGAGTACGGCGCTGTCAACACCTATGCGCCGGTGGCCGAAAGCTATCCCGAAGTGCAAAGCGTGAAGGACGACGAACAGCGCCACGGCGACACGGTGGCGGGCTTGCTGAAAACCTGAAAATCTTATTTACTTTTTACATTTTTGTGGTATAATAAATAAAACGAAACGAAAGGTGGTTCTTCTATGGAAATCACATTGACAAAAGACAACTTTGAAGCCGAAGTGCTGCAGTCCGACGTCCCCGTGCTGGTGGACTTCTGGGCCACGTGGTGCGGCCCGTGCCGCATGGTGGCGCCCATTGTGGAAGAGATCGCGCAGGAGTATGACGGCAAGGTCAAGGTCTGCAAGGCGGACGTGGATGAAAACGAAGACCTGGCGATGGAATACGGTGTGATGAGCATCCCCACGCTGATGGTGTTCAAAAACGGCGCGCTTGACAACACCCAGGTCGGCTTTTGCACCAAAGAGCAGTTGCTTGAGATGCTTTTGGACTGAGCAAAGCACAAAATCTTTTTTACGGCGTGCGGAACGCTTGACAATCCGGCGCGAATCCTGTAAAATATAGGAGCCGAACAGGGGTGTGCTTCGCAAGAAAGAGCCGCCCGCAAAGCGACTCTTTTCCGCGATAACGGCATTAAAAATTTGCCCAAGGCGTCAGGTTTTCAAGAATTCTGGCACAGCATTTTGGAAAATTTGCTTTCAAAAACCGACGCTTTCTTGCGAAGCACACCCCAAGGAGTCTGTCATGGGACCGCAAAGGTCGCATTGTTCGGCTGCTTCAGATGAATGGATCCTGAAACAAAGGCAGAGGCACATGCTCTGCCTTTTTGTTTTGGTGCCGGTCTGCGGTGCCGCAAAACGAAGTCACTTTGGAGGGATTGCCATGCCAACCATCACCATCATTGCCCTGGCGCTGTTTGCCGCGACCTATATCGTCATGATCGTGTCGCAAAAGCTGCGCCCCTATGCCGCCGTCACGTCGGCCGTTGTGTTCATCGTGCTCGGCCTGGTTTCGATGCTGAAGCCTGGGCTGTTCGTCGTCAACGGCGCCGATTTCAGCTACACGGCGCTGCAGGCACTGAAAGAGATCGACTGGAACGTCATCATGATGATCGCCGGTACGATGGGTACGGTCTACTTTTTCATCGAATCCAAGATGCCCCAGCTCATGAGCGACATCCTGATCTCACACATGCCAAACGTCAAGATGGCCGTGGTGGTGCTGTCGCTGTTTGCGGGCATCGTGTCGGCGTTCATCGACAACGTGGCCACCGTGCTGATGATTGCTCCCGTGGCGCTGGCATTCTGCAAACGGCTGAAGCTTTCGCCCGTGCCGTCCATCATCTGCATCGCCATCTCGTCCAATCTGCAGGGCGCGGCGACGCTGGTGGGCGACACCACGTCCATCCTTTTGGCCAAGGCCGCGCATCTGGACTTTTCCGATTTCTTTGTGGACGAGGGCAAGCCCGGCATGTTCTGGGTGGTGGAGGCCGGCGCCCTGGCCAGCGCGGCGCTGATCTTTTTCTATTTCCGCAAAGAGAACGGCAAGATCAACTTTGACAACCGCACCAGGGTGGAAGACAAGGTGCCGTCGTTTCTGCTGCTGCTGACGGTGCTGCTGCTGATCGCCGTGTCGTTCATTCCGTACAAGGACGCCGCCGAACCGGGCCAGTTCTATAAGCCGGACATGATCAACGGCTTCATCTGCATGGGCATTTTCCTGATCGGCGTGGTGCGAGAGCTTTGCCGCAAGAACACAGACGCGATCAAGGGCGCGTTCAAAGAGATCGACTATTACACCATCATCCTGCTGACGGGCCTGTTCGTCGTCATCGGCGGCATCAAGAGCGCCGGCGTGATCGACGTCATTGCCGATTTCATCGCCAAGGCCGGCTCCGGTTCGGTGTTTGTGGTCTATACCATGATCGTGTGGCTGTCTGTGCTGTTCTCCGCCTTCATTGACAACATTCCCTACACGGCAACCATGCTGGCCATCGTGCCCGGCATCGCGGCCAACCTGGGCGGCGCCATCGACCCCAAGCTGCTGTTTTACGGCCTGCTGTGCGGCGCCACGCTCGGCGGCAACCTGACGCCCATCGGCGCCAGCGCCAACATCGCCGGCATCGGCATCCTGCGCAAAGAGGGCTATGAGGTCAAGGCCGGCACGTTCATGAAGTACGGCATTCCCTTCACCCTGGCCGCCGTGACGGTCGGCTATCTGATGATCTGGTTCATCTGGAAATAAGTGCTATAAAACGCCGCTGCGGGGATCAGGCGTCAGGTAACCGCTGATTCATTCTGCGTGTGAAGACGGCGTTTTCTTCGACCGAAGGCTGTACAACAGTACGCCGAAGGAGAAAAAACGTCGAAAAAAGAAAAACAAAATTCGGGTATGGGCGCGGCCCATCCAAAGAAAGCATAAAAACAGGGCGCGGAGTTTGAAATGCACCCCAAAAGTTAGACAATGTGGTATAATGTCTAACAAGGGGGTGCATTTTTCATGCCAAAAGGAATACCGAACAAGAGGTATACAGGAGAATTCAAACAAAAAGTTGTAGAAACAATGCAACAGGAAAGG
>JAFRUA010000006.1 GCA_017434855.1 Clostridia bacterium
ACTAAATGGCTTGACACCTGCTCAACACAGATCTCAAGCCATTTTAGCTGCTTAATATTCAGTTTGCACAAGGTTTTCTTTAAAACTTTGTCCAACTTTTTGGGGTCACTTCAAAAACGCTGCGCCCTGTTTTTTGTGCTTTCTTTGGACGGGCTGCGCCCATACCCGAATTTTGTTTTTCATTTTTCGACGTTTTTTCTCCTTCGGCGTACTTTTTACAGCCTTCAGTCGAAGAAAACGCCGTCTTCACCGAAATGGAACAGCCCCTTTTTGTGTGGTCGGCGCTGCTTGCCGGGAAGCCGCCGCCGGGGTGGCGCCGACTGCGTCGGCGCAGCGTTCAGGCGGGCAAAGGCAGTGGTGAGATTCTAATGATGCTGCCTGAACGCCGCAGCCCGGCAAAGCCGGGCTGCGCCCCGGCGGCGGCTCGCCCCGTGCGCAGCGCGCACGGGGCCTTCTGCAGCAAGGACCCAATTCACAGTAACTTCACAAGTATGTGTCGAAAACGCAACAGTGGCAGTGTATAATAACAAAAAGAACCACAGTTCATGCACAAGGGGGGGCACCCGTGAATCTTTATTACATTCTCAGCATCGCGCTGCCGCCGGTACTGACGATCATCTTTCTCGTCGCGTTCCTGATTGTGAAGCCGCGGCTGACCAAGCGCATCCTGGCGACGCTGTCTGCGGCCATGCTTGTTGTCACGGTCATTGCGGTCCTGTCGATCGTCCGTCCCGGCCTGTTTGGCAAAACGCCGAACCAGAATGGCGATCCCTATATCACCGACCCGGTGGGAACCAGCTATCTGGCCGTGGAGCTTGCGGACGGCGAAACCTATGCCGCCGCGCTTGACACAGACGGCAGAGTCTATGCGGCAAAGATTCTGGAAGACGGCTCCATTGGGGAGCGCGTTGCCGACATCAGCGACTTGGTTGACGTTGAAAAGCTGCCGAAAAACTACACCGGCGACCCGATCGAAGACAGCCAGAACGGCGATGTATACAAAGGCAGCGTGGCGCCGTCCGCCACGGCCGAGGCAACAGCGGCCCCCACAAGCGCCGCGCCGACGGAATCGAACCCGACCGCCGCGCCGACGACTGCACCTGCAGAGGACCCGACCGCCGTGTCAAAAAGCGAAGCGGCCGTTTCAGCAACGGTTCCGACGACCGCGCCGACGACCACGCAGCCGGTCCGCAAAACCTATCATGTCGATAAGTATCGCAAGCTGTTTGAAAGCGGCCAGTTCCTCATTGAGTTCACAACGGATGAGGACGCGCTCGGCGACACCCCGGTGACGGCGGCTGTCAAGAACGGCAACCTGATGATGACGCTCAGCATCCAAAAATGGGATCTCAAGGTGATCTATCGCGCAGCGGATGACAAAACCTATCTGCTGATCCCCAACATCAAAAAGTATCTCCTTGTGCCGGAGGATGCGCTTGGCGACGATCTTGACATGAGCGAAATGGTTTCGGATTTTGCCATTGAGGAGGATGCGGAAATCGAAACCTCACAGGTGACGATCAACGATGTGCCCCTGGTGTGCGAAACCGTCACGGATAAGGACGGACTGAAAACGCAGTATTATTTTGACGGCGACACATTGGTCCGTATGGACATTGAGCAAGAGGACGGTTCGGTGGAGCGGACGTATATTTCGCGCATTTCCAGCGATGTTCCGGATTCTCTGTTTGAAATTCCGACCGGCTATGCCTTCTTGAATCTTCCGCTTGACAAACTGATCGGATAAAGTGCTCTGATTTTTGAGATCAACGCGGCAGCCCTGCGACTTGGGGTTGCCGTGTTTTTACGTTAATTTGTATCTTTTTTGTTATATTTGTTAAACAACCATTGACATAAATCCCATGTTTTGATAAAATATAGACAACTATAATAGCGGCAAGCGCCGTATTGCGGTGAGCGGCCGCTCATATAAGGAGGAAATTTTATGACAGACGCAAAAACCTTGGCGTACATCAACCTCTACGGCATTCTCGGCACATTGGAAAACCTTTGTGAACTGGACGCAGAGGCCAGTGCGCTGGCACAGGTGAAAAAGCCGGTGTCCATTGCATTTTCCGTGAAAGGCGGCCCCGCAGCGACGATTACGTTCAAAGGCGGACGCTGCCGCATGGAGCAGGGTGCGGACCCGAAGGCGACCGTGCTGCTGCCGTTCTCTTCCTGTGAAAAGTTCAACGGCCTGATCGACGGCACCGTGACGCCGATCCCGGTCAAGGGTTTTCACAAGATCGGCTTTTTGCTCAAGAACTTCACAAAGCTGACCGACATCCTGACCAAGTATCTCAGAGCGAGCGAAGAGGACCTGAAGGACCCCGTATTCTTTGAGACCAGCACCAAGCTGATGTTCTATCTGATCGCCGTTGCCATCTCTCAGATCGGCAACAACGATTCCATCGGCACCTTCTCGGCGTCCAATATTCCCGACGGCATCATCGAAATGGGCATCAAAGACTGCGCTGCCGCAACAATCCGCGTCAAGGACCATCATCTGGTCACCATCAAGCAAAAGCCCGCGTCCTACCGCTCCAAGATGGAGTTTGAATCCGTCCAGCTCGCACGCGACCTGTTTGACGGCAAGGTCAACGCCGTGGCCTGCATCGGTGAGGGCACGATCACCATGTCCGGCCTGATCAATATGATCGACAATCTCAACCGAATCCTCGACAGAGTTGCACTGTATTTAGCATAAGGAGGCGTAATCATGGCGAACATTCCCATCATTGAAAATCATGCGAAGAGCCGTGAGCTCTTCACCAAAGCGACCAAGATCATCCCCTCGGGCATCTACGGGCATCTCGGCCCGGCAGAGGGTCAGTTCATCCCCGTGTCCAACTGGCCGCTGTTTGCGACCAAGGCAAAGGGCTCTTACATCTGGGATGTGGACGGCAACAAGTATATCGACTATATGTGTGCCTACGGTCCCAACGTTCTCGGCTATGCCGACCCCGACGTGGACGCCGCCGCGCTCAAGCAGATCGAGCTGGGTAACTGCACCACCACGCCGATGGCGCTGACGGTGGACTGTGCCGACCTTTTGGTTGACACCGTGGCCTCGGCAGACTGGGCCTTCTTTGCCAAAAACGGCAACGACGCCACCCAGGGCGCGATGATGGCCGCCCGTGCGCACACGCACAAGAAAAAGATCATCTTCTTCAAGGGCTATTATCACGGCGTATCTCCGTGGCAGATGAAAAAAGACTATCCCGGCGTGCTGGAAGAGGATGTCTGCAACAATATCATCATTCCGTGGAATGACATCCCCGCGCTGGAAAAGACCATTGAAGAGAACAAAAACGAGATCGCGGCGCTGATCGCACAGCCCTATGACCACGGCAACTTCTATGACAATGTGCTGCCGGAAGAGGGCTTCTGGCCGAAGGTGCGCGAGATCTGCACCAAAAACATCATCGTCCTGATCGTGGACGACGTGCGCGCCGGCTTCCGTCTGGATCTTGCCGGTTCCGACCATTACTTCGGCTTTGAAGCGGACATGATCTGCTTCTGCAAGGCGCTTGCCAACGGCTACAACATGTCTGCCATCTGCGGCAAGGAATTCCTCAAGAGCGCGATGAGCTCGCTGTCTTACACCGGCTCCTACTGGCTGAGCGCCGTGCCGTTTGCGGCCTGCATCGCCTGTATCGAAAAGATGAAAAAGCTGGACACGCCGACCATGTTCCGCGAAAAGGGCCTCAAGCTCACCGACGGCCTGCGCGAGGCCGGCGCCAACAACGGCTTTGACCTGGTCGTTTCCGGCGAACCGGCGCTGTTCTATCTGCGCATCGCCAATGACGACAGCATGGTCCTGCATCAGGAATGGGTCGCCGAAATGGTCCGCCGCGGCATCTTCCTTGCCAGCCACCACAACCACTTCATGAACGCGTCCCTGACCGACAAGGACATCAAGCACACCATCGACGTTGCGGACGATGCCTTCAAGGCCGTTGCAAAGAACCACCCGGAATTGTTCTGAGCGCAGCTCAGAAAATAATAAAAATGTTTGGAGGAAAACATTATGCCACTTTCAAAGCAAGAATGGCTTGCCCTTGAGAAAAAAGCGTTTGAGTTGCGCAAGCTGACGCTGCAAACCACCGTCTGGGCGGGCAGCGGGCACATCGGCGGCGGGATGAGCATCCTTGACCTGCTGACGGTCCTGTATCACAGATATCTCAACATCAAGGTTGACGACCCGAAGTGGGAAGACCGTGACCGCTTCATCCTGTCCAAGGGCCACGCGGCGATCGCCTATGCCCCCGTCCTTTGCGACAAGGGCTTCAACGATCCCGAAATGCTCAAGACCTTCAACCTGTCCGGTTCCAAGATGGGCATGCACCTCGACTCCAACAAGGTCGTCGGCGTGGACGCGTCCACCGGTTCGCTCGGCCACGGCGTTTCCATCGCCGCCGGCACCGCACTCGCGGCCCGCATCCTCGGCAAGGATTACCTGACCTATGTGGCCACCGGCGACGGCGAGCTGGGCGAGGGGTCCAACTGGGAAGGCTTCATGACGATCAACCACTATCAGCTTTCCAACTGCATTGTCTTCATCGACCGCAACCACTGCATGATCGACGGCCCGACAGAAGAGGTCATGAAACTGGAGCCGCTGAAGGACAAGATGGTCGCGTTTGGCTTCAACACCATTTGCGTGGACGGCAACAACATCAAAGAGCTGTGCGACGCGATCGACGTCGCGATCGAGCGCTCCAAAGAAAAGTGCGCCCCGACCTGCATCCTGATGGATACGCAGAAGGGCGCGGGCATCAAGGACATCGCCGGCGACTATCACTGCCACTACATGGCGATCGACGACGACACCTTTGCCAAGTACAACAAAGAGCTCGAAGAGGACTACGCAGCCCGTGTTGCGCGCGCAGAGAAGGAGGGTAAATAATCATGGCAGGCGGATTTGTTTATAACGCAATCGATCAGACCGAGGTCGCAACCGCTGAAATTTACGGCAAAGCCCTCGCTGACATTATGAAGAGAGACCCGAAGGTCGTCGCGATCACCGCAGACCTTGCAAAATCCACAAAGCTCGGCGACGTGCTGAAGATTTGCCCGGAGCGCGTCATCAACGTCGGTATCGCAGAGCAGGATATGTTCGGCGTCGCCGCCGGTATGGCCCGCGCGGGGATCACCCCGTTCCTGTCTGGCTTCTCGGCGTTCACCAGCATGCGCGCGTGCGATCAGCTCCACACCGACATCTGCTATCAGAACGTCAACGCAAAGATCATCGCCACCCATTCGGGTACGTCCTTCGGCCAGGCGGGTTCCACCCACCACGCCATTGTGGACCTGGCGATCGTTCGCGCCATGCCGAATATGACGCTGATCGTTCCCGCCGACGGCTATGAGACCGCCAACGCGGTCAACGCCGCCTATGAGAACTTCGGTCCCTATTACATCCGCATCAACCGCGGTTTTGACCGTGTGCTTTACAGCTCCCAGGATTACGGCTTCGAGGTCGGCAAAGCAGTGGAAGTCCACGAAGGCACCGACTGCACCGTCATCGCCTGCGGCTCCTGCGTCTTCCAGGCGCGCGAAGCGGCCAACTTCCTTGAGAGCGCCGACGGGCTGAAGGTCCGCGTGCTCAATATGCACACCATCAAGCCGATTGACCGCGACGCGATCATCAAGGCGGTGCTGGACACCCGCCGCATCATCACGGTGGAAGATCACAGCGTCATCGGCGGCCTCGGTTCCGCAGTGGCAGAAGTCGTCGTCGATTCCGGCAAGGCCTGCGCGTTCAAGATGCTGGGCCATCCCGACAAGTTTGCACCCATCGGCCTGCAGGAGGATATCATGAGCGAGGTTGGCATCGACGCCAACGGCATCATCGCCGCAGTCCGCGAAGTCATGAACAAAGACTTTGAAGAGGACGACAACTGGGACGACGAATTTTAATCACGAGAGGAGTTCTGAACATGGCGATTGCACAAGAAGAGTTATACTCAAACAAAATCTTTTTAAACGCGGCGCTGCCTCTTGTGAAGGTCATCGCGACGGAAGTGCCTTCGCTCGCGAAAAAGTTTGAACACGCCCACGCGGTGATTCAGGTCAGCTGCCTGAATCCGGAGCTGCCCGAGGGAAAGGACGGCATGCACTTCGTTGTCAACAGCGGCGAATGGCTGGTGCATCCCTGCCTGACAAAAGAGCCCCACATCGAGCTGGAGTTCAAGAGTGTGGAAAAGCTCAATGCGTTCTTTAAGGGCAACATCACCCTGGACGCGATCCCGAAGATCCGCGGTCTGCGGTACGCCGGAACGCTGGTCTCGTTTGTGATGGTCCTTTTGAAGATGGCAAACGTCCTTGGCGCGACCACCGCACCGGAAAAGGAAGACGACCAGCGGCTTATGGTCAAGTGCATGTTCTATCTTTTGACGTCCGGCATCAGCCAGCTCAACAAGATGGGACATCCCGACATCCACGAGTGGACGCTCAAGTCGCCCGACCGCGTCTATGCCCTGGCGGTCAACGATCATCCGGAGGTTTCGGCTTATATCCGCATCAAGGCGGGCAAGTCCCGCGCCGGCCGCGGCGAGTACAAGCGCGCCATGCCGTTCTTTACGCTGCGCTTTGACTCCTTCCCCAGCGCCCTTGGCATCCTGCTCGGCACCGACGACATGCTGGAATCCGTCAAGAGCGGCAAGCTCATCATGGACGGCGGCCCGGAATTCGGCGCCCAGCTCGGCAACTTCCTGCTGCTGATCGGCGACCTGGCCAAATAAGAATCATATCAACCTTGCCGGAGCGGTTCTGTTTGCAGAATACTCCGGCAATCTTTTGACTGAAAAAGAGAAAAGCAATGAATTGTTCAAATTGCGGCGCGCCGTTGAAAGAAAACGCGGAATTCTGCGACGTCTGCGGCGCCAATCAACCCAGCTTTATGCGGAAAAGCCATTGGCAGAAAACGACCCGATGAACCTTTCTCAGGGGCAGTTGCGGACGGATGACCCACAGCCGTCGGAGTTCAAACTGGGTTGGTATCATTTCCTGATATATTTTTCCCTGTTTGCCGCAGCAGCGCTCCAGGTCTATAACGCCATGCAGATGTTTACGGGCCTTCAGTACGCAAAAGCCGGTGTACTGCCGGACGAAGCCCATGCAAGGTTCAGCGCACTGAAGTCGCTGGATATGACATTCGGCGTCCTGCTCCTTCTGGATGCGGCGTTTATCATTGTGACGCGGTTTTTACTTGCAAAATTCAAAAAGAGCGGACCGATCTGTTTGTATTTGTGCTCTGTTTTTGCGATTGTTTTGTCTTTGGCCTATACGATCACGATCAACTCCATCGTGGGCGTTGATCCTTTTGAAGTGAATGCGCTTGGTGAGGTGGTCGGGCAATCCCTTGTGATCGGTGCAGTTTTAATTGTTAACATCGTCTATTTCACAAAAAGAAAGTCTCTGTTTGTCAATTGAGCTGCAGCCGCGCATTCGGAATCACCCGAAGCGAGGGCCGGTGAAGAAAACAGTGTCTCTTTGCCCGGCGGTGAGCGCCTTTGCTTGCCGCCGGCATTTTTTGCGCCGGAACACGGGCGGTAAAATGCAGACTACGGCGCCGGACCATGCGGGTGGTATGATCAAGACAGATCAAAACCGCGGGAACACCGCGACAGGAGGCTGCAAAAATGAATACACAAACTTATCTGCTGCATACAGTCCGCGATATCGGGGAACCTCGCCGGGGAGGGGGCCCGAACAACTGCCGGCGCGAACGCCTGTGCCGCATCGATCACAAAACGCTGCTGAGTGCGGTCCGGCGGTTTGAATTCACACGCAGAAGCTATTTTGAGGGACACGACCGGGTCACGATTGAGGTTCAAAACGGCTGCGTCATGGCAACAAAGAACCGGGTCGCCATGTATTCACGCGGCAACGCGGAACGCAGGGTGCTGTCAAAGCGGGAATGGGAACGGTTCATTGACCGGCTGTTTTCAGAGCTTCAGCTGCACACCTGGGCGCCGGATTACAGGGGCCGTGCGGTTCCGGACGGCGCGCAATGGTCTGTGACGGTGACGCTGGGAACCGGCGAACAGATCAGGACCGGCGGCTGCAATGCATTTCCCACCTGCTGGGCTGCGTTCACCGGCTGTGTCAACGAGTTGTTTTTGCCGGCAGACGCGCAGTCGTCTTTGCGGGTGTGCGAAACACCGGCTGACGGGGGACGCAGGTCGGAAACCGGGAGCCAGGGTATGCAGTCAAAGTATCGCTATCTGGAATTCACCGAAGACCCGGACGCCTTTTTGATGGCGCTGGAATAAAAGCAGAAATTTCGGGCGTGAGTGCCCGAAAAAATAAAACAATGTGAAAAGCAAGGAAGGGGAACATCAACATGAGTTATTGCAGACAATGCGGAACACTGCTGACGCCGGAAAACACCCGGACGGTGGACGGGCGCATCTATTGCGCCGACTGCGCCGCGAAGCTGGAAGGAACCCGCACGGACATCATCGATTTCACAGCGCCGACAAAAACCACGGCAAACGACGGCGTGACCCAGGCGGCATTCACACCGGCGGCGCAGCCGTCGCAGACCTATGCGCCGCCGGTGTCAACGGTTTATACCCCGCCGATGCAGCCCGCGCAGCATCCGGTGTATGCCACGCCGCCGATGCGCCGGATGCGCATTGCAAAGCCAAACGGCTGGGCAAAGCTGGTGCGCGGCATGGCAATCGCCATGATGGTCATCGGCGTGGCTTTATCGGTCATTTTTGGGATCATGGTCATTGCGGGCGGCGCATTTGCGGCAGATTTTGCGAGAGAGCTTGGAGGAGAATACGCCTTTGCCTCTGCAGCGACGGGCACGTTGTCCGGCATCCTGATCATCATCGTCGGCTCTGCGATCAGCATCCTTTCACAGGCAACAATCATGATGATCACCACAGCCGTGCTGGATCTCAGCGAGATCAAGCAGGAAATCATGACCCTCAATGACAAGCAGCCGTGAGTTTGCACGGTGAATCGGGGACCTCTAAAAACGCGAGTTGTTTGCGCGCGATCGAGCGGCGCGCTGTTCTTAGAGGTGCCCAATACACGATCTGACGTTTGGGCGGGTGCCTCCTTTGCCTGACGCAGAAAAAAGCCGCCGCTGGAACCGGCGGCTTTTTGTGTGCGGGCATAATTTTTTACAGATTTCCTTGATAGCGGTGTATCTGCTTACTATAATGAATATACAAAATAAAGCAAAGGAGGTTTATTCATGGAAAAAGTCAGAACAGAAGATGCCGGCCTCGGTGAAGTTTTCACGAACCTGTTTGCCGCGATCAAAGCATTTTTCAACAAGCTGTTCAACAAGTCTTCCAGCACATCGGAGATCGACGTTGACGCGCCGGAAATCAAACTTCCCTGCTGATGAGCAGATTTTTTCGCCTGCCTTGCGCGGGCGATTTTTTTGTGCCCCTGCTGAAAACAGGGCTTGCAAAGGCGGATGATCTGTGATAGAATATCTGTACGATTTTTGATAAGGGTGTGGTCTTTTGATCAGTACAAATAACGTCACGCTGCAATACGGCGGCCGCGAACTGTTCCACAGCGTGTCAATGAATTTCACCAAGGGGAACTGCTACGGCCTCATCGGGGCGAACGGCGCGGGCAAATCGACGTTCCTCAAGATTTTGTCCGGCGAGATTGAGCCGAACAAGGGCTATGTCACCGTCACGCCGGGGGAGCGCCTGTCTGTGCTCAAGCAGGACCACTTTGCCTATGACGAGGTGGACGTGATCCGCACGGTGCTCATGGGCAACCCCCATCTGGTGGAGATCATGGATGAAAAGGAAGCGCTTTATTCCAAAGAGGACTTTACCGAAGAGGACGGCATGCGCATCAGCGAGCTGGAAGAGGAGTTTGCCGAAATGGACGGCTGGAGCGCCGAAAGCGACGCCGAGATTCTGCTCAACGCCCTCGGCATCCACAACGAGTTCCATTACAAAAAGATGAAGGAGCTGTCCGGCGACCAGAAGGTGAAGGTGCTGCTGGCACAGGCGCTGTTCGGCAACCCGGACATTTTGCTGCTGGACGAGCCGACAAACCACCTGGACGTCGCCGCGATCAACTGGCTGGAGGAGTTTTTGCTCGATTTTGAAAACACCGTCATCGTCGTCAGCCATGACCGCCACTTTCTCAACAAGGTCTGCACCCACATTGCCGACGTGGACTACGGCCAGATCAATTTGTATGTCGGCAACTATGATTTCTGGTACGAATACACCCAGATGGCGCAGCGCCAGCGCCGTGAGCAGAACAAAAAGAACGAGGCCAAGGTCAAGGAGCTGCAGGAGTTCATCGCCCGCTTTTCGGCAAACGCCTCCAAGAGCAAACAGGCCACCAGCCGCAAAAAGCTGCTGGAGAGCATCGTGATCGAAGACATGCCCGTGTCGTCGCGGCGGTTCCCGTTCATCGAATTCAAGCCCGACCGCGAGATCGGCAACGACCTGCTGAAGGTGGAAGGTTTGAGCAAGACCGTCGGCGGCCGCAAGGTGCTCGATGATGTGACATTCACCCTGCGCCCGAACGAAAAGGTCGCCTTCGTCGGCACCGACGCCGTGGCAAAGACCACCTTCTTCAAAATCATCATGGGCGAGCTGGAGCCGGACGCGGGCACGTTCAAATGGGGCGTGACCACGTCGCAGTCCTACTTTCCGAGCGACAACAGCGCCTTTTTTGACGGGGTGGAGGATTCGCTGATCGACTGGGTGCGGCGCTACAGCGACCTGCAGTTTGAAACGGATGTGCGGTCGTGGCTCGGCCGGCTGATGTTCAGCGGCGAAGAGGCGACCAAAAAGGCCAAGGTTCTGTCCGGCGGTGAGCGCGTGCGGTGCATGTTCATCAAGATGATGCTCTCCGGCGCGAATGTTTTGATCTTTGACGAGCCGACGAATCACCTCGATCTGGAATCCATCACGGCGCTGAACAACGCCCTCATCAAGTTCAAGGGCGCGATTCTGTTCACGTCGCACGACCACCAGTTTGTGCAGTCCGTCGCCGACCGCATCATCGAGTTCCGTCCGGACGGCCTGTATGACCGTAAGGAAACGTACGACGAATTTTTGGAGAACAACCGGCTGCTGGAGACGCAGTGAGGATAGGATAAAAGGATAAAGGATAAGAGGATAAAGGATAAGAGGATAAAGGGGAATAAGGGATTGAGGATGGAAAAGACATTGGACATTTTTCCGCTCATGCCGGCAGACTTCGGGCGCTGCGGCGATATCTGGGACCTGAAAAAACGGCCGGCGCTTGCGAAACAGTTTTATGACGAGCTTTGCGCCGGGAACCGTGTGATATGGGTCTGTGAACAAAGCGGCACGCTGTGCGGCGAGATCTCGCTGGTGTTTGAGGCGAACGACCCGGAGTACACGATCCGGGGGCGGCGGGCGTATGTTTCGCGGCTGATCGTGCGAAAGGACTGTAGACGGCAGGGGATCGGCAGGGCACTGCTGCAGCACCTGATCGAGCAAGCAGGGCAGCGGGACCTGCGGGAATTGACGATCGGCGTCAACCTCGACAACTTTCCTGCACTGAAGCTGTATACCACGGCCGGGTTTGACCGGGTGCTTTGTGTTGACGAGGATGCACTGGGCCGGTACGTCAAGCTGATGAAAACGCTATAACAAAATCAACAGCCGGAAGGATGCACGTCCCTCCGGCTGTTTGCTGTTGACTGTTGACTGATCACTTTAAAGAAGAATATCCGCGCACAGTCCGTAGTGATCGGATAAATACATCCCCTCCACGGTGTTGTCAATGATGTGGTACCGCGCGACGGGAGTGCCGGTCGTCACAAAGATGAAGTCGATCGGCTTGTCTTTGGAAAACAGCTTGCGCCCGTAGTCGTGGAAGGTGCGGCCGCTGTCGCTTTCGGCGGCGGTGAACTTGGCGTCGTCAAAGGCGGCGGCCACAACCTTGTAGGCCTTGGCGCCTTCCTCGGTGTTGAAATCGCCGGTGCAGACCACCGGGCCGCGTTCGGCCAGCGCTTCGGCGATCTCCACAAACACGCCGGCCTGCTTGACGCGCACGGATTCCAGCACGTGATCCAGGTGGGTGTTCAGGTGGGTATAGACCTTGCCGGTGGCGTTGTCCTGCAGCGTGGCCCAGGTACATACGCGCGGCAGACTTGACAGCAGGAATTTGGACGCCGGCGCGTCGGGCGTTTTTGACAGCCATTTGGTGCCGGAATCCAGCAGCGTGAACTTGTCTTTGCGATAAAAGACGGCGCTGTACTCCGTGTTTTTGGCGTCGTTGCGCGCTTCGCCCACCCAGGCGTAGCGGTCGCCGAGCGCATCCTCCAGCAGGGTGAGCCACTGTTCGGTTGCCTCCTGCACGCCGAAGGAATCCGGTGCATAGCGCAGCAGCGTTTCGGCGATGAATTTGCCGCGGTTTTCCACGGTGCCGTAGATGTCGTCCTTGCAGCGCAGATTGAACGAAACAATGCGCGTTGCGCCGTCCACGCCGGCGGGCACGTCGGTGATCTCGATCACGCTCGGTGCGAATGTTCCCCAGGACATGAACACGGCAAGCATGAGGGCGGTGAAGCTTTTCAGAATCGCAGACATCAAATCAATCCCCTTTCCTCTCATCCGGTTTTTGAACCGTCCGATTTATACCTTTGTGCGCAGAATGTAAATTTTGAACAGATTGGCAAGCACCCGCAGAACCGTCTTGAAGATGTCGCCGGCCTTTTTGAAGAAGGCGGCAACCTTGCTTTCCGCCTGTTGCTGTGTTTCGGGGTCGGGCGTAAAGTCGGCCGGGGTGCCCTGCGCGGTGTCCTTCTGGATCGCGAAGGAATCCATGCGGACTGTTTCGCCGTCCCTGACGGTATAGGCGTCCAGATACAGCACGCCGTCTTTGATGCGGACTGCGGAATACATCGGGGTTTCAAGCGCCAGGATCATTTCGCCGCGCGGGAAGTATTCGTCGGTCTTGTCGGTGCCGATGGGCTGATAAAATTTCACGCCCGACGTGCCGGAGATCAGATAGGTCGTGCCGGCGGGCTGCACCTGCGCGCGATAGATCTGGCCGTCCTGTTCCAGATAGGTGTGGGTGGTGGGTACGATCGCGTTGCCGACCAGCGACGCCGTGCGCAGATAGACGTGGTCGTGGCCGCTGAAGACCATGTCCACACCCAGCTCCGGCAAAAGCGTGCCAAGCTGCGAACGCATGGCAACGATGTCTTTGTCTTTATAGTGTGAGCCGTTGGAATACAGGGCCTTATGCATCATCACAAATTTCCACTGCGCGTCGCTCTTTGTCATGTCGTCCCTGAGCCAGTCAAGCTGCGTTTGGGTCAGGCCGTCGTCGTCGCCCAGGTCTTCGGTGTTCAGCACGGCGAAGTGGACGTTATTGTAATCAAAGGAATAATAGACGCCGCTTTCGGTGTTCTGCTCCGGCAGATTCGGCAGTACGAAATAGTTGGCGGTTGCATAGCTGCCCATGCCCTCGTGGTTGCCGGTGGCGGGCATCATAAAGGTGTGCATCAGGTACGGCGCGCCGGTGTCAAACATGGCCTGCCACTGGCGGTTGTTGTTGCCGTGGTCCACCAGGTCGCCGGTGTTCACGATGAAATCCGTGTCGGGGTACTTGCCGAATGCCGACGAGAGCACCTGCAGCCACGCGCCCGCATACTGTTTCGCCGTCTGCGACTGCGGGTCGCTGACATGGATAAAGGTCACGTCTTTGCCGCCGTCGGCGGTGGTGACGGTGCCCGCGTCGCTCCACCAGTCATATTTTGCATTGCCCACGCGGAAGGTGTAGGTCGCCCCGGGCGTCAGGCCGGAAAGCCTGACCGTGTGGCGCTGCAGCTTGAACATGTACCACAGAATGCCGAAAATATCCAGGTCGATGCCGGGGAACTGGCGGTCCACCAGCTCGTCGGTGATTTCCAGATCAAAACCGGCCGGGTCGGTCGTCGGCGTACCGGTGAAGCTGGCGGTTTCACCCGCATAAATTTCAATGTCGCCCGACAGCGAATATTTGGAGAACCAACTGATCGTCGCTTCGGTGGCGCTGTCGTTCCCCATGGTCACGCTGACCATCGTCGGTATGCGGAAGTTTTTCTGCGTGGCCTCCACCGGGCGGTTGGCTGAGGTGTAGGTCACGCCGCTGTCGCCCTTGAACTGCGGGTTGTAGTCAGAAGAGAAATCGTTCAGCACGTCTGCCACAAACTGGCCAAGGCCCTGAAACAGCGACGGCGTCAGATATTTGACAAACAGCAATTGATCCAGCACGTCATACAGGCTCTTGTAAGGCAGGGCGTCCAGCGCAAAGATGATCTTGACCAGGTTGGCGTAGGAGTTGTCGCCGCGCAGCAGCAGCTTGACCAGCACGTCGATGCCCTTGCCGATCTGCTTCATCAGGAATTTGTTGCCCATCAGGGTGCCGAGGCGAATTTCCAGCCCCGACAGCAGACCGTCCATGACCACGTCGTCCAGCAGCAGGTTCACCAGGAAATAGAACAAATCGCTCATGGTGGTGCCGGTGGCAAGGTGGTCGATCGCGTCCAGCAAAAATTCGTCGTCCGAGGGATCCTCGTTCCCGTTGAACCAGTAGTACATCGCGGACAGGATCAGATCGCCCAGCGTGCCGGGCCGGTCTGCGTTGCCGAAGTGCAGCGTGTCGATGAACTTGGTGCACGGCAGCTCAGACACGGGGAAGTCCATCAGCTTTTGCACCGCCGGCTCCAGAATCGCGTAAAGATTGTCGGGGTTCTGCAGATAGGTCTTGTCCACCTGATCCAGCAGATCTTCCACAAACCAGAGAATGTTGTCGATCGTAAAGACCTTTTGTCCAAAGACGACCAGGCCGTTTTTGATGTACGGCTGCAAAAAGCCGGTGAGGATGTCCTCGAGGTCGATGCCCAGCGTTTTCAGATACGCCATCAGGCCGCCGTTTTTGTTGATATCATCAATGAAGCCGCCGCCAAAGCCCTTGACGATGCCCACCAAAAAGGCCGCCGCGTCCGGGTTGCCGTCCTTGGATGTGCCGCCGCCAAAGCACAGGGCAAAGGCTTTTTGCTTATAGGTCCCGTTGTCATAGGTCACGCCGTCAAAGGTCATCTGCGCCTCGGCGTCAAAATCCACGGCGTTGGTGGTCAGGCGGGTGGTGCCGTCGGCCAGCGTTTCGATCACGTTTTCACGGTAGGTGTTGGGGTACCCGGTGACGGAGTCGGTCTGCACGTCATAGATGACCTCGCCGTCGTCGTTGACCACGCAGGCCACGTCGTTGATGTGCAGGTGGCCGGTGTAGGCGTAGCGGATACCGGCCTTTGCCAGCCGCTCCGCCGCCTCGACGTATTCATCCAGCACAAAGGCGTGGGTGATGGACGGCTCGACCTCCATGTGCGCCGCGACGGAGTGGTGCACCATCATGAACGGCACCTTGCCGTCGGCATAGGTCTTGGCGCTCCACGCCTCGATCCACTGCATCAGCTCTTCGGTGATGGCGCCGTCGGTCTGTTCCTTCACGGGCTCGTCAAACGAGTAGTGGCACGAATCGACCACGATCAGGCGGTAGTCGTCGCCCAGGTCCGCCACATAAGACAGCGTGCCGCGGATCGGCGCCAGGTCGGGGCTGTAAAGCGGAGAGAGCGTGTCGGTCCCTTCGGCCAAAAGGTCATAGCCCAGGTCGGCATAGACCTCGGGGAATTCCTTGTAAGTGATGGCGCGGGCCGGCTCTGCCTTGTCGTTTTTGTACGTCACGGCCGCCGTGGTGTTGATGTCGTGGTTGCCGTTGATGACAAGGACCTGCACGCCGTAGTCCGCTTCCATCTGCCGAAGCAGTTCGGCAAGGCGGACGTGCGCGGCATATTCGCTGTCCTTTGTCAGGTCGCCGGACACCAGAACATACTTCGTCCCGTTTTTCTGCGCGCGTTTGCCGATGGTTTCCAGCGCGGTGCGGGTGATGGTTTCGGACTCATTGAACATTTTCGCGACCAGGCGGCAGGAATCGATCCATTCCTTGCTGCGGCTGCCCTGCTCGCTGTCCGGAAAGATGTGGATATCCGAGATGCTCGCAAAGGGGAGGGACGCGACCGCGCTGCTTTCTGCGGCGGTGTCGCCGTCTGTGGCCGTGGTCGGGACGAACGAGAGCTGCGCCAGCCCCGTCAGCATGGCAAAGCACAGCAGAACGGCCAGAAGCTTTTTCATCGTTTTCATGTGCAAAACCTCCAAGCAGGAATTTGACTTCATCATTATAGCACAAAAAAGAAAAGAAAGAAAGAGAATTTTTTGTAAATTGTGCATTTCTGCCGGATGAAATATTTTCCGCGCGGGGCTTGACAAACGGGCAAAAAACCGATATGCTTCCAATGAAAGGGGCGAATGAAGATGATACGGACCGACGGACGGTGGTTCTTTTTATTGACGGCGTTGTTGGCGCTGACGGTGGCCGCGGAATATGCGGCGTTTCGGATGCTGCGCGTGCCGGTTCTTTTGGCGGTGCTGCTCTGTGCGGCGCTGCTGACGCTTTCGGCGCTGCGGCGGTCGCGCATGGCGGCGGCTGTGGTGCTGCTGTTTGCCGCGCAGGGTATGGCGCTGCTTTGCGTTCGTCACAGCGCGGTGATGCTGGCCGTCACGGTCAGCGCGGTTTGCGCGGCGGCGCTGCTGGTGTTCTTCCGGCGGCAGCGGCGGCTTGCGGGTCGGCCGGCCCGTCTGCGCACGGCGGTCTGCCTTGCGGCGGGGCTGGTGTTTTTGACGCTGACGGTCACGGCGTTCGTGCCGGACCTGTTCAGCCGCGCGGTGCAGGGGAACGTGATGGGACGCACTGCCGAAGAATCCGTGCAGACGCGGGCCGACGGCGTCACGGCGTACCGCAATCTGCCCTATCCGTCAGACGCGCCGAACAGCACCATGGACGTTTTTGTGTCGCCGCAGGGCAGGGGCACCGTGGTCTATATCCATGGCGGCGGTTTTGTGATGGGTGACAAAGACACCGCCGGCCAGAACGCGTACCTGAACGCATGGCTGGATGCGGGGTACCACGTGGTCGCGGTCAACTATGCGCTTGCGCCGCAGTACCGCTACCCGACGGCCATCCGTCAGTGCGCGGCCGCGCTGTGTCGGTTGGGCGAAACCGCAGACCGTTTCGGGCTGGACTGTGACCGCCTGCTGCTGGTCGGCGATTCCGCCGGCGGCCAGCTTGCCGGCCAGCTTGCGCTGATCCAGAGCGACCCGGCCTATGCCGCAAAGCTGGGCGTTTCACCGGCAGACGTCACCGTGCGCGGCTACATTTCGATCTGCGGCCTGGTGGACCCGCCGCGGTTCAGCGACACCGGCTTTTTGTTTGCCGACTGGGCGCATCACCAGTGGGGCGCCAGCTATTTCGGCACGGCGGACTTTGAAGCGTCCGGCGCGGCGAACGAGGCGTCGATCCTTTTGCAGGCCGGGCCCGGTTTTCCGCCGTCCTTCCTCAGCGACGGCAACTTCGCCACCTTTGACCGGCAGAACGCGGACCTTGCCGACCGGCTGGAATCGCTCGGTGTGGCGGTGACGCGCGACTTTGTGCCGCGCAGCGAGGCGCGCCTTGCGCACGTCTATCAGTTGGCGGTGGACACGGACCCCTATGCCAAAGCGAGCTTTGAACGGCAGTTGGCGTTCGCCGGGCAAGCGGTTAGCAGTTAGGTAAGCACTGATTAATTCTTTTCAATTACCATAAAAAGTGATATAATAGAAGCACCAAGAAGAAGAGGGTGCGAAAGAATGAATCAGCAGATGAATTTGTCCGATTTGGAGTATTCCAATCGGAA
>JAFRUA010000055.1 GCA_017434855.1 Clostridia bacterium
TCCATTTTCATTTGCTTCCCTTTGTTTTCTCGAATCATTTCATCACCCTTTTCTTGCCTCTATTATACCACTTCTTCCTTCCTTTTTCCACAAAAAAACAAAGTCAACTGGTTTATTGTGGACTTTGTCAGCAGTCTGAGGCACCTGCTTTTTGCAGATGCCTTTTTGGTGGAGATGAGGGGGATCGAACCCCTTACCTCTTGAATGCCATTCAAGCGCTCTCACAACACACGAGGAAACGCACCCCACATAGAACAAAGGTTGCAACCTTACATTTCACCTTTACTCTTTTTATAATTCGTTTGCCTTTTGCTTGCAAAATTTCTCTTTCTGATGTAGAATAATGTAAACGCTTCCTCCGTAACGTGCCGCGGCTTTGCATATACTCCGCAGGCATTCACCGGGGAAGCAGCCAATGGATCAAAACGCACCGTCATTTGCAACATGCTGAAAGGGTAGATGAGGAACGATGAAACAATTTTTAAAAAGAATATGTTCCATGGGATGGATCACCGTGTTATTGATAAGTGCGCTGTCCTTCGGCGGCGCTAATGCGGCAAACGATGCTGCCGGCGCTGTCGGTCAAGACAGCCTGAACGATAAAAACTGGATGGCGGGCATCCCGGACAGTCGGTACATTTATGAGATCAACCTTCCCGGTACACATGACAGTGCAACGGCCTATTGCAAAAATGCAACGGACAATACGGTAAAGCTCTTCGGGCTTCCGGCGTTCCATGTGGAAAAATTTGCAAAAACGCAGTCGCTCACACTGCCGGAACAACTCGATGCGGGCGTTCGCTATTTGGATCTGCGCTTTTCGCCGAAACAGGGAGAGCTGCTGCTTTGCCACGGCAACAACGACAAAATTGCAGCGGTGAACGCGGTTGTCCGTTTTTTGCGCCGTCTCAATCCGGTGCTGCTTTTGGCAAATCGCTTCAACCGCTCGCTGCCGCCGCTGGACACGGAATTTTATGCGTATGAAGACGAAGCATGTACCGTACCCCTCACCTGTGCGCGAGCTTTTGCACAGATCAAGGACTTTTTAAAAGACCATCCGAGCGAAACGGTGATTGTTACCGCAAAACAGGAAAACGGAGATCCGGAACAGTTTTTAATGCTTTTTAAAGAGCAGATAAACCGCTTAAAAGCAGAGATTAACCCTTCCACACAACAGGAATACTTATATTCCGAAAACGGCAACGGCGTCTACACAAAAATGCCTGCGCTCTCGCAGGTGCGTGGAAAGATCATTCTCATGACGCCGTTTTACGAAGAACTGCAGACGGGAGATATGCTGGACGCCAAAAACAAAGCAGGAGAAACCGATTATATGGGCATGACCTTCCGTTATGAAAACCACTGGAGCGTGCCGGCACATCTGAAAACGCTGCTTGCGGCGCGCTTTCTTCAAAAGTTTTCAACAGAAATCAGCAAATCGCCCGAACAACATCTGTCCTGTGCAAATGTGCTGAAAACCAACGCAAGCTTCGTTCCCCTGCAGAGTCCGTATGACATTGCAATGCAGGTAAACGGTTGTCTTTACGCGCAGAACCGATTGCAAAAGGGACGCTATTACGGCTGGATCATGGGAGATTTCATGACCGAAGAAGCCTGCCGCGCCATATGGCAGACGAATTATTTTGTCTTTGATTGATTACAGCAGACATCAGGGCAATAAAAGGAAAGGACGTATGATAGATGGAAAAGATGGCAGCTTTTATTCGCAGAGGCTCCTGTGTTTTGTTTGCGCTGATTGCCTGGATCGGCGGGCTCCTTTCGGGTGACGCGTCTGTCAGCGCGGGAAACATGGAGATCACCCGCACATTGGAGTTCAGCTATGCCGACGGGGTGAGCTTTTGCCAGGGGCTTGCAACGGACGGCAAGACCTTTTACGGCATCGGCGCCGTCAAGTTTTTGAACTACAACGCAATCACAAAAATCGATATCCAATCCGGCAAAATCATCGAGCGGCGCGAAATGTGTCTGCCAAAGGATCTGATGCGAAAGGGCTATTCGCATCTCGGCGACGGCTGCCTGTATGAAGGCAGGCTCTATCTTGCGCTTGAGGACTTCGGCTTCCGGCACCCGGGCGTGATCGTGTATGATCCCGATACATTGGAGGCGGTAGATTTCCACATGCTGCCCGACGAGGGACGCGGAACGGACGCATCCCGTGGTGCGTGATCAAAGACGACGTGCTGTATTATTCGCAGTCAAACGACGTGGATGAAATCCGTATGCTGGATCTGCGCGACTACTCCTATCTCGGCGCGCTGAAGATCGACGAAACGCTTTTCAAGGTGCAGGGCGGAGAAATCTATAACGATACACTCTATATTGTGACCAATTCCGGTTTCCGGGAAAAAACAATGCATGCCGTCGATCTGCGGACCGGGCACGTGGAGACGGTTTTTGTTCGCTGCACCGGCAGGCTCGACGCCGAGGGAGAAGGCATTGCGATCTGTCCGCTGGCGGACGGCTCTTTGTTCCACATTATCGACGTCGGCGCCAGGGTACGCATCACAAGCTATCGCCCCACAGACTGATTTTTGAGGCGGCAGCACAAAATGACATACAGCGAAGCTGTTGCCTGCTTTCAGCATAACATAAGAAAAAGAATTTGCAAGCGAAAAGGAGCAGACGATGCTTTGCGGGGAATGAATGATAGAAAAAGCCGGTTTTCCCCTTTCCGTTCATCCTGCACCTTATCTGCCTTTTGCCGCTTGCAAAAGCCCTTTGCGTGATGTATAATGATGAAAAAGCCGTTGCTGCTGACTGTACGTTCCTTTTCGCAGCCGGATGAACAGGAGGTTTCTTATGAAGAAAAAAGCATGGGTCTCATTGTTTTTGACCGTCGTCCTTTTATTGACGGCGGCTGTACCTGCCTTTGCGGCTGCGCAAAGCGAACGGGTGCAAACAGAAGCGAAAACGGTCGCAGTCGCGTCCGGCAAAGACGACGCCGGCTGCGGCAATATCGTCACTTTGTTTCGCGATTGCTTTGCCCGGCTGAAAGCGATGCTGGCGCGGATCTTTCCGTTTTTGAAGGATACCTCTGTCCAAACATTTCCGACTGATGACGTGCGGCAAACATACGGCAAAGCGGTCGCCGCCCTGGACGACTATGCGGATTACGGATTCCGGGAGGTTGCGTCAACGCCGCTTGCGGATGTGTCCTTTGACGAAGCGGAAAGCCTGGATAATCTTTCCGGCGACGGCGCCCGCCTTTCGGACAGCGACGGCGCAAAGCTGACCACAGGCCGCTTCGGTCTGCGCCGCGCTCTGGAGTTTACAAAGCCCGAAACGTATCTGACCGTGCCGGACATGGGATCGCAGGACGCGCTGACGATTTCCATGTGGGTCAACATCCGGGATTTGCAAACCCGGGAGAACACCGACGAACCGCGTGTGAGCACGCTGCTGGACACCGAAACCGGCGTTGGTCGCGTCACGCTCAAATTCGTGCATACCGGCACGCCGAGCTATGAAGACAAAGCGACAGGCGAAGCTGTGATGGGAACCAACAGCACAAAGCTGGTGTTCTGTGTTCAGGGTAATACCGGCGGTCAGTACGCCGAAAACGCGGTTTGTGCAAACAATACACAGTTTTGCAATTTGGAGTATACCACATGGAAGGAACATGTCGGAGGACCTAACGATTGGGTCTTTCATCCCGAGGGACACTGCTGGTTCCATATCGGCGTTGTTTACGAGCCGAAGAAGGGCGACGTGACGTTTTACCACTGCGGCAAGTTCGATTCGACCAAGCATTTTGACACGGCTGTGGGACCCGTGCTGAACGGCGTCCGCATCGGCGCGGGGTATGCCGAAAACGAATCTTTTGACGGTATGGTGGACGATATTCGCCTTTACGGGTCGGCGCTGACGCAGGTGGATATGGATATCCTTGCGGATTATGAACGCGACATGTGGGTCAACCGCACCGTTTCCGATTGGGAAGAGAGTGCGACCGTTCTGTATGTCGACGGCGCAACCGGCAGCGACGAGAACCCCGGCACCGCCGACGCGCCGTTTGCCACGGTGAAAAAGGGCGTCGAGTCCATCACCGCGCCCGGCACAAGGCTGATCATCGCACCCGGCGTCTACAAGGAAACCGGCATCAATCTCAACGCGAGCGGCACAGAGCTGCAGCCTGTCATCATTGAAGCCGAACAGCCCGGCAAGACCGTAATTTCCGGCGCCGTTCCCTTTGACGGGTGGAAAGCAACGAACACGCAAAGCGTCTTTGAAAACGACTGGAGCTATGACTATCCGTTCCAGCCCGGCACGCCCGGCAACGAGATCATCGGCAGAAGCGATCTTTTGATCGTTGACGGCGAACCGGTCGAGCCCGTCCTTACGCAAGCGGAACTGAAAAACGACAGCTATTATATCGACAGGGAAGCAGGCAAGATCTATCTGAAAACCGAAAAGGAGCTTGGCAGCTGCACAATCGAACGGGCGCTGCCGGGTGAGAACGGCGCGGGCGCGTATCTTCTGGATACGAACAGCAGCGATTACGTCGTCCTGCGTGGGCTGATCTTTACGGGCTGCGCCTGCTGCATTTGGGACAAGAGCATGGTGCACATGGGAAAAGCGCAGCATGTGCTGGTGGAGGACTGCACGTTCAACAATTCCGGTACCGGCGGTCTGGGCTTCGACCACGGCTCCAACGACAGAACGGTGGAGGACGTACTGATCCGCCGCTGCAGCTTTGACAACGACGGTACCGGCGGCGTCAGCGCAGGGTTCCGGAGCATGAATTTCACGGTGGAGGACTGTGTATTTACCAATATCGGCAAAAAGATCGACTGGGGCAAATATGACTCTCCCGATCCCGCCACAACGAAAATGATGGTCTCTAAAAACGTCACATGGCGCGGTTGCTGTTTTGCCCACAATATCTCGAACGACCTTTGGTTCGATAATTTCAACTGGAACATTGATGTGGATAACTGCGCCTTCTTTGATAACCATTCGGGTATTGCGGTTCACATAGAGATCGATATCCCCGGCGTCCGCGTCAAAAACAGCGTGCTCGACGGCGGCGTCCGCTTTGCCAGCGCAGAAGGCGCGATCCTTGACAACAACATCATTTTCGCCAACGGTAATCCGCTCATTGACAACTGGGGCGATGAATATCGCTTCGGCAGCCGGGGTCCGGTGTATTCGTGGAAGAACACGGTGCTGACGAACAACACCTTCTATTGCGAAAAGAACTGGGGGTCCTTCTTCATCTTTGACCTGCCGCCCTACGCGTCCTTCTATGATCTGTATGCCGACGGCAACCGCTTCTTTGTCAAGGGCGGTCTGGCGATCGAAAACTCCTATAAGGGGCTGCGCAACAAGGAGTGCAATTACCGCGGTTTCATCTCCATGATCGGCGACAAGCATGCAAAATATCTGCTCGTCGATCCCTTCAGAAACGACGGAACCGTGAAAGCCGGTTTTTGTGACAAGGCATCCCGCGCAAACAAAAACGGCATGGCTTGCCGTGTGCCCGTGCAGTTGTCAAAGCCCATGAACGAGGCCTGCACCGTTGGCTACACAGTCTGGGATTATGACGCGGGTACTGTTCTTCAAACCGGCGCGCTGCATTTTGACCGCCTGGAAACCAATCGAGCGATCAGTGTCGACACAACCGGCCGCAATGTGCTGATCGAAATCAGCAGCGTACAAAACGTCGCGCGGGGCGAAAACAGCTTCCATTACATCGCAGCCGCGAACGGACAATCCGGGTGATGCCAACGAAAAACAGATTTCGTCTGATGACCAAAACAAAAAAGCGCTGCGCCCCTGAAACGGGGAACGCAGCGCTTTCTTTTTCCAAATTACCGCACGGTCACGATGTTGCACGATTCGGTATTGACAACATACTGTTTGAGGGTCGGCGTCACCTGGGAAACATAATCGTAATGCATATGTCCCGCCAGGATCGCTATGATGGAGGCGATTGACGATTCGCATCTGGACGATCTGACAGATATCATTCTGATCGGCTCTCTGGCGGGATTTGATACCGAAGGCCGCGTCAATCTCAGTCGCGATTTTGAACAGATTCTGACCACCGGAAGAGAAAAGATCGGCGATCGCCCGATCCGGTTGCATCTGAATCTGTTCGGACCGTGGGCAACCGCAAGCGGCAGGCGTTTTCAATATTTTTCTCAGCGGTCTTGAAAGTGATCGCAAGATATGATACCATTTAGCAAAAGCCAGACGCATCCTGATTTTGGGAGGAGATTTCTATGTTTCAAAAGTATCCAAACAATCCGATCTTCGGCAATCCGGCGCTCGGCACGCTGTTTGACGTCTATCTGACGGCGCTGCCGGACGGACGGTTTCGCATGGACCTTTCCACCAGAAAAGACAATGCGCTGTCCGTCTCCTTTTCCGAAGACGGCGTCCGCTGGACAGACCCGGTCCCCACGCTCACGCCCGACACAACCTCCGGCTGGGAGGATTGGGTCAACCGCAACTGCGTATTGAAAATCGGCGACACCTACAAAATGTGGTACACCGGTCAGGCGCACGGCAACAGCTATATCGGCGTTGCCGAAAGCCGGGACGGACAAACGTTTCACCGCGTTTCCGACGCACCGGTGCTGTCTCCGGAAGCCGGCTTCGAGGGCGCGTCCGTGATGAATCCCTGCGTCCTTTTTGAAAACGGCAGATACCGGATGTGGTACAGTGCCGGCGAAACCTATGAGCCGAACGTGCTCTGTTATGCAGAGAGTCCCGACGGGATCCATTGGGAAAGATCGCCGTTGAATCCGATTTTTGAAAAAAATCCGGCGAAAGAATATGAGCAGAACCGGATCGGCGGCTGTCAGGTGCTGCCGCATCCGGATCTCGGCTATCTCCTGTTTTATATCGGCTACCGGGATATCCATACCGCCTGTATCTGTGCGGCGTATTCCGCAGACGGCGTCACGGACTTCCACCGCTGCAAGCACAATCCCCTGATTGCGCCGACCGCCGGCGCCTGGGACGCGGACGCCTGCTATAAGCCCTCCGCGCTCTATGACAAAGCGAACGATCGTTGGCGCATCTGGTACAACGGCCGTGCGGGCGGCATGGAATATATCGGCATGGCGGAAAAACGTGGTGATTTCACAAAAGACGACTTTGAATAAAGGAGTATGCCCATGACTGTCGATCTGAAAGAAAAGCTTCGCGCCTATGTGGAGGCGTTCAACGCCGGCGACGAAGAGCTCTATCAGCAGGAAATCCCGAACGCGGACGCCTTTGCCTATCTGGCGCAGAATGCGCCGCTGCTGGACTGTCCGGACAAAGAGCTGGAAACGACCTATTATTTCCGCTGGTGGACGCTGCGCAAGCATTGGAAACAGACCCCGCACGGGCACGTGATGACGGAGTTTTTGCCGTCGGTCGGCTGGGCAGGACCGTTTAACACGATCAACTGCCCTGTGGGACACCAACTGACCGAAGCGCGCTGGCTGGCCGACGCGCCCCGGCGGCTTTGGGAATATATCTGCTTTTGGCTTGACGGACACGGCAACGCCACGAGCTACAGCATGTGGTTCGCGTCCGCTGTGGAAGCGTACTTCCGGCTCCATCCCGACACGGCGCGTATGAAAGAAGCGCTGCCGAAACTCGACCGCCTGTTTCGGGAGTGGGAACGCATCAGTCTGCGTCCGTGTGGTCTGTACTGGTCAAACGACAACAACGACGGCATGGAGTTTTCCATCAGCGGCTCCGGCATCCGCCCGACGCTCAACAGCTATCTGTGCGGCGACGCGTTTGCGATTTCCCGTATGGCGGCCGAAGTCGGCGACGATGCGCTGGCGCGCGAATACCGGGCACGCGGCGAACGGATTTTGGAACGGATGAACCGTCTGCTGTGGGACGGCGATTTTTACCGCACGATCCCCTGCGAAAGCGACGATCCCGCCGATTGGAAAACGCGTCCGCCTGTGCCAAAAGACCATACCGTGCGCGAACAGATCGGATATCTTCCCTGGTATTTTCATCTTGCCGAAAGCGACAAGGACGACGCGTTTTTGCAATTGACCGATCCAAACGGCTTTGCGGCGCCCTTCGGGCTGACAACGGCCGAGCAGCGCCACCCGCGGTTTTTGTTTGAGAACGAGCACTGCTGCCTGTGGAACGGTTACGTCTGGCCGTTTGCCACCGCACAGACGCTGACAGCGACGGCAAACCTGATCCGCGACCGCGGCGCAGATTCGCCCGTTTCCAAAGACGCGTATTATCATCTGCTGCGCCAATATGCGCTGTCACACCGTATCACGGACGCGGAAGGTCAGACACGCTGCTGGATCGACGAGAATATGGATCCGTTCTCCGGCCGCTGGCACTGCCGCGACAAATTGATCAGCCTTGCCTACGAGCAGAAAAGCGGCATCCGCGAACGGGGCAAAGATTACAACCACTCTACGTTCTGCGACCTTGTGCTGTCCGGGTTGCTCGGCATCCGGTTTGAAAACGGCGTGTTGTCGGCGGATCCGATCCTTCCGGAAAGCTGGGATTATTTTATGGTGACCGGGATCACCGAAGAAAACTGGACCGTCCTGTTTGACCGCGACGGCACGCATTACGGACAAGGCGCCGGGCTGCGTTGTTTCCGGGCAGAGTGACGCAGTCGAAAATGCGCGGCGTAAAAACCTGAGCTGACCGCAAAAGGCAAAAAGAAACAGCCGTCTCTTCGCAGAAACAGCTATGCAGCAATCGAAACGTACTTTTTCACATCTTGAAAAAGTATCAGCCGCGATTCACCGGATCGCGGCTGATGCTGTTCTTCGGATGTGATGTTTCAGCGCTTTTAAGAAAACACTCATTTGGCTTTTGCAAATCTGAAATCTTCAAATCGCAGCGCCTCGCCGGCTTTGGTGTGAAAAACGAAACAAAGCCCGTGTTTCCCGGCAGTGTTCTTCAGGGCGACTTTGAAGGACTTGAATTGATTGAAGCCTCCGGTGTTGCCGACAACGCATCTGCCGAGCAGCTTGCCCTTGGGGTTATCTTGATGGATTTCCACAGTGCAGGGAGCATCATTTCCGTTTGCAACGCGGAATTTCAAAAGCGCGTTCGCCGGCATATTACAGATTTTCGGGAAGGTCAGATGGGAGCCGTCCTTGATGCCGCGCAGCTCAAAGCCGTCTGCGTTTTCTTTTTTGACGATACCGTCGGAAGCGTCAAAAAACCATTCACCTTTGATGGTCTTCCATGTCGCGTCGTATTGACCGACCCCGACTTTTTTAATAAAGTCATCGGTCACGATGTCGCCGTTATCTTTCCTATGAGCGTAAACAAACTTCGTCGTTCTGTAATACGGATCAAGCGGCTCGCCGCTGCCGTAGTTTTCCGGGACGCCGTAGGTAAATACGTCTGGTTGTGGAAGGTGAAAAAGGTGCCGTGGTCGGTGAAGCAGTCCTCACAGATCCTGCCGCGATACGTATATGGGCCGTAAACGCTCTTGCTCGTCGCGTATTCGCCGCCGTGAGAATTGAGGTAGTAGGTATCGCCCCATTTGGTGATCCAGCACGCGTCGTTTTCCCAGCCGTCTATGAGTTCAACCGCCTTCGGTTCTTCCGCCAAAGAGATCATATCCTCGTTCAGCCGCGCAATGTAATACTTTTTGCCGACGACAGTATAGCCGAACATGATGTACGGCGTCTTGTTTTCATCATCGTCGATGAAGACCGTCGGGTCATAGCAGGCGGTATCCACTAAGCCTTGCGGAAGCAAGGGCTTCCCGAGTGCGTCTATATACGGTCCGCCGGGACCGTTTTCACTGACCGCGACGCCGGTGCTTCGCTGCTGATCGGAGAAATAGAGATAGTATTTGCCGTTGCGTTCCGCCGCGTCGGTCGCGTAGCATTCATGATCTTCCCCAAGGAAGGTGTCCTCCGGACGAAGGGTGAACTCCAGATTCCAGTTGACAAGATCATCCGAGGAAAACACGCGCCAGTCATCCATGCGGTAGATCGGCTGTCCCGGGCCGTAATCGTGGCTGGAAAACAGATAGGCTTTGCCGTCAAAAATATGCACATGCGGGTCGCAAACGCCCATATCGGGGAACACACGCCGGAAATTGCCGCCCTTCAGATTGTCGCCGCTTTGGAATGTGGCTCGGATCTCCTCAACACTTCCGGCCGTCAGGTAGTAGTAATAGCTGTGCGGTTCGTCAAATTCCAGCGCGAAAACACCGAGCGGCGCCACGTAATTCGTGGCGTCCGATCCCGCGTCGGCAGAACCGTCATACTGGAACCGACCCGCGAGCAGAGATTTCGCTCTCGGCGTAAACAGCCCCACCCCGTAGCCGCTGTCGTCCGTCCACGCGCACCACGTTTCGTTATTGCCGTCCTTCAGTTGAAATGCGGGTTTTCCCGCCCAGAACGGCAGCTCGCGCTCCACGCGCAGTTCGTCGCCGGTCCAGGGCTGATCACCGTCGTAGAACCAGAAGTTGCCGAGGGCGCTGATCGTATAAAACGCCGGAAGCTCCTGCTCTTTGTCCACCCAGGGCGTCTGCAGAAAATCCACCGCCGTGTTTTTCACGTCCAGCCCCTTGTCCGTCAGCTTATACACATTCGTGTAATACGTTTGTGTGAGCATGTTGTTTTGCGCCCAATCGAGCGGACGGCAGACGATGCGGATCTCATCCTCGCTTTGTTCAACAGCCACAAGTTTACTGTGATTGCCATACTGATCGCCGCCCTGTACGGGATTGTAGCTCCATTCGGTATCGACGTACACCGCGTTTTCATAGCCCTCGATCTCCTGCGGACCGTAATAGGACTGCTGTACAAGACGGCCGGTGTCATGATTGTTCAGCAGATTGCCGTAGGCGCCGTTCTTCTTGTCTTCAAACCAGGAGAGACCGCCGCCCCATTGCAGGTTGACGCCCGCTTTGTAATGATCGTTTTCGATATACAAAATATTCTCTTTCGGCACCGACTGCAGATCACAGGTAAAGCTGGAAACGCTGAGGATGCAGCTTTGGCCGGCAACGATGGGTTCAAAGTGAACCGAAAGCAGCCGCGATGCAGTTTTCCGGCTCAGATAGCAGTCAAGCAGCATGGAGGCTTTCTGCGCTTTTGCGCTCAGCAGCAGTTCTTCCTCCAGGGTTTCTCTGCCCAGCCGATAGCGGAACACGGCACGAACCGCCGCCGTGGTTTGATAAGCAAAGTTGATACGGTTGAACCGCAAGGTGCCTGCAATGGGCGGCACCGATACGGTGAATCCGTTTGTCACATCTGTATCTGTCAGATTCATATTCTTGATTTCTGTCTGTTTTTTCGTGGTAATATCCGATCCGAACACACCGAGCATAATCAGAATTGACAGAAAAAACGCCGCAATTCGTTCTAAAAAAAACATACTTTTTCTCCTTATTCGTGGTCAAAAACCCTTGTTGTTGTTTTACCGGTTCCTGATACGCCGGTAGGAAAAGAATCGATCCGTCGCTTTCGCCGGCAGGATCATTCCGTCACCGTAACGACAAAGCTGTCGGAAAAGTTGTGCCAATGCACGGTCACGCGCGTCGTTCCGGGAATGGGAACTGTATCTGTAATAGGCTATTGCAAGGTTATTATTGTTCTGTACGAACTTCTTTTGTTTTGCCACTGTTTCACCGCCTCTCGTTACGCCGCCAACCAGTTAAGAGCTTTTTCACGAATGGCATGATACCATTCTTGTTCATCCTTAGCCGCCTCGGCTACCTTCATTGAATACTCGCACAAGTTGCGTACTTGCGCAGGATTAGGTGTATATGGTGCCTTGCCCGACTGTTCGACCATCTTTTCAAATACGCTCAGCTCCAAAGGAATAATCACTGACTTTCCACCATAGAAAGCAATATTGGCAAGATGCAGAGTATAAAAATGTGCGATACAAGACTCGTTTATCGTCGGAGCAATAAAGAGACAGTATGCATCTTTGCCTTGCTCTTTCTTCAACTTCGCCAGATGTCGAGAGACGGGCTCTCCTTCCATCTCATACTGTCGCTGTCCCGCAGCCATTGTCACTTCGACGGATAGTGAAAAATCACCGTAATCGCATACTATGTCGGCCATATTCCCCGCAGCTGTCGCCATCGGTTGACCATTGTCGTCAAACTTAAGGTTTGCTTTAATATCGCCGCCATCGAGCATTGTCATAGCACGCCACGTGTTCCACTCCAGCATCAGCGGCACATCATAATAGCTGTTGTTTTCAATGTCAGCAAACACATTCATAACATCTATATATGACTTATATGCTTTCAAGCGCTGAACCTGATCGCGTATGATACTATCTTTTCGGATACCCTCCATACGCTCTCTGTGTGTTCGTGTAGTAGTGTAACACAAAATCAGTGTTTTTTCAAGATATTAGCCGCAAAAATCCGTGTTAGGCAATCGTCGTTCAGAGTGTTCCTCGATGTGATCCGCTGGCTGTATGCCAATGAGCTGGAAATCCGCAAGGCGCGGCGCCTTTGCCGAAACGGCCTGGACGCCGCCGGAGGCAAAGGATTACGACGCATTCCTGCAAAAGCTACCTGCCTATTTTGCGTTGCTGGACGCAGTGTGGCTGCCCCACGCAACCAAGCGGCAGGCGCTGCCCGGATTCATCCGCCGTTGGGGCTATCAGGCGTGGTTCCGGCGGCGCAACCTGCACGCGCTCGGCTGGAAAAAAGAGCTGGAAGACCGACGTCTGGCAAAAGCGGCAAAAAAGCAAACCGCTCGCTGAGCAGTGCAAACAAAGGATCCTGCAGGTTCTTTGCCGCTCTTTGCGCAAAAATTGCCAAACCGCTTGATTTTCCAATGCGAATAATTTATAATATATAGATGAACTGAAAACCGTCCCGAATACGGCCACAACGATGGGAGACTGTTATGCATACCGTTACATTTGCTTTTACCGGAAAGGGCGGCGTCGGAAAAACGTCGCTTTCCGCTGCAATGATCCGCCTTTTATTGGAGCGTTACCCCGACAAAAAGATCCTTGCCATAGACGCCGACCCGGCCGTCGGGCTTGCAACGGCGCTCGCCATGCAGCCGCCGATGACGCTGGACGACGTGCGGCTGAAAATCGCCGCAAGCATTGACAAGGGTGAAACCGCAGACGCCGTCGCTTTACTCAGCGAAGCCCGGTTTCATCTGCTCGACTGCATGGATGAGCGCGGCAACCTTTCGTTTCTTGCCATCGGGCGCCCGGAGGCCGCCGGCTGCTATTGCAAGGTGAACGCCTATCTGAAGCAGGTCATTGAAACCATCTCCGGCAACTTTGATTTTGTTGTCATTGACGGGGAAGCCGGCATTGAACAGATCAACCGCCGCGTGCTGGAAACCATTACCTGCCTCGTTTTGGTCAGCGACGGCAGCCAAAAGGGCATTCAGGTCGTTTCCACCATTCAGCACGTTGCATCGCGGCTGGTGCAATGTGAAAAATCCGGGGTGATCTTCAACCGGATCCGTCCCGGCTTTGCCCTTCCCGCGGCACAAGAGCTGCCGCCCGTGCTGGCCGTGATCGGCGACGATGACGCGCAGGCGCAAAACGATATGCAGGGAGAAAGCGTCTTCTCCCTGCCCGACGACGCGCCTCTGCTGCGCGGCGCGGCGCAGGCGCTCGACGCTTTGCTGCAGGAGAACCGGCCATGAAGCTGTTTCAGGATGTGATTCAGCAAATGCGCGCCCTGCTGCCGGAGCAGCCCGCCCTTTCCGCAGCATACCGCAGCGAGCTGTGCGCCGAAAGCGGCGACAAAAACGCGATTCTGTTTCGCAGCGACACCGCTTATGAGCTCGGCGGCAGCGGCAAACCCGGCGTCAGCAGCGTTTTGTTCGGCGAAACCGGCGCCGCGCAGGACGAGGTGCTCGTTTTCGGCAAAGACCTGTGCGAACTGACGCAGGACACGGCGTTCGCCCATCTGACGATTGTGCAGTTGAAAGAGCACAGCGAGGAAGACCTGCGCTACGAACAGCTCAAGGAGATCGGTTTCCGGCTGTTTCAGCTCTATCCGGAAGGCTATCATATCCGAGTTTCGCCCTCGGCGGGCAGAGAACAGGTGCGTGTGGCAAAAGACGCGCTGGCCGGCCCGGCGCCGCTGTCGTTTGTGAACGTTGGCTGCAGTCTGATCCGGCTGCTGCGGGAGCACGAGGACGTGGCGCGGGTGCAAACGGTTTTCATAACCGGAGAAGGCGCCGACTACGCGGTGCTGGCGGCGCTGGCGCGCAAAGCGAAATCCATCACGGAAGCGGTGCAGCACACGCTGGAGCTCGGCGAGCTGGATTGCGCATCGTGCAAAATGAAACCGATCTGCGACGAAGTGGACGGGCTGCGCGAGCTGCATTTGAAACGAGAAAAGGAGAACCGAAATCATGGAACATGAGCATCATTCCCATACGCAAGACAGCGTTTCCGCTGAGGAAACGCTTGCATTGCTGCAATATATGGCAAGTCACAACGCGTATCACGCCGAAGAGCTGCTTGCAATTGCCCGTTCGCTTCCGCCTGACGCGGCAAAAGAAGTGCAGGAAGCGGCGGCGCTGCTGACGCAGTCCACAGAAAAGATCCGGCAAGCGATCGGCAGATTGGAGGAATAAGCATGTGCCTGTCTTCGGTCTATCAAAAGAAAAACGGAGAGAATGTGTTTCTTTGCAAGAACATTGCAAAAGTGTTCCCCGGCAAAGCCGAGGTTGTGGTTTTCGATCTGATGGGGCAAAAAGCCGTCATTCCCGGGCGGATCCTTGAGATCGATCTTTTGGAAAACACCATTTTGATTGAGGAGGAACCCACATGAGATACTACGGCGGGTGCGACGTCGGCTCCACCTATACCAAGGCCGTGATTCTGGACGAAACCGGCAAAATGGTCGCGTCCGTGATCCAGCGCAGCAAAATGAACGCCGCCCAGTCTTCCCAAACGGCGATGGACGCCTGCTTTTCTCAGGTGCCAGCGCTGCGCAGCGTGGACGACCTTACCTACATTGTCGGCACGGGCTACGGACGCAACCGCGTGCCGTTCGCCGCGGAAAATATCAGCGAGATCTCCTGTCACGCCATGGGCGTGCATATCACCGACCCGACGGTGAAAGCCATCATCGATATCGGCGGTCAGGACGTGAAGGGCATCGCCGTTGCTTCTGACGGCACGGTGAAAAACTTTGCCATGAACGACAAATGCGCCGCCGGCACCGGCCGGTTTTTCGAGGCGATAGCGCGCTCGTTTGAGATGACGCTCGAAGAGTTCTCCGCCCTCTCGCTGAAAGCGAAGAACGCCATCCCCATCACCGCGCAGTGCACGGTTTTTGCCGAATCCGAAGTCATCGCGCTGGTCGGCGAAGGCAAGGCACCCGAGGAGATCGCCGCCGGGATCCAGATGGCTGTGGCCAAGCGCTGCTTCGTGATGGCCAAAAAAGCCGGCGCGATGGGCAGCATCACCCTTTCGGGCGGCTGCGCCAAAAACGAAGGGCTGAAAAAAGCGATTGAAAAAGTTCTCAAGATCAAGGTGACGGAGCTGTCCGTCGACCCGCAGCTGATGGGCGCTTTGGGCGCCGCGGAATTTGCAAGAAGAAAAGGAGGCGCTGCCCGATGAGAGACCTGAAACACCGTGTGTTCTTTGAGCAGCTGCTCAGCGACGTGAAAAACGAACTGGTCGAGCAGGCGCTGGAGGACGGCAAGCTGGCCCTCGGCTATTCCTGCTATTTTGTGCCGGAGGTGCTGATGAACCTCGCGGGCTGCTTTTCTGTGCGGATGCGCGCGCCGGGGATCACCGACACCGCGATCGCGACGTACTACATGTCGGAAAAGACCTGCATGTATTCGCGCAGCATCCTCGAGCGCGCGATCGAGGGCGGCTATAACTTTTTTGCCGCTCTGCTCAGCACGGAAACGTGCGCCATGATGCACCGCGCGCACGAGCATTTCGACATGCTGAACCTAGTCAAAGATCAGAACGAAAAATTCTTCGTCACGCATATGGACGCACCGTTCGTCACCAAGGATTATGCCGTGCGCCACTATGCGCGGCAGCTGCAAAAGCATGTGCTCGACCGTCTGCACGACGTCTACGGCACAGACGTTTCAGAAGAAGCGCTGCGTGCCGCGATTGAAAAGCACAACGAGCTTTGCCGCGTGGTCAGCGAGATCGGCGAATGCCGCAAGCAGATGAATCCGCCGCTGACCGGCTATGAGTTCCACCTGATCGAGCTTGTCAGCGAATGCTGTCCGCATGATCTGATCTTACCCTATCTCAAAGAAACGCTTGAAGAGCTGAAAACGAGAAAGCCGGACGAAACGCCGTGGTACCGTGTGCGCGTGGTGCTCGCGGGCGGCGAAAACGACGATCCCGATTTTACCAGACTGATCGAGGACTGCGGCGCGTTTGTGGTGGCCGACCGCTACTGCTTCGGTTCGCTTCCCGGCAGAGAGGAAATCGAGATCCGTGACGGCGAAACCGCGCTGGCTGCCGTTGCGCGGCATTACATGGAAACCAACCAGTGCCCGCGGTTCATGAACCATGAAAAAGTGCAGGGCAGAAAACAGTATCTCAAGCAGCTCGCCGAGGAATACGGCGCCGACGGCCTGATCGTGCAGCAGCAGAAATTCTGCGAATACTGGGAATATGAGCGGATGTACTGCCAGCACGTGATGGAACCGGACTACGGCCTGCCCTGCATGGGCATCGAAAAGGAATATGTCAACACATCCGTCGGGCAGCTGCGCACGCGCTTTCAGGCGTTTGTGGAAGCGCTTGAGATCAAGAAGCTTGCAAAGGAGGGGTGAGCATGGAAAAGAAAGCTGACAGAGGAACGCGGAACCGTTTTTACGACGGCTATGAACTGGCCCGCTGGCGCAAATGGAAGGGGTTCAGGGACTCCTGGGTGGATTTCCGCGAATGGCTCAAGGAAAAGAAAATCAGCGGCGAGCTGATCAAAGCCGACCCGGTGCGCGCGTTCAAGGCGCTGACCTATTATCACTGGCTGGCGCCGTATCTCGCCAGCGGCAGCATGGTGGACCGCACCATTGACGACGCCCGCGGCGAAGCGCTTCTCATTGCGCACAAGTATATGCAGTTCCTCTTGAAGAGCAACGTGGAAGCGCTAATCAAGATCATCAAGACCGACGAACGCTTCGGCAAAACCGACCTCGCCAAAAAAACGGTCATCTTTGAACAGGACACCTCTCCGATCCTCATTGGCGGCTTTCCCAATCTGCAGAACGCGGTGGAGGAGCCCTATTTCGGCATTCTTGCCGCCGCGAACGACCAGCACGCCGGGCATTATTTTACGGATATCATCGATTCCTACGGCCTGCCGTCGGATTCCTGCCGGAACTCCTCCATTGTCTGCGGGGTGGCGATCGACGATCAGCTGCCGTATTACGGCGCGTGTCTGATCACAAGCAACGCGCCGTGCGACTCCTCGGTCATGAATTCCTCCGTGGTGGAGCGCCGGCTCAAGGTGCCGTCCATACAGGGCTGTACGCCGATGCGCTGGAAGGACGAGGACACGCGCGAATACGCGATCGCGCACGTGAAGGAGGTCATCAAGTTCATTGAGGACTGCACCGGAGAGACCTTCGACTGGGACGCCTTCTTCAAAACGATCCGCCAATACAACGAGGAAACGCGCATTCAGCACGAGTTCTGGGAGCTGGCCAAGTCACCCTATTACCCGGTGCCGAGCGTGCCCAACCTCCTTTACCGCTCGTTCCAGCTGTCCTTTTCCAGCGGCCTGAACGAAAACTGCGCAAAGATCGGCCGCGAGATGCTGAAGATCTGCGAAAAATGTGTGAAGGAAAAAATCAACGTGCGCCCCAAAACGCGCCACAGAACGCTGGTCTGCGGTGCGCCGGCCTCTTATTATATGCACTTTTCCACCTGGATGTATGAGTGCTGGGGCGTCAACACCGTGGCGGTGCTCAACAACATGAGCCACCACGAATATCTGGACGAAAACGACAAGGAAGAGGCGCTGTGGGGCGTGGCGCAGCTTTGGGAGCAGGCAATCATGCGTCGCCATCTTGTGGGCGGCTATGAGAACATGCTGGAGCTGTTTGAGGAATATGAGCGCTTCAACTGCGACATGATCGTCTATTACGACAACCTCACCTGCAAGGGCAGCAAGGCGATGACCGGCATGATTCAGGACATTGCCAACGAGCGGAACATCCCGCTGGTCTGGATCTCCCACGACCTGATCGACCCGCGCGCCGTTCCGCGCAGCGCGATGCGCAAGCAGTTCAACGATTTCATGTTCTCGGTGATGAATGAACAGCCGCTGGATGCATCGCTGCTCGATTTTGACGATTCCAAGGGCTGGTAAGGAGGGCGCGTATGAAAAAACTATTCAAACTTCTTTTGAAGGCAATCGGCATCCTGATCGCGCTCGCCGCGACCGTCTTTGCCGCTGTGCAGGCCATCTATTGGCTCAACCTCGACAACAAGTTTATGTTCGTGCTGCACCGCATCCTGAACAAGATCACCGACCGCGTGCCGCGAGACAGAAGATTCTGACCGCTGAAAAGGAACAAAAAGCCGCCGGATTGAACCGGCGGCTCAGACTGCTGACAAACCCTATGCCTCTTGCGAAACATAGGGTTTGTCAGCAGTCTGAGGCATCTGCAAAAAGCAGGTGCCTCAGACTGCTGACAAAGTCCACAATAAACCAGTGGACTTTGTTTTTTTGTGGAAAAAGGAAGGAAGAAGTGGTATAATAGAGGCAAGAAAAGGGTGATGAAATGATTCGAGAAAACAAAGGGAAGCAAATGAAAATGGAA
>JAFRUA010000056.1 GCA_017434855.1 Clostridia bacterium
CCACACCGGCAACAACACCACAACCCAGGAGGACGTGGTTCCCGCCACCTGCATGGCCAAGGGCAGCTACACCGAGGTTGTGACCTGCGAATGCGGCGCAGAACTGTCCAGAACGCCGGGCAAGGAAATCGCGATTGATTCCACCAACCACACCGGCAACAACACCACGACACAGGAAGACGGGGTTGCCGCCACCTGCATGGCGCCGGGCAGCTACACCGAGGTTGTGACCTGCGAATGCGGTGTTGAGCTTTCCAGAACGCCGAACAAGGTGATCGACATCGACCCCGCCAACCACACCGGCAACAACAGCACATCGCGTGCAGACGTGGTTGACGCCACCTGCATGGCGCCGGGCAGCTACACCGAGGTCGTGACCTGCGAATGCGGCGCCGAGCTTTCCAGAACGCCGGGCAAGGTGATCGAGATCGACCCCGATAACCATTCGCTGACCTACGTCCCGGCTCAGGCGGCAGCAGACTGCACCGTCACCGGCACTGTGGAACACTGGAACTGCGCACTCTGCGGCAAAGACTTTGCGGACGCAGAAGGCACAACGCAGATCACTGACCTGAGCGACGGCGTCTATGGCGCGCATGATTATAACATTGCCGGCGCGAGCTTCGCCTGGGTCGAAAACGGTGAAGGCGGCTGGGACTATGTTGCGACGATCCCGTGCGCCAACGACGGCAGCCATCCGGCAACGACCGTGAACGCGACCGTCACCAGCTCGACCGCGACCGCGGACTGCACAACGCCGAATGACACAACCTATATCGCCACGGGCTTCCCGGCGGAAAGCGGCCTGGCACTGCCCGCGGATTATGCAGACAAGGTGATTTCGGGCGCGATCAACGAAAATGCCCACGACTGGGCCGCCCCGGTCTTCACCTGGGCAGACGATCTCAGCAGCGCCACGGCGACCCGTACCTGCATCAACAACGCGGAGCATACCGAGGATGCCGACAGCGTCTCTGTGACCAGCGAGGTCACGACGCCCGCGACCGATGTCGAACCGGGCGAGATCACTTACACCGCCACCGCGCTGTTCGGTGAGGAATCCTTCACCGACACCCGGACCAAGACGATCGATCCTTCGGAAACGGACTATGAATTCGTCGAATTTGAATGGGCTGACGACAACACCGCGAAAGTCGTCGTGAAAGACCGGAACAACGGCAATGTAACCGTCAAGTTTGCCGTGACCGTGAACAGCCGGTCGGTGGATGCGACCTGCCTGTCGGACGCTTACACGGTCTACACCGTGACCTATGAGGATCACACCGACACCCGGACCGTCTATGATGAAGGCACCCAGCTTGAACATAACTTCACCGTTCTGCAGAGCGACGTGAGCGGCCACTGGTACAAGTGCGAGACCTGCAGCGAGACCACGGCGAAAGAGGATCACACCGGCGGCACGGCCACCTGCAGCGCCAAAGCGGTCTGCGAGGTCTGCGGCACGGCCTACGGCAGCTTTGCCAGCCACGACTTCTCGGTGGTCCAGAGCGATGCGAGCGGCCACTGGTTCAAGTGTGCGAACTGCGACGAAACGACGGTCAAAGAAGCCCACACCGGCGGCACGGCCACCTGCCTTGCAAAGGCACAGTGCGAAGTCTGCGGCACGGAGTACGGCAGAAAGGTGCAGCATTCGTTCACCAACTACGTTTATGATAACAACGCGACCTGCCTGACCAACGGCACCGAGACGGCCGTCTGCGACCATGGCTGCGGCACGACCGACACGCGCACCAAGGTGGCGTCTGCCACCGGTCACAACTTTGGCGAATGGACCGTGACGACGCCGGCAACCTGCCGTGCGGAAGGCGTGGAGACCCGCGTCTGCCAGAACGACCCGAGCCACACCCAGATCCGTGCGATTCCGAAGACCGATCACGTTGACGCCGACGGCGACACGCTTTGCGACGTCTGCGGCGGCCCGACGGCGGATCATCAGCACTCCGACGTGGACGGCGACGGTTATTGCGACACCTGCAATGCCAAAACCGATGTCCACCAGCACAAGGACGCCAACGGCGACAACATCTGCGACGACTGCGGCAAGGCGATCGACACCGGCTTCCGCTGCTCCTTCTGCAACAAGAATGACAAGATGCAGGCGAGCAACAGCTCTGTTGCGGTCAAGCTGGTCTATCGGATCATCCACTTTATCATCCACATGGTTCAGGGCATTCGCTTTTCCGTATGACCGAATGAATTGAAGCATTGATCACACCCATTTCGCCGGGCTGTTCCCCTGAGCAGCCCGGCGTTTTTTTCGCAAGGCTGTCTGCCGGATGCGAGGGACCGTTGGGATTCATCAAACACCCAAACGACCCCGCTTGCGGCGATGCTTCTGCCGGGACACGGACAGAAAAAGGATCAAAGAAAGAAGGACTCCATTATGAATATCATCGTTGTGTTTGTTTTGTGGTTCGTCGCGGCCGAAGCGCTGCTGACCGCGGTGCAGCTTTTGCTGCGCAAAAAGAAAGTGAAACCGGCCGTGCGCGTGGTGCTGGCCGTTGTCAAGGTGGTGCTGGCCGTTGGCTGCGCGGTGCTGGTGCTGGCGGGGCCTGTATTTCTGCGCAAGGTGCAGCCGTTGATGATGGCGTTGTATGTGGCGCTTTTGGCGGACGGCCCAGTGGACCTGGTCTGCGCCGTGATCGACGCGATTCGCAAAGGCACGCGCAAATTTGCGCCTTACAAAATCATCAGCCTGCTGTGCGGCGTTATCGTGCTGGTCTACGGCATCTGGAACATGCAGACCGTAAAGCCGACAGACCACACCTATACGTCCGAAAAACTGACGCAGACGCATACGATCGTTTTTGCGGCGGACCTGCACGTCGGTTCCGCCCAGCCGTTTGAAACGACCAAAAAGACCGTGGACGCCATGATCGCCCTGCACCCGGACTGCATCATCCTCGGCGGTGACATTACGGATGACTATACCACCAAGGAAGAGATGGAGGCAACCTTTGCATTGTTCAAGGATGCCGGGGTTCCGGTGTATTACATCTACGGCAACCATGACCTGCAGGGCCACGCCAAATATGCCATTGGTCTGCAGTATACCAAGGCGGAATTTGAGCATGCAATGGCGGCGAACGGGATCACGATCCTTGCGGATGCCTATGAGGAACTTGCGCCGGACGTCGTGCTTCTCGGGCGGCAGGATTTCACCGCCGGAGACGGCCGTGCCGACGCCGCCGCGCTGACAGCGGCCAATCCCAACCCGGACGCTTATCTGGTGGTGATCGATCATCAGCCGACCGGCGCCAAAGACAACCTTGCCGCCGGGATGGATCTGCAGCTTTCCGGCCACACCCACGCGGGGCAGTTGTTCCCGCTCAAGGCGCTGTATGCGCTGATCGGCGGCTATGTTTACGGGGATTATGATCTGGACGGCGCCACGCTGAACGTCAGCGCCGGGGTCTGCGGCTGGCGCATGCCTTTGCGGACCGACGCGCACTGCAGCTATGAAGTGATCACGCTGAAACCCGCAACCGCAGCAAATTAAACCTGAGCGGTGCCGTCTTTTTGGCGGCGCCGTTTTAAGATTTACAGATTGTTCATAGAAAATGTTTGCGTTTGTTGGACATGTGGTGTTATAATTATACTACCTTTTTTAGGAGGATTCTCTATGAAACAGAACGCAATGAAACGAACCCTTGCCCTTTTGCTGGCCGGCCTGCTTTGTCTGGCACTGTTTGCCGCCTGCAAAAAATCCGAAACAACGGATGGGACCACGGCCGCGCCGACTGACGGTTCACAGCCCGACAGTACCGAACCCGCCGAAGCGCCTTATGACTACCTCGTGCTTGTCAACAAAGCAAGCAAGCTGCCCGACGACTGGGAAGACATCGTCGTGCTGGAAGATGCGCAAAACACCATTCCCGAGGGCGTGGAACTGAACAAAGACAACGAATACCTTGCGACCGACGTGTTTAAGGTGGAAACCAAGGCGCTCGCGGCGTTCCGCGCAATGCAGGCCGATCTTGCAGAAGACGGTATCATCATCCTGCTTGACAGCACCTATCGCTCGGTCGCGCGGCAGGAAGAGCTCTGGGCGGAGTTTGAAAAAGACAAGGGCATCGAATACTGCCGGCAGTATGTCGCCGTGCCGGGGTATTCCGAGCACCACACCGGCCTTGCGATCGACGTCTGCCTGATCAAGGACGGCGTGATCATCAATGACAACGATCAGATGATCGCCGAAAAAGAGATCTTCGGCAAGATCCATGAGCGCCTTGCGGATTACGGCTTTATCCTGCGGTACCCCGAGGGCAAGGAAGACATCACCGGCTTCAGCTTTGAGCCGTGGCACTTCCGCTATGTCGGCGTTGAGGCGGCAAAGGACATCACCGCGAAGGGTCTGACTCTGGAAGAGTATCTGCTGCTGTCTGTCGTGCACCCGAGCGACGGCCAATAATCAATTCTGACACATCAAATCACATGACGGCGTGCCGACTTTCGGGTCGGTACGCTGTTTATGAAAGCAATCGCAAGGAGGCGCTTTTGAAATGACGACCGCAAACCGTGAAACGCAGCGGCCCGCAGCCGTGACACGCCGGGCGCTTTGTCTGTTGATTGCGCTTTGCGTGGCTTTCCTGCTGTTTGGCTGCGCAGCAAAAGGAACCGACACTTCCGCGTCGACGCGGCCTGCCGTGACCACCACAACGCCGGATCAAAAGCTGCCCGCCGAGATGACCACGACCGAAGCGGTCACAACGACGCCGAGCGACGAAACGCAGGGCATACTTGACAAATGCACGGCCACGATCTGTTTTTCGCTGGATGACCGGACGATCCTTTTTGCAAAAGAGCTGCACAAACCCATTCAGGTTGCCAGCATCACCAAGCTGGTGACGGCCTGCACGGCGCTGCAATACATTTCGCCGGAGGAAGTGCTCACCGTGGGCAGCGAGCTGTCGCTGGTCCAGAAAAACTCCAGCCTTTGCCAGATCGCAAAGGGACAAAAGCTGACGATGGCTGATCTGCTGACCGGTTTGCTGGTCAAGTCCGGCAACGACGCGGCCTATACCGTCGCCGTGAACGCCGCACGCGCCGCTGCACCGCAGGAGGAGCTGAGCGACACCGCCGCTGTGAAGGCCTTTTGCGGGCGGATGAACGCCTTTGCCGAAAGCATCGGCATGACGGAAAGTCACTTTGTCAACCCGGAGGGCTGGGACAGTGACGCGCAGCACACGACCGTTTCCGACATGGCGATTCTGGCGAATTACGCGATGCGCGTACCAAGCATTCGCAAGATCATCAGGATTCAGAAAAAGGACGTGCAGTTTGCGTCGGGCCAGACAATCACCTGGGAAAACACCAACCAGCTTTTGAAGCCTGACAGCAAGTATTATTCTGCGGCGGCCTGCGGCATGAAGACCGGAACCACCGACGCGGCCGGCAACTGCCTGGCCTCGGTCTTCAGCGTGGGCGGGCAAAGCTGGTTCATCCTTGTGGTCGGGTGCAAATCAGATGACGACCGCTATGTTGTTACGCGCCATTTGTATGAGACCTATTGCGCGCCTGCCGAGCCGGAGACTGAACCGTCTGTGGAACCGGCGACGGCCGCATCATGAATGAAAAACGCCGGTATCGGGTGCGTCCCGGGCCGGCGGTTTTGATTGTTTACAAATTATTTACGAAATGGAATCACTTTTGTTGGACATTTGTTGGACACGGGATGCTACAATAAAATAAACAAAGCCAAAGGGGGGCGCCATATGTTCAAATCATTCATCATCAAAGTGTTTTCGCTTCTGGTCGCGGTCGTGTTGCTGATCCCCGCGGGGCGCGGCAGCCGTGACGCCTATGACGTGAAGGACCCGGAAAAATGCCGTTTGAACTTTTCGGTTTTGTCAGACGCCCACATCGAGGGCAACAACTTCAATCGCTACAAGGTTTTTGAGCACGCGCTGCAAAACGTCAAGTGCAACAAAAGCGGCAACGACGCCGTTGTGTTCCTCGGCGACAATACCATGAACGGCCAGTCCATCGAAAGCATGCTGTTCTATGGCACGCTGGCGCAGCAAATGAAAAACGAGACCGTTCTGCCGGTGCTGGGCAATCATGACGTCGGCAACGGCGAGGGCAATTATCAAAAGCTGCAAGCCCGCTGGTATGACTATATGGCCGCCTGCGTCGGACGGAAGCTTTCGCACCCGTATTATTCCGACGTGATCGACGGGTACTATTTCATCGTCCTCGGCATGGAAAAGCAGGAGGTGCATGAAATGTACGTGTCGGATGAACAGTTCGCGTGGCTGGAGGGTGAGCTTGAAAAGGCTGCAAAGAGCGGAAAGCCGACGTTTGTCTTTTCGCATTATCCCACTGACGATGTGGTGGACGCCGACGGCCGTTACACCGACCGTCTGACCGATCTGCTGGCCGAATTCAACAAAACAAACGACCTGTTCTGCTTTGTCGGGCACACGCACATGCCGCTGATGCTGTTCTGGTCCTTCCACACAAGCGACGGTTTTCCGGAGATCTATCTGCCCCGTCTGACCGATCTTTACGGTGAAAACGACAACGAGATCGGAAAACGCAGCGGCATCGGCATCGAGGTCGAGGTCTATGAAACCGAAGTCACGGTCCGCGGCCGGAACTTCTATACCGGCAAATGGCTGGTGGATGATGAAGATACCGGTGAACTGTGTGAAGTGACCTATCAGCTCAAAAACCCGGTTGCCGCGTAAGACATTCTTTTTCTGCAAAAGATGCATATAAAGGAGGACGATACGATGTATCCGAAAAAACCGCCGATGGGCTTCAACACCTGGAACACTTTTGGAGAGAATATCAATGACGAAATGATCCGCCAGACCGCCGACGCCATGGTTGAAAAGGGCCTTTTGGCCGCGGGGTATGAATACCTGGTGATCGACGATTGCTGGAGCGAGCGCAAGCGCGACGCCGTCACCGACAAGATCGTACCGGACAAAAACAAGTTCCCGAAAGGGATGAAGGCCGTGTCAGACTATGTCCACAGCAAGGGCCTGAAGTTCGGCATGTACTCCTGTGCGGGCGTGCGCACCTGCGCGGACTATCCCGGCTCTTATGACCATGAGTTTCTGGACGCGAAGACCTTTGCGGAATACGGCGCAGATTTTTTGAAATATGATTTCTGCTATAAGCCGGAGCACGCGCACGGGCCGCTGCTGTATCGCCGCATCAGCATGGCGCTGCAAAGTTCCGGGCGCGACATTCTGCTGTCCGCGTGCAACTGGGGCTGCGACGACGTCCATGACTGGATCCGCTCCACCGGCGCGGGGATGTTCCGTTCCACCGGCGACATTTCAGACAATTTCGTGTCCTTCCGCGACATTTTCCTCAGCCAGGTTGACAACCTGAAATGCTCCGGCTACGGCTGCTTCAACGACATTGACATGCTCACCGTCGGAATGCACAACCGCGGCAACGTGGCCGCCGCCGGCTGCAGCGACCTGGAGTACCGCACAGAGTTTGCGCTTTGGTGCATGGCCGGGGCGCCGCTGATGCTCGGCTGCGACGTGTGCTCCATCGACGACACGACGCTGAAGCTGGTGACAAACCCGTATCTGCTGCGCATCAATCAGGACGCCGCATGCCGCCAGATGTTCACTGTGCATTCGGAATGCGACAATCTGCGCAACGTCTATGCGCGTCTGCTGTCTGAAAACGAGATCGCCATTCTGATGACGAACCTTGCGGACGACGACTGCCGGCTGTGGTTCCCGTTTGACGAGCTGGGCCTGCCCGTTTCCGCAGGCAAGGGCCTGCATCTGACCGACGCCTTTACCGGTGCGGACGCCGGCGTGGTCAAGGAATATCATTACATCCCGCTGAAAGCGCACGACTGCGCCGTCTATCTCGCCAAAGTTGTGGAGGTATGACGACATGCAAACAATGCGGCAGGCCGCTGACGGTGTATGACATCGGCTTTTTCAAAAAAATGGTGTGCCGCGGCACGGCGGACTGCGCCTGCATTGCCTGTACGGCGGCGCACTTTCAAATCAGCGAGGCCGAAGCGTGGGCGATCATCCGCCGCTATCAGCGCCTCGGCTGCACGCTGTTTCCGCCGGAAGGGGCGGCAAAAACGAACGAAGGAGAATGATGATGAAACTCGCAGTGATCGGGGGCGGCGGTGTCCGCTCCATGTTCCTTGCAAAAAGCATCGCGCAAAAGGCTGCGGCGCTGCATATGGAAGAGCTTGTCTTTATGGACAACAACGAAAAGAAACTGAATATTTACGGCAAAATGGCCAAGGTCGTGGCGCAGAAGCTGAATCCGGACCTGCGCTTTGTTTTGACGACCGACGCCGTGGAGGCGATCCGCGGTGCGGACTATGTGATCACGACCATCCGTGTGGGCGAGGATGACATGCGCGTTCGGGATGAACGCATCGCGCTGGACCTCGGCCTGCTGGGGCAGGAGACCACAGGCGCGGCCGGGTTGTCGTTTGCCATGCGCAGTGTGGACGCACTGGCGCATTATTGCGACCTGGTCCGGCAATACGCAAAACCGGGGTGCAAGGTGTTCAACTTCACAAACCCTGCGGGCGTGGTATCCCAGACGCTGCGCGATATGGGCTATAATTTCACCTATGGCATCTGCGACGCGCCCAGCGGCATGCTGCGCACGTTTGAAAAGCTCTATGACGCGCCGGAGGGCAGCGCAAAGGGCGAGATCTACGGGCTGAACCACCTGTCCTATTTCAGCTCGATCAAGATCGGCGGCAAAGAGGTGCTGCATGAGATCATTGAAAATGACCGCGCCTATACCGACACCGACCTGCGGTACTTTGAAAAGTCGCTGCTGCGTGAACGCGGCGCGATCCTGAACGAGTATCTTTATTACTACTATTACCGTGAAAAGGCGGTCGCCAACATTCTGGCCGCACCCCAGACCCGCGGCGAGCAGATCGCCGAGATCAACCGAAAAATGACCGCAGAGCTGGAACAGCTTGACGTGGAGCGCGACTTTGACAAGGCGCTTGCGATCTTTGAGCATTGGTACGGCGAACGCGAAAACAACTATATGGCGGCCGAATCCGGCGTGAAGCGCCAGACGAAGTGGCACTTTGACGTCTTTGCAAAGGACGACGGCGGCTATGCGGGCGTGGCGCTTAAATTCATGGAGATCGAGCGCAGCGGCAAACGGGATTCCATGATCCTCTGCGTGCCGAACTGCGGCGCGATCGAAGGGCTGCTGGACACCGACGTGGTGGAGATCACCTGCGACATCTGGGGCGGCAAGGCGTTTCCGCACCGGTTCCTGAAGGTGGATGAACAAAACCTTGAACTGATCCGCCGTGTCAAGATCTATGAGCGCCTGGCCAGCGAAGCCATCCGCACCAAATCGAGAACCAAGGCGATCGAGGCGCTGACGCTGCACCCGCTGGTGGCCAGCTACAGCCTGGCGACGCAGTTGGCCGACGCCTATCTGGAACTCAACAAAGCGTATACGGGAGAATGGACATGAGCTTTATTGCCGGCGCGGGGATCACAAACGTCGATCTCCTGTACCAGAACATGCCGAAAATCCCGGACGTCGGCGAAGAGGTCTATACCGACCGGTTTTCGCTGCAGCTTGGCGGCGGTCTGCCCGCGACGCTGATTAACCTCGGCCGCCTCGGCGTACCGACCAAACTTGCGACCGAACTGGGCAAGGACCTGTTTTCCGCCTTCGCGCTTGAGCAGTTCCGAAACAGCCATGTGCTGCCGATGAACCTCTATCACGGCGAAGAGATTCCGCTCAACATCACCAGCGCGGTGATCCTGCCCCATGACCGCAGCTTCATCACCTATGGCAAAAACGCCATGCAGCCCGACTTGCAGGCCAAAAAGGAATTCTATCACATGGCGACCGGCGCCAAGCTCTGCCTGATGTCGCCGGGCGGCTTTGCCGACGTCTATCGCGTGCTGAAGGAAGAGGGCACCGTTCTGGTCCTTGACATGGGCTGGGACGACGATCTCAGCTTTGACCGGTACGGCGACGTGCTGTCGCTTGCGGATTATTACACGCCGAACCGCAAAGAGGCGCTGAAGCTGACCGGCTGCAGCGACCCGCGGGAAGCGGCGCTGGCCCTGCGGCAGTACTTTGACAAAGTGGTCGTCAAGGTGGACCGTGACGGCTGCATCGGCATTGACGAGGGCGGCATGTTCTTTTGCAAAAGCCTTGACATGTTTCAGCCGGTGGACAGCACCGGCGCGGGCGACGCATTCCTGGCCGGCTTTTGCTACGGCCTGTTTCACGATGCTTCGTTCCGCGACTGCATCGCCTTTGGCAACATCACCGGCGGCAAGGCGGTTACGGCAGTCGGCGCGCTGTCGGCCTATGTGACAGAGGCGGAGCTGCTGACGATCCGTAAAGGCATGGACGCGCCCCGGCCGATTTGACGCAAAGGAGGAACCGTTCCATGAAGCATACGAACTGGAATAAGAATCTGCTCGTGATCGGCGCGGCGGGCGGCGCGATCGCGGCGGTCGTTTTGATCCTGCTGATTTTTACCGCCCGCACCTACACCATCTATATGAAAGAGAGCGCCGACGGCTACGCCCGCGTCACTGCGGAGTATTCCGAACCGGGCGTTGTGGAGATGGTCTCTGACAAAATGCAGAACGAGTTTTGCGCCGTGACGTTTCGCGCGCTGAAGCCCGGCGTCGTATCGGTCGAAGTCGTTTTCGATCACCGCGACGCGGCGTTTGAAGGGCAGGCGGACCGGTACTATACCTCGCTGCGTGTGACAAAGCTCGGCACGATTCTGGAACCGGCGAACCTGGATTTCAACGGCTTCTACATTCTGTGCGGCGGGTTTGCGCTCTTCTTTTTGTTTGCCGGCGTCCATCTGATCGTCGTTTATCGAAAGAGCAAGGCGCAGCGGTTCTTTTCGTACGAAACGGTGCTGCACCTCGGCGTCGGCGCGTTTCTGCTGCTGCAGGGGCTGCTGTTTCTCGGGCTGGAGGTGTGCTGCGGCCTGCTTCCCGATGCGGCAACGGGCCGCGTGCTGTTTCTTGTCGCGCAGTACGCGATGACGTTGCTGGTCGCGGCGACGTTCCCGTTTGTGCTGCTGCTTGCGCTCAGTATGGTCGTCAGCAACCTTTGGCTGATCCGGCACGAGGGGCTGCGCAGGACGAACGCGCTGTGTATTGCGCTTGCCGTTGTGCTGATGGCCGGCGTCGGCGCCAGCGTGCTGCTGACGGTGCTCAATGCGCAGTGGCTGGCGTTTGAACCGGCGTCGCTTCTGATTTCCTCGGTGCGCACGGTCGTATCAACGCTGTATCTGTATTTTGCAGCGAATCTGGTCGCCGCGCAGGTCTGCTGCGTCGCCGCCGCGCACCGTAAGCCGCCGCTGCCGCAGGATTATGTCCTGATCCTCGGCTGCGCCATCAAAAAAGACGGCACGCTCTATCCTTTGCTGAAGGGCCGCGCCGACCGCGCGATGGCGTTTTATCACGCGCAGAAGCAGCAGACCGGAACGGCGCCCGTGCTGGTTCCGTCCGGCGGGCAGGGGAGCGACGAGGTCATTGCCGAGGGTGAGGCTATGCGGCGCTACCTGCTGCATTGCGGCATCCCCGAAGAAGATATCCTTGCCGAAACCGCGTCGGCAAACACGCTGCAGAATATGCGCTTTTCAAAAGCGCTCATCGACGAACGCACCAAAGACGCGCGCGTTATCTTTTCCACGACGAACTATCACGTCTTTCGCAGCGGCGTGCTTGCGGCGTCCGTGGGTCTGCACGCCGACGGCATCGCAAGCAAAACGAAGTGGTACTTTTGGCCGAACGCCCAGCTGCGTGAATTTGTGGGGCTGGTGGTCGGCAAATGGAAGCTGCACCTGCTGCTCGTCGTTTTGCTGACGCTGTTTTCTCTGGCAATTTCAAATCTGGGTGCGCTGATCAATGCATTGATCTGACAGCAGCAGATTCGTTATAAAACCATCAATGAATCAAGGGGGTTCCTATGAACAACATTTTTTCAGCAACATGGATCAAATCCAAAACCAACAACAAGCTTTGCGCCACCGACTTTTTCCGCGCCTTTGCGGTGAAAGGGCCGATTGAAAAAGCAACGCTGACGCTGACGGCCCACGGCACATTTGTCGCGTGGCTCAACGGCGCGCGCGTGGGCGAAGATATTCTTGCCCCCGGCTGGACGGCGTATCAAAAGCGTTTGCAATACATGGACTATGACGTGACGGCACTTTTGACGGCCGGAGAAAACAACCTGACAGTCGGCGTGGGCCGCGGCTGGTTTTTCCACGAGACCAAATGGGTCGCGGCAAAGACGCTGAAATATGACGAGGCGGCGCTTATCTGCGCGCTGACGATCCGCTTTGCCGACGGCAGCGAAGACGTCATTCTGTCTGACGGGCAGTGGCAGACCCGCCGCAGCCGCATCGTGTACAACGACATCTACAACGGCGAAACGCTCGACCTTTGCGCGCGCGCGGGCAGACTGTCTGCGGCGGTTCCCGTCGTCTATCCCAAAGACGTGCTGATCCCCGCCGAGGGCGCGCCGATCCGCGAGCAGGAGCGCATCGCCGGGCAAAAGCTGATCGTGACGCCGAAGGGCGAAACGGTCATTGATTTCGGGCAGGAGATCACAGGGTATGTGGAATTCACGACCAAAGCGCCGCGCGAAACAAAGATCACACTGCAGCACTTTGAAATGCTGGACAAAGACGGCAACGTCTATCTCGAAAACCTGCGCTCCGCCAAAGAGCAGTTCACGGTCATTTCAAACGGCAGGCCCTTGACGGTCAAGCCGCAGTATACGTTCTACGGTTTCCGCTACGTTCAGGTGCTCGGACTGCAGGACGTCGATCCCGCGGCGTTCACAGCCATTGCGGTACATTCCGAAATGAAGCGCACCGGGTACTTCTCCTGCGCGAACGACCTGCTCAATCAGTTTGCGCACAACGTCCTTTGGGGGCAAAAGGGCAACTTCCTCGACGTGCCGACCGACTGTCCGCAGCGCGACGAGCGTCTGGGCTGGACGGGCGACTGCGAGATGTTCTGCCGCACGGCGGCGATCAATTACGACGTGCGTCAGTTCTTTGACAAGTGGTACAACGACGTTGCCGCAGAGCAGCATGCAGACGGCATGATCCCGCACACGGTGCCGAATCCCGGCCGTTTCATCGGCAACAATGCCGGGTCCCCCGCGTGGGACGACGTGGCGACCGTGCTGCCGTGGGAGCTGTATGTGGCTTATGGCAGCAAAAAGCGTCTGCGCCGCCATTTCCCCACAATGAAAAAATATGTGGACGGCATGATCGAAAAATGCCGCGACAAAAACGCCCCGGCGGATAAAGAATTTGCCCGCCCGTGGACGACCGGCGGTTATGGCGACTGGCTGAGTCTGGAGGACCTGAGCCGCGAGCACGGCGTGGGCGAGACCGATCGCGGCCTGATCGCGACCGCCTATCTTGCCTATGGCCTGCAGACGCTGATCAAAGCGAGCCAGGTGCTCGGTTATGACTGCGCGTGGTACGAATACGTTCTGACACATGTGCGCAGGTTTTTCCGGGACGAATACATGGAAAACGGCCGCATGAAGCAGGACCTGCAGACCGCCATCGTGCTGGCGCTGATCTTTGACCTGACCGACGACCCGGCAGAGACCGGAAAGCAACTGGCTGAAAACGTGCGCCGCTTGGGCCGCCTGACCACGGGCTTCATCGGCGCAACGCATCTTCTGGACGCGCTGACCATGGCCGGCGAAGACACCCTTGCGGTCGATCTGCTGCTGCGCACGGAATATCCGTCGTGGCTCTATGCCGTGACGATGGGCGCCACGACGGTCTGGGAACGCTGGAACGGCATGTATCCCGACGGCCACTTTGCGTCCCCCGGGATGAATTCCTTTAACCATTATGCCTACGGCAGCGTCTTTTCCTGGATGTTCCGCCGCCTGGCCGGCATCGCGCCGGTCGAGGCTGCGCCGGGCTATGCCGCCATCCGCTTTGCGCCCGCGCCGGACGATCGCATTCCCTGGGTCCGCGCGTCGCTCGACACCGACCGCGGTACGATTGCGTCTGATTATGAAAAGACCGAAACCGGCTGGCGCTTCACATTTACCGTGCCCGCCGGCAGCACCGCGACCGCAGAACTGTTCGGCAAAACCTATACCCTGCATCCGGGTGAGAACACGCTCTGCGTCGAATAAGCCGGCGTTTCGTTACGCTGTAAAAAGACAGCGGCCGCAAAAGCAGTCGCTGTCTTTTCAAATATTGCATTGTGGTTATTCTGTTTCCGCGGTGTAGGGCAGAATCTTGCCTTCCCATTCTTTGACGCGGTCCACGCCCAGCAGGTCCGCCACGGTGACCGCGATGTCTTTGATGGAGCCGCCGGGCAGGCTGACGCCCGCCTTGAATTTTGACCCGATGCAGCAGATGGGGATGGTCATATCCTCCGGCATGTCGCTGCCGTGGCCGCGGTCGTGCCCGCCGTGGTCCGCCGTCAGAATGAGGGTATAGCCCGCAGGCAGGTTTTCATACAGCCGCTCGACGCAGTCAATGGCGTTGTTCACGACCTGAAGATAGATCTCACTCATCCAGCCGTTGTCGTGCCCGCCCAGTTCATCTGTTTCGCCAAGGTACAGGAACAGGAAATCCGGTGTTTCATCCTGAATATACCGGATGGCGGCGTCGGTCAGCTTGCGGTCGGTGTCGTCTGTTTTGTGTTCGCTGATCAAAAGCGAGGTGTGCAGATGATCCGGCCGGCTGAGGTCGCGCAGCTCTTCCCAGTTGTAAAAGAAGGCGCACTTCTTTCCGCGGTTGTCAAGCCGGTCCACCAGGCCCTCGATGGGGCGCACCTGCGGCACATAGGTGTTGCTCAGAATGCCGTGCCGGTCCGGGTCCACGCTGTGGAACAGCGACATGTGGCAAGGCAGTGTGACCGACGGCATGACCGTCTGTGCGGATAAAAAGCAGGTGCCGATCTCTGTCAGTTTTTTTGCAAAGGGGTGGCCGCACTGCATCAGCCCGTCGGGGCGCATGCCGTCCACCAAAACAAGGATTACTTTTTCTGCCATGATAAAACCTCCGGTTTGTTTGATAACTCTATTATATCGTAGGATCCGAAAATGTCAATCCGTTAAATCGAATCTTGCATTTCATTTTCAAGGGAGGAAAAGTGCTGTGACAAAGCAACAAAAAACCAATTTTTACACGGCGGTTGCGTCTGCGTTTTGCCGCACGGTTTCAAAAAAAGAACAGCTGCGGCGGGAAGCCCGGCTGCGTGAACAGATCCATTCGCCGTTCAGGCCGGTGTTTCGCTTTGCGGTTGTGACAGACATTCACATTCATGAGGATGACCCGATCAACGTGGAACGGCTGAAAGCCATGTTTCAAACGGCCTATGATTATGCCGCGGCAGACAAAGCGCATCCGACGCTGGACGCTGTGCTTTTCACAGGCGACAATACCGACAACGGCAAACAGGTGCAGTATGATATCCTGAATGCCGCACTTGCCGAATCGCTGCAGCTGCAGACGACACTCATCACCGTGATGGGCAACCATGACCACGGCAACACCGGCACCGACGGGTATCGCAAAAACCTGGACGACCGACTGGACAAGCATGTGGTTGTGGACGGCTATCATTTCATCGGCATGGCGCCGCTGCCAAACGACACCTGGCACACGCCGCGGCAGCTATTTTGGATGGCGAAGGAATTGCGCCGCGCTGCAAAGGACGACCCCAAAAAACCGATTTTTACCTTTCAGCACGGGCACATCTGGAAAACCGTCTATGTCAGCCGCAGTTGGTATACCCAAATGAGCGCACTGCTGCACCTCGTCTATGCCAGGTACCCGCAGGTGGTCAATTTTTCCGGTCATTCGCACGGACCGGTCAACCATCCCCTTACTGTGTGGCAAAGCCGTTACACCGCCTTTGGCGCGGGAACGCTGAATTATTTTGAAATGGAGCGCGACATCGGTGATGAAACCGTGCCGCCCGGCAGCCGGAACGCTGCCCAATATCTGATCGTGGAGCTGGATGCGAAAAACCGGATACGCGTGCAGCCGTATAATCTTTTGACCAACGACTTTTTCCGTGACCCGGCCGATCCGGAAAAGCAGCTGATCTACTTTGTCGAAAACCCCAGGGACCGCAAAACCTTCGCCTATACCGGCGCGCGCAAAAAGACCGATTGCCCGCCGCAGTTCCCTGCGGACGCAATGGCGTCGGTCAGCGGCGTGACCGACACGGCGGCGACTGTGACATTCGGCCAGGCAAAGAGCACTGTCTGCGTTTACGGGTACCGCCTGCAGCTGTTTGCTGCGGATGCTCTGAACAAGCCGGCCGCACAGAAAGAGCTCTACAGCGAATACTATTTCGAACCGATGCCCGAAACGCTGTCGCACACCTTTGAAGGTCTTCATCCGGGTACGGACTACACGGTGCGCGTGCTTCCGCTGAACGTCTGGCGCAAGGCCGGCAATCCGCTGATTGCAGCGTTCAAAACAAAATAAATGGGCAAGATTTGATTTTTGAGTGGAAATCTTTGCTTGAATGTGTTATAATTATAATCAACCTTGATCTGTCGGAGGGATCGATATGCAGACAGATGTTTTAAACGACGCCATTCGCTTTGCCGTGGCCGCCCATGCGGGGCAATTGCGAAAGGACGATTCACCCTTTATTCTGCATCCGCTGGAGGATGCCGCCATTGTTGGTACCATGACAAACGCCCCCGAGATTCTGGCGGCCGCCGTGCTGCATGACACGGTGGAGGACGCCGGCGTGACGCCGGAAGATATCCTTTCGGCTTTCGGTCAGCGCGTTCACGACCTTGTGATGAGCGAAACCGAAAACAAGCGCCCCGCCGTGCCGCCGGAACAGACCTGGCGCATCCGAAAAGAGGAATCGCTTCAGGCGCTGGCGCGAACCGACGACCTTGCCGTCAAGATGCTGTGGCTGGGCGACAAGCTGTCAAATCTGCGTGCGCTGCGGCGGGCGTATGACCGCGAGGGGACAGCGACCTTTCAGCGGTTCAACAACCATGACCCATTGGCGCACAAATGGTATTACGGCACCATATTGGAGCTGCTCGGCGAGTTGGCTGAGACTGACGCCTATCGGGAATACAGCGCGCACTATCACAGAATCTTTGATTCATATAAAGGAGAATGATGATGTTCCGGGTATCTGCAAAAAAAGACAATGAAAAAATGACCGTTGCGCTTGTCGGACGGATCGATTCCACCAATGCCGCTGCGGCCGAGGCCGAGATCAACGCCTGCCTGCAGGGCTTTTCCGGCAAATTGGTGCTGGACGCGCAGGCGCTCGAATACATTTCCAGCGCCGGGCTGCGCGTGATCCTGCGCCTGAAAAAAGCCAACCCAACCACCTCGATCATCAACGCGTCGTCTGAGGTCTATGAGATCTTTGATATGACCGGCTTCACTGAAATGATGGAGATCAGCAAGGCGTACCGCGAACTCAGCGTGGACGGCTGCGAGGTCATCGGCGAGGGCGCCAACGGCAAGGTCTATCGCATCGACGCCGACACCATTGTGAAGGTCTATAAAAATCAAGATGCGCTGGAAGAGATCCATAACGAGCGCGAGCTGGCGCGCAAGGCGTTTGTGATGGGCGTGCCGACGGCGATCCCCTATGATGTGGTCAAGGTCGGCGATCTCTACGGTTCCGTGTTTGAGCTGCTGAACGCAAAATCCTTTGCTAAGCTGATAATCGCGGACCCGTCGCAGACCGACGCGCTGGCCAAAGAGAGCGTGGACATTCTGAAAACCATCCATTCCACGATGCTGAAACCCGGCGAGCTGCCGGATAAAAAGGCAGAGGCGCTGGTCTGGGCAACCTTCTGCAAGGACCATCTGCCCGCTGACGTCGGCGACAAACTGATCGCGCTGGTGGAGGCTGTTCCCGACACGCTGAATATGCTGCACGGGGACTATCACATCAAAAACATCATGCAGCAGAACGGGGAAAATCTGCTGATCGATATGGATACCCTGGCCATGGGCCATCCGATCTTTGAGTTTTCCGCCATCTATGCCGCGTACATCGGCTTTTCCTGCATCGACCGTGAAAACGTCAAGGGCTTCCTCGGTATCCCATATGAGCAAGCCGGCGCGTTCTGGAAAGCAACGATGAAATATTACTTTGGGACCGAAGACGCGGCTGCGCTGCAGGCGATCGAAGACAAGGCGGCCATCCTCTGCTACGCAAGGATTTTGCGCAGGACTTTCCGCAAGGCCAAAGAGGATGCGGCATATAAAGCACGGCTGATCGAATACTGCAAAGACGCGCTTTGCAAATTGGTGCCGGTCACAGATACGCTTGCGTTTTGATTGAGGAGGAATGACCATGGAACTGACAGTCAAAAAAGAAAACGGAACGCTGACGATCGCGCTTTCCGGGCGGCTGGACACCTCAACCGCACCGCAGGCAGAAAAGGCGATGGAAGACAATCTTGCCGGCGTCACGCAGCTGGTCTTTGATCTGGACGGCCTTTCTTATACGTCATCGGCCGGTCTGCGCGTTTTTTTGAAAGCGCAAAAGCATATGAACCGCCAGGGGTCGCTGGTGCTGCGGCACGTTTGCCCCGAGATCATGGAGGTCTTTGAAGTCACGGGATTCACCGAGATCCTGAACATCGAATGACGGTGATCTGAACTTTTGCCGCGTGAACCGCGCGCGGGCCATCCATTCTGACAAAAGTGAGGCGGTTCAATGTCTGTGAAAAAACGAAAGACCCACCTGATGCGGCAGGTTGCCGGCCTGTTTTTGGTCGGGATCGTCATGACGGGCATTTTTACCTTTATCATGATGTATCTTGACACAAACAGAAGTGTAAAAAGCCAGGCGGAAACACACGCAAAAGAAATATCCAACGAGGTGGCGCTGGCGATCCGGGAATACCCTGCCTGCAAGTGGCTGCTTCAATACTGGTATGATCATACCAAAACGCTTGAAATCGAATATGATGTGACTTTCACGGAAGCCGACGACGCGGAGCGGCCGCTGCAGACCAAGCAAAAAAGCAGCCTGTTCAGCGAACGTCACCCGAACATCCAACTGCGGTATGCAACAGAAGCGCAGTTGAAAGACCTCCCTCCGGAGGATCAGAAGCTCTATGCCGAGATCGCATATTCCTGGCTGATCACCCGCGTCAATCAGATCAAGCGCACCTATTCCACGTCGTTCCTGTTCTGCGTTGCAACAGACGAGACATTCGGAACGCAGGTGTTCCTGTTCAGCGCGGCGGACGAGGGCGCCAAACGCGGAACGAAGTATGAAGAGGTGTATCCGCTTGGTCACACGGTCGATGTCGATCAGAGCCAAAAGGAGGCAATGTGCAGCGCATTTGAAAATTCCTCGCATTCCTCCGAACTGGCGGACGCCGGCAAATACATGGATTTTTACGCATATTTCGACACGATCGGGGATGGACACCATGTGCTGATCGGTCTGACCTATGACCTGCAGTCTGATATCATGGCGCAGGCCAGGCGCGGAACCATCTTTTCCGTGGCGCATCAGTTTGTGCTGTCGGTGCTTTGTCTGGGCGTCATGGTTTTCCTCGTGCTGCTTCCGCTGAAAAAGGTACAGAAAAGCATCCGGCATTATATGCAGAACAAAGACAGCGCAGAGGTGATCAAGCACCTGTCAAAGCTCAAGTCGCGCAATGAAATCGGGCAGTTGTCTGAGGACACGATCGAGATGGTGAAGGAAATCGACAACTATCTGGGCGAGATCCAGTTGATCGCCGCGGAAAAGGAACGCATCGGAACAGAGCTGTCCATTGCCAGCCAGATTCAGGAAGGTTCGGTGCCGACGGTGTTCCCGGCCTATCCCGACCGTGCCGAGTTTGATATCTATGCATCGATGACGACCGCCAAAGAGGTCGGCGGCGACTTCTATGATTTTTATCTGATCGATGACGATCACCTTGCGCTTGTGATGGCCGACGTGTCGGGTAAGGGGATCCCGGCCGCGCTGTTTATGATGGTGACCAAAATTCTCATCAGCGACCGCGCGCTCATGGGCGGGACCCCGGGCGAGATCCTCACCTTTGTCAACGATCGGCTCTGCGAAAACAACGACGCCGATATGTTCGTAACTGTCTGGATGGGTATCCTTGAGATTTCGACAGGAAAGATCATCGCAGCCAACGCGGGGCACGACGACCCGGCCATTTGCCGAAAGGGCGGCCGGTTTGAAATTGAAAAAAGCCGGCACGGTATGGTGGTCGGCGCAATGAGCGGCATGAAATACCGCGACTATGATTTTTGCCTTGCCCCGGGTGACAAACTGTTTTTGTACACCGACGGTGTGCCGGAGGCGACCGACGCAAACAATCAGATGCTGACGCTTGACGGAATGCTGCAGGCACTGAATCTTTCGCCGGCCGGAACCCCGGATGAAATACTGAATACGGTCCGCGCGCGGGTGGACGCTTTTGCAGGCGACGCGCCGCAGTTTGACGATATGACAATGCTTTGCCTTGAAATGAAGGAGGCGAATGAATCCGTGCAGACGCTGAAAGTGGAAGCAAGTACCGACAACCTTGCCGCAGTGACCGATTTTGTGGACGCCTTTCTGGAGGCGCACGGCTGCCCGATGAAAGCGCAGATGCAGATCGACCTGTGCGTGGAGGAAGTCTTTGTCAACATTGCAAACTATGCTTATTCAAACGGCGGCGACGCAGAGATCCGCCTGCACGCCAAAGACGGTGAAGTGACGCTGACCTTCCTTGACACGGGCACACCCTATGACCCGCTGGCAAAGGCCGACCCGGATATTACGCTGTCTGCAGAGGACCGTCAGATCGGCGGGCTTGGAATTTTCCTGGTCAAAAAGAATATGGACGCCGTGAGCTATCGGCGTGAAAACGGCAAGAACATTCTGACAATGAAAAAACGAATCCATTCCGAAGGAGGAACTTTAAAATGAGCAATATCCCGGAGGTCCGGCTCGGCATCGTTGCCGTCAGCCGCGACTGCTTCCCCATCGAGCTTTCGGTCAAGCGCCGCGCCGCGATCAAGGCGGCTTATGCCGGCGAACTGTATGAATGCCCGGTGACGGTTGAAAACGAAGCCGATATGCAAACCGCCGTTGACGACGTCAAGGCGGCGGGCTGCAACGCGCTGGTGGTCTTTTTGGGCAATTTCGGCCCGGAAACGCCCGAAACGCTTTTGGCAAAGCAGTTTGACGGGCCGTGCATGTTTGTTGCGGCGGCAGAGGGCGACGGCGACCTGATCAACGGGCGCGGCGACGCCTATTGCGGCATGCTCAACTGCTCATACAACCTTGCCATGCGGCACCTGCAGGCCTATATCCCGTCCTATCCCGTGGGCACGGCTGCCGACATCGCCGGTATGATCGCCGATTTCGTACCGGTTGCCCGCGCCGTCATCGGTGTGAAAAATCTCAAGCTCATCACCTTCGGCCCGCGCCCGCAGGATTTCTTTGCCTGCAACGCGCCGATCAAGGGCCTGTATGAACTCGGCGTCGAGGTGGAAGAAAACAGCGAGCTGGACCTGCTGGTGTCCTACAAGGCGCACGCGGGCGACCCGCGCATCCCCGCCGTCTGCGAAGACATGGCGAGCGAGCTTGGCGTGAAGGGCAACAACTATCCCGCGCTGCTGCCGCGCATGGCGCAGTTTGAGCTGACGCTGCTGGACTGGGCCGAGCAGCACAAGGGCGCGCGCAAATACGTTGCCTTTGCCGACAAGTGCTGGCCGGCGTTCCCGGAGCAGTTCGGCTTTGAGCCCTGCTATGTCAACAGCCGCCTGGCGTCGCGCGGCATTCCCGTGGCGTGTGAGGTCGATATTTACGGCGCGCTGTCAGAATACATCGGCGCGTGCGTTTCGGCTGACGCCGTGACGCTGCTGGATATCAACAACTCTGTGCCCGCGCAGCTTTATGACGGCAAAATCAGGGGCAAGGCGCCCTATGCGCTGACCGACACGTTCATGGGCTTTCACTGCGGCAACACACCCAGCTGCAAAATGTGCGCCGACCGCGCGGTCAAATATCAGCTCATTCAGCACCGTCTGCTGGAGCCGGCGGGCAGCGAGCCGGACTTTACCCGCGGCACGCTGGAGGGCGATATCGCCGCCGGTGAGATCACCTTCTATCGCCTGCAGTGCGACAGCGAGGGCGTGCTGCGCAGCTATATTGCAGAAGGCGAAGTGCTCGACGTGCCCACAGGTTCCTTCGGCGGCATCGGCGTGTTTGCCATTCCGGAAATGGGGCGCTTCTATCGCCATGTGCTGATCGAAAAGCATTTTCCGCACCACGGCGCGGTGGCCTTCGGTCATTACGGCAAGGCGCTGTTTGAGGTCTTCCGCTTCCTCGGCGTCGGAGACATCGCCTATAATCAGCCGAAAGCCCTGCCGTACCCGACAGAGAATCCCTGGGGCTGAGCGCACGAAAAAGATTTGACAAAACCAAAAAGATGTGATATAATTCCAAAAGGCATGGGGCGGTTTCGTCATCGTGCCTTTGTTTCGGTTTCAAATGAGGAGGATACGCTTTATGAAAAAAGACGTCGTCATCATCGGCGCGGGCCCGGCCGGCATTTTTACGGCGCTGGAAATGATTCGCAGGGGTGCAAAGCAGCGCATTCTGATTGTGGAAAAGGGGCAGGCGGTGGAAAATCGCCACTGCCCGAAAGACAAGACCCGGGTCTGCGTGGGCTGCAAACCATATTGCCACATCACCACCGGCTTTTCGGGCGCGGGCGCGTTTTCAGACGGCAAGCTGTCGCTGTGTTATGAGGTCGGCGGCGATCTGCCCACCCTGATCGGCGAACAATTGGCGCAGGAGACGATCGACTATGCCGACAAAATCTATCTGGAGTTTGGCGCGGACACGCATGTGGAGGGCGTCAGCAATTCCGAAGAGGTCAAAAAGATCCGCATGCGCGCCATCCAGGCGGGGCTGAAGCTGGTGGACTGCCCCATCCGCCACATGGGGACCGAAAAGGCGCAGCAAATCTATTACGGCATCGAGCAGTACCTGCTGCAAAACGGCGTGGAACTGCTGTTCGGTTACGAATGCCGCGACATCCTTTTGGAGGACGGCGTGTGCAAAGGCGTTGTGATTTACGACAACCACGGCAACACCATGACGATCGAAGCGGACCACACCGTGGTTGCCACCGGCCGCCGCGGCGCGGAGTGGCTGGAAAAGATCTGCGCGGCCTATTCCATTGCGCACCAGCCCGGCACGGTGGACATCGGTGTGCGCGTCGAGGTCCGCAACGAGATCATGGAAAAGGTCAACGAGGTGCTGTATGAGTCCAAGCTCATCGGGTACCCCAAGCCCTTCAAAAACAAGGTGCGCACCTTTTGCCAGAACCCCGGCGGCTTTGTCAGCCAGGAAAACTATGACAACAACCTGGCTGTGGTCAACGGCCATTCCTATAAGGAGCGCAAAAGCGACAATACCAATCTTGCCATTTTGTGTTCCCACAACTTCAGCCATCCGTTCAATCAGCCCATTGCCTATGCGCAAAAGGTCGGCGAGCTGACCAATATGCTTGGCGCGGGGCACATCCTGGTGCAGCGCTTCGGCGATATTCTGGACGGCAAACGCACCTGGGAAAAGGAACTGTCACAGTCCAATGTGCGGCCCAGCCTGCCTGACGCCGTGGCGGGCGACATCACCGCCGCCATGCCGTACCGCGCGATGATCAACATCATCAACTTTATCAAGTCGATGGATCATGTGGTCGAGGGCTTCGCGTCCAACGAAACGCTGCTGTATTCCCCGGAGCTGAAATTTTACAGCAACCGAGTCAAGATGGACAAAGATTTCAATACCAGCGTCAAAGGTCTGCATTGCCTGGGCGATTCCTCCGGCTGGACGCGCGGCCTGATGATGGCGTCCGTCATGGGCGTTCTGATGGGCCGCAGGCTGGCGCAGGGCAACGAATAAAGACACCGACCCACCGGTTCGTTCCGATGGGTCGTCGTTTCTTTGCGGCGCAGGTCCGTTACTGCCGGTGGCGGTCAAACAGCCGCAGGTCGTTTCGCTCCTTTGGGTCTTCGCTTGGGCAAACCGGCGGCAGAATGTGCTGCGTGCTGTCCATTTCGCTCGGAATGCGGTCCGGCTGTGCGGCCGTGATCTTGATGTTGTCATACTTGTCCGGGTCTTTGCGCTTCATGGGCGTCCTCCTTTCGCGACAGCCGTCTGTCGGCTGTTCTGTGTATATTTTGCGTCAACAAATGCCATACTATCCGCGAAAGGATGAGGTTTATGAAACAACGATTCCGGCGCGGCGTCGCAATGTTTTTGATTGCCGCGTGGCTCTATTTTTCCCTGGCCGGCGTCGCCAACCGGCTCATCATACAAAATGACGGGGCTGTTCCCGCACTGTCGCAGCTCGGTTCCCGCGGGCAGGAGGTCCGCGAGATTCAGACCAAGCTGAAATCGCTCGGCTTTTATTCCGGGCGGGTCGACGGCATCTATGGCTCTGTCACGCGCAGCGCGGTCAAGGCGTTTCAAAAAAGCGTCGGCATCACGGCAGACGGGATCGCGGGGTCCAAAACGCTGCTGTATCTCGGGCTTGGCCCCTCTTCCGGTGCGGGCAGCAGCGGCAAGTATTCAAGCTCTGACATTGAGCTGCTTGCCAAACTGATTGCCGCGGAGGCGCGGGGCGAAAGCTACACCGGCCAGGTGGCGGTCGGCGCGGTGGTGCTCAATCGCGTGGGCCACCCCTCGTTTCCGGACACGGTCGCGGGGGTGATCTATCAGAACGGCGCCTTCGCCGCTGTGCGTGACAGCAACTGGAATGTGCCCGCCAACGACACCTCGCGCAGGGCGGCGCGCGACGCCGTCAACGGCTGGGACCCGACCGGCGGCGCGATCTATTATTACAACCCCGCCAAAACGTCCAATGCCTTTATCCGGTCCCGCCCGGTGATCACGGTCATCGGCAGTCACTATTTCTGCAAGTAGCAGACCGGTCGCGATACGCTTCTGATTTGAAATCAGGGGCGTTTTTCTGTTTGCAAACCTTGACAAGCCCAAGCGAAAGCGTGTATAATAAAATGATTTCTTATTTCACTGAGGTGATTGTTTTGACAACAGAGGAGCTTTGCTTCGCGCTGGCAAAAGAAAACGGAACGCCCGGCGACGAGACTGCGGCGGCATCTGCCGTGCAAACCCTGTTTGCGCCCTATGTGGAGCTGAAGGCGGATGCGCTGGGGAATCTTTGCGGAACGCTTGGTACGGGCGGCGTCAAGATTTTGCTGGACGCGCATCTGGACCGTGTGGGTCTGGTCGTGACCGAGATCGACGAACAAGGCTTTTTGCATGTGGACAAGGCCGGCGGCGTTGATCCGCGCGTTCTTGTCGGCAGCGAAGTGATCGTCTATGGCAAAGCGCCGCTGTGGGGCGTGGTCTGTTCCACACCGCCGCACCTGCTGACCGAAGAAAAAAAGAAAGCGGGCGTCGAGCTTTCCGACCTTGCCGTGGACATCGGTCGCACGCGGGACGAAGCACAGCAGCTCGTTTCGGTCGGCGACCGCGTGGGGTATGCCGACACGCAGCTCCGGCTGCTGAACGGCAGGATCGCCTCAGCAGCATTTGACGACCGCTGCGGCGTGGCCGCCGTGCTGAAGGCAGTGGAGGCTGTCCATGACAAGCTGCAGAACGTCTGCCTTTGCGTCCAGATCTCCGTGCAGGAAGAGGTCGGCGGTGGCGGCGCCGGCACTGGGGCCTTTGCCTTTGCGCCGGATCTTGCGATCGCGGTGGACGTCGGTTTCGGCGACGACCCGTTCTGTAAAGACAGTGAAACGATCGCGCTCGGAAAGGGGCCGTCCATCGGCCTGTCTGCCACGCTGGACCGCGCCCTGACGCTGGAGCTGAAAGCGCTTGCCGAAAAAGAAGGCATTCCCTATCAGCATGACGTGATGCCCGGCCGCACCGGGACCAACGCCGACCACATCACTGTTTCGCGTGCCGGTGTGCGCACGGCGCTGCTGTCGATCCCGCTGCGCAGCATGCACACGGGCGTTGAGGTGATCGATGTTGCCGATATCGATCAAACGGCGGCGCTTTTGGCGGCATTCATTCTTTCACGGGAGGCGCGGCAGCATGACTGATTCATTTCTGAATACCCTCAAGGCGCTTTGCGCGCTGAACGGGACCTCCGGCCGTGAGGACGCGGTGCGCGCCCATCTCATCGACCGGGTAAATAATCATTGCGACTATCATGTGGATGCGCTCGGCAACCTGATTTGCCGGGTACTGGGAAAGCGCCGCGCAAAAAACACCGTGATGCTTTCCGCCCACATGGACGAGGTCGGCTTTATGATCACCGACGTGACCAAGGACGGCGATCTGCGCTTTGACGCGGTCGGCGGCATTGACAAAAAGGTGGTCTGCGGCAAAGCCGTGACTGTCGGCGACCGGGCCGTGCACGGCGTGATCGGCGTCAAGCCCATTCATCTGACCGACAAGGCGGACAGTGGCAAGGTGCCGGAGCTGGACGAACTGTTTATTGATATCGGCGCCGCTTCAAAAGAAGAGGCACAGCAATTTGCGCAGGTCGGCGACGCGGCGTATTTTCAAAGCGAATGGCGTGACCTTGGCGAACACAAGGTCAAGATGAAAGCACTGGACGACCGCTTCGGCTGTGCAGTTTTGCTCAACCTCATCGAGCGCACGCCGGCGGTGGACTGCACCGTGGCATTTCTGGTGCAGGAAGAGGTCGGTCTGCGCGGCGCGGGGCCGGCGGCCTTTCAGGTGCGGCCGGATGCAGCGCTGATCCTTGAAACCACCACGGCGGCGGATGTTGCCGGCGTTTCGGGCGCCGAAACGGTCTGTCACCTGGGCGGCGGCGCGGTCGTGCCGTTTATGGACCGCTCGACCGTCTATGACCGGGCGCTGTTTCAAACGGCGTTTGACTGCGCAAAGCAGGCGGGCATTCCGGTCCAGACCAAGACCAGAGTCGCCGGCGGCAACGACGCCGGAGCCATCCATAAATCGTGCGCGGGCGTGCGCGTGCTGAACGTGTCGCTGCCATGCCGCTATCTGCATTCCGCGTCCACCGTGGCCGACAAACGCGACATGGACGCCTGCATCGCGCTGTGCGACGCGCTGCTGCCGGTGCTTGCCGATGCTTGAGCTGGCGACGAACGACAGCCTGCCTGTGCTGCTGCCGTTTTGTGAAGGCAAGCTGCTTGGCACTTATCTTGCCTGCCGTGCCCGGTGCTACAAAGCGGACTATGACTTTGTCCGCATCTGGACTGCGTATGACGGCGGCGTAACAGCCGCAGTCGGCGCGATGGACAGCACGGCGATTGTGCTTGCGGACGCCACGGCAGACTTTGAAGAGCTCGGCTGCTTTCTTGCCATGCAGGGCTTTTCGTCCGTGATGACCGATGAGACTACGGCGGCGCGCTGCGGCCTGACCGTCCGACAGACCAAAACGGCGTTCCGCTTCACGGGCCGGATACCACCGGAACAAAACGCGGTTTCCGACGCCGACATGCAGTCAGTCTATCACCTGATTGCCGAAAGCATTCCCGGGTCCTTTGCCGGTACCAAAGAGGCGTACCTGCGCTTTCTGTCGGATTTCACCTTCCGCAAAAATCGCGGCGCGGCGCGGATGTGCGCCGTCACAGAGGGCGACGCCGTGCTTGCCACGGCGCTGACTGCGGCAGAGACCGACACGGCTGCCGTGATCAGCGGCGTTGCGGTCCGCGCGTCCGAACGCGGCAAAGGATACGGCAAACGGGTGGTCCGGGCCATGCTGCGCGCATTGGCCCTTGACGGCAAAACGGCCGACGTGATCGCGCTCAATCCCTCTGCCGAAGCGTTTTATCGCGCCCTCGGCTTTGCGGAGCTGCAAAAGATTTGTGATTGCAATTGATGCTTATAGAAAGGCAATTCCATGTTTGAATTTGATGAAACGCTTTTATCCCTTGCGGACGCGGCGCTGACCCGATGCGCCCCGGCGTTCGCGGCCATCGACAGCGTGACGGAGCGGAATCAGCAAAAGATGCTGGCGTCGTTCATTCACCACAAGGTCAGCGAAACGATGTTTGCCCCCTCCACGGGGTACGGCTACAACGACGTCGGGCGCGACACGCTGGACGCGGTCTTTGCCGAGGCGGTCGGCGCCGAAGACGCCGTGGTCCGCCACAACTTTACTTGCGGCACGCACACGCTGACGGTGGCGCTGTTCGGCGTTCTGCGGCCGGGCGACGCGATGCTCTGCGTGACCGGGCTGCCGTATGACACCATTCAGCCGGTGATCGGCATCGGCGAAACGTCTGCCGCCGGGTCGCTGAAGGACTTCGGCGTGCGGTACGAACAGGTGGATTTGAAGCCGGACGGAACCGTCGATTTTGACGCGATCCGCATTGCCGTGCGCGACCTGCAGCCAAAGATGGTCTACATCCAGCGTTCGCGCGGCTACAGCCTGCGCCCGTCGCTCTCGGTCGAAGAGATCGGGCGGATCGTGCAGATCACCAAAGAAGGATCCGACGCCGTGGTGATGGTGGACAACTGCTACGGCGAATTTGTGGAGGACCGCGAACCCACGGCGGTCGGGGCGGACCTGATGGCCGGGTCCCTGATCAAAAATCCCGGCGGCGGTATTGCCCGGACCGGCGGCTACATCGCCGGGCGGCACGACCTGGTGGAACTGTGCTGCAACCGCCTGACCACGCCGGGCCTCGGCCGTGAGGTGGGCGCCACGCTCGGTATGACCCGGGAGCTGTTCATGGGCGTGTTTCACGCGCCGCATGTGGTCGGCGAAGCGCTCAAGACGGCGGCGTTCACCGCGGCGCTGTTTGAATCGCTCGGCTTTGACACCACGCCGCAGCCCGGTGAAGCGCGGCACGACATCATTCAGGCCATCAAGCTCAAAACGCCCGAAAACCTGATCGCCTTTTGCAAGGGACTGCAGCGGGGCGCGCCGGTGGATTCCTTTGTCACACCGGTTCCGTCGCCCATGCCGGGCTATGACAGCGACGTCATCATGTCGGCCGGGGCGTTCACCCTGGGGTCGTCGATCGAGCTTTCGGCAGACGCGCCGCTGCGCGAACCGTATGCCGTCTGGTTCCAGGGCGGGCTGAACTTTTTTGCATCAAAGCCGGCGGTCCTGTCGGCGGCAAAAGAAGTCCTTTCCCTGCAAACAACCCCCGAATAAGACAGTCGTTTTATAGGTATCTTAAGGTTCAAATCATATAATCTAATATCTAAGTAAGCACTGATTAATCCAAATAAACTCGTCAAAAGTGTAAAATATTTAATCGTGTCAGTAAATCAAGAAGATCAAAGGAGATATAATGTGAGAAATCCTCATATTTCGCATGGAATAAGGGGATTCCTCCTGTCCA
>JAFRUA010000057.1 GCA_017434855.1 Clostridia bacterium
ATGTTTGCTTACCGCCGCCGCACAAAATATGAAGAAAATCGCCATGTGCTGTGGGTAAAACACATGGCTTTTTTCTTGCCCTGAGCAAAAAACAACCCTATGCCTCTTGCAAAACATAGGGTTTGTCAGCAGTCTGAAAGCTGTGATCCGACGTATCGGTCACAGCTTTTTTATATAGATGATGCGATTGTATTGAACCCCCGAACTCTTTAACTCTATTCTGCACTGTGTACTGAAAAAACTTCGTTTTTTTCCAAAAGTCGCGCGTTTCCCGCAACAAAACGTCCATTTCGGCTTTATTATGGAGGAAACTTTTCCGACGTTCCCATTCCGGAAACGCCCCCGCGTACTAACAGCTAACAGCCAACAGCTAACAGCTAACCGCTGCCCTCATCCCATCCTGTGCCGGCCGGGGATGTGCTGCTTGAACTTTTCACGCACCACGGCGGAGGTGGGGTCGCCCTCGTCCTCTTCGTCAAACACATCAGAGAACATGGCCAGGTGGGCCATCTTGATGACCTTGCTGCTGGCCCAGGGGATCAGCACGCCGAACACCTTGCCGGTGTTGTTCATCAGCCGGGCGTCGATGCCGAAGACCATGTTGCTGCGGCGTTTCCAGATGCCTTTGATGATGTCGTTGACCATGCGGGCGCAGGAGGTGCTGACCATCTGCAGGGCGCGCTCGCTCAGGTCGGATTCGTTGCCGGTGTTCTGGTTGGCAAAAATGTCGGTCTTGGTAAAGCCCGGGCAGACCAGACCGATGTAGCACTGGCCGCGGCATTCCTCACGGATGGATTCGGTCAGGCTTTTCAGCGCGGCCTTGGACGCGGAATAGATCGACGTTCCCGCCAGCGAGCACAGCGCGGCGGACGAGGCAATGTTGACGATGCCCGGCGTCTGCGACTCCATGATCAGCGGCATCAGCGCGTTCATGGAATACACGCTGGAATAGAAATTGACCTGCATGGCGTGGTTGATATCCTCCAGCGTATAGTTGGTGAATTTGTCAAACTTGGGCAGAATGCCGGCGTTGTTGATCAAAAGGTCCGGCCGGATCCCCGCGTTTCGCAGGTCCGCCTCAAATTGTACCCAATTCTCTTTGACAGACACGTCAAACAGGTAGTAGGAAAACCGGCGAGCGTTGTCGCCCAGCTCCGCGACCAGCTTTTGCATCTTGGCTTCGCTGCGGCCGATGCCGATGACCGTGCAGCAATGCTCGCCGATCAGCTTTGTGACCAGGCCCTTGCCGATGCCGCTGGACGCGCCCGAAACGATCACGGTTTTGTAATCAAACCAACAATACGGTGTCATAAGTACCCCTCCTCTGTAATGCGTCTATTTTAGCAGGGAAATATCAAAGAAATGCCGTCATATTATGAACAGTCTGTAAACCTTGGGACAGTCAACAGTTGACAGTTAAGCGTGGAGAGTGGAGAATTGAGAATTGTGGTCGCGGGATCTGATTGCACCGCAGGTGCCACATCGCAAGGAGCCCCCGATTTCGGGGAAGCTGAGGGGGCAATCTTCGCGACCTTTTTTTGTTTGCGCCGCGAAGGAACGCACAGGTGACAGCGATGTTTCTTTTGAGTATGCGCCGGATGCGGGCGGCTCCGTAAGGTTCGCCCCGCCGATTCCACGCGGCGGTGAAGGGGATAGATTTATCCTTCCCCGCCGGCGGGGAAGGTGTCACGCGCCCGATATTTTCCTGCAAAGCGATAACGTCAAATGCGTGTGACGGATGAGGGTGTGGATCGCCGGTGGCGATCTCTGCAGTCAGGCAGAAGCAACGACCGAGCCGGCAGGTGAGAACGCGGGAGCCGAGAACGGCAGCCGAGAAACCGACAGGTGAGACCCGGGAGCTGATACAAGGTGTCACGCGCCAGAGCTGTTCCGGTAAAAAGACAACACTGCAACGCGGCGGATGAGGCGGGATGGCCAATCGGGCACCGCAAAAACGCAAGTCGTTTGAGCGGGATGCGGATTTCTATTGTCAGTTTGCACAGCTTTGACGCGGGAATCCGTTCGGCTTTCAAAGAGTATTTGGGCAATCTGGCGGTGAAAGGTGCGCACGATCGAGCGGTGTGCAGCTTTTAGAGGCACCCGATCAATGATGGGTATTTGCAATTGAGACATTTTGCAACGATTATGGGCGGACACATCGGTCCGCCCCTGTTTATTCAATTTGAAACAGATAGAACTTCAGATACTCCGTTTCCGGTACGTTCCACAAAATGGGGTGGTCGGGGGACTGCTGCCGCGCTTCGATCTGCCGCAGCGTGATGCCGGCGTCGGCAGCCGCGCTTTTGAGCATTTGCCGGAACAGGTCGTCCGTCATGAAGTGGGAGCACGAGCAGGTTGCGAGGTAGCCGCCCCGGGGCAGCAGACGCATCGCCTTGAGGTTGATCTCTTTGTAGCCGCGCATGGCGTTTTTGACGGTGGCGCTGCTTTTGGTGAAGGCCGGCGGATCCAGAATGATGTAATCATAGGTGCGGTCGTTCGCTTCATACAACTCGGTCAGCAGGTCAAACACGTTGGCGCACAGCACGTCCACGTTGGCAAAGCCGTTTTGCGCCGCGTTGGCGGCGGTCAGGTCCACAGCGTCCTGCGAGATGTCCACGGCGGTGACGCGCTTTGCACCCGCTTTGGCGCAGTTGAGCGCAAAGGCCCCCGTGTGGGTGAAGCAGTCCAGCACCGTTTTGCCCTTTGCCAGCCGGGCGGCGGCCAGACGATTGTATTTCTGGTCCAGGAAAAAACCGGTCTTTTGCCCGCGCATGTAATCCACCGCGTAGCGGATGCCGTTTTCAACAAGCGGTGCGGTACCGTCAAGATCGGTGCGCAGCCCCGCGCCGGCAAAATACCCGACACATTGCGCCAGCCCTTCCTTTTCGCGCAGGGCGACGTCGTTGCGCTCGCACAGCGCCGTGATTGTTTCACCCCGTTCCCGCAGCAGACGCACCAGCGTGTCAAAGACCATGTCCTTGCGCTGCTCCATGCCGAGCGAAAGCACCTGCGCCACCAGAATGTCGCCGAACCGGTCCACCGTCAGTCCGGGAAAGCCGTCCGCCTCGCCGAAGATCAGGCGGCAACAGCCGAAATCGCCGCCCATCACGGTTTGGCGATAGTCCAGCGCATAGCCCAGCCGGCGGGCAAAAAACGCGTCGTCATAGCGGTCGTTGGCGTTCTTTGACAGGATGCGCACCCGGATTTTGGACCGGCTGTTGAAAAAGCCGGAGCCGAGATAGCGCCCCTTGGGCGACACGACGTCAACGATTTCGCCGTCCTGCGGGGACCCGGACACATCCGTCACTTCATCTTCATAGACCCAGACGTGGCCGCCGCGCAAAAAGCGTGCGCCCTTATCGGTGACGCTGACGGCGGGATAGCTGCGGTTGCTTTTCATGCTTGGACCTCATTTCAGTTGACATGCTCGGTCGGTGCGGCTTCGGCCTGTTCGGCCTCGGTCACGTTGGCCTTTGCGGTTTCATACATGGCCGCGATCTCTTCAAAATGACTGTAGTTCTCTTTTTGCAGCAGCAGACGCTTTGCGTCGTTATACGGCTTTGCGGCGCGGTTGAAGCGGGCGAACGCGTCCATCAGGACCTTGGCCTGCTTCTGGACCTGCTTTTTTTCCGCCTGCAGACGGCGGACGGTCTCTTTGCTCATGGCGACCTGCGCAGTCTGCTTGTTCTTGTGCGCTTCGTTCTGCGACTGCACCGCGTCAAAGATGTCGGCGTCGATGGCGTCCTCTTTGTCAAACAGGTCGGTCAGCGCCTTCATATCCGGCTCGGTGAAGTCTGCCTTTCCGTCGCTGTAGTACCGATCATAGGCTTTCTTTGCGCTGATGCGCTTTTGCGCAAATTCCAGGTCAAACGCACGCAGGGCTTTTTCTTCGTCGGTCTCTTTCGGCAGCGCCCTTGCGGCGGCCAGCGCGCGATACGCTTCGTTCAGGTCAATGACGGCGATACCCTCCAGCCCGGCGGCCATGACAGCCTCGCACACCTCCGCCTGGTGGCGGCCCAGCGGCGTGTCAAACTTGTCCAGTTCCTGACAGACGAACCGCGAGATGTCGATCTCGTCGTTGTAGTCGCGGTCAGCGCGGCGCTGTTTCCGGTCGGCGTCTTTGTCAATGGTCCGCGGGGCCAGCTCCGCCTTTTTGCGCGCGTCCTCCACCAGCTCGATCGCTTCCACAATCTGGGCGTCGTGCAGGGCGTGGTTGCCGTAATCTTCAAACAGCGCGCGGATCTTCAGCACGCGCACCACGCTTTTTTGCTTCTTTTCGGTGAAATCATAGAAGAAGTAGGGGATGAGGTTCAGCGCAGCGCCCAGCGCCGCCATCAGAATCAGCGCGGTCAGCATTTTATAAAACAGACCCGGTTCGCCGGTCGTCACGTCCATGATGTCGCGCGGCTGCTCATAGCCGTTGCCCTGATAGATGCCGAACCGCGTTTCAACGGCGGGCAGGACCGAAGACGTCAGCAGTGTGACGAGGTTGCCGATGGTGGCCACGGTGGCGAACATGCCATCGATGCGTTCGCCGCTGCGATATTGCTGATAGTCACGGATGTCCGCCTGGATGGCGGGCGACGTGATCTGCTCAAACGCGGACACGACCGAGTTCAGATAGATGCAGCCGAAGATCCACCAGATGTTGTCCATGCGCACAAGCATCAGCAGGATGAACAAAATGTTCATGGCGTTCATGCTAATGAGCGTTTTCTTTTTGCCGAGCTTGCGGATGACGAACGGCGCGAGCAGCATGCCCCAGAGCGCCGCGTTGCCGTTGAGCGTGTTGATGATCGACAGTGTGCCGCTGTTGCAGGTGTGCCCATAGGTGCAGGACCAGCCGAGGATGTTCTGATAGGCCAGCTCCAGAAAGCCGAGCCAGCCGGCCAGGGCGATGATCCAGAAGTATTTGTTTTTTGAGACCTCTTTGAAGGCGTCGACAAAGCCGATCTGAATGGTGTGGGTCTTGGCCTGCACGATCTTTTCTTTGGTATTGGCAAAGACGATGATGGTCAGCAAGATGCCGATGACGGAAAACACGGGATAGGAGATGCGATAGACGCGGATGTCATAAAGGTTGCTGTCTGCAGCATACTGCGCGACAAGGGGAATCACGAAGTTCATGATGGAGGGCGCCAGGGAATAGACGACCGACTTGACCGCCAGCACGTCGGTGCGCTCTTGCGTGTTGGGCGACAGGACGTGGATCAGATTCGTGTAAGCGTCGTTGAAGAACCAGTAGAAGAACTGCAGCAGCAGGTTGAACACCAGCACCACCGCGCATTTTGCAACATAGCCGCCGGGCTTTGAAAACGCGGTGTTCGGGAACAGGTCATAGAGCCTGTCATAGGGGAACCAGACATAGGCGATGGAGATGACGGCCGTCGGGATGCCCATGCTCAGCAGATACGGGCGGTATTTGCCGCCCTTGCCGCGGGCATTGTCGACCATCTGGGCGCGCAGCGCCGTCAGCGGGATGTTGGCCAGCGTCGCGATCAGATACAGCACATAGCAGTCTTTCGGCGCAATGCCGATGGCGCCGCTGACGATCATATTCATGGTGCCGACAAGCAGGGTGCTGCCGACGGTGATCAAAAAGTAGGCCCCGATGCCGCCGAAGGAATAGGCGGCGATCTCTTTGAAGGTCATGTACTTCCCCTTGGGCGGCACGCGCCAGTAGCGGCGGGTGTCACCGGCCAGCGTGACGGCCTTGGTTTTGAGCGCCGAAACGTTCATGGTCATCCTCCCTTTCTTTATATACAATGCAGCGCAGCGCAAATCACGAAGCGCGGCGAGACATCATGGCACAGCCGATTCATGATGGCTAAGCTGCCAAATCACAGGTTTTATTTATGGTACCACAGAAAAATCGTTTTGTAAAGCCCGCACGGTTGACAACGGCGAAAAAAATCTATATAATATGGTATCGCATCACATTCAAACAAGGAGGACATGATATGGAACACACCAAGGTACGCTTCACAATGAAAAACGGCGGCACATTCACGGCGGAGCTGTATCCCGAAATTGCGCCGGCAACGGTCGAAAACTTCATCGCGCTGGTCGGCAGCGGCTATTACAGCGGCACCACCTTCCACCGCATCTATCCCGGCTTTATGGCCCAGGGCGGGGAGGGCGCCGAGACTGCGTCGATCAAAGGGGAGTTCGCGTCCAACGGCTTTGCGCAGAACACACTGTCGCACACGCGCGGCGTGCTGTCGATGGCGCGCACGGCGGTTCCGGATTCCGCCTCGTCACAGTTCTTTGTCTGCTATGGCGACGCGTCCTTCCTGGACGGGGACTATGCCGCGTTCGGCAAGGTGATCGAGGGCATGGAAACCGTGGATGCGTTCTGCGATGTTCCGCGCACCTTCAACGGCATGGACCGTGTTCCGACGCAGCCGCTGGAAGATATCGTGATCGCTTCGGCAGAGCTCGTCTGAAAACGCTTTGAAAAAAGTTTAAAAAAATTGAAAAAAGTCCTTGACGAACGGTGCGGTTTGTGCTAAAATACCTGTACCTCTGTTTGAGGGCTTTCTTTTTGTGCCCTGATCCAGAGGGAGGCCTTAGGCGTCCGCCATCCGCGGATGCCGCCAATATTCCGATAATGGAGGTGCCGTTCATGCGCGTTAAGGTTACGTTATCTTGCACGGAGTGTAAACAAAGAAACTACAACACGATGAAAAACAAAAAGAACAACCCCGACCGGCTGGAGATGAACAAGTACTGCAGATTCTGCAGGAAACATACGCTCCACAAGGAAACCAAATAATCACGGGAGGTAGAATGCATGGCTGACAAAGAAAACAAAGCTGCGTCTTCCAAGGTTGAAAAGGCCGCAACCGAAGAAAGCAAAGCAAAAGAAAAAGTTGCCAAAGCTGCAAAGGGCAGCGGCAAAAAGTCAGATCGCCCTGGATTCTTCGCCCGTTCCGGCAAAGGCATCAAGCGCTTCTTTAAGGATTTCAAAGGCGAAGTCAAAAAGATCGTTTGGCCGGACGCGAAAATGGTGCTCAAAAGCACCGGCGTGGTCCTGCTGGTCGTCGCAGTCGTTTCTCTCATCATCTACGGGATCGATTTTGGCCTTTCCGCAGGCGTCGGCGCACTGAAAAAGGTGGCGTCGGAGCAGTCCACCTCGCTGGACGAGCCGCTGGACGAGCTGACGATCGATGAAGATCTGAACGACGAGGGCGAAGACAACGCAGAGGGCGAGGATGCGAACGCCGATGCGACCAAGCCGGCCGAAGACGCCGAAAACGCAGACGCGACCAAGCCGGCCGAAGACGCCGAAAACGCAGACGCGACCAAGCCGGCTGACGAAGCCGAGACCACCGAACCCGCAGAAGCGCAGACATCCGAGCCTGAAGCGACGGATGCGCCGAGCGAAGCAGAAACGGACGCGAACTAAGCGATCCGGGCAGGAGGTAGCACAATGGCAGAGTACGCCAGATGGTTTGTGGTTCACACCTATTCGGGCTACGAAAACAAAGTGGCCTCAAATATTGAAACGGTCGTTGAGAACCGTAAGATGCAGGATCAGATCTTTGAGGTCCGCATCCCGACCGAAATGGTCACGGAGATCAAAGACGATCAGCGCAAAGAGGTGGAGCGCAAACTCTTTCCCGGCTATGTGCTGGTGAAGGTCGCCTGTTCCTATCGCAAACGCAGCGAATTTGAAGACGAAGAACTCGCGATGACGGACGAAGCATGGTACGTCATCCGCAACACACGGGGCGTGACGGGGTTTGTCGGCCCCGGAAGCAAGCCGGTCCCCCTCACCGATGAGGAGGTCGCAGCCCTTGGCATCGAAAAGAAATCCGTTGAGGTGACCTATAAGGTCGGCGATTTCGTCAACATCCTCTCGGGTCCGTTCGACGGCTACAGCGGCATTGTGGATTCCATCGACCTGACGAAAGAAATCGTGGTCGTGATGATCTCTATGCTGGGGCGCGAAACGCCGGTGGAACTCGATCTGAACCAGGTCGAGGCAGCAATCGACTGAACAACACGTGATAATCACAGCAAAGCGCTGTTTTTATGACGAGGGAGCACTGCTCCCTGTGGGAGATCCGTCAATTCTTTTCAGGGCGGATCGCCATCAACCACATCACTTTGGAGGTGCAAAAAAATGGCTCAAAAGGTCGTAGGCTTAATCAAGCTCCAAATTCCCGCAGGAAAGGCAACACCGGCGCCGCCCGTCGGTCCGGCACTCGGCCAGCACGGCGTCAACATCATGGCTTTCACCAAGGAATTCAACGAGCGCACAAAGAATGACATCGGTCTGATCATCCCGGTCGTCATCACTGTTTACGCCGACCACACATTCTCATTCGTAACCAAGACGCCGCCGGCAGCGGTCCTGATCAAAAAGGCATGCGGCATCGACAGCGGCTCCGGTGTTCCGAACAAAACGAAGGTCGCAACAATTACCACTGAACAGGTCAGAAAGATCGCAGAGCAGAAAATGCCCGATTTGAACGCAGCTACCATCGAGACCGCCATGAGCATGGTCGCCGGTACCTGCCGCAGCATGGGCGTTGTTGTCGCTGACTGAGTTTTGAGGGTGGGAGGAACAATCCGATTACCACGCTCTATAGGAGGATGATTTTATGAAACACGGAAAGAAATATATTGAAAATGCAAAGCTTTATGACAAAGCAACTCTGTATGATCCCATCGACGCGCTGGAGCTGTCTGTGAAGACCGCAACCGCGAAGTTTGATGAAACGATCGAAGCGCACATCCGCCTCGGCGTTGACTCCCGTCACGCTGACCAGCAGGTTCGCGGCGCTGTCGTCCTTCCCAACGGTACCGGTAAAAATGTCCGCGTGGCCGTGTTTGCAAAGGGTGACGATGCCAAGGCTGCTGAGGCTGCCGGCGCCGACGTTGTGGGCGCGGAAGACCTCGTCCAGCGTATCCAGGGCGAAGGCTGGATGGAATTTGACGTTGCCGTTGCCACCCCGAACATGATGGGTCTGGTCGGCCGTCTCGGTAAACTGCTTGGTCCCCGCGGCTCGATGCCGTCGCCGAAGGCCGGTACCGTGACCCCGAACGTGGCGCAGGCTGTCACCGACGCCAAAGCCGGTAAGATCGAATACCGTCTGGACAAAACCAACATCATTCACTGCCCAATCGGCAAGGCCTCTTTCGGCAAAGAAAAGCTGAACGAGAACTTCACCACGCTGCTGGACGCCATCATCAAGGCAAAGCCGGCCGCCGCCAAGGGTCAGTACATCCGCTCCTGCGTCGTTGCTTCGACGATGGGCCCGGGTATCCGTATCAACCCGAGCAAAGTCGGCTCCGCCGCCCAGGGCTAAGTGGGCACCCAATTGGAATTTATATTCCGGTTGGTACAATGGTACAAAAAAATTAAAAAAGTACTTGACATCGTGAAAACGATGCGGTATAATACATGAGCTGTCCGAAGACAGCAGGTGTTTCGACTGAAAGGCATTTGCCGCCTGCCGAGGAATAGCGCACGATTTCAAAAGATCTGTGTGCCTGTTTTTCGGTGGAAAGACAGGCACTTTTCATTGATCCGCCAAAAATTATTTCAGGAGGTGAATTCATTTGCCTAGCGCCAAAGTTTTGGAACAGAAAAAGCAGGTCGTTGCACAGCTGGTTGATCGACTGAACGCGGCTTGCGCGGGCGTCATCGTCGACTACAAGGGCATCACCGTGACCGACGATACCGCGCTGCGTAAAGAACTGCGTGAGGCCGGTGTGGAATACACCGTTGTCAAAAACACGCTGCTGCGCCTTGCCATCGCTTCCACCGGGCTGAACGGTCTGGAAACCGTTCTTGACGGTACCACCGCCATCGCTACCAGTGCAGATGATTACGTCGCTGCGGCTCGCATTCTCAGCAAGTTTGCAGACACACACAAAAACTTCACAATCAAAAACGGCTTCCTTGACGGCGAAGTGATCGATACCGATAAGATCGCCGGCCTTGCGAAGCTCCCGCCGAGAGACATCCTTCTCGCGCAGGTTCTCGGTGCATTCCAGGCGCCCATCGCCGCGTTTGCCCGTGCCATCCAGGCCATCATCGATAAGGATGGCGAAGAAGCGCCCGCCGCTGAAGAAGCTCCGGCCGCCGAAGAAGCTGCTCCCGCTGAAGAAGCGCCTGCCGCTGAATAATCCCAATTTTTATCAAACTACTTAATGGAGGTAACTACCATGGCATCTGAAAAAATTACTGCGATCATCGAAGAACTGAAGACGTTGACCGTTCTTGAACTCGCTGACCTCGTTCACGCGGTCGAAGACGAATTCGGCGTTTCCGCCGCTGCTGCCGTCGTCGCTGCCGGTCCGGTCGAAGCTGCCGGCGCCGCTGTCGAAGAGAAGACGGAGTTTGATCTTGAGCTGACCGAGATCGGCGCCAACAAGATCGCTGTCATCAAGGAAGTCCGCGCCCTGACCGGCCTTGGCCTGAAGGAAGCGAAGGAAGCCGTTGACGGCGCGCCGAAGGTCATCAAGGAAGCGATGAGCAAGGACGACGCGGAAGCCGCGAAGGAAAAGCTCGAAGCTGCCGGCGCAAAGGTCACCCTGAAATAAGGTTGATACAGCACAAAAAGAAAGCAGTCCGCGAAGGGCTGCTTTTTTGTATCTTTCGCCGTGCGTTAACAAAAAAGGTGAAAGACGCGCAAAAAGAGGCTTGCAATGCAAAAAAGCAGATGCTATAATAAAAACGATCATTGATGAACTCCGGCACGAAAACCCTGACGGGGATCCCGCTGTTTAAAGTACCTGCGGGCATCCCTTTGCATCTGTCCGTCGGTCTTTGTGCACTGAGTTGGTCAATGACGACAATCAAAAACAGGAGGCGTTTTTATGAGACTGATTCGTTATTTACCTTTGCGCGTGCTTTCTTTGCTTGTTGCCATTGTTGTTGCGCTTGTTGCCGGAAAGTTTGGCGGTGAAGAGTATGAGCTTCGGGACCCCGAAAACTGCAAGCTGAACTTTACCATCATTTCCGACGTGCATGTGGAAACGAACAACTGGAAACGCTACCCCGCGTTTACACGGGGGCTGCAGAACGTGCCCAAAAGCAAAAGCGGCAACGATGCCATCGTCGTCCTCGGCGACAGCGTCATGTGCGGCCAGTATCTGGAAAACGTGATTTTCCACGGGCTGATGGAGCTGTTCATGCGGGGTGAGACGGTTTTGCCCGTCCTTGGCAACCACGACGCCGGCAACGGGGAAGGGGACCCGGCCAAGATCCTGAACCGCTGGTACCGGTTCACGGACGCCTTCTTTGACCTGCAGTTGGAGCATCCCTATTACTATCAGGTCGTCGACGGCTATTACTTCATCATTCTCGGCTCGGAAGCCGAAAAGACCGACGAGTGCGTCTATTCCGACACGCAGCTCACATGGCTGGAGGATACGTTGGCTCTGGCTGCCGAAAGCGGCAAGCCCGCCTTTGTGATTGCGCATTTCCCGCTGCACTGGTCCAAGGATGAGAATCTGCAGCAGACATGGCGGCCGCTGCAGATTTTGCAAAACTACTACAGCGAGCACGATTTGTTCTTCCTGTGCGGACACCACCACACGCCGCTGCAGCGCGACCAGTCGTTCCGCTTCCAGAACGGGATTCCGCAGATCTATGCGCCTTCGCTGTCGCAGTTGACCAGCGGGGAGGACTACCACATGGACGAAAAGACCGGCGAGGGCATCGTGGTGGAGCTGTATGAAGACAGCATCACCTTCCGCGGCCGGAACTTCGTCAGAAGCGAGTGGGTCGTTGACGACGACGGAACGCCGTGCGAGCGCACCTATGAGCTGAAAAATCCAATTGGACCTTCGGTCAGCTAAATTCGTCTTCGGCGAGCTAAATTTGCTTCGCAAGCGAAATTCGCTGCGCGAGCTTGTGCTGCGAGTTTATTATCACTGAAAACCGCAGGTTTTCAATTTAGCTGCGAGCGCGAGCGAACAATTTGATTGCGAACGTCGTGAACAATTTCGCTTTCACGCGTTGCCCACATAACACCTTAACAAAGAAAGCAGCCCGTGAAGGACTGCTTTTTTATGTTCCGTTACATTGGTGGTCTCAGCAAGCTCTTTGATTCAATGTACTCGATACGGCTTAAGTAATTCAGATTTCGATCCACCTTTTCAGCGTGGTATTGCATGATATTGTTTTGATGGTTCATAAGTATTGAAACCGTCTGACCGGCATGTCGCATCGTTTCCGACAACGTATACTGATTCTGTTTGATTTCGTCAAGACTTTGAAGAATCGCATCCAGCTTTGAAATAATGCGGTTTGCAAGTACCTCTGAATCAAATTTGTCGTAGGCGCCCGGCAAGTCGTTACGGGTTCCTGTTGAAAGGTAGTCATAGATCGAACATACGGCAACATAATTTTGATATTTTGGATGAAGTATTTGGAGGTTGTATAACTTGGCTTTAATATCTTTACAGTCTTTTCCTAACTGACTGAGTTTATTTATATTCTCTAAGATAGATTCTTTCTCCAATCTTTCAAGTGAGCATCTTTTTAAGTCGTTTGTTTTTTTTGTGTTATAATCACTAAGTGCTTTTTCGTATATATTTACTTCCCTTTGCTGTATATTAAACATGCTTTTCTCATGTTTGAAAGTTGCATAGACACCCAATCCTAAAAAGCATGTGAGCGCAATCAAAGATAGTTTTATTAAAATTGCAAAAAAACCATTATGTAATTTATTGAAAGAAATGATTGTTATGAAAAGAGAGACTATGGTGGCAATTATGAGCATGAATGGCCTGGGTGAGTAACGATGTTTCCAGGATTGAACTTCAACTGGTTTTATGATTTTCTGTGGAACACCCAAGGTCAAAGCCTTTTTTTCCATCCGCTGAATTAAAGAATTTAAAACATAGATTGTCTCTTCCGTGTCGATGATCATTTTCAAATACTCAAGCAAATCTTTCTTTTCCATTTCTTGACCTCTTTTCATGATAAAAATAAAAAATGCGCCCATGAAGGACGCATAAAAAGTGTCGTCCATCATGTCGCCAAACAGATTCTCACCAAAACGTGTTTTTGCAAACAACATCATAGCAAGATAGGACACACTTTTTTCAAAGTGAGTCGATGCTGTTTGCATATTCTGTTTTGGTGATTGGGACGAGAGTCTCCAAATCCGTTTGGCTCTTATATCGTACCACAAACCAACCGGAAAATCAACCGTTCCGGAAAATTTCACAGAAAATCCCCGCCACAGCGTGATGCCGCGGCGGGGTTCCTTTGATTCTGTATGGATGGCTCGATTTCGCGTAGGGGCGGACCGATGTGTCCGCCCACCTACGCAAAAAGGGCTTTTATCTTGAAAAGCTGGAGTGTAGAACGATTTACAGTTTCACTTCGCCGCGCAGCACGCCGCCGATCAGCGCAAAGAACGCTTTGACCCAGTCGACGAACGCCTGCAGCCTGGTCTGGAACGTCGGTTCCGCCACCGGGCGCGTCATGAATTCCAGGTCCTCGCAGTGGTCCTCTGTCATCGGTTCCACGGTTTTGGCGGCGTAATCGTTGATGCGAAAACGCGCATAGCCGGAGTTTTCCACCGTGACGCCGGTGCCGTTCAAAAACAGCTCCGCCAAGGGCCAGCACGCCCGGTCAAAGTCGTCGTGGTGGACGTTCTTGATGACCCACGTTGTTTCGGGATACATGGCGGTGGACAGGTCCACCTGCCTGTCTGCGGAGATATAATCGCCATAGCCCGCTGCGATCCGCGCGTCAATGTACGTCTGCGGCAGCGTTTCGCCGACCTTTGCGCAGGTTGCGCCCAGCGAAGAATCCTTCAGGCTGGCGAGGCTGTCAGACAGCTCGTCGCTCCCGGCGAAGATCGGCATGTTGAGCAGACCGTACTTTGCGATGACGCCCATGTGGATGCCGTACTCGTCACGGAACCGCTGATAAAGCGCGGTGTGCTGCGACGTGACGTGTGCGCGGTAATACCGGATCTTTTCGATCAGGCCGGCATACTGCGCGCGTTTTTCGCCGCCTTCTTCGCCGAACATGACGTCCAGCGCCCGGTCAAAATCCTCCTCGGCCACAAAGGTCCAATAGATCGGCTGGGTGCCGTAGCCGACGGCGAGGAACAGCGCCGGGATCAGCGCCTTATAGAGCCGGGCGGCCAGTGCGTCCATCCGGTTGCAGAAACGGTCCATGCGCCCGTCCTGCACCATCAGGTCCAGCGTGCGCTGCACGATCTCGTCCGCCAGCTCCGGCACGTCGATGCCGATGCCGAAGCCGATCTCTTTGCAGAAGGTGGCCTGCCCGTAGTACCGCTGGATGCCGGCGGGGTCAAAGTCGATCTGCCCGCTGAAGCCCTTGCTGATCATGGTGCAGCCGTTGCCCAGCGTTTCGCAGTACAGGGCATTCTTGACCAGCCCTTCGCTGCCGTACTTTTCAAGATAGGCGTTCATCACGCTGCCGCCGAGGCACCGCGACGTGAGCGATACCTGCTGTTTGCCGGTGGCCTGCAAAACGGTTTTGATGTATTCATGCAGACGGTCGACATGCTCGTACGGGTCCAGCCGCCAGTCAAAGTGGAACATATAGGAAAAGTAGCCGTATTTCCCGTTCCTGATCTGATCGGTTTGGGCCTGTTTTTCGGATTGTGCCAGCACGGCGGGCGACACGCCGGTGCCGTATTTCGGGTCGCCGTTGCCGTCAAGGCTCGCCTTTTCAAACAGGGGAGAAATCTCGTCATAGACCGCCTGCCCGTAGCGGTCCCATTTGTTGAACAGCAGCCCTTCAAACAGGAAGGGGCGCAGGATGTTGACGGCGGCTTCAACGATCTTTTCTTTGTCGGTGTCGCCCAGCTTGAGGTCGCCGACATCGGCATAGACCTCGTTGCCCTCGGCGTCATAGATGGGTTCCCCGTTGCCGCGCAGATAGATGATCGGGGTCGGCTCATCCGCCGGCGGTTCTTCGGCAAAGGCGGGGACTGCCAGTGTCAGCAGCAGCGCAAAAGCCAGAAGCAGGGAGGTGAGTTTTTTCATGGAGGATCATCCTTTCTTTGGAATGGTCATTTATAGCTTACCATAAAATCGGGATGAAATCAACCGGTCAAAAGACATTTTCCGCATTGACCTGCTGCTGGTCCATGATGTTTTGCAGCACCGCGCGGCAGCGCTGGATCTGCTCCGCCGCCAGCATGGGGTACGCCGGCAGAAAGACCGCGATGCTGTGGATCAGGAATTCCAGCTCGTTGAACATGTTGTGGTCCAGGTACAAAAAAAACGGCAGCCCGCTGTCGTCCCAGGACCGCTCGCAGGATTCCACCTTGGTTTTTGCCCCTGCAAGGTCGCCGCGCTGCACGGCGTCCAAAGCGTCTGACAAATCATCATAGAGCGTGCCGGCGTTTTTGTTGATCGACACGGTGCTGACGGTGCAGATCGTGAGGACCAGCGCGAACAAAATCAGGCAGAGGATGAACCGCCGCATGGCGAACCCTCCTTTTGGACGATGTTGGTGGTCCCATCCGCCGTGCAGGTCATGAGGAACACGTCGCGCTCGGAAAGGCCGCGCTTTTGCAGCAGCCGGCGCAGGCTCTCTTTCGTGTGGCCGCAGGCGGCCAGGTCGCGCGTGATGATCCTGCCGTCGCAAACCACCAGATAGGGCAGGACGGCTTTGCCTTGCTGCGGAGTCTGCAGCACCGAAAGCTCGCCGTTGGTTTCCACATAGGCAAAGGCCACGTCGGAAAGATCAAACACATCCTTGAGCCGCAGCGCCTCCATCACGTCGTCCACGCTGTAGCGAAGCTGCCGCAGTGCGTCCTGCTGCAGCTCGCCGTCCTTGACGATCAGCACGGAGTTGCCCTGCGTCAGCGTGCGGAACGGGCGAAATTTCAGCCCGAGGTGGGTCATCAGCAGCTCCAGCGCGGTGAGCAGAAAGATCAGCATCAGCGGCTGAAAGAGTGAAATCTGGGCGTTTTGCAGCGGCATGGTCGCAAGGTCCGACATCAGGATCGTGACCACCAGTTCAGCGGGCTGCAGCTCGCCGATCTGCCGCTTGCCCATCAGCCGCACGCCGACGATCACGACCAGATAAACAATCACGCCCCGGATGAGCAAAATGAACATGGCGCCGCCTCCTTTATTCACAAGTATGGCGCGGGGCGGACATGGTTATGCAGCGCGCGCGGCACAAAAAAGCCGCCGAAACATGGCGCTCCGACGGGGTGGGTCATTGATTGTTCATTGCGTGCGTTCCGTCAGCGATCGGACGTATTCGGCAACTGCCTCCCGCCACGGTCGCAGGCGTTGGAATCCCGCATCGTCCAGACTACGTTTTGACAGCCGGGAGTTCAGCGGACGCTTTGCCTTTGCGCCGTACTGCGCCGTGGTGACCGGCAGCACGCGCACGTTTTTTCCAGCGAGGCGAAAGACTTCGCACGCCAGTTCATACCACGAGCACACGCCCTCGTTCGTCGCGTGATAGACGCCGAACGCGTCTGTGCCGATCATTTCACACAGCAGGGCGGCCAGGTCCCGCGCGTCGGTGGGGGAGCCGACCTGATCGGCGACGACCGAAAGCGTGTCGTGCGTTTCGCTCAGGCGCAGCATGGTCGCGATAAAATTTGTGTCTTTATTGCCGAAGACCCAGGACGTGCGCACGATGAAATGCCGGCTGCAGTGCTTGCGCACGGCGTCTTCGCCTTCGCTTTTGGATGCGCCGTAGACGCTCAGCGGGTGCTTTTCGTCGGTCGTTTCGTGGTACCGGTCGTCGTCGGTGCCGAAGACGTAATCCGTGCTGACATACAGCAGCTTGATGGTGTCGCCGCACCGGCGGGCCAGCGTTTCGGTTGCGTCGCGGTTGACGGCAAAGCACAGGGCAGGGTCGTCCTCCGCCTTGTCCACGGCGGTGTAGGCCGCGCAGTGAATGACGGCGTCAATGTCGGCGTGTGCGGCAAAGAACGCGGCAACGGCCTTTGCATCCGTGAGGTCAAGGTCGTCTTTGTCGATGCCGAGGACCGCTTTGTTTGTTTGCTTCAGCCGGGAACAGACCTCGCCGCCGAGCTGTCCCTTTGCACCTGTGACCAAAATCATAGCTGTTCTCCGTAGACGAAGCGCACGTCGCTGTCCTGAAGCAGCGGGGCGCGGCGGTCTTTTTCCGAAAGGATGGGGTCGGTGACGCCCCACTGTACGCCGATGGCCGGGTCGTCATAGCGGATGGAACGGTCGCTCGCCGGATCGTAATAGGTGTCGACTTTATAGAGAACCTCCACATCGTCGGTCAGGGTCAGAAAGCCGTGGGCAAAGCCCTTCGGGATAAAGAGCATGTGCTTGTTTTCCGCACTCAGCTCGGCGCCGACCCAGTGCAGGTACGTCGGCGACCCCTGCCGCAGGTCGACCGCGACGTCAAGAATTGTGCCGCGCGTGCAGGTCAAAAGCTTGGTCTGTGCCGCTTTGCCGATCTGCACGTGCAGACCGCGCAGGGTGCCTTTCTTTGCGGAATAGGAACGGTTGTCCTGCACAAAGACGGTGTCGATGCCGAGAGCGGCCAGCGCCCTTTGGTTATAGCTTTCATAAAACCAGCCGCGCTGATCGCCGTATACGGCCGGCTGAATCAGCTTGACGTCCGCAATGGCGGTGGGCCTGAGTTCCATAGGTGGTCACTCCTTTGGGGTTCATTTCTCTTTTATTATACCGTTCGCCGGCGGCTTCGTCAAGCGCCCGCCGTTCTTTTTTCCGAAACGGTTGTTTTCTTTTTTGAAGTATGGTACAATAAAAGGTAATGAACGAGGAAAGGGCGGTGACGCCATGAAACGCGCTGCAATCATCGGCGGCGGCGCGGCGGGCCTGTGCTGCGCGGTCGCGCTTGCAAGGGGCGGCTTTGCGGTCACGCTGTTTGAGCAAAACGACCGCGTGGGGAAAAAGCTGCTTTCCACCGGCAACGGCCGCTGCAACCTGACCAATCTGAACGCTGCCCCGGGTTGTTATACGTCGCCGGACTTTGCTGCACCGGCCTTGACCCGGTACCCGCCGGAAAAGGTGCTTTCCTTTTTTGAATCGCTGTCACTTTTTACGCACGCCGACGCAGAGGGGCGGGTCTATCCGCTGTCCAACCAGGCATCGTCGGTGCTGGACGCTCTGCGGCTGGAGTGTACGCGGCTGGGCGTCCGCATCAAAACCGGCGTGACCGTGACCGATGTTTCGCCCGCGGGCGACGGCTGGCGCGTGGAGGGTGAACGGTTTGATTTTGCGGTGCTGGCCTGCGGCGGCAAGGCAGCGGTGAAAAGCTGCAACGGGCTTGACCTGCTGCGCAGCATCGGCATTCCGGTGACAACAACGGCGCCCGGCCTTGTAAAGCTGACGACGTCTGACCCGGCGGCAAAGCAGCTCAAGGGCGTGCGTGCCGCGGTTCGCCTGACGCTGCGCGATAAGAACACTGCACTTATGGCAGAAGAGGGCGAACTGCTTTTCGGCGACGGCGTTTTGAGCGGTATTGCGGCGATGAACCTGTCGTCCGCCGTGAATCGTGAAATGATGCATGGCAGAAAGACCTTTTCTGTTGTTGCAGACTTTGTTCCGTCAATGGCAAAAGACGTTCTGCGCGCGCGGCTTGACGCCATCGTAAACAGCGCACAGCGCGAGACGGCGGAGCATCTGCTGTCGGGCTTTTTGCCCAGGGCGATCGGGCTGGTCCTTTTGAAAAAGGCCGGCGTCGCGGCAAACCGTGCCACGGCGTCGCTGACCGTGCGGGAGCTGGATGTGCTGACCAATCTGTGCAAGGGCTGCGTCTTTCCCGTCACGGGGACCAGATCGTACCCGGACGCGCAGGTGATGCTGGGCGGCGCGGACTGCACGGCGTTTGACAATGAAACGATGGAAGCAAACCGGCGCCGGCATTTCTTTTGCATCGGCGAGGTGCTGGACGTGGACGCGCCCTGCGGCGGGTTCAATCTGCAGTGGGCGTTCGCGAGCGCGCTGCTTTGCGCCGACGCGATTGTGAAGGAGGTGCGCCATGCTTCGCATCAGTGAGCTGAAGCTGGGGCTGGACTGCGGCCGCGACGACCTGCTGCGTGCGGCGGCCGGGGCGCTGCACGTTCCGAAGGAACAGATCAAAACGCTGACGCTTGCCCGCCGGTCCGTTGACAGCCGCAAAAAAAATGACGTGCATTTCAGTTTTACGGTGGACGTGGAGATCGACGGCGACGAGGCGCAGCTTCTGCGTCGAATCGTATCGCCCAAAGTGACGCAGACGCCGGTTGTGACTTATACACTGCCGGAAAACCGGCGTGTTTCATCGCTGCGGCCGGTGGTAATCGGCCTTGGCCCGGCCGGATTGTTTGCGGCCCTGACGCTGGCACGCAGCGGATTGCGCCCGCTGGTGTTTGAACGCGGGCGGGACGTGGACACCCGCACCGCCGATGTGCGGCGCTTTTTCAAAACGCGCGTGCTGGACACGGAATCAAACGTCCAGTTCGGCGAGGGCGGGGCAGGGACGTTTTCGGACGGCAAGCTGACCACCGGCATCAAACACCCGTTCTGCAAACACGTATTTGCCGAATTTGTAAAGCACGGGGCGCCGGAGGAGATCCTCTGGTCCGGAACGCCGCACATCGGCACCGACAAACTGGTGCATGTGGTCAAGTCCATGCGCGAAGAGATCATTGTCCTGGGCGGCGAGGTTTCTTTCGGCGCGAAGCTGACGGAGCTGATCATCTATAACGAATCGGTGCAGGGGGTGCGCATCGAGTCAAACGGCAGTGTCCGCGACTATGAAACCGACACGGTCATCCTTGCCATCGGGCATTCTGCGCGTGACACGGCGCAGATGCTTAAAAAGCAGGGCGTCATGCTGCAGCAAAAGCCGTTTTCCGTCGGCGCACGGATCGAGCATCCCCGCGACTTCATTGACAAAGCGCAGTACGGCGGCTTTGCCGGGCACCCGGCGCTGCCTGCGGCGGTGTATAAGCTGGCCTGCCACGGGGAACACGAACGCGGGGCCTATACCTTTTGCATGTGCCCGGGCGGCACGGTGATCTCTGCGGCCAGCGAGTCCGGCGGCGTGGTCACCAACGGCATGAGCCGCTTTGCCCGAGACGAAGAGAATTCCAACAGCGCGATTTTGGTCAACGTCTATCCCGAAGACTTTCCGTCCGCCGATCCGCTGGCGGGCTTTCAGCTGCAAAGGAAGATGGAGCAAACCGCCTTTGCGCTCGGCGGCGGCGACTATACCGCGCCGTGCCAGCTCGTCGGCGACTTCCTTTCCGGGGTACCGTCAAAGAAGCTCTCATTTGTGCGCCCGTCGTTCACCACGGGCGTCGTGCCGTCTGACATCCGGCTTGTGCTGCCGAAAAAGGTGACCGACACCATGGCGGCCGCGCTGGTGATGATGGACAAAAAGCTGCACGGCTTCGCGCTGCCGGACGCGGTGCTGACCGCGCCGGAAAGCCGCAGCTCGTCCCCGGTGCGCATCGTGCGCGACGATATCCTGCAGTCCAACATCCGGGGCCTGTATCCCTGCGGTGAGGGCGCGGGCTACGCCGGCGGCATTGTGTCGGCCGCCGTGGACGGCATCAAGTGCGCCCACGCGGTGCTGGAGGATGAAAGCGAGCTGAACCACCGCACCTGACGTCTTGGCAGATTTCACGATAAATTTCTCTTCTGTAACAAATTTATGGAAATCCTGACGAAAAAGAATCCGGAAAAGATTGACAAGCAGAAAAAAATGGTTTATTATATAAGAACATAGTAAGAGACTGATTTTGGCAAAACACTATGAAAAATCATTCTAAAGGGGAAATGTACTATGACCTGGTTCATCGACAATCTCAAATTCATCGTTCCCGCAGTCAGCGTGGTCGGCTTGCTGTTTGCGCTGCTGTTGGCGCTCAAAGTCAAACGGCAGGCGCCGGGCAACGACCGGATGAAAGAGATCGCTGCCGCCATCCACGAGGGCGCAACGGCGTTCCTGTTTGCGGAATACAAGATCATCGTCATTTTTATTGCCGTGATTTTCCTTGCCATCGGTTTTGGGCTGAAAAACTGGATCGAGGCGGTCTGCTTCCTGGTGGGCGCGATCTTTTCCATCGCGGCCGGCTTCTTCGGTATGCAGGTGGCGACGCTTGCCAATGTGCGCACTGCGAACGCGGCGAAGGAAAAGGGCATGTCCAAGGCGCTGTCTGTCGCGTTTTCCGGCGGTGCGGTCATGGGCCTTTGCGTCGCGGGCTTCGGTCTGCTCGGTATCTCCGTGATTTATGCGATCACCAAGGACGCGAGCGTGCTCTTCGGTTTCTCGCTCGGCGCGTCCTCCATCGCGCTGTTTGCCCGTGTGGGCGGCGGCATCTATACCAAAGCGGCTGACGTCGGCGCCGACCTGGTCGGCAAGGTCGAGGCCGGTATCCCCGAAGACGACCCGCGCAACCCCGCCGTGGTTGCCGACAACGTGGGCGACAATGTGGGCGATGTGGCCGGCATGGGCGCCGACCTGTTTGAAAGCTACAGCGGCGCGGTGATCTCTGCCATGACGCTGGGTCTGCTGGTGACCCAGGGCACAACCAGGGGCATCAACGGCCTGCTGTTCCCGCTGCTGATCGCGGCGGTCGGCCTGCTGGCTTCGATCATCGGCACCTTCTTTGTGCGCGGCGAAAGCAACCCCTCCGGTGCGCTGAAGATCGGTACATATGTCGCGTCCGGCGCGGTGCTGGTCGGTTCGCTTGTGTTCAGCCAGATGTTGCTTGGCAACATCTATTACGGTGTGACCATCGTTGCCGGCCTGATCGTCGGCGTGTTGATCGGCTATTTTACCGAGGTCTATACCTCAGACGCCTATCGCTCGGTCAAAAAGATCGCGAAACAGTCTGAGACCGGTGCGGCCACCAACATCATCTCCGGTATCGCGACGGGCTTCCAGTCCACGGCGATCACCATCCTGCTGATCTGCGTCGGCATCTTTGTCGCGTTCTACTTCGGCGTCAAGGCGACCGGCGGCTCGGTTTCCGGCGGTATCTACGGCATCGCGCTTGCTGCGGTCGGCATGTTGTCCACCACGGGCATCACCGTGGCGGTGGACGCCTACGGTCCCATCGCGGACAACGCGGGCGGCATTGCCGAAATGAGCGGTCTGAATGAAAATGTGCGCAAAATCACCGATAAGCTCGACTCGGTCGGCAACACCACCGCCGCCATGGGCAAGGGCTTCGCCAGCGGCTCCGCGGCGCTCACCGCGCTGGCGCTGTTCTTCTCGTTCAAAGAAGCGGTCAGCCTTGAAAAGATCGACTTGCTCAACAGCAATGTCGTCATCGGTCTGCTGCTTGGCGGCATGCTGCCATTCATCTTCTCTGCATTCACGATGGAATCCGTCTCCAAGGCGGCCTATCAGATGATCGAAGAGGTCCGCCGTCAGTTCCGTGAGATCCCCGGCATTCTGAAGGGGACCGGCAAGCCGGACTACAAGACCTGCGTGGCCATCTCTACCAAAGCGTCGCTGCGTGAAATGATCGTTCCCGGCCTGCTGGCTGTTGCCGCGCCGCTGCTGGTCGGCTGCCTGCTCGGCACCGCCGCGCTGGGCGGTCTGCTGGCCGGTTCGCTGGTGACGGGCGTTTTGCTCGCGGTGTTTATGTCCAACGCCGGCGGCGCATGGGACAACGCCAAAAAGTACATCGAGGGCGGCCATCACGGCGGCAAGGGCAGCGAAAGCCACAAGGCGGCCGTGGTCGGCGACACCGTGGGCGACCCGTTCAAGGATACGTCCGGCCCGTCCATCAACATCCTCATCAAGCTGATGACCGTTGTGGCGCTGGTCTTTGCGCCGATCTTCCTCAAGATCAACGCGGGCGCCGGCTGGCTCGGCAACCTGAAGTTCTGATTCAATCTTTCTACCGCAAAAGACTGCAGCCGCAAGACTGCGGTCTTTTTGTGCTTTCATTCCCTTGCAGGACCTTTTCATTCCGAGTGTATTGACAAAACCGTTTTCTCGGGGGTATACTCTGAATGAGCAGATCATGCAATTCAAGGGAAAGAAGGCCATCTTATGAAACGAACACTTTCGTTGCTGCTGGCGCTGCTGCTGGCGCTGTCGGTGTTTTCACTCGGCCTGACTGCGGCTGCCGAAGACGCCGGCATCGAAACGCTGAAAATCAACCCCTATGGCGGGGACGCGGACGCGCCCGACACGGTTTCGTGGTACACTGCGGGCGGCGCATCTTTTCTGTTCCTTCCGGCAGAGACCGACCCCGCGGCGGCAAAGGTCTGGTTCACCGCGTCCGGCGACGTGACGCTGGACGGCGACGTGCTCACAAACGGCGGGTCTGCCGCCGCCTTTACTGCGGGGACGCACACCCTTGCCTGCGGCGACAGAACCTATCCGCTGACAGTCTGCGGTGCGTCTGACATTCCGAAGGTGTATCTGACCACCCAATCCGGCAGCCTGTCCTACATCCATCAAAGCAAAAACAACAAGGAGCCCGGCACGATCCGCATTTATGAGAATGGTGCGCTGACGCTGGACAAAGACCTCAAGCAGATCAAGGGCCGCGGCAACGCCACGTGGAACTATCCCAAAAAGCCATACAACATCAAGTTTGACAAAAAGACCGCCGTGCTCGGCATGCCGAAGGCGAAAAAGTGGACGCTGCTTGCGGGGCACTATCATGACAACGCGCTGATGAAAAACCGCTTTGCGCTGGATTTCGGCAGGCTGATCGGCTTGGACGAGACCTCAGAGTGCCGGTCGGTCGACCTGTATGTCAACGGGGAATATCTCGGCGTGTATCTGATCTGCGAAAGCGTGGAGGTCGGCGAGAACCGGGTGGACATTACCGACCTTGACAAAGCCTACGAAAATGCGAACCCCGATGCGGGCGATCTGGAGGCTTTGCCGCAGTGCGGCGTGCGGTCCGGCTATGTGCCCGGCAGCATGAAGTGGATCGACATCCCGAATTCGCCGGAGGACATCAGCGGCGGCTATCTGCTGGAGGTGGACTATCTCAATCGCTACCACGCGGAGCCCAGCGGCTTTGTGTCCAACGTGGGCATGCCCATCGTGATCGGCAGTCCGGAATATGCGTCGCGATCCGAGGTCGAATACATCAGCGCGCTGTGGAACGCGGCGGAGGAAGCGCTGTATTCCCCGACCGGGTACAATGCCGCCGGCAAACATTTCACAGAGTGCTTTGACATGGACAGTCTGGTGAAATGTTATCTGGCCGAAGAGTTCACCAAGGACGTGGACAGCGGCATCACGAGCTTTTACTTCTATAAAAAAGCGGGTGACGACAAATTCTATGCCGGCCCGCTGTGGGACTTTGACCATGCGCTCGGCAGCGGCACCACCATCGGCAACCGCCTGACGGTCTTTGAGCCGGACACCTGGTACGCCAATCAGCTGCACCGCAATTCCATCGACACCGCCTGCAGCAATTTTCCCACCTTTTTTGCACAATGTTACAGCTTTCCGGTCTTCCGTGCTGCGGTCACGGCGCAGTGGCCGCAGGCAGCCGCCGCGTTTGAAGAGACCGCGCTGCCCGCGCTCACGGCCGGGTTGGAGGTGCTGCATGCTTCGGCTGTGATGAACCACCTGCGCTGGAACACCTATCAAAGCACGGATGTCGCAACGGTATCCGCCAAAAGTGTACAGGACGCAAACGCCCTGGTCGCCTTCCTGACAAACCGTGCGCCGGCGCTGAGCAAGGGCTTTGCCGCAGACGGGGCGACCGTGGTCTATGACGGCAACGGCGGCAGCGGACAGACACTGTATGACGCAAAAATCTATTCCGTCGGGGAAACCGCAGCGGCCCGCGAAAACGTCACCTATACGCGCGACGGCTTCACGTTTGCCGGGTGGAACACCAAAGCCGACGGGTCCGGCGCCGCCGTGGCGGCCAACGAAACGTTCACGCTCACAGAGAATTATACGGTGCTGTACGCCCAATGGGAGGCCGTGCCGCCCGAAGAGCCGCAGGAACCCGACACGCCCGCGCAGCCGGACAGCGGAAAAAAGCTGAACTTTTTCCAGCGGTTCTGGAAATGGCTGAAGAATCTGTTCAAAAAAATCTTTGGTTGATGAAACACCGCCCGTACCCGAAAAGGTATGGGCGGCGCGTTTTATGCGAGGATCGGAAGCTGCCGGCCCTCCAGTGCAGCTTCGGCGGCCTCCACGGTCCGTTCAAACCGGCACACAACGGAGCGCGGCTTTTCCTGTGGAGCGTCGGGCGCCATTGGAATGAAAAAAACATGCCGCGCATTGAGCAGCCGGGCAATGGCGCCGGCGCTGCCGGCAAGCGCGTCGTTGGTGGAAACGCCCAGCAGCACCGGGCGGGCTGCACGCAGCTGAGATTTGACGGCCAGCGTGACCGCGGTGTCATAGATGCCGGCGGCCAGCTTGCCGAGCGTGTTGCCGGTGCAGGGCGAAACGATCAGCAGGTCGCACAGCCGCTTCGGCCCGATCGGTTCCGCATCGGTCAGCGTGCGCAGGGCGGGGCGGCCGGCAACGGTTTCCATGGTTTTGATGAAATCTGCGGCTTTGCCGAAGCGGGTGTCGATCGTTGCGGCGTGTTCGGACAGCAGGGGGATCAGGTCATACCCTGCGTCTTTGAGCGAACGCATGGCGGTCATGGCGCGCCCAAGGCAGCAAAAGGAGCCGGTGACGGCGTAACAGATGGTGGCGTTGATAAACCTTCACCTCCGTTCAGGGCGGCGTCGATCAGGGGGAGCCATGCCCGCGCGGCGGCTTTTGGCGTGAAGCGTCCTGGCAGCGCGGCGCCGTTCAGATACGCGCAGGCAACATCGTTTTTGTCCGTACCGAACGGCGGCGACGCCAGCTCCAGATAGCGTGCGTCCGGGCGAAACCGCTGTGCGGCGTCTGAAGAAAACAGCCGGTGCGGCACGGTGTTGATGATGACGGAAAAGGCGGATGCGTCCAGGCCGGCAACGTCGATCGCTTTGCAGCCCAGCAGGGCGGCCTGCGTTCTTTGCTGCGGATCGCGGGCGGCAACGGTGACGCTGCAGCCGATGGCGCACAGCAGTTTTGCCACGGCGCGGGCAACACGGCCGAACCCCGTGATGAGGTATTGCGCGGCGCAAAGGTCGTCATCGGTGCTGCAAAGCAGCAGCCGCAGTGCGCCCTGTGCCGTGAGCGCGGCGTTGGCCGACAGAAACATTTCGCTGTGGGTGCAGTCCAGCCACCGCACGCCGGCGCGGTCCAATGCGGCGCATTGCGCCGGAGAAAACCCGCCGCCGACCACCCACTGCCCGTTGGTCAGGGCTGTCAGCACGGCGTCCAGGCGGAACGCACGGTCCGGTGCGCCGGACACAAACACCCCGTCGCGGCTGACCGGATATGGCAAAAGCACGCCCCGGCAGCGGCAAACGGTTTCGGCAAGGACCGCGTCTTCGCAGGGCAGCGCCGGGCGCAAAACAAGCAGACCGCGGCCGCGCAAAAGCGCCGCAAGGTGTGCCTGGCGTTCGTCGCCGCCAAGGATCAGGATCGTCTGATGCATGTGATCTCTCCCTTCGCTTCATCGTATGCCGGAAAAAACTTTTGGTGAATTTTGAAAAAAGGGTTGCAAGATGTCAAAGATTTGACTATAATAAACCAATACTATGAAACAGAGGTGGAAGATATGCCAAATATCGACCAGGTTTTAAAAACTGCGCGGCGTGTTCACTTCATCGGCATCGGCGGGTCCGGCATGTGCCCGCTGGCAGAGATTCTGCAGACCTGGGGCTATGAGATCACCGGGTCAGACAACAACCCGGGCGACAACATCGATCATCTGCGTGACCTGGGCGTCAAGGTGACGCTGGGCCAAACTGCAGACAACATTGCCGGCGCCGAGCTGATCGTGTATACCGCGGCAATTTTGCCTGACAACCCGGAGCTGCTGGCAGCCAAAGGCAGCGGCATTCCCTGCTTTGAGCGCGCGGCGCTGTTTGGCGCGCTGACCCGGCGGTTTCGCAACTGCATCGCCGTTTGCGGCACGCACGGCAAAACAACGGTGACGTCCATGCTGACTCAGGTGCTGCTGATGGCGGGGGAGGACCCGTCTGCCGTGATCGGCGGCGTGCTGCCGCTCATCGGGTCGCACGGGCGCGCGGGCCAAAGCGAAACGATGGTCTGCGAGGCCTGCGAGTTCAACGACCATTATCTGGAGCTGTCGCCCGACGTGGCGGTGATCCTGAACGTGGACGAGGACCATCTGGAATATTTCAAGAATTTGGACAACATTATTTCGTCCTTTCGCAAGTTTGCGTCGCTGACCGGCAGAACGCTGATCTATAACGGCGACGACGCCAACACCTGCGCCGCCGTTGCCGGTGTGGAAAAAGAAAAGATCACCTTCGGTCTTGCACCCGCAAACGATTATTCCGCCGTCAACGTCACTTATGAGCGCGGCTCTTTTGCCGTGTTTGATGTGCTGCACAGCGGTGAGATCATCGCGCACCTGAAGCTCAACATTCCGGGCGCCCACAATGTGCTCAACGCGCTGGCCGCCTTTGCTGCGGCGCGGCACGCGGGCGTCAGCATTGCGGACTGTGAAGCGGGGATCGCGGCGTTTTCCGGCGCGGGGCGGCGGTTTGAAATTCACGGCACCTTCCGCGGCATCACGATTGCAGACGACTATGCCCACCATCCAAACGAGCTGGAGGCGACGCTGACGGCCGCGATGCAAATGGGATACCGCACGGTGTGGGCAGTGTTTCAGCCGTTCACTTATTCGCGCACGGCGCTGCTGTTTGACGACTTTGCGCGGGTGCTGCAGATTCCGGATCGCTGCGTGATGACCGAGATCATGGGCTCGCGCGAGCGCAACACTTATAACATCTATACGGCAGACCTGGCGGCAAAGATTCCTGGGTCTGTGTGGTTCAACACCTTTGAAGAGGTCGTGGATTATGTGCTGGCGAACGCCGGGGCGGGCGACCTGGTGATCACGCTGGGCTGCGGCGATATCTATAAGGCCGCCAAAATGATGGTGCAAAAACTGAAAGCAGCCGATTGAGCTGCCTTCGGAACCCGAATATGAAACAGCCGATGACGGATCGGCGCACAAAATGGCAATTCCGCCCAAAGGAATGTTGGAGAAACGCACAAGTTTCCCGGCTGACTTTTGTTGAAAGTGACGGAAAATGTGTCTTCCCTTGCTGCGCGCTTGATTTCGTCATCGGTTCCTTGTATAATGAAACTGACAAACCATTTGTTTGAGGTGATCGTGATGAAACGAATGCTGTCTTTGCTCCTGACGTTCCTTTTGGTCCTGACGTATTGCCCCGCGGCGCTTGCCGTGCCGACCGCCGCGCCGGCCGCCGCGGCAGAGGACACCCGTCCGCCGCTGCCGGAGGGATTCCGGTTTTCTGCCTTTGATTATGAGGATGCGACCGGCGGCCACTGCTATTATATCGAGACCGAACCGAGCGTATACGGCTATATTTACGGCTATTGGATCGATGAGACCGGCGCCCGGCTGGAACCGGCAAAGCCGGCCCGCGTTCGCGCCGCTGCAGACACGCGGAGCTTTGCGCGGACCTTTGACGCCCGCACGCTGGGCTACATCACCCCGGTGGAATACCAGACCGGCGGCACCTGCTGGGCGCATGCCGCCGCTGCCGTTATGGAAGCGAACGCCGTCAAAAAAGGCTATGCCGCCGTGGACGATATCGACCTGGACGAGTATTATCTGGTCTGGTTCAGCCGCAAGGGCTATGACAGCGCGGCGACCGGCTCGCGCTATGACGGGCTGGTCACGTCAGACGATCTGCTGAACGACGGCGGCAACGAGGATTATATCGCGAACGCGACCCTGTCGTTCAGCGGCCCGGTGCTGGAATCCCGCTTTTCGGTGCGGACGCTGGCGCCCGACGCCAAACGACTGGCGCCGGAGGATGAAAGCACATTGTTGACATCTATGCAGGCGACCTATACCACCGATACCCGGTTCCAGTATGACTATGTGAACACCCGGGTGGATAAACTGGGCACCGCCGTTGCCGATATCAAACAGGGCGTGCTGGATTACGGCGCCGTGCAGGTCACGTATTATACGCCCGAATCAGAGCTGGCAAACAACTATTACACAAAGCAATGGGAGCTCAGCGGCAACGAGGTCTGCGCCTATTATTATCCGGACGCGCACAACCCGAACCATGCGGTGACGATCGTCGGCTGGGATGACGATTTCAGCGCCGAAAACTTTCAGATCGACTGTCAGCCGCCGGAAGACGGCGCCTGGCTGGTCAAAAACAGTTGGGGTTCCGACTGGGGCAACGACGGCTATTTCTGGCTGTCATACTGCGACGCGACGATCACCGCCGCCGTGGGTTATGAGGTGGAGCCGGCGCGCGAATTTGAAACGGTCTATTCCTATAACGGTGTTCCGGCCTTCGGTTCCGCCGCACGGCCGTCTGCCAGGTCTCAGACGGTGCAGGCTGCCGGCGCGGTCTTTACCGTGGGCGCAGACGGCGACGCGCCGCAATATCTGCGCAAGGTCGCCTTTGGCTATGCCGGAACGGCGGCGTCTTATCCGTATTCGTTCAAAATCTATGGCAGCCTGACCCAGGCCAACGTCAGCAACCCCACCAAGGGATCGCTGCTTTATCAGCAGCAGGGGACAGTCTCTGCCGACGCGCCGTTCATCGACGTGACGGGCGACGTGCTTTTTACTGCCGGAAAAAAGTACAGCCTGGTGTTTGATATGTATGACGTGTACCGCACCACCTTCCCGGTGTATTATGAGGGCGGCAGCACCACGGGCGCCGTCTATTACAAGAGCGCGCGCTATGAGACCATGTTTAAACAAAGCGGCCTTTGGACCGATGCGAGCGTCAGCAATCTGAACGACCTGTATGTGCAGATGTTCACGTCCGAGGCGCATGCAGACGCGCCGCGGGTGACCTTTGTCTGCCCGGGCGGCTATCGTTCCACCGCGCAGGCGGCGGACGGCTGCGTGGCGCTGCCGCAGACAGACGGCTATACCTGGAGCTTCAGCTATAACGGCGAAGCGTTTGACGGCAGCGGCGTGACCCATGACATGACCGTGCTGGCGCACTGCTGCCCGGCCGAAGGAACGCCGAAGCCCGGCGAAAGCTGCACGCGGGAATACAAATGCATCTATTGCGGCGAGGTCGTGCGCACAGACCCGGCGGCGCACACCTTCACCGACACCGTGATCGCCGCAACGCCGACCACGCCGGGGTACACCAAACGTGTGTGCGCCCTGTGCGGCCTGGAACAGATCACAGACGTCACTTATTATGAAGGTGCGGTCGGCGGCAGAACCGGCAACGTGTTCTGGCAGTATGCGGACGGCGTGCTGTCCTTTGCAGGGGAGGGCGCGATTCCGGATTTTGAACCCACAGACAGCAAGCCGTGGAACAACAACGCCGGCAACATCACCCGCGTGGTGGTCAATGACGGCATCACGGCGGTCGGCGACGAGGCATTGGCCTATCTGCCGGCGCTGACGTCCTTCACTTTTTCGCCCGATGTTGCGGTTCTGGGTGATTCTGTGTTTAAAAACTGCACCGCCCTGACCGAAGCGACTCTGCCCGGCACCGTTACCGGCTATGGCGCGGACCTGTTTGGCGGCTGCAAAAATCTTGAAACGATCACGATCGGCGAGGGCACGACCGCGCTGCGCCGCGCACTGATTGCAAGCCTTGACACGACCTATCACCTGAAAACGCTAGCGCTGCCCGCGTCGCTGACGACGCTTGACGCCAAGGTCTATGAAAACGGGCTGCTGACGCTGGAAGCGGTCACCGTGGCAGACGGCAACCCGGCGTTCAGTGCTGTGGACGGCGTGCTGTTTGACAGGGATCAGACCGAACTGATTCTTTATCCGCCTGCCCGCCCGGCGTTCTGTTATACTGTACCGGGCAGTGTCACTGCCCTGGGCGGCGCCGCGTTTGCATACTGCAGCGGCATTCGTTTCCTTGACCTGCTCGGCTGCGGGGTGACTGCGCTGCCGCAGGGTGCGCTTTATGACATGACGGGACTGCGGGGGCTGAATCTGCCCGACGCGCTGACGGTGATCGACGATCAGGCGCTCGGCTTTGGCGACGGCTGTGATTTGGCGGCGCTCTATATCCCCTCCACAGTGACGCAGGTCGGTGACGGTGCGATTTCCGGCACAGTGCCGACCCTGTATACCGACAGTGCAGACGCCGCAATCAAGGCCTATGCCGACGATCACGGGATCACTTGCGTGGTCGAAAGCGGGCACGCGCATGCTTACGCCACGGAAGCGGCGGTTCAGCCGTCCACCTGCATTGCAAAGGGCACACGCGTGATGGCCTGCGGCTGCGGCAATTTCACCTGTGAATCGCTGCCAGTGTCTTCGGTTCATCAAAAGACAAACGGCGTTATGACAAAACCGACCTGCCAGACGGAGGGGTACACGACTTATACCTGCAATTTGTGCGGTACAGTATTTGTTGATGATTATATACAAAAGAACGAGCATATTTTCAGATGGGTCACCGACACCCCGGCTACCTGCGGCGTGGCGGGCGTGCAGCACGAGGAATGCTTCACCTGCGGATTACCGCGCAATGAGAACACGCCGATCCCGGCCACGGGCGCGCACAGCTTTGCGTGGGTGATCGACACGCCGGAAACCTGCGGCAAAAACGGCGTCAAGCACGAGGAATGCACCGCCTGCGGTGCGACGCGCAGCGAAAACACGCCCATCCCGGCCACGGGCGCGCATCATTTTGTATGGGTGATCGATACCAACGCAACCTGCGGCCTGGCCGGCGTGCAGCATGAGGAATGCACCGTCTGCGGCGCGACGCGCAGCGAAAACACACCCATCCCGGCCACGGGCGCGCATCATTTTGTATGGGTGATCGATACCAACGCAACCTGCGCGGTGCCCGGTGTGAAACATGAAAAATGCACCGATTGCAATGCCGTGCGCAGTGAAAACACGCCCATCCCGGCCACGGGCGCGCACGCCTTTACAAAGCAGAATGCGGTGCCGGGTGCGCAGCGGTCGGCGGCAGACTGCGAGCATGCCGCGACGTATTATTACACCTGCGCGGTCTGCGGCGCAGTGGAGCACAGCGACAGCCACACCTTCCAGAACGGTGCTGCGCTGGGGCATACCGCGCCGAACAGCGACGGAAAATGCACTCGCTGCGGCAAACAGATCGCCGAACCGGAGCGCGACCCGAACGCCTGCCCCTATTGCGGCGAGGTCCACGGCGGGCTGTTTGGCTGGCTGATCCGGATCATCCACAACATTCTGTTCCGCATCCGCGGCGCAAAGTGACAAATAAAATCAGGGACCGTCTGGTTGCAGGCGGTCCCTGTTTTGTGATATTGTACTCATGACAGCGCAGCGGCGAGCGTGTCAAAGTCGCGGGCAAACCAGACGTCGTCGATGGTGAAAACGCGGCCGTTCAGGTGGTTCAGGATGCCGGCGTCGGTGGAGAATCTGAATTCCAGCCGATAGGAGCAAAGGCACTGTTTTTTCAGACCGCTCTGTTTGTTAAGCGCATTGGTGCCGTATTTGCCGTCGCCGAGCAGCGGGTGCCCGACAGAGGCCAGATGCGCACGGATCTGATGGGTGCGCCCGGTCAGCAGCTCAATCTCCAGCAGCGACAGCTTGCCGTTCGTTCTCAGAACACGATACGCGGTCCGGATCTCTTTGGCGGTGGGGGAGGACTTTGTTTTGTAAATGCGGACCTTGTTTTTGCGTTCGTCCTTTTCCAGCCAGCCCTCCAGCAGCGCGTGCGTCTGCGGCATCACGCCGTGGACCACACACAGATAGCGTTTTGATATTTCGCGGTCCTTCAGCTTTTGGTTGAGAATGCGCAGCGCCTCGGCGCTTTTGGCGGCGATGACAATGCCGCCGGTGTTGCGGTCGATGCGGTTGACCAGCGCCGGGGTAAACGAGCTTTCATCCTGCGGCCGGTATTCGCCCTTGTCATACAGATAGCGCTTGACACGGGTGATGAGCGTGTCCACATATTCGCGGTCGTCCGGGTGCGACAGCAGACCGACCTTTTTGTTCAGCAGCAGCACGTTCTCATCTTCATACAGAATGTCGAGCTGCTTTGACGCGGATAAAAAGTCATAGTGCGTGGGCGCCTCTTTCAAAAAGGTGTCGTCAACATAAACGTCTATCACATCGCCGACGTTCAGCCGGGTGGAAATGTCGGCACGCTTGCGGTTGACCTTGATGTTTTTGGTCCGGATGGATTTATACATCAGTGACTGCGGCAGATTCGGGAACCGTTTGGTGAGGTATTTATCAAGCCGTTGCCCGGCGTCGTTTGTTTCGATGACACAGCGCTTCATATGGGTTCCCTTCTTTCTTTAACGGCATAGCATCATCATACCACAAAACGCCCGCGCAATCAAGGCGTGGGCAAGTTTTTTCGCTGTGCGCCTTGCCATTTTTTCACACATCGGGTATAATGGATAGGGAACAGGAGGGATGCGTGATGGAACCGCTGCAGGCGCTGCGCCGCTATTTCGGCTATTCGTCGTTTCGCCCCGGGCAGGCAGAGATCATCGGCTGCCTGTTAAACGGGGAGGATGTGCTGGCTGTGATGCCCACCGGCGGCGGAAAGTCCATCTGCTTCCAGTTGCCGGCGTTGCTGCAGCCGGGCGTCACGCTGGTGATCTCTCCGCTGATCTCATTGATGAAGGATCAGGTGACCGCCCTGACAGAAAACGGCATTGCCGCCGCCTATCTCAACGGGCTGCTGACCGAGCGGCAGATCGACACGGTGCTGCGCCGTGCCGCAAGGGGTGCTTACAAGCTGCTCTATGTTGCGCCGGAACGGCTGGAAACGCCGGCGTTTTTGGATGTGGCAAAGGCGCTGCCCATCGATATGGTTTGTGTGGACGAGGCGCACTGTGTGTCGCAGTGGGGGCATGATTTCCGTCCGGCCTATCTGCAGATTGCGGCGTTTTTGTCTGCGCTGGAGCGTCGCCCCACGCTGTGCGCGTTTACGGCGACAGCGACAGAACGGGTGCGCGACGACATTGTGCGTTTGCTCGGCCTGCAGGCGCCGCATCGGTTCGTGACCGGCTTTGACCGTGAAAACCTGTTCTTTTCGGTGCTGCACCCCTCAGACAAGCTGACGGCGCTGCGCGAATACCTGGACCTGTTCCGCCAAAAAAGCGGCATCGTCTATTGCGCCACACGAAAGACGGTAGATCAGTTGACGGCGCTGCTGACAAAGGACGGCTACCGTGTCGTGGGGTACCACGCGGGGATGGCGCCGCAGGAGCGCCGTGTGCAGCAGGACCGCTTTATCCGTGACGAGGTGCGCGTAATGGTTGCCACCAACGCCTTTGGCATGGGGATCGATAAGTCGAACGTTGCGTTTGTCATTCATTATGACATGCCCGGCGATCTGGAAAGCTATTATCAGGAGGCGGGACGTGCCGGGCGCGACGGGTCGCCGGCAGACTGCGTGTTGTTTTTCAGCGCCGGGGATGTTGTGACGCAGCGGTATTTCATCGAGCATATGGAAGAGAATGAAGCGCTGACGCCGCAGGAACGGGCGCGGCAGCAACGGCTGCGGCTGGATCGCCTGGGAACGATGATTTCGTATGCAGACGGCGCGCGCTGTTTGCGTGCAAGCATCCTGCGCTATTTCGGCGAAGCGGCAAGCGACCGCTGCGGGCGCTGTTCGGTTTGCTGCGGTGAAATTCTGAGCGAAGATGTGACAATACAATGTCAAAAGGTTCTGTCCTGCGTTGCACGGGCGGCGGCTGTGCCGAAAACCGTGATTGCGGTTTTGCGCGGCCGGTGCACGCCGCAGGTCTCCGCGGCCGGTTATGAGACATTGTCAACGTTTGGCATTTTGCGTGAAGCGGACGACGAAGCATTGCAGGAATTGATTACGTTTTTGCTTTCGCAGGACCTGTTGGCTGTGGATGACGCGGGGTGCCTGCGGCTGCGTCCGTCCGCCCGCGCGGTTTTGTTTGACGGGGAGCGGCTGCGCCGCCGGGTGACAGCGCGTGACCTGCGGCATAAGAAGTCCGTGCAGCGCCATGCTGCGCCGGACCCGGTGCTGCTGCAGCGGCTGAGCGTGCTGTGTGAAACGCTGGCAAAACGAAACGGTGTGCCGCCGTTTGCGGTTTTTACCGCAAAAACGCTGTCTGTAATGGCGGCCGTGCAGCCGCAGACGGCAGAGGACCTGGCGGAACTCCCGGGCGTCAGCAAGGCAAAACTGCAAAAATACGGCGCGCTGTTTTTGCGCGAAATTCACCGGTACCGGGCATTGGATATGAAATCAAAAGAATTTTGAAGAAATTGAAGAAATCGCTTGACATTTTCCTTTCAGTTTGTTATACTCTTTTAAGTCAAACGGGTATGGGCCATTAGCTCAGTTGGTCAGAGCAGCCGGCTCATAACCGGTCGGTCCGGGGTTCGAGTCCCTGATGGCCCACCAAAGATAGGGGTATAGCTCAGTTGGTAGAGCAGCGGTCTCCAAAACCGCGTGCCGAGGGTTCAAGTCCTTCTGCCCCTGCCACCCGAAAGCCTTGAAACACAACGGTTTCAAGGCTTTTTTCGATGGACTTATA
>JAFRUA010000058.1 GCA_017434855.1 Clostridia bacterium
TTCCATTTTCATTTGCTTCCCTTTGTTTTCTCGAATCATTTCATCACCCTTTTCTTGCCTCTATTATACCACTTCTTCCTTCCTTTTTCCACAAAAAAACAAAGTCCACTGGTTTATTGTGGACTTTGTCAGCAGTCTGACCGGGTTCCTGACGGGTACCCGGTTTTTGTTATGGCATGCGCCTTATTTCACAAACTGCGCGAGGCCGCCCTGCGATGTTTCGCGGTATCGGAACGAGAGGTCCTTCCCCGTGCGATACATCGTTTCGACCACCGTGTCAAACGAAACGCGCCGCGTGTTTGACAGAAAGTTGGCCAGCGACAGCGCGTTGATGGCGCGCATGGCGGCCACGGCGTTGCGCTCGATGCAGGGGATCTGCACCAGCCCGCACACCGGGTCACAGGTCAGGCCCAGCATGTGCTCCATCGCAACCTCGGCGGCGTATTCGATCTGCCCAAGCCCCATGCCGAACAGCTCACACAGCGCGGCCGCCGCCATGGAGCAGGCGGTGCCGATCTCTGCCTGACAGCCGCATTCCGCGCCGCTGATGGAGGCGTTGGTTTTGACCAGGTTGCCGATCAGGCCGCCGGCGGCAAGTGCGCGAACAATGTCCTTGTCAGAAAAGCCGCGCTTGTCCTGCATATATTTGAGCACGCTCGGCACCACGGCGCAGGCGCCGCAGGTGGGCGCCGTGACGATGCGGCCGCCGCCCGCGTTTTGTTCGCTTGCGGCAAAGGCATAGGCGCAGACCAGGCGGTTCTCTTTGGTGATCTCGCTTTCGTCGATGTGGCTTTGATTGAACAGAAGCTGCGCCTTGCGCTCCACGTTCAGCCCGCCGTCGAGCACGCCCGTTGTGGTCAGGCCGTCAAGAATGGACTGCTTCATCGCTTTCCAGATCTCGTGAAGATATGCGGGAAAGTCATCGTCTTCCGTTTCAAAGACATAGTCGCTCAGGCGGATGTTGCGTGCCGCGCAGAGGGCGGCGATCTCTTTGAAGGAATTCAGCGCATAGACCTGCGGGTTGTCAAACTGCGGTTCGCCGACGACCTCGATCTCTCCGCCGCCGATGCTGAGCATGCGCGCCGTGCCGATCTGCACCCCGCCGCGGTATGCAAAAAAGTCCATCGCGTTTTCATGCTCAAGCGGCGCGTCGGGCGTTCCGGCAAAGACGACGTCTGCCCTGATCGGTGACAGCGCATCCAGAATGGCAACGTCGGTCTTGTGCCCCTTGCCGGTGTCAGACAGCGAGCCGTACAGCAAAACGCGAAAGGCGTCGGCGTCGGGATGCTTTGCTTTGAACAGCCGCGCGGCCTTGTCCGGCCCCATGGTGTGGGAACTGGACGGCCCGCGCCCGATTTTATAAAGATATTTCAGTGATTCCATATCGATCCCTCAATTCTGCTTTTCCACCAGCTTGTATTCATCATAGAGCTTGAAATAGCCGCAGTCCTGATTTGTGCCGCGCAGATACCGCTCCATCTCATCCTCATCGAGTGAAACGTCACAGTAATAGACTTCCTCTTCATCGTCATAACAATAATGCTCACAGAATTCACAGCCGCCCGCCATGGGCTCACCTCGTTTCTTAATGATGCTTTAAACGGCGAATTGTTTGCGATACGCCGCAACGCGGTCCTCAAAGGGCGCGCCCGTTGCCTTGACTGTGCGGACGTAATCGTGCAGTTCCATGCTGCCTTCGTGAATCTCGATGCGGCCGGCCGCAATGTCAGAGCACAGGTCCGACACACGTTCCAGCACCGTCAGCGCGTCAGAGAACAGCACTTCCAGCTCCGCGTCGGCGGGGGCTGTTTTCCAGCGCTTTTCCTGCCGCTGCCGCAGCGTTTCGGTCAGTTCGTCCACCACCTGCTCCAGCGGCTCCACGTCGTGCGCCGCCGCAAGGTCGTTGTCGGCAAAGGCGGCCAGTGTCAGGCGCAGCGCTTCGTTGACGGCGTCCATCAGGGTGGACAGCTCTTTTGATGTTTCCGGCGCAAAGCCCGCGCTTTGTTTGGAAAGGCGCTCGCCATAGACCGCAAGGTGCACCGCGTGGTCAGAGATGCGCTCAAAAGCGGCGGTGGCGTGCAGCAGCTCGGTCAGCGCGCGGCTGTCCTGCTCTGAAAGCGCCTGTGTGATCAGTTGGACCAGATAGTTGTCTACGGCGTCTTCACAGCGGTCGATCTCTTTTTCAGTGGCCTTGATCTCTTTGGCCCGGCGCTCGTCAAATGTTGTCAAAAGCGTGCCGGCGTCTGTAAAGGCGCCCACCGTATCGCGCGCCATGTCCGCAACGGTGCGCTTTGCCTGCAAAATGGCAAGGCCGGGGTTGACAAACAGACGCTCGTCCAGCGGGAATTCCTTTTGCTTCGGGGTTTCGTCCGGCTTGACAAACAGCATGGTGCTGCGCTCCAGCAAAGAGGACAGCGGCAAAAACACGATGGCAGACAGCAGGTTGACCGCCGTGTGCAGGATCGCGACGCGCACCGGTGTGGCCTGGATCGCCGAAAGCGGCACGGCAAAGCGGTCAATCAAAAAGAACAGCACCAGATTCAGCGCGATCGAGCAGAGGTTGAAATTCAACCGGATGATCGCGGCGCGCTTTGCGTTCTTTTCTGCGCCGATGGCTGCCGCCAGCGTCGGAACACAGGCGCCGAGATTCTGGCCGAGGATGATCGGAAACGCCGCGCCGATCCGGACCTGGCCGGTCATACAGAACGCCTGCAGAATGCCGATGGAGACCGAAGAGGACTGCAGCACCGCCGTCAGCGCCGCACCGATCAGAATGCCGAGCAGAGGATTGCTGAATGCGAGGAACAGCTCACGCACCACATCCAGCTCGCCAAGCCCCTCCACGGCGGCTGCAGCGGTTTCCATGCCAAACATCAGGATCGCGAAGCTGAGCAGGATCATGCCGAAATCTTTTTTGCGGCTGCTTTTCAGGAACGCAAAGCAAATGACGCCGATGAAGGCCAGCACCGGCACAAAGGCGGACGGCTGCAGCAGCCGCACCCACACGGCTTCGCCGCCCAGCGCGTTCAGGCTCAAAATCCATGCGGTGATCGTTGTGCCGAGATTTGCGCCGATCGTGATGGGAACGGACTGCGACAGCGTCAGAATGCCGGCGTTGACCAGGCCGATGACCATGACGGTGGTGGCCGATGAGGACTGCATCAGCGCCGTGACCACCGTACCGAGCAAAAAGCCGCTGAGCTTGTTGGACGTGAAGCGCGACAGCAGGCCGGCCATGGAGCCGCCTGCCTTTTTTTCAAGCGCCTGGCTGAGCAGCTTCATGCCGAACAGAAACAGCGAAATGCCGCCGAGAAATGTGAATGCGTCAAAAAGATCCATAGATATCTCCTTTGCGAACGGGGTGCAAAATCATTATGGGCCGATTTTTCGGCCGGTACCGAAAAAACCGCACCGAAGCGATGTCGATGCGGCTGGCATGCGCTGAGTCACCGCTGATTTGTTCAGCGCGTGAAGATGATCCGATTGCTTTGTCAGGCGGCTTTGTCGCCTTCGCTCCCCATGATTTTATGTACGAATTCAAGCGCGTTCTTGATTTTTTGATAGGAATTTGAGCCGACATATTTTGAGGTCCCGGCCTCATATTCCCGGATGGCCTTGTGCATGTCCACCAGCATGCGCTGCTGCCCGGCGGGCAGGTCGTCGCGGTGCAGCATGAAATAGGGGGTATAGCTGACGCCGCTGATCTTTGTTTTGCCGGTCGCCGGGTTTTTGGTCAGCTCCAGGTCCAGCAGAATCGTGGACTGCGTGGCCGGTTCATACTGCGTTTGATTGGAAATGAAGTTGCCGCAGGAATAGATGACAAAGGTCTCTTTTTCGTTGCCCAGCGTGTCGGTCGCGGTGATCGTTTCATAGGGCTGCAAAACGTGCGGGTGCCCGCCCAGAATGATATCGGCGCCCTGCTCTGCCAAATGCTTTGCAATGCTCTTTTGATAGTCGTTCGGCGTGGTCTGATACTCGATGCCCCAATGGATGATGACGGCGATGAGGTCCGTATCCATGGCACGGGCGGCTGCCATGTCTGCGTCCACAAGGTCATAGTTGAAATCGCTGACCGTGGTGGTGTAGTCCTTGTTGAATACGTTTGCCGCATATTCTTTCCCTTCGGGAAGGCTGAAGCCGTTGAGCCCGTAGGTATAGCACAAAAACGCGGTGGAAATGCCGCCGACGTCTGCAACATAGATGCCGTTTGTTGCGTCGCGGTCGGCTTTGCTGCGATAAGTGCCGACGTGGGCGATGCCGTTTTCATCCAGAACGTCGAGCGTGCGGGTGATGCCATCCATACCCTGGTCGCGGGTGTGGTTGTTGGCGGTGGAGACCAGGTCAAAGCCGGCGTTTTTCACCGCGGTGGCCAGGGCGTCCGGCGTGTTGAAGGTGGGATAGCCGCTGTAGTTCGGCCCGCCGCCGAAGACGGTTTCCAGGTTGCCCACGGCATAGTCCGCTGCGCGCAGCTGCACGGCGGGTTCAACGATCATATGGTTGAAGTCATAGCTCTGGGTCGACGCGACATAAGCGTCTTTATTCTGCGGAACGTGGCTCATGATGTCGCCCGCGACCACCAGGTGCGCCACGACCGGGTCCTGCGCCTCGGCCGCACCGGTGCTTTCGGTGGTGCTTTCGCCTTCACTTTGCGAGACCGCAGACGTGCCGGGGGCGGCCGGCTGGGCGCCTTCATTCATCTCGCCTTTGTTTTTGCTCTTGCAGCCGCTCAGCAGCAAAAGGAAAACCAGAAACAGGACCGACAGCTTTTTGATGCGCGTCATAATGATCTCTCCAAAAAAGAAAAATTGCGCCGATCAGATCGACGCAGTCATTATACACGGTTTTTTGACAAAAATCAAGTGAATTCTTTCATGTGCGGCCGGCAATCAGTCGGCTGTTTTGACTCCAACCGGCATGCATTCGCACAAAAAGACGTCGGAAAACCTCTTTCGCAATGTGCTTGCAGCCGCTTCTGCCTGCGCTTCGGTTTCAAATATGCCAAAGACCGACGGCCCGCTCCCGCTCATGCAGGCGCAGGCGGCCCCGTGCTCACGCATCAGCGCCTTGATGACAACACGCTCCGGCACGTCGATGAACTGTTCAAAGACGTTGCCCACGCGGCGGAATATGCCGGGCAGGTCGTTTTGCATCACAGCGTGCAGCATGCCCTGGCGGTCCGGGTGGCGCACGCGGCCGGCCGTGTCAAACGCGTGATAGGCTTCGGCGGTCGAAACCGCGCAGTCTGGCTTGACGATGACCACCGGACCAAAGGCGCGCGCCGGCAGAGCAGAAAGCACGGTGCCGTCGTACTGCGCAAGCATCAGCCCCCCGGTCAGGCAGAAGGGAACGTCGGCGCCAAGGGCCCCGCCGAGTTCACACAGCGCCCGTTCGGCGAGCGGACGGTCAAACATCCGGTTCAGCCCGAAAAGGACCGCCGCCGCGTCTGCGCTGCCGCCGGCCAGCCCGGCCGCATGGGGAATGTGCTTTTCAATGGAAATGCGCAGCCCGTCAAAGGGGAGGGCGGTTGTTTCAAAAAACGCCCGCGCCGCCCGGTACGCGATGTTGCCGTCGCCGCAGGGGATCTCCGGGTTGGTGCAGTCCACGGTGAGGACGCCGCTGCCGTCCGTTTCCAGATGCACGGTGTCGGCCAGCGAGACGGACTGCATCAGCATGCAGACCTCGTGATAATCCTTCGGCAGCTTGCCGAGAATGTCGAGCATAAGATTGAGCTTCGCGAACGCCTGTACGGTGCAGTTCATACGATCCCCGCCTTTCACTTGGAGCTGACATTATTTTAGCATGCAAAAACGTGAAAGTCAATCAAATTCCGGCACGCCGGCGCCCTTTGGTGAAATCGCCGAAAAACGGGCGTTTTTTTCTACAATGCGAAATCCGGCGGTTTGCATTGACTGTTGCCGAAGTTTTGTTTATAATAGATGCGTACCCGTATGTACAAATCACAGTAAAGAAAAGGGGACTTTCTATGAGCAAGAAACCCGTGAGCGCAACCACGCTCAACACCTATACGAAAAAAGAACTGGTCGGGTATCTGACGGGCCTTGCCGGTCAGAACATCATCTATAACATTATCGGGACCGGGCTTGCGTTCTACTTCCAGAGCGTCATCTTCATCCCCGCGATGGCTTATTCGCTGATCTTTGCGCTCGCGCGCGTCTGGGACGCGATCAACGACCCGATGATGGGAACCATCGTCGACAAGACCCGCACCAAATGGGGAAAATGCAAACCCTATCTGCTCTTCGTCCCCGTCGTGATCCTCGTCACGACGATCCTGCCGTTCCTGAACGGTATGTATGCGGAACCGAATGAACTGCACGAAGTGACGCTTCAGGATGCGAAGGCCTATGTCGCCTATTCCGAAAGCGACCTTGTCAAGGAGCTTGAATACGACGGCACGAAGTATCTGTTTGTTCCCGCCGACGGAACATGGGAGCTGCAGAAGGATGCCGACGGCAAGACGCTGATGGACGAAGAAGGCAACATCGTCAAGACAAAGGTCATGATCTATACCGCCGACGATAAAGCGCCCGTCACCGACACCGCGCTTGCCGAAACGATCCTGCAGGAGTTCCAGAGCGAGCTCGGCTTTGTCAAAAAGACCGGCGTCAAGGCGGTCCTGATCGTCGGCTGGGCCGCGTTCTCCTACGTCCTCTGGGGTATGACCTACACGATCGGCGACATCCCGCTGTGGGGTGTGACCTCCCTGATGACCGAGGATCAGAACGACCGCGCAAAGGTGCTCACATTGGCCCGTGCCGTCGCGAACGTCGGTATGATCGGTACGCTCTTCACCATGATTGCGCCCGCCTTCCAGGGCATCTACAAGGGCAGGGGAATGGACGAAGCGCATTCTCTGCGGATGGCGTATATCACGCTGGCCGTGGTCATGACGGTCTTTGCGTCCATCCTGTTCCAGTTCGCCGGCCTTTCCGTCAAGGAGCGCGTCGCGCCGCAGAACAAGAAGACATATACGATCAAAGAGAACTTCCAGATCATGTTCGGCAACAAGCCGTTCCGTCAGATTCTCATCTCCGGTATTTTGAGAAGCCCGATCCAGCTGCTCGCGATCGTCGCCATGACGCTGGTTATGTACTACTTCTTCAACAATGACATCGGGAAAACGCTCTTCACCGATGCCGGCCTGAACGTCAACCTTGTTTTGAAGATCGTTATTCTCGTGGTCGGTCTGTTCGGCGGTATGATCTTCTTCCCGCTCTTTGTTCCGAAGCTGATCGCGAAGCATGAAAAGAAAAACCTTTACAACTTCTTTACGCTTGGCGGCGCGGTGCCCTTCGCCCTGATTTTTGTCTTCTTCCTGATCTCGAAGGGCAACGTCCTGACGTGGGGCGGTATGTGTGTGATGTCCGTCCTCTTCTTCATGGCGGGCGCGTCCATGGGTTCGCTGAACGTGCTGCAGTCGGTCATGATCGCGGACTGCGTGGACTATGAGGAATACACCAACGGCATCCGTCCGGACGGCGTGTTCTTCTCCGGCCAGAGCTTCATCACCAAGCTGTCTGCCGGTATTGCATCCCTGATCTCCGGCGGCGTCTATGCGCTCGTCAAATTCTCCGGCAAGAACGTTGCGCTTTTGAACAACGCGCTTGTGAACGGCGAGGACTTCAAGACCTACAACGGCGGAAAATACGCCGCGGCGATGTTCTTCCTGATCTCCATTCCGCCCGCAATCGGCATGGTGCTCGCCGCCATCCCGACGTGGAAGTATGCCCTGCCCGACGACGAGCACACCCGCATCCTTGACGAGCTGAACGCGAAGCGCAACAGCGCAGAGAATGATGCAACGGTGCTGCAAAATGCCGACGGTGCGACAGAAAGCGTCGACTGAGCAAACACTGAACCGCAATAACACCAACGCCCCGCGGATTTCCGCGGGGCGTTTCCCATGCAGTTGGTGGGGGATTGATTATCTGACAGACGCCGTCAGGGCGTCCATGGCGTCCAGCAGGATGCGCGCCGTCTGCGGCCCGACGGAGTTGGTCTCTTCATAATGCGTTCTGCCGAACTGATCCTTGCAGATGTCAAAAAAGCCCAGCCATTCGTTGTTGAGAAAATCGTTGTCTGGAATGATGTAGCCCAGTGCGTCGTTGCAAAGCCCCGCCACAAAGCTGTGTTCGCAGTCCGTCATCTGCGACAGCACCTTGTACTGCGCGTCAAATCCGTTTGCGGATTCCGCCGCCGGCAGGAAATTGCCGCTGTAAAGCTCGGAATACAGCTCGCCCGGAATCAGAAAGACGCCGATCTGCTTTGCCCCCAGCTCCAGATAAGAGATCTCGGTCAGCACGTTCATTTTCGTGCTGAGCGGTTTCTTTTCAATGTCGTTGTCCAGGATCTTCAGCACCTTGCCCAGCCGGAAGATCGGGTTTTCGCACGGCAGCGTCACCGCCTGCGATTTGATGTTGACCAGCGGCGTGAGCGCCTGTTCGTTGGAAATATTCAGCGCGATGTCACCGATCTCTTTGCCGTACTGCTTCATGTAGGCTTCACAGTCAAAGTCCGGCGTCTTCAGCACATCGTCGATCCGGTCAGCCGAGAGCTGCCCGCCGATCGCACCGTTAAAGAATAAAAACTCGCCGCCGGTGCGCGCCTCGATCTCCCTGCCCATATAGGCGGGAAAATCTGCGCTGACATTTTTGGTTCCCCGGCCCAGCAGTTCCGGGTGGCACGACAGATTGACCAGATAGACGCCGCTGCCGCCGTCCGCCGGCGCAAAGCGGATGCAGGTCAGCAGGGGATTAAAGTCGACCGGCGTGCGGGTGTCGGCGATTTTGTCGGACACGTCGGCGGTGCCGTAGTACAGCGACCCGCCGCGCCGCGCGTCATAGGCGGCCAGGATCGCCGCGGCGGCGCCCTCTTTCAACCGCTGCATAAACGCCTTGTCTTTGCCGTCGCTGACATAGGACTTGCCCCAAAGGCCCTGGGTGTCGATGGCGGAATGCGTGTGCGTGGCGCAGACGTTGACCGACCGCAGCGCGGGAATACGTCCGCTTTCAATGACCATGGCGCGAATGTCATTGACGTCGTGACGGCTCAGGCCCACGCAGTCCACCGCGCAAAGTACCACGCCGCCGCGCCCGGTGTTGTCGTCAAGATACACCGCGCGGGCATACATATCGTCAAGAACGCCCTCGGCGGGATTGTTGGAATTGTAGCCGGCAATGTAATAGGTCTTTTTGCCGACGTCGTCCGGCGTCAGTACCGCCTTTGCAAAGCCGAGTGTCCAGCCGGAACCGGCCGTGTCCGAAAAGGTCCCGTCCCCCGGCAGCATATACTTCGACGCTTCGTCCGCCGTGGTGAATTTTGAAAACGGCGACGCGGTGAACACAACGACCGCAACAAGAAACAGAATCAGATGCCTGACTGCATTCGGCAGCCCGAGAAAACGTAAAACCTTCATAATGAAAACGTCCTTTCAATGAATTGGTTTGATCATGAGGCGTGACGGCACGTCAGGGCGCAAAGAACCGCAGCAGCCGGTCCCGGTAATCCGGCGCAGTGTCATAGGCTGCGTGCCCATACCCGTCATACAAATGAAAGCTGAAATCCGGGCGATCCTTTAGCCGGGCGATGAGGTCCGAAGCAGCGTCCGGTCCCAGTACGCCGTCGTCCGCAGCGCCCAGCACCAGAACCGGGCAGCGGACGCCGCTCAGTTCAGCCGTCACATCAAAGCTTTTTGCGCCCTTTGCAAGGGTGATGAACCGCGTCAGTTCTTCGTCGGTCACTGTCAGCGCCGCAGCGGTCAGCGCCGCTTTCGCCTGTTCAAACATCGCCGGCGGATAGACCGCCTGCCCGAACGCAAGATACAACCCGGTCCGGTCCCTCTGTTCGGCAAGGCGGACCCAGGTCTCGATCACGCGGTACTGCGATGCTGTCACACGGGCAGCGGTCGACCCCAACGCGAGCTTTTTCACAAGGTCCGGGTGTTCCACGGCGAGTACCAGCGCGATCATCCCGCCCTGCGACGCGCCGAACAGACAGACGTCCCGCAGCCCCAGCGCCCGCAGCGCCTCGGCTGTGTCGCGCGCCATGTCATGTACCGAACAGGCGGTGGGAAGGTCCGCGCGCCGGTCAAACACATAGATCGAAAACGCATCCGCCAGCGACCGATAGGCGGCGGCGACCGCCGGTGCAAAGTCCATCACGCTTTGCACGCTCAGGCCCGGCAGGATGACCATTGTCCCTTCGCCGCTCCCGAAGCGGAAGTACTTCATCGAAAAGCGATCGGTCTGTACCGTTTCGATTTTCATGCGAAAACACCTGCCCGTTCAAAATGGTTATTCTCAAAGGAAGATCGTGCGGATGGTTTCTTCATAGTCCGTATCGATCAAAGTCACTTGCTCACCCTGTGCACGAAAACCGTCGATGACGATCAGATTCTCCGCTTTCAGCCGGTCAACCGTGCAGTCGGCGTCCTCCCCGCGGGCTTCGATGTCGCAGGCATGGCGCCGAATTTCCTCAAAATGCGTGTCGATAAACGCATCGGTCATTGCAAGGCAGATGAAACGGATGGCTGCCAGGTCCCGCGCGTCAAAATCCTGCCGCCAGTCAAACGGCACATAGCAGCCCTCAACGATCAGGTTCTGCCGGTTTTCGATTGCCGTTTTGATGATCTCCCGAACGATCGGCCAAAGATACGCCGTCAGCGCATCATCGTCCATCGGCGTCAGATCGGTGTTGCCGCTGCGGATCAGCCCCATTTTCAAATGATCGATGCTGAGATACGGGAACCTGTATTTTTCAAGCATCCGCTGTGCCAGCAGCGTTTTTCCGGTATGGGACACGCCTGTGATCAAAAGAATCATAACCTTGCCCGCAGCTCCTTTCGGACGGTTTCCAGATCGCTGCAGGTCAGAATTGGAATCAGACGGTCGATCTCTTCAACGGACCGGTCCCACCACCGGAACCGAAGCAGCAGGTCGGTCAAGTCGTCGTCAAACCGTCTGCGCAGCGCCTTTGCCGGATTGCCCGCCACGATCGTATAAGGCGCAATGTCCGCGCCGACCACGCTGTTTGCACCGATGATCGCCCCGTCGCCGATGCGAACGCCCGGAAGAATGACCGCATTTTGACCAATCCATACGTCGTTTCCGATCACGGTATCGCCCTTCAAGGGAAGATCGGCTTTTGCGGGCGGCTCCATATTCCAGCATTCCAGCGTGTAGAACGGAAAAGTTGTAACCGCGTTCATCTGGTGATTCGCTCCGTTCATCACAAATTCGACGCCTGCCGCAATCTGACAGAACTTTCCGATAATGAGCTTATCGCCGAGACATTCATAGTGGTGCGTGACATGGCTTTCAAAATCGGAATCAGCGATATAGGTGAATTCGCCGACGATGACGTTCGGGTTTGTGACCGTCGGCCGGACGTAGATTTCTTTGTCATATCCCGGAATGGGATGAATCACATTCGGATCGGGCAGTTTTCCGTTTTTCATGCGTTCACCTCCGCGTGTGTCGAGTCGTGCTGATTGATTATGCTCATTATAACACAACCGTTCAATTGATTCAATCGTTTCGGGCAGAATTTCAGCCTTCGTTTTCAACAACAAAAACGAAGACTGAACGCGGAAAAACACAAAGCAAACTCCCGCCGACGTTCGCCGGCAGGAGGATTGCTTTGTGTGAGAACACCAAGGTACCCGATGATATAAATCGTATAGTAAAAAACGCCAATATATTACACGTCGGATGGCCAAATGATAATGATGTTGCTGCCTGCGGCAGCGAATGATGTTTCTCCGCTGACGCTCCGAAATGATGTTGCTCCCGTTGGTCGCAATGATGTGATGTTTGCCCATCATGTGCCGCAGGCACGCATCATCAGCGAAGCAACATCATTTCCGCAGGCAACATCGTTTGCCCGCCAGGGCAAACATCATTCAAAAACGCTTGATTTGATAGACAAATCAAGCGTTTTTGATGGCCCGCCCGGAGGGATTCGAACCCCCGATCTTCAGAATCGGAATCTGCTGCGTTATCCAACTGCGCCACGAGCGGATGTGTGCGGCAAGGGCTGCCGCATATTCATTTGTACATTGTGATCAGGACGCTTCGCGCAGCGCGCGCTCCAGCCAGATGGAACCGATGTCCATCGCGGCATACAGGCCTTTTTTTTCGGTCTTGTTTTTGATGCGGTCATGCGGGCGCACGTCCGGGTCGGTGTTGATGAGCTGCACTGCAACGCGGTCCGCCACCTCAACGCCGTTGACCTCTTTCGTACTCAAAATCTGAAGCATCAAAACGAATGCGTCGCTCATGCTTCCGTAATAAATGGTGTTGCCCTTGCGCACAAGGGGACGGTTCTTATAGGTCAAAAACCCGTCTTTCTTTTTTTCTGCCATTTTGTCAACCCTTTCAGTTGTTCAGAAGATAGTTGCGCACCAGCACTTGCAGCAGTTCGTCGCGGTCGATGCGGCGAATCAGGCTGCGCGCATTGTTGTGCGTTGTGATATAGGTCGGATCCTCCGAAAGAATGTAGCCGACGATCTGGTTGATGGGGTTATATCCCTTCTCGACCAGAGCTTCATATACACTGGTCATTACCTGCTTCATCTCATCCGGAGCATTTTGCGTCAAAGTGAATTGTCTTGTCTTATCCATGATCTCTGGCCTCCCATCGAAGAATGCTTCTTTGATGCTATTTGGATGTATTATACTACAAATCCGGAAGGATTACAAGAGGGTTTCGGAAAATATATTCCAAAAAAAATTTAAAAAATTTTCTCAGAACTATAGATTTTTTGATTTTGTTGTGATATAATACTCAGGCAATCGCATGGAGGCATAGCTCAGTTGGTTAGAGCGTTGCGTTCACATCGCAAAGGTCGAGGGTTCGAGTCCCCCTGCCTCTACCAGGAAAAAGCACGCTTTGGCGTGCTTTTTTCAATGATGTTTGCCCTGACGGGCAAATGATGCGTGCTTCGCACGTGATGCTGCCTGCGGTACATGAAGGGCAAACATCGCATCATTGCGACCCATGGGAGCAACATCCTTTCTTTCTCCGGCGAGGAATACGTGAGACAAGACACACCTCCGCAAACCGTTGGAGACTGCGGCTTGCGGGGGGCTTTGTTGCTCTGACCTGTTGAAAAATTCATACTTTCCGGTTATAATTGGCTCAGCAAATCGAGGTCTGCAGGAGTGAGTGGCTATAATGAAATTGATAGAACCAACGGCGGAATACTGCCGACAGATCCAGGCGTATAGAAAAGAGTTTCTCGAATGCGGTGATTCCATGGACGGAACAGACGGACTGAGACACTTTGACGATCCGGAAAAGTGGATTGAACACTGCATCCTGTCCGGGAATCCCCAAAATGTTCCGGAAGGGCGCGTGCCGGCAACGCAGTATATATTTGTACGGGAACATGACGGCAAGATTGTCGGGATGCTTCAGATCAGACATTATCTGAACGATTACCTGGAAAAGTACGGAGGTCATATCGGATACTCTGTTGCGCCGAGCGAGCGCCGCAGGGGTTATGCATCTCAGATGCTCAAAACGGCTTTGACCAAATGTCAAGAACTCGGGCTTGACAAGGTGCTGATCACTTGCATTGATCACAACGAGGGCAGCCGTAAAACGATCCTTGCGAACGCAGGCGTATATGAATCCACCGTTTATGAGCCGGACGAACAGGTGTCTTTGGAGCGGTATTGGATCGTTCTTTCCAGGTGAAAAACCGTTTGCCGAGACGAACGCATATCATGCCGGCGCTCTTAAGGAGTTCCTTCATCCCGGGCGAAACGCAGGGAAAAACAGACAAAAAGTGGTTGCAAACATTGAAAAAGCGTGGTATGATGAAAGCAGAAACGTGTTGAAAAGGAGAATGCATATGTCACTTTTAAAAGGATTCAAATTTGCCGTGCCCGCCGCGTTGGGCATCCCGGCCGCTCTGTGTACCGCAAAGGCGGTCGCTGTGAAAAAGACGCTGCCGGATGTGCCGCCCGCCGTTTCCTGGACGAGCGAAGAGGAACAGCGCTATGCCGAAAAGCTGTCTGCCATGGTGCAGATCCCGACCATCTCCAAAAAAGAGGATGAGCCGTATGAATCGTTTCTCATTTTTCAGGAAAAGCTGGCCGAGCTGTTTCCCCGTGTGTTCAGTACGTTTGAAAACTACGATCTGAACGGCAATCTTTTGCGCCGCTGGAAGGGGACCGACCCTTCCAAAAACGGGATTTTGCTGATGGGCCACCAGGATGTGGTGCCTGTGGATCAGGCCGGCTGGACAAAGGACCCGTTTTCCGGCGAGATCGAAGACGGCTGTGTCTGGGGCCGCGGCGCCATGGATTGCAAAAGCACGGTCTGCTGCGAGCTGCAGGCGCTGGAAGAGCTGCTGGAAGAGGGCTTTGCGCCCGAGCAGGACATCTGGTTCTTTTCTTCACGCAACGAAGAAAATTCCGGCGGCGGCTCTGATGCCGCGGCGGAGTATCTGCAATCGCAGGGCATTCGGCTGGACCTGGTGCTGGACGAGGGCGGCGCAATTGTGGCCGGCATGATCCCGGGGCTCAAGCTGCCGGTGGCGGCGATCGGCGTTGTGGAAAAAGGCTTTTGCAATGTCAAATTTACGGCGAAAAGCGCCGGCGGCCACTCCTCCACACCGCCGAAGAATTCTCCGCTGATCCGGCTGTCCAAGCTGATGGTGGAGGTGGATCGAAAGATGCCGTTCCGGGCAAAGCTGGTGACGCCGATGCCTGAAATCCTGGACAATGTGGCGCCGTATCTCAGCTTTCCGCTGCGCTTTTTGCTGGCCAACCGCAACGTCTTCGGCGGCCTGATCAAGGCGGCATTTGTGCATCTTTCCGGCCAGACCCGCGCCTTTGTGCAGTCCACGGCCGCGTTTACCATGGCGGAAGGTTCAACCGCACCGAACGTGCTGCCGGACGAGGCGTCGGTCATTTGCAACATCCGCCCGTCGATGCAGCAGAACGCGCAGCAGACCGTGGCCGTGCTGCAAAAGATCGCCGCGAAATACGACGTGGAAACCGAGGTGCTGTTTTCGCGCGACGCTTCCAGGACGTCGCCGCCGGACAGTGCGGAGTTCAAAATACTGGAAGCGAACCTGCACGCCTGCCTGCCCGACTGCCTGGTGACGCCGTATCTGATGACGGGCGGAACGGATTCCAGACGGTTTGAGATCGTTTGCGAAAATGTGCTGCGGTTCACACCGACGCGACTTTCCAAAGAACAGATCGAAGCGATGCACGCCGCAAACGAGAATGTTTCGGTCTCTGCCATTGCAGAGGGCGTGAAGATTTATAAGTATCTGCTGACACACCGGTGAGCGCCGTGGAATCAACGTGATCAAAAAGAACGGCGAACCCCGAAAGGGGAGCGCTGTGAAAACAGCGGCTCAAAACAAAGGCGCCGGCTGACCCGAAAGAGGTTGGCCGGCGCCCGATTCATTTATCAAATGATGGATTGTTTTGTATCCGGCAGCAGCGCGGCCATCTTTTCCAGCTGGTGCAGCGCCTCTGCCAGCGTGCTTTGCTGCCTTGCAAAATGCAGGCGGATCAGATGATTCACCGGTTCGCGGAAAAAGCTGGAGCCGGGAACGGCGGCGACGCCGATGTTTTTGATCATCCATTCGCAAAATTCCAGATCTGTATAGCCCTGAAACTGCGGCAGGTCCAGGAACGCCCGTATGTCCAGCATCACAAAATAGGTGCCCTGCGGGATGTTATGCTTCAATCCGATCCGGTCAAGGCCGCTGCAAAAGAAGTCGCGCTTCCGGGTGTAGATGGTCTGCAGTTCGGTGTAGTAGCTTTCCGGAAGCTCCAGGCCCGCAACAGCCGCTTCCTGCAGCGGCGCCGCCGCACCGACTGTCAGAAAATCATGCACCTTTCTTGCGCCGTCGATCACCCGGGCGGGGCCGCAGAGATAGCCCAGCCGCCAGCCGGTGATGGAGTATGTTTTGGAAAGAGAATTGCAGGTGATCGTGTGATCAAACATGCCGGGCAAAGACGCCATTGCCGTGTGGACATTGGGTGCATAGACCATATGCTCATACACCTCGTCTGTGACCACAAAGGCGTCGTATTGCAGGGCCAGCGCCCCGATGGCTGCCAGCTCCCTTCGCGTGAACACCTTGCCGCTGGGGTTGGAAGGGTTGCAGATCACGATTGCCTTTGCACCCTGGCGGAAGCCGTTTTCGATCAGCTTCAGGTCAAAATGATATTCCGGCGGCACCAGCGGGATATAGATCGGCCGGGCGCCGGACAGGATGGCGTCGGCGCCGTAGTTTTCATAGAAGGGCGAGAATACCATCACCTTGTCGCCGGGGTTGCAGATCGTCATCATGGCCGCCATCATGGCTTCGGTGCTGCCGCAGGTGACGCACAGCTCCGTGTCGGGGTCGACGGTCCTTCCCATGGTTTTTGATACTTTTCGCGCCAGCGCTTCACGGAAATTTTGGGCGCCGAAGGTGACGGAATACTGGTGCGGCCCGGCATAGGATACCTTTGCCAGCGCATCCAGCAGCACCCGCGGCGGGTCAAAGTCCGGAAACCCCTGAGACAGGTTGATGGCGCCGTATTCATTGCTGATGCGCGTCATCCTGCGGATCACAGAATCGGTGAAGGTTCCCACCCGTTCGCTCAATAAAGGCATATGCTTCACAAACCTCCTTGCGTTCATCGTTTGATTCATCGAGCTAAATATACCACATTTTGCGGCGTTTTGCAATGGGTTTGCAATCGGGCGCCTCTAAAAAACTGTGCGCCGCTCGGTCGCGCAGTTTTTAGAGGCACGCAATCTCAAGCAAAAAAAACACAGAGATCTGTCAGCCGGCAAATCTCTGCGCGATTGTGGTTTGTTGATTGGTTCAGCCGATGCGGTGGCCGTTTTTGATCTTGATGTTGGCGATCGCGATTTTCAGCGCACCGGTCATTTCGTCGCCGTCAAAGCTGACATTCGCTTCAAAGCCCAGCTCTCTGCCTGCGGGAGTCAGCAGCTTGCCCTTGCCCTTGAGACCGTTGTCGCCGACCTCTTCAATCGTGTCAAAGCGCAGCTTCACTTTTTCAAGCTGCGGCGGCAGTTTGATGTCCACGGCATAGGCGCCGTCGTTGTCTTCGATCGTGACGAACACATCGCCGCTGAATCTTAAAATCTGAATATTAACGGACCCTTGCCATTTGCCGATGCCGATCATATTGGAAACACCATCCTCTTTTTTCTTCATCTTAACATACCCGCCGGTTTTGTCTGTTAAAATTCTGTAAACTTTCCATCCGCAGCTTTCTATGTTCTTTTTTGACATTGACAATCCGCCGCGTTCTGTGTAGACTGAAATCAAATCCAACCGAAACGGAGCGTTGATTATGACAAAGAGAATTCCACTGGATGAAGACGAATTTCGCAGCTATGAGCTGAAATCCGACGACACCAAAGTCAGTGCGCGATCCCTGATGAAAGGCGCCGGTCTGACCGACGAAGAGATCCGCCGGCCGTTCATCGGCATCTGCAATTCCTATTCCAACTTTTTCCCCGGACACTCAAACCTTGACAAAATCGGCCGGGCGGTCAAGGACGGCGTCCTGATGGGCGGCGGCACACCGGTCGAATTCGGCACCATCGGCATCTGTGACGGCATGGTCATGGGCACAGAGGGTATGAAGTATTCGCTGCCGAGCCGCGAACTGATTGCCGACAGCGTGGAAACCATGGCAAAGGCGCACATCTGCGACGCCGTGGTGCTGGTGTGCGGCTGCGACAAGATCATTCCCGGCATGATCATGGGCGCGCTGCGGCTGGACATTCCGTTCATCGTCGTGACCGCCGGCCCCATGCTGCCGGGCAACTACAACGGCGAGCGCGTGGACGTGCAGGCGATTGCGGAGTGCGCCGGTCAGGTCATTGCCGGCACGATGGACAGCGAGGTCTACTGCGCCTATGAGGACGAGGTCTGCCCGACCTGCGGGTCCTGCCAGGGCATGTTCACGGCAAACTCCATGGCCTGCATGACAGAAGTCCTCGGCATCGCGCTGCCGGGCACCGGCACCGTTCCGGCGGTCAGCTCCAAACGGTACCACATGGCAAAGCGGTCCGGCATGCGCGCGGTGGAGCTGGCAAAGTATGACGTGAAGCCCTCCACATTTTTGACCAAGGAATCGTTCTTCAACGCCATCAAGCTGGATATGATGCTCGGCTGCTCCACCAATACGGCGCTGCATCTGCCCGCGCTGGCGCATGAGATGGACATCGGCATTTCGCTTGACGACTTTGACCGCATCGGCAGAGAAACGCCGCACCTGGTGAAGCTCTCGCCCTCCGGCCCGCACCTGATGGTCGATCTTGACAACGCCGGCGGGGTTTCTGCCGTCATCCGTCAGGCAATCGAGGCGGGCGTGCTCTGGGGCGAGCAGGAAACCGTCACCGGCAAGACCTTGGCCGAAAACACCGCGGCGGCTGCCGTGCGCGACCGCAGCGTGATCCGCCCGTTCAGTGATCCGTATTCCCCGGAGGGCGGCCTTGCCGTGCTCTATGGCAATCTGGCCCCGCTGGGCGCCGTGATCAAGACCGCCGGCGTGGACCCGAACATGTTTGAACACCGCGGCCCGGCCAAGGTGTTCGGCAGCCATCAGGAGGCGCTGAACGCGCTGATCTTTGGCGACATCGTGCCCGGCGACGTGGTGGTGCTGCGCTATGAGGGGCCGAAGGGCGGCCCCGGAATGCAGGAGATGCTGATGCTGACGGCGTTGATGTGCGGCATGGGGATGGACAAGGACATTGCCCTGGTGACGGACGGCCGATTCTCCGGCCTGTCGCGCGGCGGCGTGATCGGCCATGTGTCGCCGGAAGCGGCGCTGGGCGGCCCCATCGCGCTGGTGGAAAACGGCGACACGGTTTCTTACTCAATCGCGAAGCGGACTTTGACGCTGGAGGTCAGCGAAGAGGTGCTTGCGCAGCGGCGCGAAGCGCTTGTGATTCCGGACTGCCCGGTGAAAAAGGGCTGGCTTGCGCGATACGCCAGGCTGGTGGGCCCCGTGTCAAACGGCGCGGTGCTGGAATAACGATCGGGTACCTGAAAACTGCGTGAAGCGGGGAGCGGCCTGCCCTGGCTCGCCGCTCTATACTTTTTGCCGGCAAAAGCACGGCTGCGGTGCGATTGTGCAATTTTCACAAGAGCGGAAGAGGAACCAAAGACAACTTTTACGAAAAAAATGTTGCAAACTTATTGCAAAAATCGACGGTATTTGATAGAATAAGAACGTACCGGGGCGAGCGGTTGCTCCGGCCCGAATTTTCGGAAAGCGGTGAGTCCCATGCAACTTTTGGAAGAGCGTATTCTCAAAGACGGCAAACTGTTCCCGGGGAGTATTCTCAAGGTCGATTCTTTTTTGAATCATCAGATGGACGTTGCTCTGCTTGGCGAAATCGGCAAAGAGTTTAAAAGATTATACAGTGACTGCGGTGTTAACAAGATCCTGACGATTGAAGCGTCCGGGATCGGTATTGCGTGTATAACAGCGCAGTTTTTTGATTGTCCGGTGCTGTTTGCGAAAAAAACCAAGACCAAAAACATTGCTTCGTCCGTGTTTAAGACTTCGGTCAAATCCTATACGCATGGCACGACGTATGACGTGATCGTCTCCAAAGAATTTCTTGGAAAAGGCGACCGCGTGCTCATCATCGACGATTTTTTGGCCGAGGGCAACGCCCTGCTTGGGCTGATCGACCTTTGCCGCCAGGCAGGCGCCGAGATTGCCGGCTGCGGCATCGCGATCGAAAAGGCGTTCCAGCCCGGCGCGTCGCGCATCCGTGAAAAGGGCGTGCGTGTGGAATCGCTGGCTGTCATCGAAAGTATGGACGGCGGCGAAATCAAATTCAGAAAATGATGTTGCCGCAAGGCAGCGTTGTTTTAAATAATCTGTCCGATCCGGACAAAAAACGGAGGAAAAAGTATGAAAAAAGTTCTCGCAATCCTGCTGGCACTTGTGCTGGTGCTCTCGCTCGCTGCGTGCGGTTCAAAGAAGGACGACAAGTTCAAAGCCGGCTTCATCTTCCTGCACGACGAAAACTCCACCTATGACAAGAACTTCATCGAAGCTGCGAAAAAGGCCTGTGACAATCTTGGCGTGGAATACGTTCTGAAGACCAACATTCCGGAAGGCAACGAATGCTATGAAACTGCCGCCGATCTGGTGGACGAAGGCTGCGATTTCGTGTTTGCGGATTCTTTCGGCCATGAATCCTATATGATCAAGGCTGCCAAGGAATTCAAGGACGTGCAGTTCTCGCATGCGACCGGTACCAGAGCGCACACCGAAGGGCTTGACAACTATCACAATGCGTTCGCTTCCATCTATGAGGGCCGCTATCTTGCGGGCGTTGCCGCCGGTATGAAGCTCAACGAGATGATCGAAAAGGGCGAATTCACCGCCGAGGAAGCGAAGATGGGTTATGTCGGCGCTTTCACCTATGCGGAAGTGATTTCCGGTTATACCTCCTTCTATCTGGGCGCAAAGTCCGTCTGCCCGTCTGTGACGATGGAAGTTCAGTTCACCGGCACCTGGTATGACGAAGCGCTTGAAAAGGAAGCTGCCAACAAGCTGATCAGCACCGGCTGCAAACTTATCAGCCAGCACGCCGACTCCATGGGCGCGCCGACCGCCTGCGAAGCAAAGAAGATCCCCAATGTTTCCTATAACGGCAGCACGAAGTCCGTTGGAGAAAACACCTATATCATTTCTTCCAAGATTGACTGGACGCCGTACTTTGAGATGGCGATCAAAGCGACCATGGACGGGAAAGCATTTGACACCGACTGGACCGGCAGCATCGAGACCGGCTCCGTCGCGCTGACCGAGCTCAACGAAGCGGTTGCCGCCCCCGGCACTGCCGAAAAGATCGAAGAAGTGAAGGCAAAGCTGCTTGACGGTTCCGTGCATGTCTTTGATACCGCAACCTTTACCGTGAAGGGCAAGACGCTTGATTCCTATCAGGCAGACGTTGACTCTGACGAGAAGTATACCCCGGACACCGAGGTTGTTTCTGACGGTTACTTCCATGAGTCCGAATTCCGCAGCGCACCGTATTTCGATCTGCAGATCGACGGCATCACGCTGTTGAACACGGCATACGGCGATTGATTTCTGATTTGTATTTGATGCTTGCCGGGCGGTTAAACGCCGCCCGGCTGTTTCTTATTTTTAAAGTTGAAAAAAATGCTGTGCTTTGCCCGGCATGTTTTTGAGTTTTAAAGGGGGAGGAACGACCTTGGAACGTACAGAAGCCATTGCATTGAAAAACATCACCAAGACCTTCGGCTCCATCGTTGCAAACAAAAACGTTTCGCTGCATGTGTTTCATCACGAGATCCTTTCGATCCTTGGAGAGAACGGCAGCGGAAAGACCACGCTGATGAACATGATCAGCGGCATCTATCACCCGGATGAAGGCGAAATTTTCATCGACGGGCAGCCTGCATCCATCCAGTCGCCGAGGGACGCTTATCGCTATAAGATCGGAATGATTCATCAGCACTTCAAGCTGATCGACGTCTTTTCCGCAACCGAAAACATCGTGCTCGGGATGGAAGAAGGTATCTATGATCTGAAAGCGGCCGAGAAAAAAATTCGTGCGACCTGCAAAAAATACGGCTTTGAGATCGATCCGACCAAAAAGATCTATCAGATGTCTGTTTCGGAAAAGCAGACCGTCGAGATCGTCAAGGCCCTTTATCGCGGTGCGGATATTCTAATCCTTGACGAACCGACCGCCGTGCTGACCCCGCAGGAGATTCGCAAGCTGTTTGACGTGATGCGCAGGATGCGTGACGACGGCAAGGCGATCATCATCATCACGCACAAGCTGAATGAAGTGCTGGAAATTTCAGACCGCGTTTCGGTCCTGCGCAAGGGTGAATACATCGGAACAATCAATACGGCCGAAGCAAACGCAGGCATCCTGACCGAAATGATGGTCGGCAAAAAGGTCAGCCTGAACATTGAGCGCTCTGAGCCGAAGGACCTTCAAAAGCGTTTGACGCTGACGAACGTGACCGTTTTGGCGCCGGATGGCCGCGCCATTCTGCGCAACGTCAATTTCACCGCAAACGCCGGCGAGATCCTCGGCATCGCGGGCATTTCCGGCAGCGGGCAAAAAGAGCTGCTGGAAGCGATTGCCGGTTTGCAGCACCTGAAAAGCGGCAGCATTTTGTATTCCAATCCCGAAACCGGACGGGAAGAGAACCTGCGCAACAAGACGCCGATGCAGATTCGCAACCTCGGCGTGCGGCTGTCTTTCGTTCCGGAGGACCGGCTCGGCATGGGTCTGGTCGGTTCCATGGGCATTGCAGACAACATGATGCTGCGGTCTTATCGCAAGGGCGGGTTTTTTCTGCTGCGCCGCAAAGAGCCGCGCGATCTGGCAAAGCGCATTATCGAAGAGCTGCAGATTGTGACGCCCGGCCCGCAGACGCCGGTGCGCAGACTTTCCGGCGGCAATGTGCAAAAGGTTCTGGTCGGGCGCGAGATTTCTTCTTCGCCGACGGTCCTGATGGCGGCGTACCCCGTGCGCGGCCTGGACATTAATTCGTCTTATCTGATTTATAACCTGCTGATGAAGCAAAAAGAGAACGGGGTCGCCGTCATTTTTGTGGGTGAAGACCTTGACGTTCTGACTGAACTGTGTGACCGCATTCTGGTCATCAGCGGCGGCGTTGTGACCGGGATTGTGGACGGTCGCGACGTCACCAAGGAAGAACTGGGGCTTTTGATGACAAAGGCGCATCACAGAGAGGAGGAAGCGCAATGAATCTGACCGGCGAAAAGCTGAAGCGTGAACCGCTGATCCACATCTCTAAACGCGGAGCTCTTCCGTTTTGGAAGTCGTGGCTGATTCGTTTGGGCGCAATCGCCGCGTCCTTACTGGTTTGCGCCATCATCACCTATACGCTGACAAAAATCAATCCGCTCAGTGTTTTTGCCGCGCTTGTGCAAGGCGCTGTCGGCACCACGCGAAAGATTTGGACCTTGCTGCAAGGGGTTGCAATGTTGTTGTGCGTTGCGCTTGCCGTCACTCCCGCGTTCAAAATGCGCTTTTGGAACATCGGGGCCGAGGGTCAGGTTCTGATGGGCGGCTTTGCCGCAGCGGCCTGCATGATCCTTTTCGGTGACAAGCTGCAGCCGACGGTTTTGCTCCTGGTCGTTATTCTGTCAAGCATTGTTGCCGGCGCGATCTGGGCAGTCATCCCCGCAATCTTCAAAGCGTTCTGGAATACAAACGAAACGCTGTTTACGCTGATGATGAACTATATCGTGATGCAGATCATCGCCTTTTTCTCACATGTCTGGGCAAATCCAAAAGGCTCCGGGCAGATCAACACCATCAATGAGCGGACCGAAGCCGGGTGGCTGCCGGTGATCGGCAATTATCCGTATCTGCTCAACATTCTGATTGTTGCGGTGCTGACGGTTGCGGTCTATATTTATCTGACGCACAGCAAGCACGGGTATGAGATCGCCGTGGTCGGCGAGAGCGAAAACACCGCCAAATATATTGGAATCAACGTCAGAAAAGTTATCATTCGCACAATGCTGCTTTCCGGTGCGTTGTGCGGTGTGGCGGGGCTGCTGCTGGTTGCCGGTACCGATCACACGATCAAAAGCGACACGGCGGGCGGCCGCGGGTTCACCGCCATCATGGTGTCTTGGCTTGCAAAGTTTAATCCGCTCGTGATGATCCTGACGTCGCTGCTGCTCATTTTTATGCAGCAGGGCGCGGGCGAGATTTCTTCCGGTCTGGGGCTGAACAAGTCTTTTTCGGATATTCTGTCCGGCGTCATCATCTTTTTCATCATTGGCAGTGAATTCTTTATTCAATATCAGATCAAGTTCCGAAAGCACAAGGAGGTGGAGGCGAAATGAACATTGCAATGTTCGTTCACAGCGCCGTGACCCAGGGCATTCCGCTGCTGTACGGCTCCACGGGTGAAATTATCACAGAAAAAAGCGGCAATTTGAACCTCGGTATTCCAGGCGTCATGTATGTGGGTGCAATTTCCGGCGTGATCGGTGCATTCTTTTATGAAAACTCGCTGGCCGACAAAAGCCGGATCAATTCTGCGCTTGCAATTCTGATTCCGTTGCTTTGCTGTCTGCTGGGGTCGCTGATCATGGGCTTGATCTATTCTTTCCTGACCACAACGCTGCGCGCCAACCAAAACGTGACCGGCCTTGCGCTGACGACGTTCGGCGTCGGAATCGGAAACTTTTTCGGCGGCTCTTTGATCAAGCTTGTGAAAGCGGACATCACGTCGGTTGCCTTGAGCGGAACAAGCTATTGCTTTAAGCGCACGCTGCCCATTGCAACCAAATTCGGAAAGGTGGGCGAGATCTTTTTCTCTTACAGCTTTTTGGCATATGCGGCAATCCTGATCGCAATCGTTGCGGCAATCTTTTTGCGCAAGACGCGCCCCGGCCTGAACCTGCGCGCCGTTGGTGAAAATCCGGCAACCGCAGACGCCGCCGGGATCAGCGTTGCAAAGAATAAGTATCTGGCCACCTGCGTCGGCAGCATGATCGCCGGGCTTGGCGGACTGTATTATGTGATGGACTATGCGGACGGCGTTTGGTCCAACGACGCCTTCGGCGACCGCGGCTGGCTTGCGATCGCGCTGGTTATCTTTACGCTCTGGCGGCCGGACTTTTCGATTTTCGGTTCCATTCTGTTCGGCGGATTGTATCTTGTTCACTTCTATCTCAATGAATTCATCCCGATGGATTTAGGTACGCAGTCGCTGATTCAGATGGCGCCGTATGTTGTGACCATCCTTGTTCTCATCGTCACCAGCATGCGCAAAAAGCGTGAAAATCAGCCGCCGGCCAGTCTGGGCTTGCCGTATTTCCGCGAGGATCGCTGACGCATGATACAAATCAAAGCCGCTGTCTTTGGGACTGTTGCTAAATGCAGCATCCCCTTTGATGGCGGCTTTTGACACTTGGACGTCTTTGATACGGCGGGTGAAACCGGCAGCGTCGATCGGCGCAAAAACGCCGTTTTTTGTGCGCTTTTTTTGAATGCACTTGACAAAAACGAAAAAACGCGGTGTAATGAAAGAGAACAAACCAACAGGAGGGGAATGCCATGCATCCGAACAAAGAACCATTGTGTTTCAAAAATGAAAACGAAACGAACCCTGCAGCCCGGCGTTATGAACATGTGGCGATCGTCGGACTTGACGGAATGGGAAATTTCTGCAAAGACACGGCGACGCCCTGCATGGACAGGATCTTTGAAAACGGCGCGGCGACCCTGCACGCGGTCTCCCTGTTTCCCACCATCAGTGCGCAAAACTGGGGCGCGATGCTGATCGGCGTCGATCCGGAGGTGCACGGGCTGACAAACGGCGGAATCAGCCAGCGGCCATATACCAACCGTGAACTGCCGACCATCTTTGCCACGGTCCGCCGGGCCTTTCCGCAAAGTGTGCTTTGCTCTGTGAGCAACTGGGACCCGATCAACTGCGGCATCATTGAGCAGGACATCGGCGTGGAAAAGCAGACGGCAGACAACGGCGCGCACACCACAGACCGGGTGGTTGCCTGTGTGAAAGAAAAAAAGCCCGCTTTACTGTTTGTTCAGATCGACGACCCGGATGAAGCCGGTCACCGTGACGGATACGGCACTGCCGGCCATCTGTCGTGCATTTCCGACGTGGATGCAATGGTGGGCAGGATCTATGACGCCTATGTTTCTGCCGGCATCATTGACGACACGCTGTTCATTGTGATCACAGACCACGGCGGTTTCAAGCACGGGCACGGCGGTTATACCGATACGGAAAAGTATATCTATTTTGCGCTTGCGGGAAAGACCGTCAACAAAACGACCGAATTTTTTGCCGCCACAAAAGACATCAACGCCATTGTTCGCCATGCCTTTGGCCTGGAGATTCCGCAGCCGCAGCCGGAGGGGTATTCTTCTCAGGTTCCTGCGGGCGTGTTTTCAGACTGCAATACGCCATATCTCATGGACGCATGCGGCACGCGCTGTGATATTGTGCCGCAGCCGCAGCCGGATCTGTTTGCCGAAAACGGCCTGACTGCGTTCTTTGCACCGGACGAAATCAAGCTGGCAATGTTTTTTGAGTACAATGCGGACGACGCCATGGGCAGGGCGCGATTCATCGAGCACGGGCATGTCAAGTATTATTCGACCGGGGTGCGCGGCGCGCACGCGGAGCTGGGCGCAACGGGCCGCCTGGTATCAGAGGATGTGAAATTCGGCACAGCGGATTTTACGGTCTGTGCCTGGCTGAAGGTGGACGGCGCGCCGGCGGCAGAGGCTTATTACTGCGGGACCAAAACGATGACCGATTCCGGCCCGGGGTTTATGCTGGGCTTTACAAACATGGCGACGTGGATCGGCGTTGAAACGCCGGACCCGAATTCCTATCAGGAGTTTACGCTGCCGTATTTTCGTGAGGTCTCCGGCGGCTGGCTGCATGTGACCGTTGTGTTCCGCAGAAAGGACTGCGCGATCGATCTGTATCGGAATTTCAGGCACAGAAAAACGATGACGCTGCCCGCGGAATTTGCAGACGTTTCGATGGATGCGCTCCCGTTCACCGTCGGCGACGACGCGTCCGGAAAGATCAACACCGGCAACGATGCGCTGATGAATCTGGACGACCTGTTGATTTTCAATAAAGCGTTCGGTCCGGCAGATGTTGAAAAGCTGGCGGCCTATTATGCGTTTGAGCAAGCAGAGGACCGGGGATGACCTATTATTTGTTTGCCGAAGCATCACAAATCGAGCTCGATCCTCTCAAGGCGTTTTTGTACCGCATAAATAAAACAGGGCGCTGCGCCGTGTTTGCCGTGAACGACGGCACCCGGCAGGCGTTCCTTTCCGCGCTGCGGTTTCGCTGCCTGCCGGAGCGCGAAGACGGCGCGGTGCCTGCGCTGGGTGAAGACGGCGCACTCTATTGGCTGCGGCCGGGCGGGATCGTTAAATTCAGCGACAACGCCGGAACGTTGGAAAAGCACTGGAAAAAGCTTTGCCGTTTTTCTGCGCGGCTTCGGTCGGAAGAAATCTTTCGGCGAAAGGTATGCGCCCGGTATTCGGACGGCATCCGTCTGCAATCCCGGTCTGTTATCGGGTATCACCGATACGTTTTTGTTGATCGGTCCGCCGGCGTTGTGCTTCCTTTTCGTTTCAAAGCTGCAAAGAAAAAGGAGCAGCCGCTGGTCGTCTATTTCGGAGGCGGCGGCACGATCGGACACAGAAACATCAAGCCGCTGCTGGAATTTCTGATGTATGCGCGGGGCGCATTGGCTGCCAAACGCGGCTGCAATCTGTTTGTTCCGCAGGCGATGCGCAGCGCCGGAAATCCGCGAAACTGCGCGGCGCAGTGCAATCGGGTCGTTGAATTGCTGATTGCGGCGCATGAAATCGATCCGTCGCGCGTTTACGCTTACGGCACGTCCTTTGGCGGAAAGTGCACCTGGCGCGCACTGCTGGATCGCCCGGATTTGTATGCCGCCGCGGTTGAGGTCATGGGTGCGCTTGAAGATGAGGGTGCAGCGCTGGAGCGCATTGCGGATATTCCGCTTTGGCTGGCGCACGCAGCAGACGACCGGGTGGTTCCGGTCGAAAGCGACGACCGCTGCTTTGAACGGCTGAAAGCGCTTGGCGCAGAGGTTCGCTATACCCGCCGGGACCGGCAGGGGCATCAGATGTATAAGACATTCTTTAGAAACGAGGGCTGGCTGGATTGGCTGCTTTCAAAGAAAAAATCGTAGACAGGGCCCCTTTGAAAACTGCGCGCCGCTCAAACAACTTGCGTTTTTAGAGGCGCCAATCAAAAAAACGCCGGGCGCCTTTGAATCGTCGATGGATTCAAAGGCGCCCCATGGTTATGTGCGGTCAGGTATTCGGCACCGCATCTGTTTTGTGCTTTTCATAGGAAGCGACGCCGGCTTTGGTATCCGGCTGCAAAATCAAATGACGAAACAGCCGGTTGCCCGGCAGGATGTCTTCCCCGTAAAAACGGATCTCCTGCTTCAGCCGCTGCGGAGAAAGCGACACGTCCGCGCCCACGGCTTCCGGAACATCGGCAGAAAGTGCGGCGGCGCCGGCGGCATAGATCTTGCTCATGCCGTTCATCCGGAACCCGCGCTTTTGCATCATCCGTCCCATCTTGCCGGGCATGAATTCCAGCGCACCTTTGCAGTTGACATAGACCACCGGCACGCCGAATGCGTTTGCATATCGCAGACAGCGCGTGTCGATCTCGCGGCGCTCCCGGTCCGGTTTGGTCGGGTCGGCGGGCGCACCGTGCGGGAACAGGATCAGCGACAGCGGTTCAGTTTTGACATTGTCATAAAAGTGTTTGCGCCGGGAATCATAGCAGATACCGACGCCGACCTTGCCGAACGGTGTTTCAATCACACTGCCGAAGCGTCCGCGTTTAAAAACGGCAGATTCGCCCTCGGACTTGGTCACAACGCCGCAGACGCCGTCCGGCCCGGCAATCAGATAGCGGTTATAATAATCCCCGTCCTCCCGATCCAGATAGCCGACGCCGAGATGGGTGCGGTACTTTTTTGCGATTGCGGCCGCCCACGCGGCGGCGTTTTTGCCGCAGTCATCCGCGTACTGCCAGATTTCCCGGCTTGCCATATAGCTGCAAAGCGCCAGTTCCGGCAGCACCACCAGCTCCGGCTGCGGCAGCCGGCGGATCAGGTCTTCAATATAAGCTTTTCTTTGCTCAACGCCTTTGATGTCGTTGTTCAGCTCCAAAGCAAATATGCGCACGGCAAGGCCCCCTTATCTGTATCTTTGCGTGATCGCCTGCACATCGTCCGGGAATTCCGCGACCATGGCATTGCGGTCGATCAGGCGAAAATCGCCGCCGTTGTCCCAGACCATGCAGGACATGCCGTAATTTGTCACCAGCCGCACAAACTGCCTGGTTTTGTCGGTCAGGTTTTTGAGATGCGTGCGGTCAGTCCAGCCGAATTCCGAGATGCAGACGCCCACGCCCTTTTTGAGAAACGTCTTGTAAATGTGGCGCAGCGTTTTGTGGATCTCAATGTAATCGGCGATTTTCAGGCGCTTTACGCAGTCCGCATATTCGGAACGGTGCGCGGTCATGTAATAGTAGTGAAGCGAAACGATCACCCGGTCGTCGTCCGGTATTTCCAGCGCGTCGCAGTTTTCCGGCAAAACGCTGGCGCAGCAGGTGGTGATCATGACGTACCGTGTTTGGTTATAACCACCGGCAGAGCGGATCGCGTGCAGCGCCGCCCGGTTGAAGTGATTGACCGCGTCGCGTTCCTCCGGGGTGCCGACCCATTCGTCCGGCGAGCCGACCACCCGGGGCTCGTTCATCACGTCAAACACCAGCCGTTCATCAACATTGGCAAAGTGTTCGGCAATCTGCGTCCAGACATGCGCCAGGATCGCGGCGGCGTGCGCCTCGTGTTCATAATCGGCGATCAGCCAGTCCTGATCGTCATGCTGCACGTTGACAACGGCATACAGGCCCTGCTCCAGCACGGCGTCCACAACCTCGCCGACACGGTCAAGCCACGCGGCTTCGATGTTGTGATCGGCGTCCATGTGCTGAAACCAGGTCACGGGGATGCGGACGGACGTGAAGCCGAGGTCCTTCAAAAGTACAAATAATTCTTTGGTTGTTTTCGGGTTGCCCCAGCAGGTTTCGGTATCCTCCGGCTTTGGGATCTGCCATGCTTCCAGTGTGTTGCCGAGATTCCAGCCGCGGCCGAGCGATTGCGCAAACCGCACGGAATCGGTTTGCGGCGCCTTGGGATAAAAGAGCGTGAAGCTGACCAGATTGCAAAAGCAGCAGATCATGGCAATCGCTGATTTCAAAAACGCTTTCATGCGCGGCCCTCCTCTTTGTTTGCAAGCCGGTCGCTGCACCTGTCGTGAAGGTGCGCCAGCCCCAACGCGATCACCGGGAACAGACCGACGCCGGCCAGCACGAACGGAATCATCAGCAGATAGGCCGCCGCAAGGTTCATTTCACGTCCCCTGCAAAGGATGTTCCAGAAAAAGTCCGGCCGAAAAAACGGGTAGGGAAAGAACGGCGGATCGATCAGGGCGCCGCGCGGGATGGAAAGCACCGAATAGACCAGCGGATAGACGGCGACCAGCGGCAGCTTCTTTTTGTTGATTTTGGCGTTCGTCGGCGGGAACAGGAACAGAAGGAACACAAACACGGGCATGACCATGTGGTTCAGCACCTGGGCGCATGTCAGCAAATTGTTCTGAAAGCCGCCCCACGTCAGCGGCGGCGACATGCCCAGCGGCAGACCGCCGCAATAGACAACGCCGGTCACCAGGATATAGGTCATCACGGTCAGGCGCACCATCGGGTGAAAAGCGATCGGCTTTGCCCGCGCAAGGCCGAAAACGGCAAAGGCGAGGCAGAACAGATAGAAATACACATAGAGATTGGACTGGATCGTAAAATAGGACAAGAAGTTGAACCGGCCGTAATCCACGGCATAGTATTGCGGATCGTGTTTGAATTCATAGCAGACAATGCGCAAAACGGTGATGCCCAGACCGATCAGCGCCATGACAAGAAGCAAAATGCCGAAGGCTTTGTTTTTCATCAGCGGTCGTTCCTGCGTTGTCATTTTCATCACCCCTGTTTTCTTTACAGCTTCTTTTTCCGTGAACAGCAAAAGCCCGCACCGGGTTTGATGCGGACCTTGGTCAAAGATAAACTTATCGGTTGAAAAGGAAAAACAGGATGCTCACAAAAAACGAAGAGATGACGTCCAGAATTCCGTCAACGGCTGTTTTGATGTTGTCAAACATTTCAGTTCCCTCCTATATGTTTTTGCAAAATCATTATAACACATCGTTTCGTCCGATACAACACTTTTTTTTAAAATAAACCAAAGTGTTTGTTCGTTTTTTGTTGCCCGGATTTGAAAACCTGTGCTATAATAGAAATAAAAAACGGCCATGCAAAAGGAGGCTGCCATCATGTATCATCAGACGCCGGGGCTGAACCCGTTTTTGCCGTTCGACACCTATATCCCAGACGGGGAGCCCAAAGTGTTCGGGGACCGCATCTATCTCTACGGCTCCTATGACCGGTTCGGCGCGGGGTATTGCAGCGACTGCTATCACGTCGTTTCCGCACCGCTGAGCGATTTGTCCGCCTGGACCGACCACGGCGTCAGCTTTCGTACCGCTGACGTGCCCTGGTCAGACGCCGTGCTTTATGCCCCGGATGTTTTGTATCACAGGGGAAAGTACTATCTGTTCTTTTGTCTGTCGGACGATACCGAGGGCGTTGCCGAAAGCGACAGCCCGACCGGGCCGTTTGTCAACGCGCGGCAGATCAAGCTGAACGGGGAACCCATCCGCGGGATCGACCCCTCTGTGCTGGAGGACAATGGACACCTTTATTACACCTGGGGGCAGTTTCATCTGAATCTGGCGCAGTTGAACGACGACCTTTGCACTTTGAAACCGGAAAGCGTGCATACGGATGTTCTTTCAAACGCGCCGGGCTGTGCGGGCTTTCATGAGGGCTCTTCGCTGCGCAGGCTCGGCGACCGGTACTGCATCATCTACGCTTCGGAATACACCGACGCCTTCCCGAACAACGGCGGCCGGCCGACCAAGCTGGACTATGCGCTGTCGTCGTCGCCCTTTGGCCCGTATGCGCGCCGGGGCACGGTGATCGACAATGCCGGCTGCGACCCGGCGTCGTGGAACAACCACGGGTCGATCGTCAAGGCAGGGGAGGACTGGTATGTGTTTTATCACGCGTCGTCCAATAACTCCGCGTTTTCGCGGCGTGCGCGGGCGGAGCGCCTGACCGTGGACGAAGACGAGGGATTCATCCGGCAGGCCGTGCCCTCAACAAACGGCTTTGTGCGGCTGCTGCAGCCAAAGCACATCACGTCGCCGGTCCATGCCGCCCGGTTTTTCGGCGGCGCGTATGTCACGGAAACAGAAGACGGCTGCTTTCCGTGCGTCGGGCTGAAAAACGGCGCGGGATTTGCGTTCAGTCCCGTTCTGTTTGCACCCGGCGCGTATGTGCTGCGGCTGACGTACCGCGCGGCGGCGGGCACGCATCTGTCGGTCCGGCTCGAAGAGACCGAGGCCGTTTCGGCGCCGCTGCCGCAGCGAACGGACTGGGGTGAAGCGGCGGTTGCATTCACCGCGCCGGCGGGTGCGTACCCGCTGCAGCTGCAGGTTTTCGGCGACGGGGACGCGGACCTTTGCGCCATCGACGCATTCAGAATCGGGCGCCTTTGAACGCGGTGCCATGGCATGCCGTTTGGCAATATGCAAGAAAAAGGGAAAAAACATGAAAAAGATTGTAGTACATCTTGACAAAAAAATCCGCAACAGGTAAAATGATTGTGAGCTATTATAGAAAGGGGACTTTTCTATGAAAAAATCAGTTCAAAAGAATCTCAGACGCACCCTTTCCGTTTTCATGAGCCTGCTCATGCTCATGACCGCGTGGGTATTCGTTGCGCCGACGAAGGCGAGCGCGGAGCAGGACATAGACGTCTGGCAGGGCGGCTGGAGCTACGACGGTTTTTCAAACAACCACATTACGTCCGCGGACGGCTTCGCACAGTTTATCAACAACGTGGGCACCGGCACGTCCTATTCCGGCCAGACGATCTATCTGGACATCGATATCGACCTCAATGGTATCAACTTCGGCAACGGCGAAAACGGCAGCAACGTTTTTTACGACCGCAACAATTATTTTGAGGGTACCTTCGACGGCCAGGGTCATAACATTTTTGAATTCCGGATGACGAACGACGACCACCGCGTTGCGATGTTCCGCAGTGCCAGAAACGCAACGTTCAAGAATCTGACCGTTGACGGTATTTATGTTGACGACATCAATAACAACGGCAGAAACGGCTTTGCCGTGATCGTCGGCTACGGCGACGGCAACCTGACGTTTGAAAACGTCCACCTCAAGAACGGTATCGTTTACGGCTATAACTACGTCGGCGGTCTGGTCGGCGAATACGGTGCGGACAATACGCTGCGCATCACCAATTGCTCAAGCGAAGTCACGATCCACGCCGACAACAACCGCGCGGGCGGCATGGTCGGCCACGCCAAGGGCAGCGTCATCGCGAACGGCTGTACCAACACCGGTGAGATCTATGCCGGCTACAGCGACGCGGGCGGCATGGCAGGTTGGATCGAAGATGACGAATCCTCGTTCACAAACTGCTCCAATACCGGTAAAGTTTCTACGGACGCCTGCGCGGGCGGCATTTTCGGCTATTTCGGCTCCAAGAGTCAGGACAAGAAAATGACGCTGAGCGGCTGTGTCAATGAAGGCCAGATCGAATCGCGCGCCAAGGTCGGCGGCGGTATCGCCGGTATGCTCGACACGGACGCCGAGCATTCCATCGAAAACAACGTCAACCGCGGGTCTGTCTATGGCCGCGACGACGCGGGCGGCATCGTTGGCAGCAACATCGGCAAAGGCATCTGGCGCAACAACAAAAACTACGGCAGCGTCCGCTGCGACAACGACAATGCCGGCGGCATCCTCGGTGACGTGGAAGATGACCAGAACAAGTTCTACAACTGCTATAACACCGGCGAAATTACGGGCAAAAACTCCATCGGCGGTATCTTCGGCTACGGCCAGAACGCCAATCATGAATTCTACGACTGCGGCAACAGCGGCGCCATCACGTCCACAAACGACGCGGCGGGCGGCATCTTCGGCTACGGCAACGAGAGCGAACCGATCATAGAACAGTGCTGGAACATCGGCACCGTCAAAGCGTATAACGACGCCGGCGGTATTCTCGGCCGCACCTATCACCATTCTTACATCCGCCGTTGCTGGAACGCGGGCTCGATTGAAACCTATAACCACAACGACAACGGCGCGCACGGCGGCATCGCCGGCCAGACCAGTGATCTGAGCGGCAGCTCCAACGATAACCCGAATATGACGGACTGCTTCAACTGGGGTCCCGTCTCCGGCGGCCGTGACGACGGCGGTCTGATCGGTAAGATCAAAGACGGCAGAACGCCGTATTACATCACAAATTCCTATAACGCGGGCCAGGTGACCGGCACCCGTCCGTTTGCGATCATCGCTTACGGCGGCAACGTGGGCAACAATGTGTATTATCTCAGCGGCGTTTCCATGGGTGACGCGCAGGGCACGGCCATCAGTGCCAGCGACCTGAGAAACTCGTCCGGCTTCTCCGGCAACTACTGCAAGAATACCTGGGGCGTCAAGATCGGCAGTACGACCTATTATTATCCGATCCTGAACTGGTACCGCAACATGTTTATGTTCCATCTGAAATTCGTGGACGTTCCGAGCGGTACAAACGTCTACTGGGACGGTGAATACAACAGCGCTTTTTATGCACCCAACCCGACCCGCAGAGGCTATACCACGGATCACTGGTTCCTGTCGACAGATGCGGGCAAGACCATCGCCATCCCGACAGAAATTGTCACCTGCGGCGTGACGCCGTGCACAGACGGCCTTCTTATGACACAGCATACAGACGATATCACAACGATTGACAATACGTCGGTGTTCAACCTGACGTGGGAGAAAATCAAGCAGAAGCTTGACATGAATGCTGTGCTCAACGACGAATACAAGTTTGACAATATCGACTTCTTCACCGCAGACATTTATGTCAACGGCGTCAAAGTCGCAGACGACGTCAATGATTTCTATGATGATCTTTATTTTGAGGACACATACGAGATCACGGATATCAAAGTTGCGGATGGCTACCGTTTCGTCGGTGCTTACACCGGCGAACATGAGGGCCGCCAGCAAAGCGGCCTCACCGGGCAGATGGATATCGACCTGATCGAAGTTGCCCCTGAATTTAAGACGCTGCACACCGTCACCGTGACCCCGGGCACCGGCACGACCATCTCCGGTGTTGAGGCCGGTACCTATGCCTATGGCGACACGGTCACGATCACGGCGGCGGCCGAGACCGGTTATGACCAGACCGCCCCGGTGCTGAAGGTGAACGGCAGCGTTGCTGCAAGCGGCAGCACAATCACCATCACCGGCGACACAACGATCACAACAGAGAATCTTACACTCAACACCTACACGCTCAACTTCTATAACGGCGACAACGAACATCCCTATGACACCCAGACCTATACCCACGGCGATGCCTTCACCGCGCCGGCTGATCCGACCTATAGCGACGGAACAGACGCAGATTATGAGTTCGTCGGCTGGGCTGCGGCTGCCTATCCCGATGAAGGCTGGGATGTGGAAGTTGATTTTCCGGAAACCGTCACCGCGAGCGCGAACTATTATTCGCTGTATGACGGCTTTGTGACCGTTACATGGAAAAACGGAGATGAAACGCTTGCCGGCCCAACCCGGACCATGGTCGGCACGGTGCCCGCGTACACCGGTGAAATGCCGACGACCGCGGACGCGCAGTATACCTATACCGCCATCGGTTGGAATACCGACCCGAACGCGACCACGGCGCTTGATCCCATGCCTGCGCTCGGCACAAGCAACACGATCTATTACGCAGTCTATGACAAGAATGACGAAGCGCACCGCACCGTCAACAAATACACCATCACATGGAAAAACTGGGACGGTACCTTGCTGGCGACCGATGAGGTCGCATACGGCACGACCCCGGTTTACAGCGGTTCGGCGCCGACCAGAGAGGACGATGCGCAGTACCGCTATACCACCTATAGTTGGGATCCCATGATCGCTACGGTTTCCGGTCCGGCAACCTATACGGCGCAGTTTGACTATGTGATCAACACCTATACGATCACCTGGATCGACGGCGACGGCAACACGCTGGGAACCGATCCGTTCAGCTACGGCGAAACGCCTTCTTACTATGGCCCAACCCCGACCAAGACTGCTACGGCGCAGTACACCTATGCGTTCAACAACACCTGGTCCCCGGCGATTGTCTCCGTGACCGGCGACGCAACCTATACGGCGCAGTTTGATTCCTCAGAGAGATCGTACACCATCACCTGGCTGAACGACGACGATTCCGTGATCGACACCACCACCGTGGAATACGGCGTTGTACCGACCCATGCCAACGCAGCCAAAACTTCGACCGCAGAGTACACCTACACCTTCGCTGGCTGGACGCCGGAGGTTGTTGCCGTGACCGGTGACGCGACCTATAAGGCGACCTTCACAAGTGCGAAGAACAGCTACACCATCACCTGGCTGAACGACGACGATTCCGTGATCGACACCACCACCGTGGAATACGGCGTTGTACCGACCCATGCCAACGCCGCCAAAGCCGCCACCGCAGAGTACACCTACACCTTCGCTGGCTGGACGCCGGAGGTTGTTGCCGTGACCGGTGACGCGACCTACAAGGCGACCTTCACAAGTGCAAAGAACAGCTACACCATCACCTGGCTGAACGATGACGATTCCGTGATCGACACCACCACCGTGGAATACGGCGTTGTACCGACCCACGCCGACGCAGCCAAAGCCGCCACCGCAGAGTACACCTACACCTTCGCTGGCTGGACGCCGAGCGTGGTTGCCGTGACCGGTGACGCGACCTACAAGGCGACCTTCACAAGTGCAAAGAA
>JAFRUA010000007.1 GCA_017434855.1 Clostridia bacterium
GGCGGCGATCGGCAACCGCGTCATCGCCCGTGAATCGGTCAAGGCGCTGCGCAAGGACGTAATCTCCAAGTGCTACGGCGGCGATATCAGCCGCAAAATGAAGCTGCTGGAAAAGCAGAAGGAAGGCAAAAAGCGCATGCGCCAGTTCGGCACCGTCGAGGTCCCGCAGGAGGCGTTCATGGCCGTCCTCAAGCTGGAAGACAACGGATGAGCGGTCTGTACATCCACATCCCCTTCTGCGCCAAAAAGTGCGCATACTGCGACTTCTATTCCTTTCATCCGACCGACGCGCAGATGGACGCCTATTGCGACGCCGTCACCGCCGCGTTTTTGCGGTACGCCGGAACGCCCGACACAGACTTTGACACGGTCTATTTCGGCGGCGGCACGCCCTCCTTTTTCGGCGCAAAGCGGCTGACCGCCATGCTTGATGCGGCAAGAGATGCCTTCACAATCACCGGCGACGCCGAGATCACTGTGGAATGCAACCCGTCTTCGGTCACGGAAAACGAGATGCAGGCCCTCGCCGCGGCGGGGGTCAACCGCATTTCCATGGGCGTGCAGTCGGCGGTGGACGGCGAACGGCGATGGCTCGGCCGCAGCTCAAGCCGAAAGCAGGTCGAAGCTGCCATCAACACGTGCCGCAAGGCGAGCCTGACGAACCTGTCGCTGGACCTGATGCTCGGCATCCCGGCACAGACCATGGCGTCGCTGGACGAAAGTCTGGATTTCATCACCGGCCTCGGAGTGCCGCACGTCAGCGCGTACCTGCTGAAGCTGGAGGACGGCACGCCCCTCGCCGCGCAAAAAGAAACGCTGCCCCTCCCCGACGAGGACAGCGTGTGCGATTGTTATCTGCATACCGTCGAAACGCTCCGGCGGCATGGACTGATGCAGTACGAGGTGTCGAATTTCGCCCGCCCCGGCTTCGAGAGCCGGCACAATCTGCACTACTGGCGTGACGAAGCGTACCTCGGCATCGGCCCGGCGGCACACTCGTTTCTCGGCGGCAAGCGCTTCTATTACCCGCGCGACTTTGAGGCGTTTCTGCGCGGCGACGCGCCTGTCCCCGACGGCGACGGCGGCAGCGAAGCGGAGTTTGTGATGCTGCGCCTGCGGCTGGCCGAAGGGCTGTCCGACGGCGATTTCTTTGCACGGTACCGCAAGCACCTGCCGAACGCACTGTTTGACGCGGCAAACACATTGGAACGGCACGGACTGGTGACGGTCCAAAACGACACGGTCGCCCTGACGCCGCAGGGGTTCTTGCTGTCGAACCGCGTGATCGACGCGCTGCTTTCCCACATATCATCGCAATAAAACGCAGACGTTCGCCTGCCGTGCCGGTCAAGCACCCATTTGCCGGCGCTTTTTTGTCCGCCGTCCTCTAAAAAAAAGACAAAGGCCGGATCACCGCAAAAAGCCTTCCTCCATTTTCAGGAAGAAGGCTTTTTGTTATGTTTTCAGCAATTCGCGCCTTACGCTTTCAGCATGGCCAGCAACGGGATCAGCACGTCGCTGAACAGCACTTTCAAAAAGGCGAATACAGCGTGGAGCACTTCGTCGCGGCGGCTTTCATGCTCTGTTTTCCCACAGATCGAGCAGTGGCCCTCACCGGTCATCTGTGTATTGCAGGCGTCGCAGTGTCCGTCATCGTCTTCGTCGGCATGACCGGCGGGAAGAATGATTTCACTATAGGTTCCGCCACCCACGCAGGAGTAGGTCACTTCGCCCGGTTCCGTGCAGCTCGCGGGCGTGGTGGAGATTAAGAGGCTGTTATTCGCACTTCCAAGCGCATTGCTCTGGCCGGGATGCCAGGCGGGCGTGTTCACATGTCGGACCCACATCCAGGTTGACTCCTCCCAAACCCATGAGGTGGCCTGCCCGTAGTCGTCCAGATTGACAACCGCAGGTCCGGGGATTCCCCAACCATCCCTCAAGTCGCAGGCGCATTCCCACATCGGCGTAGAAATGCTGGTGCCGACCAACTCGTTGATGCAGTCAAGAAGTCTCTTGTCTCCGCTCCCATAATCTTTAAAGAGCTGCCCCAGTCGCTTATATTCGTCCACACCCGGCAAATCGCTGGGTGTTAATAAGAGTTCTTTCTGTGCATCAAAGGAGCTTGTATCGTGTCCCGGATCGAACACGAGATCGATATTATACTTCTGGCTAAAGAGGTGGTATTTCACATGCTCCCTCACGAGCTCGCCGTTCACCCAGCACATCGGCTCGATCTGCTCCAATGAATAATCCGTATCGGGAAGCAAAGCCTCGATCTCACTCAGGCCGTCATTCAGGTTTTGCAGAGCGGTTGCCGCATTCCCCTGCCAGAGTTTGACATTGGCATCGCTGCCGTCGTTTGCGGCCTGCTGATAGTTGCAGTACTCAAGATAAAGCTGCTCTGCGCGAAGCAGCTCATACTCGCAGTATTGAGCAAAGTTCATCAGTCGCTCGTAAACCTGATGCATAAAGGGGTAGGCCTCCATGAGATAAGTTGCGTAAACGGTAATCAGCGGAATTTGGGCGCCGCCGCTGGTTCCGGTGTACTCGTTGCGCATACGGGTGATGAGAATGGGCAGATTCGCTCGTTCAATCTGTGCAACGGTTTCTTTCACTTTAAGTTGAGCCACATCGTAATCATCAATCTTAGCCAGTTGCAGGTAATAATCTTTGTAGATGGTATCCACCGTAGCAAAGCAATCATTTAATGTTGATAAACGGGTGTCAATCTCTGCATGTTCGATCTTTGCAAAGAGCTCGCTCTTCATTTTTGCACAGTAGACCTGCAGCGTGGTCAGGTCGCTCTGAATCTGGTCTAACTGACCGGAGAGTTGTTTAACGCCTTCCGTGATGGCGCTCTTGATGTCATCCAGAGACTGCAGTACCTCCGTGCGAAACTTCGCCTCCGGATCCACATAGCCGAAAGCGCTGAGAATATTGCTGACGACGATATTGCCCACTTTCCCTGCGGCGGTGCTGACACAGCTTTTTGCCGCAGTGGTGGCCAGATCGGTCACGACACTTGCCGCATCTGCCGCCTGAACGGTGGTCGTCATGGGCTGGAACGGCAGCAAGCCGAGGCACATAACCAGCACAAGAAACAGTGTAAAGATTCTTTTGATTGATGTTTTTTTCATTTCATTTTCCTCCATTTCGTCAATTGATCCGCGTCAAGCAAGTGTGCTGCGCTTGCCGGCTTCTTCGTGATTTCAATAATACACTACATCAGGTGTAATTGTCAATACACTATTTTAGATGTACTAAAAGTTTTTTGTCAATTAAAGTGGTGAACACGATGAAAGCATGGAACGAGATCATCCGTGAACTCCGTGAAGATCATGACTTGACGCAGAAAGACATTGCAAAGGTTTTGCAAACCACCCAACAAGTTTATTCCCGCTATGAAAAAGGCATCAACGAAATTCCGATCCGACACATTGTGACATTGTGTCAATATTACGGAATCAGTGCCGATTATATTCTCGGGCTGACAAATCGGCCAAAATAATTCAGAAAAAACAAAAAAAACAGTTGACAAGTCGCAGCGAATTTGATAGAATCATTTGGACATGGAGAGTTGTCCGAGTGGTCGAAGGTGCAGCACTCGAAATGCTGTGTACGAAAGTACCTAGGGTTCGAATCCCTAACTCTCCGCCAAAAGCAGTCGGCAAGCGCAAAACGCTTGCCGACATTCTTTTTTGCCGTTTTTATGCGCCTGCGATCCACACGCAGAGCCCCGCCAGGGCCGCCGCACCCACAATACTCAACGCGCCGGCGCTTGTGCCGATGAACGGGATCAACAGTCCCAACAGCACGTCATTCATTTTCGATGGAACCAGCCTTTCTTTTCATAGGGCGCGCTTGACATGAAAACGAACGTATAGCCCGTGGCGTCGATCATTGCCCGGAGTACATCCTCGCGCGGCGCTGTTTCGGTCAAAAAGCTTGCTTCCCCCTTGGTGTGGGACGCTTTGACCTGTTTCGCATCGGGCACGCTGTTTCGGATCGTGTCGCAGATGTGCGCTTCACACATGCCGCACATCATGCCGTCAATGCGAACCGTTGTTTGAATCATAGTAATCCTCCCTTCCGTTAGCATACGCTAATTAGCCATAGCTAACTATATCACATTTTTTCACGTTTTGCAAGAGGAAACCATGATTTTCAGCAAAAGTTTTTACAGCGCCATGCGTGCCTGCGGCACAGGCCGGGAATCATCAAAAACAAAACAGGCTTCAGGCGGTCAAACGACAGCCGCAAAGCCCGATTGTTTTCTTTCAGCGGTCTCATCAGCCGGCAAACGCCGGGGTCCCTTTATGTGAACTCGATCCACCATTCGGTCTGATACTGCTTTCCGGGGTCCAGAAACAGCAGGTCGGACTGGAACGCCAGGGTTTCGACGATCCCCTCTCTGGACGGCAAGGACGTCCACGGCTCAACGCACACATAGGGCGCGTCGGTTCTGGGCTTGTGCCAAAAGCCGACATAGCGAAAATCCGGGAAGGACACCGTGACGCTTCGTTTGCCCTTTTCGGCTTTGATCGTGACCGTCTTTGCCATGTTGTGCAGAACGATCGCGTCGTGATCAAACAGGCTGTGCGCAAGGGGAATGCATCTGCCGTCCTGCAGCACATAGCGTTCCTGCAGCGGCGTCACCGCACCGGAATCGGCAAGCAAAATCCGGTAAGGATCGGACGGCGCATCAAATTCGATCCGGTAATCCGAAAAGGCCAGGCCCTCCTCCAGCGGGACGTTGAAACCCGGATGCCCGCCGACGGCAAAGTACATGCGCTCACCGCCGGTGTTCTCTACGGTTGTGCGCATCACAAGCCGGGTTTCGATCACCTGATAGCGCATCGTATAGCGGAAGGGAAACGGGTATTGCCGCAGCGTATTCTCGTCGGATGTGAGACAATACGTCACGCTGTCCGGCGCAGCTTCCGTCACCTCCAGATCGGCGTACCGCACCAAGCCGTGGTTGCCAAAGCCGAACACGCCGCCTTTATACAGGAATTTGCCTTCGGTCAGTCGGGCAACATAGGGAAAAATATTCGGCGCATGGCTGGTCCAGTAGGCAGGATCGCCTTGCCAGAGGTATTCCGTGCCGTCGCTGCTTCGGATCGACTGCAGCTCCGCGCCGCGGGCGGAACTTGTCACAGTCAGGTTATTGCTTTTAATCGTTGTCAGCATAATTCTGTCCCCCTGATCTTGTGCAACATCAAAATCGGTGGTTTGCCGCCTGCACGGCAGCCCATCACCCACAGCTATCATACCATACTGCCGCAAACAATTCAACAACAAAAAATCAAGCCATGCAATTTGATAACGAATTTGATTCTGCAACATGTTTCACAAAAGCCAGCCCCGATGGATTTACGTTCAAAGGCGAAAAGCGAAAGGTTTGAACCGCAAAGGCAAAAGGACGGCTCTCGAACCGTGAGAATCGTTATCGGATGAAGAGAATCATTTGCGAACGCCGTGTGCAGAGCTTGCGTTATCCAAAGTTTCATGATATAATCAGCGCAGGAACCATTTCCGGATCACGGTGAATATGGGAGGCTTTTATATGAAAAAGACTTGTGTTATCCGGCTGACGGCGGTCATGCTGATCCTTTCGCTTTTTGCAAACTTTGCGATCCCCGTCTTTGCCGCTGAGGAACCGGCGGCCGGGCCCATCTGGCAGGACGTGGTGATCGAAAGCGTCGAGCCGATCGGCGACGCGCCGTTTTTGGCGCTCGACCTGATGCCGAACGGCTATATCATTACCGATTATTCCATTCCGATGGAATACGTCGTCACGTTCAAGGACGGTTCAACGACAACCGCCCGGATCCAGCGCTATGTGGTCTATGATATGTTTCGCGACGGCGATCATATCGGGCATTGCTTTGATGTTCCTGCGGGCGACGAAACCATCACCCTGTATGCCTGTATCAGGTTTGACGAAAAAACGAAGCAGAGTGTCTTTGAGATCGGGCAGGTCGTCTTTGCTTTCGAGGAATACGAAGGGGAAACATACATTGTTGATTATGATTTCTTCTTGATTTCCCGCGAACCGTGCCGCACCGAAATCGACGACAGCAGTTGGATAGCCCGACTTCTGTACCCCATTTATTCCGCGTTCCAAAAGTTCATTGCGCTCTTTGCAGAACCGGAGACGCGCTGAGCAGATGACCGACGGTCCGACAACATGAAAAAGGAAGGTTGCTTTATGAAAAAATCGATGGCTTTGCTTTGCGCCCTGCTTCTGGCGTTCTCTTTGCTTGCCCCGTTTGCGTGGGCAGAAGAAGCGACAGAGGAACAGCAAGAAGACGTTCTTGAATTGGGCTCCCTGTGGGCGCTTGCGTACAACATTCAGTTGTCCTATCCGCGAGGTGAAATCAGAATTTGCCCGGCGGTGCTTGAAACAGAGGACGGCGCGCGCGACGTGTATCTGGTGACGGTGCGGTCGCTCGACCGCGTGTCAAGAGGGGCAAACAACCTTCTCGGCGCCCTGTGCCTGACCTTCAGCGGCAAATGTCAGTATTTTAACCTGACAAAGAAAGCGATCATGGAGTATGTGCCCGCAGGTGCGGCCATCGTGATCGCGGGGCACAGCATGGGCGGCATGGTCGTGCAGCGGATCATCTGTGACGACGACCTCACGGAACAGTACGAGTTCCTGAATGCGGTCACGTTCGGCTCGCCCTGCGTGGTCACAGACAAAGCCAAGCGCGAAGGGACGCTGGTCCGGTTTGAGGACGCGGATGATATGATCCCGAGGTTCAGCCTTGCGCGGCTGCTGTCCCCGGCCGACTACAACAGCGCGGTCAAACGGGACTGCGGCACAAAAGACCGCTTCAACCTGGAGTACCCCTGGAGCTACCTCGACCTGGCGCACAACTGGAGCTATTATGCATCCGACGCATGGGAACCGTTTGACGTGCTGGGCACGGAAGGCGGCAGCGCGGTGCTGAAGCTCGATCTGGACCGCCTGGTGGCGCTCGCCGTCCGGAACACCTATTATTTTGAGCGCCGTACTTCATGAACGGTGAAAACAGGCGCAGAACCTCTTTTGTCTGACGGGCAAAAGAGGTTTTTTCCGTTGCGGGGGCGTGATTTGCCCTTTTCAGACAGACGCCTTGATGAATACATTTTTCAATTTGCCAGAAACGCCAAAAAACAAGTGATGATTCTTCCTTAAAATTCTTGATTTTCGGGGCGCGATATGGTAATATAAAGTGATATGTTATATCACATCTCACCGCAGCAATGGCGGCTTTTCCGCACACGGCGGTGTGTAAAGGAGCGTATGTTATGAAAAAATATGCAATCGCCACAGTCACCAGCATGGGGCTCAGAATCACGCCGCAGGACCGCATGGCGGTGCAGAACAGCAATCTGTTTTATCTGCAGGCGACCTCGGCCGAAAGCAATGTTCTGAACGTGGCGTCCAGCCTCGGCAGCGAGTGCCTGGCGCTGACGAAATTTGTGGAAGGCTCGCCGATGGCGGACTTCATCAAGCGGCAGCTTCGGGCGCGCAACATCCGGTTTGAAGGAAAAGATGTGCCGCAGGGCGGGCCCTGGGGCTATCGGCACCAGTTCAACATTGCGGATTCCGGGTTCGGTCTGCGGGCGCCGCGCGTCTGGAACGACCGTGCCGGCGAGATCGGCAGGACGCTGTCCGCCGACGATTTTGACCTGGACCGCATCTTCGGGCAGGAGGGCGTCAGCATTTTCCACCTTTCCGGCCTGATCGCCGCAATGAGCGAAGAAACGACCCGGTGCTGTCTTGAAATCGCAAAGGTCGCCAAACAATACGGGGCCCTCGTCAGCTTTGATCTCAATTATCGCGCCACGTTCTGGAAGGGCCGCGAGGAGGAGCTGCGCAAGGCCTTTCATGAGATCGCCTCGGTCGCCGACATTCTGATCGGCAACGAAGAGGACTTCCAGCTTTGCCTGGGCTTCCGGGGCCCCGAGGCCGGCGGCAAAGAGCTGGCGTCCAAGATCGAACGCTTCCAGGCCATGATCGACCAGGTCAGAGAGAAGTATCCCCAGGCGCGCGCCTATGCGACGACATTGCGGCAGGTGGTCTCTGCCAACGAGCACCTTTGGGGCGCGATCCTCTGGGCAGACGGCAACTGGTACATCGAAGAGCCCCGGCCGATCCAGGTCATGGACCGCATCGGCGGCGGCGACGGCTTTTCCGGCGGCCTGCTCTATGGCGTCCTCAAGGGATGGACGCCCGACAAATGGCTGCAGTTCGGCTGGGCCACCGGCGTGCTGGCGGCCAGCAGCCTCAACGACTACGCCGAACCGGCAGACGAAAAACAGGTCTGGGATATTTACAAGGGCAACGCCCGCGTGCAACGATGAAAGGAGCAAGACAAGACATGAAAAAAGCGGACATCGGTTTGATCGGACTCGCCGTCATGGGCGAAAACCTCGTCATGAATATGGAGTCCAAGGGCTTCACCGTCGCGGTCTTTAACCGCACCACCTCCAAGGTGGACGACTTCATTCACGGCCGTGCCAGCGGCAAAAACATCATCGGCTGCCACAGTCTGGAAGAGCTGGTGGCAAATCTGGAAACACCGCGCAAGGTCTTTATGATGATCAAGGCCGGCGCTGCAGTGGACGCGCTGATCGACCAACTGCTTCCCCTGCTTGAGGACGGCGACATCCTGATCGACGGCGGCAACTCCCACTTTCCCGACACGATGCGCAGGACCGCGTACGTTGAATCCAAGGGCAAGCTTTACATCGGCACCGGCGTTTCCGGCGGCGAAGAGGGCGCGCTGAAGGGCCCCAGCATGATGCCCGGCGGTTCGCCCGCGGCCTGGCCTTATGTCAAGCCCATTTTCCAGGGCATCTGCGCAAAGGTTGAAAACGGCGACGCCTGCTGCGACTGGGTCGGTGAAAACGGCGCGGGCCACTTTGTCAAGACGGTCCACAACGGCATCGAATACGGCGATATGCAGCTGATCTGCGAGGCCTACCAGCTGATGCGCGACCTGCTGGGCATGAATGACGACGAGATGCACGAGGTGTTCAAGGCCTGGAACGAGACCGAGCTGGATTCCTACCTCATCGAGATCACCCGCGACATCCTGGCCTACAAGGATACCGACGGCCAGCCCATCGTGGAGAAGATCCTGGACACCGCCGGCCAGAAGGGCACCGGCAAGTGGACCGGCATCGCCGCGCTGGACGAGGGCGTGCCGCTGACGCTGATCGGCGAGGCCGTGTTCGCCCGCTGCCTGTCCGCCATGAAGGAAGAGCGCGTGACCGCCGCCAGGGCCTTCGGCCGCGCGATCCCCGCCTACGAGGGCGACAAGGCCGAGCTGATCGAGGCCA
>JAFRUA010000008.1 GCA_017434855.1 Clostridia bacterium
AACATGTGCAGATACGAATATCTCACACGGTCTATGGCTTAATTAAAGGGAGAAGTCTGCCCAAAGCCGCAGAATATTTCACACTTTTTTGTGAAAGTTTTGAATTTCTCATGAAATTTGATAAATTTGACCGCATCTACATTCTAATTAGCTGGTTTTCCTTTTCTACTACCGGTTTTTAGAGGTGCCCAATTCTCAATTTTCAATTCTTCATTCTTTCTGCCCGTAATACGCATTCTTCCCGTGCTTGCGCAAAAAGTGCTTGTCCAGCAGTTCCTGCTGCATGCGCGGCAGCGTGGGGTTCATCTGCATCGCGTGCCACGCCATGAACGCGACTTCCTCCAAAACCACGGCCTTATAGACCGCCGCTGCGGCGTCCCTGCCCCAGCAGAACGGCCCGTGCGAATGCACCAGCACGGCGGGCACGGCCATCGCGTCGTCGCCCACGGTCTCGAGGATGACGGTCCCGGTCTCTTTTTCATACGCCCCGGCGATCTCGTCCGGGGTCATTTTTCTGGTACACGGCACGTCGCCGTAAAAATCGTCCGCGTGCGTGGTCCCCAGCGCGGGGATGGCCATGCCCGCCTGGGCAAAGACGGTGGCCCAGCGCGAATGCGTGTGGACCACGCCGCCGATGTCGCCGTACCGCCGATACAGCTCCAGATGGGTCGGCGTGTCGGACGAGGGGCGCAGCCTGCCTTCCACCACATTGCCGTCCAGATCAACGACCACCATGTCGTCGGCGGTCATGGCGTCATAGGAAACGCCCGACGGCTTGATGACCACCAGGTTTGTTTCGCGGTCGATGGCAGAGACATTGCCCCAGGTAAAGGTCACAAGGCCGTGCTTCGGCAGGTCCAGGTTCGCCTTGAGAACGGCGTCTTTCAAAGATTCCAGCATGATATCACCTCAGGAAAACAACAGTCGGTCGGCGGTCTGTTCCAGCGGCAGCGCGTTTTTGTACGCCGAAAGATAGGCGTCAAACCCGGCCGTGTCGGCTGCATCCGGCGCGGCGGTCACGCTTTCACAGCCGGCAAAGACCGCCTGACTTAAAAAGTCGGCCAGCGACAGCTTGCGGTCATTCCACAGGCAGTACGCCGCAAGGATCGCCATGCCCCACGGGCCGCCCACGTTGGCGGTGCGCATCACGGTGACGGGCTGTTTCAGCGCGGCAGCCATCACACGCTGCCCGGCGCCGGATTTGAAAAAGCCCCCGTGCCCAAGCAAAACGTCCGCCTCCACGCCCTCGGCGGTCAGAATGTCCATCCCCAGGCGCAGCGTGCACACGGCAGAAAACAGCAGATTGCGCGCAAAGTTCGGGAAGGTCAGGGCGCTGTCGCGGCTGCGCAAAAACAGCGGCACGCCGTTTTGGATGTTTGTGATCGCTTCACCGGACAGATAGTTGAACGACAGCAGCCCGCCGCAGTCGGCGTCGCCCTGCAGCGCGGTCTCATACAGCAGATCAAAGCACTGCCCCCTGGTCAGGGATGCGCCGCCGCGTTCGGCAAAATCCAGGAACACGCGCGCCCAGGCGTCGATGTCGGCGGTGCAGTTGTTGCAGTGGACCATTGCCACCGGGTCGCCGGCGGGCGTGGTCACCAGGTCGATCTCCGGATACGCTTTGGAGAGTGCGCGTTCCAGAACGAGCATTGCAAACACCGACGTTCCGGCGGAAATGTTGCCCGTGCGCGGACGCACGCTGTTGGTGGCGACCATGCCGGTGCCCGCGTCGCCCTCCGGCGGGCAGAAGGGGATGCCCGGCTGCAAAGTGCCGCTGTCATCCAAAAGCGCGGCGCCGGCTTCGGTCAGTGCGCCGGCGTCTGCCCCGGCGGGCAGCACCTTCGGGAACAGGTCTTTGGCATGCAGGGGCATGCCTGCGTCACCAAGCAGGCGGTCAAAGGTGCTCAGCCGGCCTGCGTCATAATCCATGGCGGCGGAATCGATCGGGAAGATGCCTGACGCTTCGCCCACGCCGACGGCCTTCTCTCCCGTGAGCAGCAGGTGGACGTACCCGGCCAGCGTGGTCAGGTGCGCAAGGTCTTTGACGTGCGGCTCTCCGGTGCGGACCGCGTGGTACAGATGCGCGGCGGTCCAGCGTTCGGGAATGTGAAAATCCAGCGCGGCGGTCAAACGCGCGGCGCTTTGGCGTGTGTTGGTATTGCGCCAGGTGCGGAAGGGTACCAGCAGGCGGCCGTCTTTGTCCAGCGCGACATAGCCGTGCATCATGCCGCTGACGCCGATGCAGCCGACGGTTTTCAGGGGGACGCCGAACGTGTTTTGCACCTGATCGCGCAGGGCGGAAAAGCAGCAGCGCAGCGCGGCGAGGATGTCGCTTTCACGGTAGGTCCACACGCCGTGCTCAAAGCGGTTTTCCCAGTCAAAGATGCCTTCGGCCAGGGGAGAAAAATCTTCGGCGATCAAAACGGCCTTGACGCGGGTGGAGCCGAACTCGATGCCGAGCGCGGTTTTGCCGGTCTGGATGGCGCTTGCCGGGTCAGTCATAAAAACACCTCGTTTCAACGTGAAAATGCGGTCAGTCTTCCTGCGCTTTTGCGGCGCGGACGGCCTTGGCCAATTGGTCGGGGCAGGAGGTGGACTTGAAGCCGCAGCGGATGCCGCCGAGCTTTTGCTCGATCTCGTCCACGGTCAGGCCCTCCGCCAGGGCCGCAACGCCCTGGGTGTTGCCGCTGCACCCGCCGATGAAGCGGATGTTTTTGACCACGTCGCCGTCCAGCTCAAACAAAATGCGCTGGGAGCAGACGCCCTTGGGTTGGTATTGGTATTGCATGAAATCAGATCCTTTCTGACAGAGTATTTGAAAGGGAAAAAGGCGCATTCAGTGCGCAGCATGAAAAAGGATAAAAGGCAAGAAGAGAAAGGATAAAGTCAACAGCGGACAGTCAACCGCAGACAGTTGATGAATTTGCAGGCGCCCAATTATGGATGGCAAAAGGGAAAAGCGACTTGCAGTGCCGATCAGTGATCGGCGATCACTGTCATTGCAGTGGCCGTCTGTCAGGCGGCTAAGGTTCCTGCCACCCGTTCGCGCCCGTCAAGTGCACATCAACTGCACATCAACTGCACATCAAATGCTCATCAAGTGCACATCAACTGCTCATCCACTGCTCATCAAGTGCTCATCCACTGCACACTAAATAGAATAATAGAATGATAGAAGAATAGATCAATAAAACGTGCGCACACACGCGCGGAGTGTACCAGAAAAAATATTTAAAAATTTTTTCGGGAAAGTCGCGCAAAACACGCAACAAAATGCCGATTCCGCCCTTATTACGGAGGGATCTTTTTTTTGGGGGCGATTAAGTGGGCACACCGGTGTTATATCCGCGCGTCGACCGCGTCAGGACAGCCGCGTTGTCCGGCGCGCGCCAACGGCCAATGGCTAACAGCTAACAGCTAACAGCTGTTTATGGGGGTGAAGCGTCTCAGATTTGCCGCCGGCTGTCCAGCGGGCGCTCCAGATAGTCCAGCGACGGTTTTTCCAACTGAAACAGCCGCTTGATGAGCGTGAAGCTCAGGTCCACCACCCTCTCATACGGGAAGGGGTCGCCGCTGAGCAGATAGCGCCGCAGCATGCCGTAAAACCCTTCGCCGAGGAAGGTGAAAAAGTAGTCGTAGGCCACGCGGGAGGAGTTGGGGTGAAAGCCGTGAAAATACTGATAGCTGAAATCGCAGAACACCTGATTCAGCCGCGGCACAAAGATGGCTGCGCGCTGCCCGTCCAGCAGCATCAGGGCGATGTCGCGGTCGGCAAACAGCAGCGCCGCGACCTGCTGCAAAATCGCCAGCACATTGTCGGGGTATCCGATGCGCTCAAACTCGATCAGCTTGGAATCGATGACCGCAAAAAAGTCCTCTTCAATCTCGGTGATAAGCGCGTCGATGTCGGTATAGTGAAAATAAAAAGCGTTGCGGCTCAGCCCCGCCTCTTCGCAAAGCGCCTTGACGGTGATTTTGTTGAGCGGCCGGTCTTTGGCCAGGCGGGCCAGCGCGGTTTGAAACGCAAGCTTGGTGCGTTTGACACAGCTGTATTCCTTCCGGGGTTCCATGGGACGTCCTCCAATTTTGCTGCCGGTGCGCAAGCATGCGCGGGGCAGCAGAGCTTGATGCTTACACTTTATCACATTTGTGACAGGATGTCAAATGATCCTGCAAAGAAAAAAGCGGGAAAATTCCGAATGCCGCTTGTTTTTTTGAACAGAATTGTTTATAATAAAACCGGCACAAGTCACAGCGCAGCCGGAATGATTTTTTGAAAAAGGAGAGATTTCAGATGATGAAAAAAAGCTGCACCCGTGTCCTTGCGATCTTTTTGGTGATTCTGACGCTTGGCAGCATGCTGTCCCTGACGGTCGCCGTAGCCGCCGACGACGCAAAAGGGGACGCCCCCGCCGTTTCGATTTCCGCCACCGATATTGAGCTGACAATCTATCAAAAGGCGACGCTGACCGCCGAGGTGACGGGCGTAAGCGGGGAGCCCAAACTGAAATGGAAAAGCAACAAGCCGCTGGTCGCCACCGTGAACCAGAAGGGTGTGGTCACCGGCCTTTCGGTGGGCGTGGTAACGATCACCGTCACAGCCAAGGCGGACGGCCTGACGCTGACGGATTCCATCGAGCTGTTTGTGGTACAGCCGCAGAACGCGATCCACAACTTTTTGCGCGACAAGCAGGTGCTCAGTTACAAGTACAGCTACAAGGACGACTATTATTACACCAACGACAAGCAGTGCTGGCAGCAGAGCTTTGGCTTTTCAAAATTCTATGATCTGGTCGCGCCGTATATTCTGCTGGAGTACGACTATGTGCGCGTCTATTTCACCTATGCCGGCAAGGACTGGATGATCCAGCTCTGGAAGGGGCAGTACGGCATGGTCTTTTACGGCGCCGAAACGGGCGTTTATACCAAAAACCACACCGGGCGGGACCCGGGCGTCTTCACGGTTTATCAGTGCGCCAAAGAGGACGACTGGCTGAACATGGACATGACGATGTATCACGACACCACCGGCCTTGGCACCTATCAGCGGGAATTCACGCGCGACTACGGCCGCTACTGGTGGTGCACCGGCTTCAAGCGCGGCCACCTGCGCGTGGAGGAACCGGCGCGCGAGCTGCGCACCACCGGCACCATCACGATGAAGGACGGCGAGATGACCCGCCTGTTTACCGAGGGCCTGATCCAGTGCGGCTTCACCGAGCTGGACAAGGGCGCGAACCTGAAGCCGGACACCTTCTGGATCGACGGCAACGACGTGCATTATATGTGGCAAAACATCTCTCACGCCGAAACCACCATGCCCATCAAGGCGATGGCGGTGGCCAATGTGCTGGCGCCGCTGCTGGGTCCGGTGGGACTGATCACGGTGTTTTTCCTCGACATCGGCTTGCTGCTGCTGGCCATCGGGGGATGAATGACGGTATAAAAAAACACAGGCTGTTTTGAAATGCACCCCAAAAGTTAGACAATGTGGTATAATGTCTAACAAGGGGGTGCATTTTTCATGCCAAAAGGAATACCGAACAAGAGGTATACAGGAGAATTCAAACAAAAAGTTGTAGAAACAATGCAACAGGAAAGG
>JAFRUA010000059.1 GCA_017434855.1 Clostridia bacterium
AACATGCGGAACAGAATCTCCGGTTCTATCGCCGGCCGTCCGTTGTTCTCGCAATAATATGGCTTGCAGATTTCATTGATAAAACTGAAATCTATGACCTTATCTATTTTTCTCAGCAGGTGATTTCCCGGCACCAGATTCTCCACCATCACCAGTTCCATTTTCATTTGCTTCCCTTTGTTTTCTCGAATCATTTCATCACCCTTTTCTTGCCTCTATTATACCACTTCTTCCTTCCTTTTTCCACAAAAAAAACAAAGTCCACTGGTTTATTGTGGACTTTGTCAGCAGTCTGAAGGTACAGTTCAAAGAGCTGTACCTTGTTTCATAATATTTATTTGAACCTTGAGATGATGGAAAACAACTTGTTCAGCAGCGTGATGACCCAGCGCATGGCTTTTTTGATGGCACCGATAAACCCGCTTTCGTCGTCATCCTTTGTTGTGATTTGGGTATCTTTGATCTGCTTGTGATTTTCGTCAGAGGCAATCAGAGAAAAGCTTGTGATGCTCTTGTCTGCCATCCCGTTGACGAGCGCGTTGAAGCTGATCGGTGTGGCTTCGCCATCGATATAGATCATCGGGTACATCTCACCGTTGACCAATGTGTTGTCTTCGATACGAACTGCGCCGCTGTCTTCTTCCGGATAATAATACATCGGAATGGAATCAAATGTGAAACGCCGGAAAGAGAGTATTTGAATGTCGTCGTAATGCAGGGTGAAAGCTGCCATGGTATCAAAGAATTCATAGGAGCCAAAGTTGACGTCGGCAAGCAGTTGCAGGGTTTTGTCTGAAAAACGGTAGGGAACAACCGCGAGATTGTTTTCCGGTGCGTTGAAGGTGTACGCCGCATCTGTGTTTTCATAGACCTTGCAATCGCCGTCGAAACCGAACGCATCTGCGCTGAAATCGCTGCTGCCGAAACAAAGCACGGCCTGCAGGTTCGGGCAACTTGTAAAAGCGCCGTCCGCGATCGCAGTGGATTCTGTGTCGAGAATCACGGTGGTCAATTCCGAAAAGTCCGTGAACGCGCCTTCGGCAATCGTGTGGAAGTCACCGCTCAAAAGAACAGCTGTCACGCTCTCTTTATCCTTGTCCCAATAATGCCAGCCGCCGGGAATGTTGCCGCTGCCAGTAAAGGTCAGAATGTCGTTGTCGTTTTCAAAAGCGAAGTCCTCATAGGCTTCAATCGGTACGTTGTAATGGATGGTGCAGGTGTCGATGACGACCGGGCGGTCGCCATAATATGCGTTTGTATCGATTGAAATGTTTGCCCAATCCTCTGCGGAGCCGGCATAGCAAATATCGGTCAACGACGTGCAGTTGCCAAATACGGCCAGTTTGATGGATTCCAGCGTGGAGGGAAGATAAACATACTCCAGCGCAGAATCGCTTTCAAACAGATGAATGTTTAGTGTGGTGATACCTTCGGAAATGATAGCGCACTTTAAAGAAGTACAGTCGGTGAACGCGCTGTTATTAAGTGTTGTCACAGTCGAGGGGATGACAACGGTTTCCAGACTGGTGCAAAAAGCGAAGCAGTTTGCGCTGATTAAAGTCAAACCCTCATTCAAATGAATCTTTTTTAAGCTTTGTGCGTTGTAAAATGCCTGATCTGCGATCACTTGAACAGAGTCGGGGAGGATGATCTCTTCCAAAAGAACACAGGTGTGGAACGCCCACGGACCGATGGTTTCCACACCGTCAGGCACGGTATAGCATTCAGAAGCAAAACCGCCGGAGGCTACTATCAATGTCTTCATATCCTTGCTGAACAGAACGCCGTTTTCGTCCGAAGTATAATTCGGATTGTCACTGGCAACAAGAATTTGTCTGATGTCGCTGAAGGTGAAGACCCCATAGGATATGCTTGTGACGGTTTTCGGAATGAAGAGCGTGTCGGCACCGTTTCCTCGTATGCTGTCGTTGTCGCGGAATGCCCTGTCGCCGAATCTTGTCACCGGAACACCGCCCAATGTTTCCGGAATCACAATGTCTTTGACTTCGCTGCAGTCCACAGCGGTGATGGTTGCCTGATCATCTGCGACGGTGTAGGTGAATATGCCCTCTGTTTCCGCTGCGGCAAAAACGACAGTCACTGCAGACAGAAGAGCGGTCAGAACAAAGAACCCGAGCCATTTTTTCCATGCAATATGTTTCATGAAAAGCCCTCCAAAAATTTATTCTTGCTGAAAGTATAGCATACGGTGTCAGAATCTGTCAACGCGGTTTGCGGCCGTTTATTCCGTATTTCGACCGTTTGTGTCAAAAGGATTGATTTTTTTGAAAGAACATGATAGCATGAAACATTGTAAAGCAGAGAAGGATATGCTATAATCTTTGAGGGTGGGAGTGCTATGAAAATCGCGATCATTGAAGATGAACGCATGGAACGGGAACAGATGACGCAGTGCGTACGGGAAATTGCTGATGACGAAGGCATCGGGTTGCAATTCGAAGTGGAAGCTTTTTCTTCGATGAACGAATTTGAATCATTAGCAAAGCAGCCGGATCTTCTAATCTTAGACTTGCACCTACCGGACGGCAACGGTCTGGAGTTGGCGCGCCGCCTGAAAATAGCACGCGCTGATATCGGCGTCATCATCATCACCGCTTATCAGGAACACGTCTATGAGGGCTATGAGGTTGGTGCGTTCCGATTTTTGCCGAAGCCGGTGGAAGCGCATGTGTTGAAGGATGCAGTGCTGCAATATGTGGACGAATATCGTTCAATGAAGGCTTTGCTGGTTCCGACAGAAACCCAGCAGCTTGTGGTTGCTTTGGATGACGTCGTTTGTATCGAGTCGCAGGGACGGCATTCCGTCATCTATTTTCAGGACGGAAGAAATATTGATTCCGCACGCTCGATTACAGACTACGAGCGTGAAATTGAAAATCGCTGCTTCGTTCGTGTCCATCGGCGATATCTTGTGAATATGAAACATATCATTCGCCTGAAGGACAGCAAAATTGTTTTTGACAGCGACTGCTGCCACGCTGAAATCAGCCGCCGTAACCGCAGCGCGTTTGAAGCGCGGTTCGCAGCGTATCTAAAAACACGATGAGGATTGTTTATGTACCAGATTTTGACGGCAACTACCTATTTGTTGCGTGATCTCACTGCAACGGTCGGTATGGTTTTGTTTATGCGCTTGGTCTTCCGCCGGGAGGTTTGTGTCACCGTGCCGAAAGTGCTTCTGCTTTTGGCCCTGATGACAGGGAATGCCTGTGTCGGTGCATTCGCCCTGATGGGTCGCGTAGAGGATTACAAGGCGATCATGGATTTCGCAGCCAACTGCATTGACGTTGTGAGTATTCTGCTGCTGACCAGACCGCGAAAGTTCTGGAAAACAGTGCTGTTTGTTTTGATTTACAGCTTCACGATTGATATGTTTTATTCGCTGCTTGCGCCATATATTCCGCAGGATTTGTACATCGAATGTCTGATCAATGTGGTGCTGTACGGCAGTGTGGTGTTATTGCTGTATTTTGCTTTGAAGAATGAAGCCGGCAATTTTTTGCCGCAGGTGTTCAGCGAGATCCCAAAGTGGCTGTACGCAGTGCTGCTGCTGTTTGAACTGACATGCTGCTACAAGGAGTTCGGTGTTTCTACCGATTGGTACAACGCACTGTATGTCGTTTCATCGGCTGGCGTTTTTCTCACGGTTCTGTACTTGGTGGTGAAAATCTTTTCGTTGGCGCACAGGCAAAATGCGATTCTCCAGCAAATGGAGCTGCAAAAGCAGTTCGGCGAAAAGGCGATTGTCGGTGATGAGGAACTGCGCCGCTTCCGCCACGATTACCGCAACCATTTGATCGTAGTCAACGCCTATCTGCAAAATGGGCGCATTGACGAGGCGAGCGCTTATCTTGCCGCGATCAACAGCAGCGTGAACGGGTTTCTCAACAAAATTGTGACGGGCAACTTTGTCGCCGATGCCATCCTCAACCATAAGGCGGTCGTTGCGGCACAGAGCGACATTTCGATTGTGTTTGACGGCGCAATTCCGGAAAGCGGAATCAAAAACGAAGACGTGTGCACGATTCTCGCGAATCTTCTCGACAATGCAATCGAGGCGAGCAGGGTCGTGACGGCATTGAAAGAAAAGCAAATCAAGGTTCAAAGTACGCGTCAGAGCGACGTTCTGCTGCTGTGTGTTGAGAATCCGACGCTGGCGAAAACGGTGTCGAAAAAAACGACCAAACGGGACAGCCGAAACCATGGGCTCGGTTTGAAAAACGTTGAACGGGTAGTAAAACGCTACAGCGGTTCGGCGACCTACGATGTGAACGATAGCATTTTTTCCGCGAATGTGCGGCTGTGTTTGCAGGCGGAAGACGCAGCAAAATAACACAAAAACAAAAAAGAAACACGGCAGGCATTTCGCTTGCCGTGTTTTTCCGTTTTGGAAACGAATGAAAAAAGTTTGACCGTTCATTCCGTATATTGACCGTTGGTGTCAAATCGCTTGAAATCGGTTTTTTGATGTGATATAAAGGGTGTAACAGGGCTGGAACGGACCTGAAAAAATCTTTATCTGACGGAGGTAGAAACAACAATGAAAACCATCAAACGAACCCTTGCAGTGTTGTTGACACTGTTCATGCTCATCGGTGCTGTGCCGGTGGGAATGATGAGTGTCAGCGCAGCAAACCCAACATGGACATTGAACGCAGTCACAGAAATTTCAGACACGAACGCAAAAATCAGCAGTAAGATTCAGTTTTCTTCAAGTGTAAAGTTTACAGAGGGCGGGTTTTACATCGGAACCAGTCAAAGCAATCTAAGAAAAAATGCTTACCCTGACAAAAACTTTACAATCAACTCATCTTATTTGGTGTCAACTTTTTTGATGAGTAAGTATAAAGAAACGCTGACGCCAAATACTACTTACTATTATAAAATCTATGTGGTTGGAAATGGAACAACATATACAAGCCCCGTTGGTTCATTTAAAACGACCGGCCCATCCTGGACGTTGAATCCCGTTTCTGGAATCAGTACAACGGATGCAACCATCAGCAGTAAAATTACGTTTACTGCTCAAAAGACATTTACCAAGGGCGGGTTCTATATTGGCACCAGTCAAAGCAACATGCACATGAACGCCTACCCGGATGTTAATTTCAGCATTACATCAACTTATCTGGTTTCAACTTTTTTGATGAGCAAATACCATGAGACATTGATGCCGGGAACAACCTATTATTATAAAATTTATGTTGTCGGCGACGGTGTAACCTATGAAAGCGGCATCGGACAATTCACCACGTTGCCGCTTCCTGTGCAGACATACAATTTGACTTACGATGCGAACGGTGGAAGTGGAGCTCCGGCTACACAAACAGGAGCTGCAACATATACAATCTCTTCAACTGTTCCAAGCAGAAGTGGATATACTTTTTGGGGATGGGCAACCAATAGTTCGGCAACAACGGGGCAATACTCAGCGGGAAACACAATTACACTGACGGCAAATACGACGCTATATGCTGTTTGGAATGCAATTGCTGTTAATGTTTACAACTTGGGTGAAGAAACCTATGGTTTTAAAAACTATACTGTCTGTTCATCTAACAACAAGTGTAATAAATATGGTCACTGTTTTGGAATGTCGGCAACTAGTTCAATGTATTATTTAGGGTTTTTGAATACCAGCAGCATCGGGGTCGCAGATAGTAGTAAAATCCATTCTGCGCCTTTAAACACGACCGTCAAAACACCGATTTGTTATTATCAAAATAGGCAAGGATACAGAGTTGATCGAAATTCGGTTGTTGCTGGCGGAAAGCACTATTTAACGAATACATGGGATACATCGTCAGACTGGAATCAAGTTGTCAACTATGTAAGAAGCCATGCATACGATAATAAAGGACAACTGCAAATCAGTATTAGAATCCCCAAAAGCAATGGAACAGCTGGGCACGCGGTTAATTTTTTGTACTATAGTTATGAAAATGGTCAAGATCGCATATATGCCTATGATAATAACTTCCCAAACGTGAAAACATATTTTTACATGAATGAAAATGGAGAAATCAGACAGGCGCCAAATTCAACTTTTTCAACTCCAATTCGATGTATTGCACTTAGGGATATGTCAAAATATTTTAATTATATAGGAAGCTTTGATTCTTCGCACGTAATATATGCCGATAACGGTGCTATTACAGTAGAAGGCGTTGATCCATATGTTATGGACACAGATTCAGAATTTGAATCCTTGTTAATGTATGAGATTCCAGATAATTGGACCGAAGTGACAATTATTCCTCAAATCGAAAATGCTAGTTTTGAATACATGGATGAAAACTATATCTTCGGTGAAACCAATGAAGATACTTATGGTGTATTCACTCTATCAATAACCGACGACGGCGCTGCATCCGGATTTGATAATTTCACGATTATCAACGGTGGACGAAAAGAAACCACAGAAGATGCGTCCGGCCTCTGTCCTTGGTGCGGCCAGGTCCATGAGGGCTTCTTCCAGAAGATCATCGGCTTCTTCCACAATATCCTCGCCGCCATTCTCGGCGCAAAGTATTAACTGACAATCCCAACCAAGCGGCAGTTTTTCTGCCGCTTGGCGTCTTGTGTGAAAGGGAGGAATCTCAATGAGAAAAGCTTATTTGGCTTTGCTTGCGCTGGTGCTATGCCTGATCCTTGCCGCCTGCGGGCAGGGGAAGGACGACGCGGCGACGACGGAAACCGCCGCCGCGACAACCAAACCGACGACCGAATCGACAACCGAACCGCCCACGGAACCGGTCAAAAAAGACTGGAACGTGACGCCGGTGAAGAATGATGGAACCATCCATTTTGATGAAGGTCGGGGCACGGAAATTCATGGATGTTTTGTAGAAACAGACGAGAATGGCATTCGTCTCGTGGATGCAAAAACGGGCAAAAAAACGACCATTACAGACGATGGCTCCTGGATCTGTGCTTTTGATGGCGATACAATTCTGTATTGTCAGCGGCGTGTGGATCCGACAGTCGATTTTGATAGATCATATATATTTTCATATGAAGAAGAGCCGATTACTGCTCAGGTTTATGAAGTGGACGATGTGATGAGCTATGATGTCGCAACCGAAAAGACGGAAAAGCTCTTCACAAAGTACTGTACCGGTGGCAGTATTGTCTATTTTAACAACAATGTGGTCTACTATGAGGATATCAAGAAATCCCAGATCGGGTACAAGAACGGATATGATCCTTACAGAAAATGCTTATACAGTTATGATCTGAAGACAGACGAACGAAAAATCGTTTTAGCTGACAGCTTTTACACAGGAATGGAGGAGATCAGTGGGAAACCCTGTATCGAAATGGAAGACGGGGTTTACGATATTTCCACTGCGACGCCGACGAAATTGTATTCGATACCGCATGGTTCATTTTGCTGGACGGACGGAACGTATGTATACGCTGTCGAACACCTTGGTTATGACGATGATGACAATGAACAATACGCAATTTGGGCGTACAAAATTAGCGATGGTACTGAAGAAAAGCTGAAAGAATACACCATATCGGAGGAAATGCGGTTTTTTACTAATGAATTTTGGGGACGTTACGTCATGTGCGGCGCCGACGTGACGAAAACTCAAAAAGCAAAAACCGTGAACTACAGCGCCACAAAATATCATGTCTATGATTTGCTCACAAGAAAAACGATTGAAGTCGATCCAATGTATTATGACGAGGTAACTTTCGTGGATGGCGTGATGGTTACTTGGATTGATATTGGCGGTGGCAAAAATGAGATCTGGTACTATGACGACGACGGCAATCAAATATACTATGATACATGGAAGATCGACGGAGAACTGGATAGCATCAAGGCGGATGGGTATTGTGTGAGCACAGACATAGACGAAAACGGAAACGACAATCGCCGGTTTATTGAAAGCCCCTTGGAATTTTTACAAGAATAAAACCGTTATACTGAGATTATCGCGAAACGAACAACAAGTCCCGAAGAGCATATTCAGTCATATGCATCACTGTGTTCTGTGCTTCGTGATGGAATGATTGAGTTTCTGTGGTCAAGTTTTGGTCAATAACGCCGTGAAACCTCGTGAAACGTGGTGCAGCCTCGTGAAACACTAAGGTGCCACAAACTGAGAGTTTATGCGGCTTTACGCCGCTTCACGCAACGTCACAGCACATCAAAACGGGATTTCAAGTCCCGTCACTCCGACCAGCACAACGAAAAGCCTGAAACCACAAGGGTTTCGGGCTTTTTCGTTGTTGCTGATGCGCGCTTGGTTTTTTGAAGAAATCCAAGGGAACCAAGCGTGGTGTTTTAAAATGAAAAAAAGGCCGACAATCCGCATGAAATCAAGGGAAACCGCCCGTGCGTGCTTTGAGCGATTTCTGGGAACCAAGCGCGCAGATGGCGTAAAACCAAGCACGCTAAGGACTTATTCGCAACAGTTCAACGCCATTTCAAAGCATCTTGACATTGACAAAGATATGAAAGAAATGACGGCACAGGACTTGAAAGAGATGGCGAATTCGATGCGAGATGTTTATCATAGAAATTATTTGAAAAGGAGCTGGAATTCAAAATGAATCCGAGCTATGAAGCGTTGTTCCGGCCGTGGAAGGTCGGCAGCGTTGAAATCAAAAACCGTATCGTCATGCTGCCCATGGAAGGAACCAATATGATCCAATGGGAAGCAAAAACGGGCTTTGTAAAAGGCATCGACGCCTTTTACCGCGACCGCAAAGACAACAACATCGGCCTGTTCATCCCCGGGCTGATCCCGATGATCAGCATCATCGGCCAGAAGTGGGTCTATAAGCATCCGGAGGTGTTTGAACCGGTCAAGCCGGTCGTCAAAGAGATCCACGACAGCGGCGCAAAAATCTTTTTCCAGTTGAGCGCCGGCGCGGGCCGGTCCATGCTGCTGCCGCCGATCCTGCGGCCGTTCATAAAGAAAGGTGTGCTGAAAACCGTTTCGTCACCGTTTCTGATGACAAAATGGTGGTGGTCCGCGCCGGACCCGAACGAGCCGAACGTCTGGGACCCCGACGTGGCCATGGATCACTTCACCGAAGAAATGATCCGCAAATATGTCTATGCGTTCGGCCAAACGGCAAAGCTGTGCAAAGAGGCCGGTGTGGACGGGGTGGAGATCCATGCCGTACACGAGGGGTATCTTCTGGATCAGTTCGCCATGCCTTACACGAACCACAGAAAAGACGCTTACGGCGGATCTCTGGAAAACCGTCTGCGCTTTGCCTGCGAGATCGTCAAGGAGATCAAGCAGGTCTGTGGTGCGGACTATCCGGTGTCACTGCGTTATTCCGTCTGCTCCATGACCCGCGGCTTCAACAAAGGCGCCGTCCCCGGCGAACAGTTCACGGAGGTCGGGCGCACTATGGAGGAATCCGAGCGGGCAATCCGCATTCTGGAAGACGCCGGCTACGATTTGTTCAACTGCGACAACGGCACCTATGATGCCTGGTACTGGGCCCATCCGCCCGTTTACGCGCCGCTGAACCTCAACCTTTCGTATGTGGAGCATATCAAGCAGTTTACCTCCAAGCCGGTCGTCTGCGCAGGGCGTATGCAGCCGGACGCTGCGGCGGCGTCCATTGCCGCGGGCAAAATCGACGCCATGGGCATCGGGCGGCAGCTTTTGTGCGACCCGGAATTCATCACAAAAATCAAGGAGGACCGACCGGAAGATGTACGTCCCTGCATTGCCTGCCACGGTGCGTGCCTGCCCTTCAACGGTATGAACGGCAAGGGTACGGACATTGACCCGATGCACGTGGAAATGGGACGCTGCGTGCTGAACCCCTGGACAAACAACGAAACGAAATATTCCAAAGCACCGACGAAAAAGCCGAAACACATCGCGGTGATCGGCGGCGGCATCGGCGGCATGGAAACCGCAATTCAGGCGTCCCTGCGTGGGCACAGGGTGGACCTGTATGAAAAGACCGACCGCTTGGGCGGTGTGTTCTGCGCGGCGGCAGCTATGTCCTTCAAAGAAAAGGATCAGGCCCTGCTGGAATGGTACCGCCGGAAGCTGCGCGAAAGCGGCGCCGCGGTGCACCTGAACACCGAGATCACCGAGATTGACACGTTAGACGCCGACGTCGTGGTGATTGCAACCGGTGCACAAGCCAAAACGCTGCCCATTCCCGGCGCAGAACGCGCAATCACGGCAACAGCATTTTTGAACGGTGAAAAAGAAGTTGGCGACCGGGTCGTGATCATCGGCGGCGGCCTGACCGGCTGCGAGATCGCCTATGAACTTGCTCTGCAGGGTAAGCACCCTGCTATTGTGGAAATGACGCCGTATCTGGTCGGCGCAAAGGGCATCTGCATGGCAAACTCGACCATGCTGCGGGAGCTGCTGCGCTATCACAAGGTTCCGGCCTATCTGAACACCGTGACCGAAGCGATCACGGACGAAGGCGTTGTGCTCCAAACGCCGCAGGGCAAGCAGACCGTGCCGGCGGATTCGGTGATCCTTTCGGTCGGTTACACGCCGGACACCCGGTTCGCTGACAAGAAGGAGAAGAAAAACCACGCGCAGAAGACGCCGAACTCCTGCTTCGTGGGCGACTGTGACAAGGTCGGCAGCCTGAAAACCGTGATCAAACAGGCCTACGAGCTTGTGCAGACACTGTCCTATGCATAACTGACCGCATTTGTAATCAAGCATGAAAAACAGGAAAACCGCTGGTTCAGCCGGCGGTTTTCCTGTCGAACGAACCACACGAGATCGTCGTGTGGTTCAAAAAAGCTCAAGCGAAGAGAAAGGCAAAAAAACCTTTTGCGATATGATAAAGTGCGGTCTGCCAACTGCACAAAAAAAAGTTTGCACTTTTTACATGATCGGTTTATTCTTTTTCATCATTTCCACTCAACTCACCAGCGGAAGGATTGCGGAGCTGTTGAGCGTAAACAGCAGATCAACGATTTCCTGTATGGAGACGGTGTAATCGGAACGGATCCATTGTGTGATCACGCCAAGGCTGCCGTTCAGAAGGTAGGAATAGATAAACTGCTGCTTTTCGGGATCGATGTTCACTTGAAGATGCGCAAAGAGCTGCAGCAACGACAACTGCATAAACCGGCTTTTGAAAGAGGGATCGGCAGCTGTGACAAGAAGCACCCGAAATACCTTGTCGTTCTCTCGGATATACCGAAGAAACGAGGATAAGAATTCTTTTCCTCCGCCGGCTTTTTCCGCGCCGATTTTGCGCAGGTGTTCCGCCGTCTGATGCAGGATTTTTTCTTCGGCCTCAGTGAGAACGTCCCGCGGTTCGTTGTAATGCGCATAGAAGGTGGAGCGGTTCAGCTCCGCCTTTTCACATAATTCCCGCACGGAGATTTTTTCCACTGCCCCCTTTTCCGTGAGCAGATCGAGCAGGGCGTTTTTCAGCAGCAGCTTTGAGAGTCTTGACCTCTGATTGTTTTTCGTGTTCATGATTATCCCGTCACTTTCTCCGGCTTTGTCGGCTTAATAGCCATTCTTACACAAACTGATGATTGCAAAAACAACATAATGTTGGTATAATGATTATAAACCAAACATCCATTCCTTGTCAAGAGAAAGAGGGACGATCTATGAAACTGATGAACAGTCCGCTCGTTGCCAGCCGCATCAAGAGCGAAACCGTCACCAAAAGCGAAAAATGGCTCGGCTACCTGTTGGGCCCCGCCGGGGCGCTGCTGCTCAACGCCGTGCTGGCGACTTACCTGAACGTCTACTACACCGACGTGCTGAACCTGACCCCGCTTTGGAACGGAGTGTTCCTCACGGTGTTCCCCATCGTGTCCAAGATCATCGACGCGATCACCAACGTGGTCATGGGGCAGGTCATCGACCGCACCAAAACAAAAGAGGGCAAGGCGCGCCCCTGGCTGCTGCTGTCTGCATTTCTGGTACCCGTTACCGGCATTTTGCTGTTTACCGTACCGGAAAGCAACGACACCGTCAAGGCGCTGTGGGTCATGCTCAGCTACAACCTGTTCTATTCCTTCGCCTACACGATCTTCAACATGAGCCACAACCTGATGGTGCCGCTGTCCACCCGCGACGGCACGGCCCGCGGCGGTCTGTCAGTCTTCAACCAGATCACCACCATTATGATGAGCGGCATCCTTGTGGCGCTGGTCTTCCCGATGGTCATCATGCCGATGATCGGTGTGGACAAAAGCAAATGGATCACGCTGATGACGATCCTTTCCATCATCGCGCTGCCGCTGACACTACTGGAATACTACTTCACCAAGGAGCGCGTGACCCAGGAAGCCGCGGCCGCCGAAGAAGGGGACAAGCTGCCGTTTGTGAAACAGCTCAAGATTTTGTTCACAGACAAGTACATGATTCTGATGTACGTCTATTTCTTCGTCTATAATGTCGGCGTTACGCTCAAAAACCTCGGCTTGGTATACTACTGCAACTATGTCCTCGGCACATATAACGACGGCATCACACAGATGCTTGTTTCCGTGATCGGCGGCATCCCGATGGGCATCGGCATTTTTGCCGTGTGGCCGCTGGCCAAAAAGTTCGGAAAGCGCAACGTGACAATGGTCGGCTTCATCCTCTACGCCGTCGGCTCGCTGATCTGCTGGCTGTTCGCGCACAATCTCGTGATCGTCCTCATCGGCCAGTTCATCAAGAACATCGGCGGCCTGCCCTGCGCCTATGTGTTCATGGCGCTGTTTGCCGACTGCCTGGATCACCTCGAATGGAAAACCGATCTGCGCATGGACGGCGCGGCGATGTCGATCTATAACATCATCGCCGTTGCCATGGTCGGCATCATGACCGGCGTGTTCAACTGGCTGCTGGCCAAAGCCGGCTACCTTGCACCCATCACGGCAAGCAGCACTGCGGACGCAGCGGCAACGCTTGCGCAGAACGGATGGGCGTCACAGGTGGCGCTGGAGAATCTGAAGCCCGCTGCCGACGGGGTGCTGACAGTTGCCATACAGCAGCCGAGCGCCGTGACCTCAGTCATTTCGTTTGCCTTTGTCGGTCTGGAGGTTTTCACCGGCATCGCTCTGGTTGCAATCCTGTTCTTCCTGAACGTGGAAAAGAACCTGCCGCAGGAGCAGGCAGAGATCAAAGCGCGGCATGAAGCAAACGGCGCGGCGCTGACGGAGGGTGAAGAAGCATGAAAGCGGTCCATCTCAGAACGGAATACCTGATCGACCCCGTCGGGATCGACATCGCCAATCCGCGCATCTTCTGGAACTGCGACAGCGGCGTGAGGCAGACCGCCTACCGCATCGTCAGCGAGCGCTGGGACAGCGGCAAGGTGGAAAGCGACAGCATGCACGCGCAGTATCCGCTGACCCTTGTGTCCGGCGAACGGGTGAACTACAGGATCAAGCTTTGGGACGAGAACGGAAACGAAGGCGACTGGTCGGAACCCGCATTCTTTGAAATGGGTCTGCTGCGCGCGAGTCATTGGCAGGCCAAATGGATCACCGGGGATTATAGCGTAAACAAAAAGAACCGTTATCCCGTGGATTGCTTTTGCAAGAACTTCTCGGCCGGCGGCAAGGTGGTTTCCGCCCGGCTGTATATCACCGCCTGCGGTCTTTACAGCGCCGTTCTCAACGGTATGCGCGTGTCGATGCCACTCGCCCCGGGCATCACGGATTACCGCAAGCGCGTGCAATATCAGACCTATGATGTGACGGCTCTTTTGCAGGAAAGCAACACGCTGGCTGTGGAACTGGCCGATGGCTGGTACCGCGGTTCCTGCGGCGCGTGGGGACTGACGAACCAGTACGGCACCGAAACCAAACTGTTGGCGCAGTTAGAGATCGTATATGAAGACGGCACGAAAGAGCGGATTGTCACGGATGAAAGCTGGCAGTGGTCCAACGACGGACCGATCCGCTTTGCCGACAACAAGGACGGCGAAATCCTTGATGCCCGGATGGAGCCTTCCCATGGCGGGCGGGCAAAAGTGACGTCGCACCCCGTGATTCCGACCGCGTCGAACAACGTGCCGATTGCGGAAAAAGAGACGTTCAAGGGCAAGATGACCGTTACGCCGAGCGGCAAAAAGCTGTTTGACTTCGGACAGAACATCGCCGGGTATCTTTCTTTCAAAGTCAACGCCAGGGCTGGACAAACGGTCACGATCCGCTGTGGCGAGCTGCTGGAAAACGGTGAACTGACGCTCAAAAACATCCAACTTTCCCTCATGAAAAAAACCACGCCGCTGCAGAAGATCGAATACATCTGCAGGGACGGCGTGAACGACTACAAAACCACCTTTGCCATCTTCGGCTTTCAGTACGCCGAGATCGACACGGACGTTGAAATCACGGAAGACGACGTGACGGCGATTGCGGTCTATTCCGATCTGGAGGAAACAGGAACATTCAAAAGCTCCAACGAGTTGCTGAACCGCTTTGTGGACGCCACGCGCTGGTCGGCCAAAAACAACAGCGCCGATCTGCCCACCGACTGTCCCACACGGGAACGCCACGGCTGGCTCGGCGACGCTCAGATCTTTGTGAAGACAGCAAGCTATCTGTTCAACGATCTGCCGTTTGCGCGCAAGTTCGAGAACGATATCTGTGACGCACAGCATAAGAACGGCTGTTTCACGCAGATTGCGCCCGTGGGTGGCGTCGACTTCTATATGAACGCCATGGACGGCTCGGCCGGCTGGTCGGACGCCGGTGTGTTCATTCCATTCCGCCTCTATCTGCAGTACGGTGACAAAGCGATGCTGCAAACCTACTATGACCGGATGAAACGGTTTGCGGACTACAAGATCGGTACGCTCGGCAAGTGGTACCCGACTGCGAAGCCGACCGGCATCGATCTGCGGTATGTGCGATCCATCTCCAACTACGGCCAGTCCTACGGCGAATGGGCGGAGCCTGCGGACGTCAAGGTTTTTGCAATCTCCGATTTTGTTTCACCGCACCCGGAAGAAACCACGGCATACATCGTCTATCTGATGGAAGTGATGACGGAGATCGCCCGCGTCCTCGGAAAAGAGGATGACAAAGCGAAGTACCGCGCGGTTGCCGAAAAAGTACGCAAGGGCTATCAGAAGCTGGTGCAGACCAAGCAGTACTCACTCGACACCGACCGGCAGGCAAAGCTCGTGCGCCCGCTGTATTTCCGTCTGCTGAACGATGCGCAGACGGCCTTTGCCAAAGAGCGGCTGATTAAAGCGTTGGAGCACTATAACTGGCGGCTCGGCACGGGCTTCCTTTCCACGCCGCTGATCCTCTATGTGCTGGCGGACATCGACGTTGAATATGCCTACCGGCTGCTCGAAAACGAGGAGATCCCCGGCTGGCTTTCCATGCCGAAGGCAGGCGCCAACACAATCTGGGAGGCCTGGGAAGGGCCGAACTCGACTTCGGGCGGGATCGGCAGCCTGAACCACTATTCCAAGGGCGCCGTCGTCGAATGGCTGTTCGGCGAAATGTGCGGCATACAGGTGGACGGCGGGAACCGTTTCACGATCGCTCCGAAGCCCGGCGGACACTTCACCTTTGCCGAAGCGAGTTACAGGAGCGTGTACGGCGCCGTAGAATCCGGCTGGTCAAAGACGAAGGACGGCTATGTGTTTACCGTGACCGTACCGGCAAACACCACGGCGACGTTCATCACACCGGACGGCAACAAACAAACCCTGCTGCCAGGAACGCACAGGATCGTGTTTTGAAACGAGTCAGGAACTTTGAAACAAAAAGCGGATCATCTGGCCGCCAGGCAGAAGTACTACAAATCGCACGGTCTGAAGCAGCCGTTTGCGTGGGTCGGGGAGCCTATGCACAAAGCGGAGGATATCTTGGTGCAATGAAGAGGCCATTTCATTTTAAAATCACGTTGTAATATGCAGCGCACAAAAACGCGGATGCCACGCCGTCCTGCGCCAGAAGCTCCGAGACGTTGTCCGGATCGCTTTCGCCGGAACAGAAGAAGGGATCGTAAAGCCCGTCCTTTGTTTTGGTCAGAAGCTCTTGATCCAGCACCGCAATCAGCAGATCCATCGGCCGGGTATCTTTGGCCGGGTCTGTTTCAAAGAACTTCACATAGCTTCTGGCAAGCCAGCCCACACACCACGCTTTGAAGATTGGGTTGCCGTTCATACGGATCTTTGTCGTGCCGTCCGCCGTATGCTCTTCACGGAACATCAGCCCGAGCGTCGCGTTCACCGTTCGGCGTGTCAATTCGTAATAGGTTTCATCGCCGGTGATCTCATACAGCAGGCTGCCTGCGAAAATCATGGTGGCCTGGTTATAGATGCCCTTCCAGTGGTTCTTTGCACCGGTTTCAATTACGATATTGTCGATAAACAGGTCATCTTCACGCAGCGCAGCATTTACCCAGTTGTAGATCTGTTTTCCTTTCTCAAGGTATTCCGCGTTGCCGGTACACTGATAAGCCAGCAGGAACGCGATCGCGGCCGGGGCGTTCGAGCAGGCGTTTTTGCTGCTGCGGTCCTGGTGCCAATAGATGCCGCCGCCGAGTACGTCATCCCAACCCGTCCAGAGGAATTCCAGGTTTTTCTGCGCGGCTTTCAAAAAGTCGGCTTTGCCGAGCTGTCGGTATCCGAGCAAAAGCTGAATGCAAACCCATTCATTGTCGTCGTAATAAAAAGAGTTCCGGTTTCCTGCGGAAGAGTTATAGAACGAGACGTTGTTCACAGTGCCGTCCGCCGTCGTGATGTCGGCGTCCTCCACAAGATAGTTTTTCAGTGCGTTCAAGAGCGCGTCGCAGTAGTCCAGCTTCAGGCAGGCATTGTTTGGGAACAAGCGGTATGCTTCTGCCATCGTTTCAATCAAAGACACCGCCGGCCACACAAACGGTATTTCGTTGCGGTCGGGGTGATCCCGCATAGTGTGATGAATGATATCATATCGCTCCTTCAGAAGCTGTGCGGTGATCCCGTAGCCCGCGGTCGCATACGGATCCTTTGCAGCGGCGCTCATCTGCGCCGGGGTACGGCGGCCGGAAAGCGACCCTGCGGAGAAAAAGAGTATGACGCTTGTAATGAAGGCAATCAATCGTTGTATCACCGGTTTTTCCTCCCTGATTTGTTTTTATTATTATACTCTTTTTTACCGATTTTTCAACGCACAGAGGCGCCCAATTTTAAAAAGCATCTGCAAAACGAAAGCAGCAGGATTGCAAAAAAGCGCCGATTCAGGTGTAATATAGCAAAGTCACAAACAGATGTTTTGGATATCTGACGGAGATGATATGCTCCCGTGCGCAAATAAACGGAACCGACGGTTTTTACAGCGGTTCCGTTTTTCGATTCTCTCTTCAGGTGGCAAAAATGATTTTACCGTTTATTTCGGATGCTTGCCCGGTATGCAGCTGCGGCGCCGTTGGATACAGCCCACAGTCCGCCGCCGTTTTCGCTTTGCTGCCCTATAAACCACAGGTTCTTAACCGGTGTTTTGTGGGGCGGATTCTTCTGATGCCAGACAGGTACCGTACCGCCGAAAGAACTTTTGCTCATATGCGTCATTTCTCTGTAATCAACTGCTGTCATGATTTTCCTGACGGTGATATGTTGCCTGAGATCCGGCAGATAACGCTCGGCACGTTCAAGCAGATGATCGGCATATTTTTCTTTTTCCTTCTCCCAGTCGCCGTCACAAAGCGTGTCCGGTGCAACGGTATACACAGTCAGGCAATGTTTGCCGTCAGGTGCAAATTCAGGCGCGTGATAGGAGGGAACATAAAGCAGAAAACCATCGTTACCGTCATGATATCTGCCTGCACGCAGGCGCTCTGTGGCCCGAGAAAGATCATAGGAACCGTAACAATAGCAAAGTGCCGTGCCCAGCACTTTTACAGGGTCAAAGTCAACACCGGCGTGCACCATGAATACCGCTTCCATCGGGCGGTAGGTTTCCAGGATCTTTCTGTAATTGGCATCCAGGTGTTCCGTTCCGACGGCTTTGCCGAAGAAATCCCGGCCGCTGCCGCTTCCGGCAACGACGTCCGCTTTTTTCTGTGTACCGTCCGCAAGACGGATCCCCGTCGCCCTTCCGTTTTCAATCAGCACACGGTCAACAACCGTATTCAGTTTGATTGTGCAGCCGTTTTTCGTAATATAGTCTGAAAGTGCTTGTGCTATTTTCTGGCAGCCGCCTCTGATATAGCCGAAACCGCCGAGATAGTGTTTTCCGTTCTTTTCAAGAGGGATTCTGTCATCAAATCCGGTTTCAAGGTTTGTCAGCGGAACGGCAAGTCCCCAGACCTCCCTTGGATCGGCACAGTAGTCTGCGAGAATGCCGGTGTAAAGCGCCTGAAGTTTTTTATCAGAGAAAAAGTGCTCAACCAGCTGCTGCGCTGTCATACGGGAATAGCGCGCTGCGGGTAAAAATGAAGCGATCAGCGCGATCGCGCTGCCGAAAGACAACTTGCGATTGAGATGATAACGCACGCGCATCATTTGATCGTAAAACCGGTAGTATTGATCAAGCCCGTCAGCGTCATCTGGAAAAAGCTGTTTCAGGCGGTCGCGACGCCAGTAAGGTCCCTCATAGGTTTCCGGGCGGTGCATGGAATAGTCCGGCATCTCAACATTCCGGTCTGCACGCATAAGGTCAAGGTGAATACCGAATTCAGCCAGAAGATGACTCATCGGCTCACCCGGCAAAAGATCGCACATAAGAAGCGGACCCTGCTCAAAGCGGTAATCGCCGACCTCGCAAAGAGCCAGCACGCCTCCGGGAACCGGGTTTTTATCATAGATCACCACTTCGTGCCCGTCTTTGACAGCCATGGCGCCGAACACCAGTCCGGCAAGGCCTGCGCCGATTACGGTATATTTCATGGAACCACCTCCTGTATAATTATAGATTAAAAAACAAAAAAAGTAAACATCCTGAAAAAAATACTTTTCAAACGCTGATCCTTGTGATAGAATTAAGGCAACACCGCACAAATGCGGCCGCACGCCTTGCTTGATCTTTGTTCCGTCAGATTGCACAGCTTTTCCTTGCCAACCGACAGGTTGCCTGCGTCAAATCTATGCAATCTGACGAAAAAATCTGCTGCGCAATCCGCATGCCCGAATTGTGCGGTGTTGCCTTAAGAAAGATGAATATGTGTACGGGAGGCAGTATATGAAGAACGAAAGCAAAATCATGGAACGTGACCGAAAGCAGCTCACAAGACTTGAAAAGCTCGGGAACAAGAAACCGTATGCAGGATATTTTGCGGTGATTCTGTTTCTGGTTGCTTCGGTCAATATTATTGACGAAATCACCTCAAGCCTCCCGGCAAATCTGCAGTCCTGCTATGTGACGGAGTTCCTGGCAATCGACGGACGAAACTATACGGATGCACTGGCGCTGCACAGTTCGGTGAGCATCATCAGCTATGTGCTTGGGATTTTCACGCCCTTTTACAAGGCACTGGCGGATAAAATCGGGCGCAAGCCGCTGTTTTTCCTTTCAACCCTCGGCATGAGTATCGGAATGCTGATTGCGTCAGCGGCGCCCAACTACTGGATTTATTTGTTCGGTTCCTCCGTTATGAGCTTTTTTATCGCGCACGACATTCAGATCATATATATTCTGGAAGTTGCACCTGCGAAGCATCGCGCAAGAATTTACAGCATTCTTAAATCAATCGGAATTGTCGGTGTTGTCGCAATCCCATGGATGCGTAAAGTGTTGATGAATAACGACCCGACACGCTGGCGTGTGGTTTACCTTGTTCCCGCAATTGCCGCCTTCATAGCAGCGGTCTGTGTCCTGCTGTTTGCACGGGAGACGAGCGTCTATATCGAGGGACGTACCGCATATCTTCGCCGTCCTTATGCCGAGCGCAAGGAAGAGTCGGAACGGCTCAGGCGCGAGAAGAAATCAGATGCCGGCAAGCAGGGCGTTTTTGCGGGCGTGAAATACATTATGAAGCACCGCGATCTGCGCGCCCTCATGATTTGCCATATTGTTTTTGACGTCGGTCTCGCTTGCGTGGGACTGTATCATGAATCCATGCTGAAAGACGCGGGATACGCAACGGCCGAGGCAACGCAGGCGCTGTTCTTTGTTCCTGTTATGTATGCGATTTGTGTTTTCATCAGCGGTTTTGTGGCCGACAGTCTCGGGCGTAAAAAGACGATTCTTCTTTTCGGCGCTCTGCATATCCTCGCTTTCTGCGTTTTTGTGTATGGCCTGAGGCACAGCTTTGCGCCAACGGTTCTCGGAATGTTGTGCGGCATATATCAGGGCGGTTACTGGATCGGCCGCGATTATATGGACATCATGGTGACCGAAAAAGTACCGACGGAAATACGCGCCTCCGTTATGGGTGCGGACGGACTGCTTGTCACCATCGGAATGGCGGTCGGATATCTTCTCTGTATCGCAGGCATAAGCATGATCGGCGTTGCGTTCTCCTGCCTGTTTGTCACGGTGCCGTGTGTTGCGGCTGCGATTATCGGAGTATCCGTCAAGGTGAAGGAAACCAAGGGCACGGTGATGGAAGAGATTGTTGATCCGGTGGAATAGATGACGGAGAAAGCAGTTCCGGCTTGCAGAGAATAAGACAAAACCGATTGCTGTAACAAACCTGTGTTCTGTGTTTCGCAATGTAATCATTGCAGTTTTGTGGTCAACTTTTGGTCAATCTCGCCGTGAAGCCTCATGGAACACGGTGCAATCTCATGAAACACCGAGGTGTCACAAGCCAAGACTTTATGCGGCTTGCGGCACCTCGTGCAATGTTGCGGAACATCAAAATGAGATTTCAACATAAAAAGGTCGGGATGATATGATAAAGCAATCATATCATCCCGACCGTACTTTTTGGGAAAAAGATCAGCATAAAAACGTGCAGGCGAATCTGAGGGTCTGACAACTCAGGCTTCTATCCCGTAACGCTTTTTCTTAACGATCCGCAGCGCGATAAAGGATGTGCCGACGCCTGCGACAAGCAGGGCAACGAAAGAAGGAAGCAGTCGCACACCGAAGACGCCCGTATTCACATATTCGCATTGGTTTTCCGCCTCAATTCTGCGGCTGGAAGTTGAAATATCAGCAGCGGTCAACATAAAGCCATCCGGCGCATTGGGCGGAGCGAGTTCATTTTCGCTGAACCAGAAATAGAAGGGCTGGGGATTCTCCGGAAGAATATATCCAACAGGCGCTGCCGTTTCCATAATACAGTAGGCCATGTCCTTTGCGTATATTCTTGTTCCGTTGTCGTATTCATCAGTCACTTTTATAATGATTCTGCCGATGTTGTCAGTGGTATATGTTTTTCCGGTCGAGACCCATGCGTTGCTTTGGGCGTCCCAGAAATATACAGTGAACACGGCCCCTGCCAGCGGTCTTCCGTCTTCCTGATCTATTTTTATGAGACAGAATTCCTCAAACGTCGATTCGCCGGACGTCTGGAAATCTTCAACTTCAATATGGGTATCATCGTGGTCGGATTCCTCTCCGTGCCCTTCCAGCGTTGCGGAGTTGGCAAGCGTGATTCCGCTATCCATGGAGCAGTTGACATGATAAATGTATGTCAGCCGCAAATGCGTTTCGTCGGGAACGCTCATTTCGATGATCGCATTTTTTATATTGGGATCAACGGAATCATTTTCAGTATGGGCGGTCCACTGGATATTTGAAAGCGGGGTCCAAACGCCGTTTTCTTCTTTTTCCAGAACGACGGAGTTCAGGCTGAGAACGACCTCACCGGTACCTGTTCCCTGTCTTGCCGTATAAGAAAGCACGTCGGTAAACGTCAGCCAATCAGGATCAATCGTACCGCCGGCGCTTGTCAGAAGGTTTTCGGCAAGCGGGTTGATGTCGATCGAATAGGTGATCAAATGAGAATCCTTGTCCCAACTGCCCACCTTATTGACAATATCTTCTGTTTTTGTTGCGTCGATATTGATTTGGTTTTCTGCCTGACCGTAGTCTTGACCGTCCGCCTCAACACTGACCGTGTTGTTGAGTGCAAGGTGGACCGTGCCGTTTTGGGGCCATGCATCCTCGGCGAGCTGACAGTAATAAATCACGTTAAACGTATCGTTGAACAAGGAGGACCCGTTCGCGGGATTGGCCGGCTCCAGCGTAATGTCAACCAACTGCCTGCCGTCGGCTGTGGTCGAAACTTCACCGGATGCGATCGTTCTGGTGGCCCAAAGATTACCGACCTCTCCGGAAATCGTACCGTCGGCGGCGATTGTCAGGTTGTTGTTCGTGTTTTCCATGGAGTAATTCCATGTGGTCAGGGGAGAAGGGATCACCTTGACGCCGAGCAGCTCAACGCCCTCCGGAAGTGTGTCGGTGACGCGATACTCCTGCAGCCCGGGCACCGGCGTGACCTGCGCGATCCAAACGAAGGTTTTGTCCTCGTCATCATAATCAAGCGAAATCGTGGTGGGTTCTTCGGTAAAGATCGTTGACCAGTCACTGATTTTTCTGGCATTCAGTTTCTTGACGTTCGGGCTGATGACGTTGCTGATCGGAAGGGTCTTTTCACCATCAGAAAACGTATTGATAAATGACTCTGAATGCTTACCGCTCATATCACCGGTGGTTTGGTACTGCCAGGTGATCACATCCACATCGCCGTTATCCATCAGATATCCGTTGCCTGCGGTGCCGACCGTGAAGGTGTAGCCGGTGATGTAGTTGTCCGTGTAGATCGGTGTGACGGACACATTGGGCCCCCATGCGGTCCCGAGCGCTGCAACCAGTGCGTTATACTGCGCCTGTGTCATATAATGCCCTTCGGGACTCAGCGTGTCGGAAAAAGACGTGCCGGACAGAATGCCTTCGACAGGGATCTCAACACGGACTGTCCAGTTCATCCCGTGCAGGTCGTTGCCGAGACTTTCGTCACCGTCCGAGGTTTTGTCAAAATCGCCGCCATGAACAACGACGTCATAGGATACGCTGTCACCGTCGAATTCTGCGTCATTGTGCACGCTCGTGGTCTCGCCGTACGCGACGTCCGGATGCGTGTAGTAGGTGATATGGTAAGTGTTGTTGTTGGGCGTGCTGCCGTCTGCCGGCAAAAAGCGAATGCCGATGATCGCTCCGCTGCCGTCGTAAACGTATTCGTAATCAACGCCGAGAACCGCATCTGCCCATCCCTTTTGCACCACAATGCCGTTGGTGCCGTTGATCGTTTCGTTTTGCGCATCTGCAAAGCTGTCGTCATAGACGACTTTTCCGGCAATATCGCTTTCACGGGCGTTTACGGAAATATGCCACTGAACATATTCTTCGTAAGGAATGCCGTCTTTCGCAAGCTTTTTGCGCTGCTGATTGTAAATGAAATAGTCTGCGTAATCCGTGGTTGTATCATGGTTGTCGGTCGAGGTGGCTTCAAGCGTGTTATATGCCGAAACGCCTGCGTCCTCGTCCGTCAGGCCGGTGAGCGCGTATTCATAAACAAGCGTATAATACTCATGCTCGTCAAGCTGCGGCAGATTGAGCTCGATTTCATAGGTGTTCTGCGCGATGGCAGAGATATGTCCCTGCGAGGGGATTTCGGATGTTTCAACGGTTCCGTCCGCATTGTGCTTGACGACCGAAATCGATGTCGGCGGGCTGGTCGTTCCTTCGCCCGAATACGTAAAGGTATCCATAAGATCAATGGAGGACGGCGTTCCGTTGACAGAACTGACAGTGACCTCATACCGAAATTTTCCGTCCGCCGTGTAGGAACCTGTTTTCTGCGCCGTAATATCATAATTCTCATTGATCTCTTCGGGCGGGATAAACAGCGATTGGATGTCGGTAAAGGTGACGTCCAATCCGTCATGGCTGGCATCGCCACTCGATCTGATGAAACATCTGCAGCGCAAAACGTTGTTGATAAACTCGGTTTCGCTTGTAACCGCATCCTGCACAAAATCATCATCGTAAATGATTTCAATTCTGCAGCTTCCGTTGCCCAGAGGTATGAAATTGTATGTGAACGCCACTTCAAGCTCCGGGTAGCTGTCCAGCAGGTATGCATAGTATGGGCCGCCGTTGGTAAGCTCCTCGGGGATGATTATTTCATCCGGGAGATCAAATATGAACTTATACCCGCTATCTGTTACCTCTTCAATGTACTGCGTATCGATTCTGAAATGGAGCTCAAGTGTTGTCTGATAAAGATTCTCTTCAACCTTTGTCGTTCCGGAACCGGAAATGTCCGTGATGTAATCGTCAAGCGGAACGTCTGCTTCCGGCGCCGACCGCTGCGGTCTGCCGGATCTTGCGGGCGCTTTTGCAGGCGCTTTTGTTGCTGATTCATGTTTGCTGTCGCTCCAGGCGGATGCCGATATTGCCTCTGCGTAATAAGAAGGCATCGCATCGGAAAGGGCCGGCAGGTCTTTATCGACCTCGCTGCCGGTGCTTTCTTCGGTTTCGTCGGAAGGGGCCGGCGGGTCTTCATCGACCTCGCTGCCGGTGCTTTCTTCGGCTTCGTCGGAAGGGGCCGGCGGGTCTTCATCGACCTCGCTGCCGGTGCTTTCTTCGGTTTCGTCGGAAGGGGCCGACGGATCTTCAATGACCGCATTGCTTACGCTTTCTTCGATCCCATCGGTGTTTTCAGCACGGGCATAGATGATCGCGATGCCGATTGTTCCGATTTGCCAAAAGCTGAGCAACAAAACGGTCACCAAAAAAAGGCATAGGGCTTTCATGGCTCTTTGCCTGTTTTTATCTTTATTCAATTTTTTGCTGTAATCAAATAAAGATCCGTTCATCTGCTGCCTGCACTTTCCTTTGGAATGATTGGCTCGGGTCGGTCGCTTGCGCCTCTTTTTGATCTCGAAAGGCGCCGTCGAAAGCGGCTGACGGCGGCGCGCTCGCCTGAAAGGTTATTCTTTTCTGATCAGTCTGTTGGTGTTCAGCGTATACAGCAGCGCAAGACAGAACAGGCCGAAGGAGGACGCGATGGCGATCAGTATATATTGGGTCAGATGCGATTCATCGCCGGTCCTTGGGGTGCCGGACGGTTTTTTGGGCTCGGTTGTGTTCGGCGTGGTTGGCGTGGTCGGCGTGGTCGGCGTATCGGATGGCTGCGTTGTTGTGGTGGGTTCCGGCGTTTTATCAAACCGGACCTGATCCTCTTTTTCCGCTGTGCGGTTGCTGTTGATGGTGGAAACCGTGTATAACGAGCCGTCCTCGCGCGCATAAACGTCCACGGTCAGGCGGAATGTCTCGTCCGCCGGGCGGGGCTGTCCGTCTTCGGAAAACGCGGCGCTGATCGTATAGTGGTATCTGCCCGGCTCGGTGAAATTGATATAAAAACGTCCGGTTCTGCCGTTATCCACCTGGATGGTGCCTTGCGTCGGCAGCGGACTGTTGACTTCGGGAATCATGGTTGCCGTTCCGCCGCCGTCAATGACCACGGGGATCACTGCGCTGGCTTCTTCGGCCGCAAGCGCGATCCCGGTGAACGGGAACAGCAAGAGCAATAAGCTCAAACTCAGTAAAAGAACTTTTCGCATAAATAAAACAATCTCCTCAGGAACTCTCTTGCATCACGCCGAATACGACCATACGGTCGATGGTGTCGGCGGACTGACATGTGGAAAGCGCGATCAGTTTCAGATCGCCTTCTGTCTCCGGCGGTTCATAGATGATTGCGGATTTGGACAGCTCTTCAATCAAAGCGTCCGGCGTCGCGTCCTCCGGTCGGAACACGAGCTGGTCTGTGGCCTGCGCCATTGTGGCGGCAAAGAAACGGATTTTGTAGAGCTTTCCGCCCACGGTGATCAACTGGCCCGTTCGGTGAGAATCAAAGTATTCTCTTTTTTTGAAATTGTCCAGCGCCCCGAACATGGTGCCGTATTCCATGTGGTGCCCGTACAGCAGGGAATAGCTGTCGGAAAAATCGCGGCTGTTGCGGTAGTCAAGAAAAATACTGCCGGACAGCGTATATTTGCCAAACGGGTCTTTGTTCAGGTATTCTTTGTTGTCGGCGCCCTGCATGACCGGATAGTCGATTTTGGTGTCGTCCACCGTGATCCACGCAATGGCGTTTTCAGAGATCTCGCGCAGAATCTCGGGGTTGGTCAGGTCGGGCTTGTATTTCAGAATGCTTCGGTCGTTTGCGTTGTAATAAACCATGGCTGCGTCATACATGGCATAAAAGCAGACAAGGAAGAAGAGAAGCGATGCCAGGAGAATGATCCTGTCAAAGCATTTGTCAAAAAATATGATCACTTTCCTGTTCATCGCGATTCTCTTCCTCCTGCAGTCTTAAGAGTCTGATTCGCACTGAATCAGAGGGACGAGAACTCATCCCTCTGATTCATCATCCTCTTCTTCTTGATTCCTTCAATAAGCGACTCTTCTGCGCTTGCTGATCACGAACAGCATGACAGCGCCGAACAGAAGCAGGCCGATTGCGAACGGAGCGACCGTGATGATCACGCCGGTCGGAATGATACCGTTGTGGGTATTGGTGAAACCGGTCTTGATGTCGGTGGTGACACCTGCAGTGCTCGCGACAGGATCGGTGAAATCATTATCAGTACCATCGTTGTCAACACCATCCGTGGACGTATAATCCTGGGCATCTTCACTCAAGGTGTACTGATATCCTTTGGAAAGGTCTTTCACTCTCACAATGTCGCCGTCAGTGAGTTCAAAGGTTCCGGTGTAGGTGCCGTCAGATGCAACCGTGATCATACCATTTGTAACACCGCTGCCATCAACGATGACGTCAGTGCCGTTGACAACTTCAATTGCATAGTCACCGGGGATAGCGTCAGTGATAGAAAGTGTAAATACGAACTTCTTGGTATTGTCAGCCTGGTTGCCTTCAATTTTCTTGGAGAACTCAAGGTCAACGGTTTCGTATGTGTTGGTGAAGGTGACTTGTTTGACGTCGGGATCCTGATTCGCATAGTTGTAAGGATCGCCCGGATAGTAGGGGGTATCGTCAACGTTGTCGTTCGGGTTTCTCATCGCATAGCCGATAATTTCAAGCGCGCCGTCCACGTTTTCAACGAACACATCTACATAACGGGTCGAATAGGTATCGTTCGTGATACTGCCATGGTAAGCGGTGGTCGGCTGCTCGGTGAGCACATAACGATAGATGCCGGGCTCGGTGAAGGTTACGCTGCTGAAATCCATTACGACGGTATCAGTCGCAAACTTTTTGCTGGTGTCCGTGGAATCCGTCGGTGTACCGGCGGTCGTTCCGTTTTCGGTCATGTCGTTGGTGAACACAGCGTTTTCGACCGTGGGGCTGCCGATACCGGCATTGACCGAAAGGGTGGTGCTGGTGCCCGGAACAGCTTCGCCCGGTGTGAGCGTGAATTCAAACTCAACATTGGGGACCTGAGCGCTGCTGTCAACGACAAGATTCTTGTTGAAAGACGTCGATGTTACACTTTCTGCGGATGCGGAGATTGCGGCAAACGACATGACGAGTGCGAGCGCCATGAGGACTGCCAAGACTTTGCTGATGTTTCTTTTCATACTTTTACCTCCTTAATGAAAAGAATTTTTTATGTATGCAAAGTGATTGCATCTGAAGTGAATGGGTGCCGAAACATCAAACCGATGCTCGGACTTCGGGTTTAGAAATTCCTGCGCCGGACGGTAAACAGCATTGGCCCCATGAGGTCTTTTCTGTCGACCGTGCCGAACGTGCGGCTGTCGTTGATGTCCTGACGAAAGTCGTTCAGAATGAACACCTTCCCCGGCTCCACGGTGTAAGGAAAGGTGACGGGGGAATTCTCTGCCTGATAGGTGGCGTAAAAGACCTCTTCCGCCGGAGAAACGCCGTTGACGGTCAGCGAACCGTTTTCAGAGATATCAACGACGCTGCCCTCCAGCGCGATCACCCTGCCGACTTCGGTCTTTCCGTTGACGCGATACAGCACCACGGCATTGATGAAAGGCTTTTGCAGCCGAAAGCTGACGGTCAGATCGCCGTCGTTCACCGCCGGGTACATGTTGTTGCCGTAATGCACGGACAGACCGAGCACAAAAGTAAACACCACCCAGATCAGTACAGCGACGACTGCGATTTTGATCAGCAAACCGATCAAAATCTGCTTTGTTGTTTTGGGCGGTACTTTTTTGGGTGGACCTTTCTTTGACGGCTCCTTCTTGGAAGGCGCTTTTTTAGAAGGTGATTTTTCAGAAGATGTTTTCTCAGACGGCGCATCATTCTCCTGCGCCGCGGTTTCTGTCTGCTTCGATTCGGGCGCGGGAACAGACGCGGCGCTTTGAGGGCTGGCAATCAGCTCGTTCGTATCCAGCTGTTCAATTTCAAACTGCTCGAAATCCTGCAAGATAAGCGCCCCCTTTGAATATGAGTGCCGTAAAGCCGACAAGATAAATATATTTTACACAAGTAATATGAAGGTGTCAAGGGAAAGTTCCGGATTGGAACCTGTGAATTTTCACGAATATTCGCCACGAATCCTTCTTCTTTTTGTTGCCTTTTGCAGACTAAATGATTGTTCGATTTTGGCATTTGAATCCCCAGTTCTTATTTGCAAAACAGAATAAAAACAGGGGGTTCGTTGCTATTCAGTGTTCTCACTCGGTGTCTACCCGATACGCCGCCACGACGAATCGGCCGTCCTTGGTGTGGTAGCTGCAGGTGGATAAAAACAAAAGCTGCGCGGGATACCGCGGCGCATCCGCCAGATTGATGATCGACATGGAGCGGATATTCGCCACCGTGTCAAAATACGTCGGTTCATCCAGCGCGCCGATCCGTTCATAGTATTTGAAAACATTGGCGTTCGCGGCATAAATCTTGGTCTGGAACGCGGCAAACACCCTGTATCGTCGGTTTTCCGTCGGCGTACCGATGCGGATCAGCCGGTGCTTCAGCGCATAGTCCGGGTCGGCGTACCGATCCAGCTCGCCGAACATGGTGTCCGTATCCATATTGTGCCCGTAGATGATGAAGGAATCGGAATCCAGATTGCAGCCGCCGCCGATGAACAGGCACCCGGCGAACGAGTATTTTTTATCGAAGCCTCTTCTGAGATAATACTCCGGATCGTCCTCCGACGTTTTCATCACGGGGTAATCGATGGAGGTGTCCGGAATCTTCAGCCAGCAGGCAAAGTCTCCGTTCTTATCCATCACGGACTTGTAACGGTTCACAAAGGCGTCCGAAGGCGCATCCCATTCCTCGGGGGGAAGCTCCTCCCGCAGTTTGGCGAAGCTGTTCTGTTCCCGCCGCTGCAGCAAATAGATGCGCAGCGCATGGAAGGAAGAGAACGCAAACACCGCGATCAGGATTGCGACCGGGATCCAATACAACCAGGCGATTCTTTTTTTCTTTTGACGCATCGGGCCGCTCCTTTCAGATAATCGTCAACGATGGATCGTTTTATTATATGGCTTTTTCACATTTGTGTCAACAGTTTGCGTACGAAGCGGTTCATTCGATTCGTTCTTTTACGTCACGTTTTTTCAAGGGGATCGTGACCTTTACCACGGTGCCGCCGCCGTCGCGCGGGGTGATCGTCAGTTCGCCGTCGCACATCATCTGCAGGCGCTGACGAATGTTGGAAAGCGCGATGTGCGGTTCGCTGCTGTCGGATGAAAGATCAAAATCCGCGCCGTTGTTTTCTACGGTGATCTCGCAGCCGGCGTTGGTCTCGCGGGTGCGGATGCTGATGCACAGCGGCCCGGAATAGGGGTTCATGCCGTGCTTGACGGCGTTTTCCACAATGGGCTGCAGCGTCAGCGGCGGCAGACGGAAATGGAGAAGCGGCGTATCGTAATCCACGGCAAGCATGTCCTCATACTGTGCCTGTTCCACAGCAAGATAGGCGCGGGTATGCTCCAATTCCGCAGTGAACGGAATGGTGCTGTCGCTGGCGACGGCGTTGAAATTTTTGCGCAGATAGTTGGTGAAATCCAGCGTGACCTGCCGCGCCTTCTGCGGGTCAAGATTGCACAGACTGTAGATGCTCATCAGGGTATTATAGATGAAGTGGGGCCGCATCTGCAGCACCATGACGCTGGCGCGCTCATGGGCGATCTCCCGTTGCTGCCGGGCAATCTCCCGCTGCTGATGCAGATCCCGTTCGATCTGGTCAAGCAGAACGAAGCCGTACATGGCCAGAGCGGAGACAACGATGCTGATGTCAATAAGCGGAAAGATGTCGATGAACACCTGGATACACAACGTGACCGTCTCCGGAACCATGGCAACAAGGAGGATGAGAAAGGCTTTTCGTGAAAGTTGTGCGCGGCGTTTGATCACGCCCGCAAGATTCAGCAGCAGGATCACGATCACCGGCACCAGCTGAAGCGGATACAGCGGCCCGCGGGAATAATTCATGTCCGGCGTGATGGTGGTGAATCCGTCGGTGAACAAAGCGCATACAAGAATGACCAGATAGACGCCCCAGATCGAAAGTACGGCGCGAAGGAGCTTGCTTTCGCGGATGCTTTCTTTGCAGCAGTGCAGCAGAAAAAACGTCAGCATGGGGAGCGGCACCGAAAGCAGCAGAGATTCCAGAAACAGTGTGCAGAGCAGCGCCTGGATGGAAGCGGGATAATAATTGAAGATGAATTCGCCGAGGGTGGAAATGCAGCACAGCATAAGAACGATAAAATAGCTCACGAAAAAGCGCTTGTTCCACCGCTCCATACTGTGGATGGCGGCGGATAAAAACAGCCCCACCACGCTTAACAACAGCGCCGCGCCAAACAGCGAGATATATAGGAAATCGATCACACTGTTCATGTATCCGCACCTCCCCAAAACGGGTATCGCAGCTTCGTGAGCTGGTTGCGAACGCTCTGTGTGGTCAGCGGTTTGACCATGAATCCGCAGGCCCCGGTATTCCATGCATCGAGCGAATAGTCCGGGTAGGCGGTCAGAAAGACCACGTTGGTGTGCGGATTGATTTCGAGCAGCGTTTGGCACAGGTCAAAACCGCTGGCCGTTCCCAGCTCGATGTCCAGAATGGCCAGGGCAACCCGGTTCGTCTTTGCGTACTCGATCGCCTCCTGCGGCCAGATGAAGCCCGTGATCGTGGCGTTCGGCACAACAGCCTCCAGAACGGGCAGACTGTCCGATAAAATCACCTTGCTGTCGTCCACGATGATAATATTCGGCGCTTCGTCGCTTTGGGTCGCGGCGGTCAAAAGCTTGTTGACGTCTGCGCCGAGCGCCTTGGAAATGCGGGTGATCATCGTCGCATCCGGCAAGCGAAGGCCGCTTTCCCAGCGCGTGACCGTGGAACGGGTCACGATCAGGCGTTCCGCCAACTCGTGCTGCGAAAGGCCCTTTTCCTGCCGCAGTGTTTTCAGAGTTTCCGCAAACAGCGTGTTCATATTCATCGCCTCCTGTATTTAGTTTAACGGAAAATTGTGAAAAAGACAAGAACCATGATTCATATTTGTGCAGTTTTTACGGGTTCCATTCTGGAACCTCCCCTTGAAAATGAAACTTTTATGCGTTAATCGAATGAAACTGCAAAAAGGGGGCGTCTTCTGTTATCGAAGAAAACATTCGTGCGCAAACCTTTGAGCCATGCGTTCAACTTTAACCGATAACGGTTCCATTTGCACATTGCAATTTGTCAAAAAATATGCTATAATTTTTGCAATGAAACATTGCGCAACTTTCATAAAGGCGGTGACCTTATGCTGTATAAAAAGAACCAATCTCCGACATTGCCGACCCCGCTGTTTCAAAATCCGACAGCCGAATACCGCGGCACTCCTTTCTGGGCGTGGAATGATCTGCTGACCAAAAGCGAACTGGAACGCCAGATCGACGTGTTCCGCGACATGGGGCTCGGTGGCTTTCATATGCATGTGCGCACGGGGCTGAAAAACCAATATCTCAGCGATGCGTATATGGCGCTTGTGAAAGCCTGCGTGGACAAAGCGAAAGAAAACAAGATGCTCGCGTGGCTGTATGATGAGGACCGCTGGCCCTCCGGCGCGGCCGGCGGCATGGTGACAAAAGATCCGCGCTTTCGCGCCCGTGCGCTGTATTTCACCAACGATGCAGCGGATGCATCCTGCCTGTCCGGCGATGACCGGCTGCTCGCGTGCTACGACGTGTCGCTGCGCGCAGACGGCACGCTGAAAGACTACCGTCGGATTGCGCCGGACGACAAAGCAGACGGAAACAAATGGTTTGCCCTGCTGCGCATCATGACGCCGTCTTCGTGGTACAACGGCCAGACCTATGCCGACACGCTCAACAAAGAAGCGATCGAGCAGTTCATCAAGGTCACGCACGAGCGGTATAAAGAGACCGTTGGCGACGCATTCGGCGGCACGGTGCCGGCCATCTTCACCGACGAGCCGCAGTTCACGCGAAAAACAACCCTCGACCACAGCAATCCGCAGAGCGCCACCTGGGTGCGCCTGCCGTGGACGGACAAGGTTCCCGACCTTTACAAAGCAGCCTGCGGTGAGGATCTGCTCGCGTCGCTGCCGGAACTGTTCTGGGAACTGCCGGACGGAAAAATCAGCGTTACCCGCTACCATTATCACGATTTCATCGCAGAGCTGTTCGCGCAAAGCTTTGCCGACACCGTCGGCGGCTGGTGCAAACAAAACGGCATTGCGCTCACCGGCCACATGATGGAAGAACCCACGCTGACCAGTCAGAGCGCGGCCTTGGGCGAAGCGATGCGCTCCTACCGTTCGTTCGGTCTTCCGGGCATCGACATGCTGTGCAACGCCCACGAATTCACCACCGCCAAGCAGGCGCAGTCCGCCGCACATCAGTTTGGCTGCGAGGGTGTGCTGTCCGAACTCTATGGCGTGACAAGCTGGGACGCGGATTTCCGACTGTATAAGCATCAGGGCGACTGGCAGGCCGCGCTGGGCGTTACGGTGCGTGTGCCGCATCTGTCGTGGTATTCCATGCAGGGCGAAGCCAAACGGGACTACCCGGCCTCAATCAGCTATCAATCGCCGTGGTACAGGCAGTGGCATCTGGTCGAAGATCACTTTGCACGGGTCAATACCGCCATGACGCGCGGCAAGCCCAAGGTCAACCTTGCCGTGATCCATCCCGTGGAATCGTTCTGGCTGCACTGGGGCCCCAACGACAAGACCGCCGTCATCCGCGACGATATGAACGAACGGTTCATGAACCTGACACAGTGGTTGCTTGAGGGCACGATCGACTTTGATTTTGTCAGCGAATCGCTGCTTCCGCAGCTGTGCGCAGCCGGCGCCGCGCCGCTCAAAGTGGGTCAGATGCAGTATGACACCGTCCTCGTCCCGGCGTGCGAAACCCTGCGTTCTTCCACGCTCGAACGGCTTGAAGCATTTCAAAAAGCCGGCGGTCGCCTGATCTTTCTCGGCACTGCCCCAACGCTTGAAAACGCCGTGCCGTCCGGCCGCGGCAAGGCGCTGTTTGACCGAAGCGAACAGGTGCCGTTTGCCCGCGCCGCTGTGCTCGATGCGCTTGACGACACGCGATTTGTCTCTATGCGCAACAAAAACGGCGAGCTGACGGACGAATTCCTCTATCAGCTGCGCACCGACACCGATGGCGACTGGCTGTTCATCGCGCACACGAAAGAGCCGGACAACAAAGATCTCAGCTCGCGCAAAGACGTGATTTTGACGTGCAGGGGAGAATATGCGCCCACGGTTTATGACACGGCAACCGGCGAGATCTATCCCGTCGGTGCGGATTACCGGAGCGGCAATACCGTCATCAAAACGACGCTGCACGGTTACAACTCACTGCTTTTGAAGCTCACACCGGGCAAAGCGCAATTCCCTGCCGCGTTCGACGATACAAAGTACCGCATTGCGCAGGTCATTCCCGCACCGAAAGCATTCAAACGCACAGAGCCGAACGTGCTGCTGCTTGACATGGCGGAATACGCCGTTGACGGCGGCGACTTCCAAGACGCGGAGGAGATCCTGCGGCTCGACAACCGGGTGCGGCGTGCGCTCGATCTGCCGGAACGCGGCGGACATGTCGTGCAGCCCTACATCATCGGGAACAAACCGCCGGTGCACACGATCACGCTGCGGTTCGAGATTGACAGCGAGATCGACGCTGCAGACGCATATCTGGCACTGGAAGACGCCGACGTTTCGGTCATTACGCTCAACGGCGAACCGGTGAAAAACGTCGCCGACGGCAATTTTGCGGATATCGCGATCCAAAAAGTGCCGCTGCCCGGAATCCGCAAGGGCAAAAACATCCTCACCGTTACGCAGCCGTTTGGCGAGCGGACGAACACCGAGGCAATGTATCTGCTCGGCGATTTCGGCGTGCGTGTGGTCGGCGCAAAAAAAACGATCGTCAAAGAGACGGCGTCGCTGCAGTTCGGCGATCTTGCGGCGCAGGGTTATCCGTTTTACGGCGGCGCGATGGAATATACCTTCGACGCCACGGCCAAAAACGGCAGCATCCGCCTGCGCGCATCGCTCTATCGCGGCGGTCTTTTGAAGGTCAGCTGCGACGGCAAAGACGTCGGCGCGATCATCTATCCACCCTACACGCTGCAGATCGACGGCCTTTCCGACGGCCTGCACACCATCACACTGACTTCGTATCTCCACCGCTACAACACGTTCGGCCCGGTGCACGTCGTCAACGAACACTGCCCGTGGTACGGCCCGGATTCCTGGCGCACCGATGACGAGGACTGGAGCTATCAGTATCATCTGCGTCAGACAGGCGTGCTCAAGTCGCCCGAGATCCTGGAAAAAGACGATTGACCGTTTTGCGGTAAGGTTCACACCGGATGATTTGCCAAGTCGATCAGGATTGCACACCGTTCGTTTTCCATAATAAAAACCGCTTTTGTCTGCTGATACAAAGTCGTAGCCGGGATCTGAATTGGGCACCTCTAAAAACGCAAGTCGTTTGAGCGCGATGCAGATTTTATCGTCAGATTGACAAAATTTGACGCAGGAATCCTATGTGGCTTTCAAGGAAAATATGGGCAATCTGACGGTGAAAGGTGCGCGCGATCGAGCGGCGCGCAGTTTTTAGAGGTGCCCATTTGCGATATGGATCAAGCCAAATGGGAAAATCTATCCTATGAAGAGAAAAACAGACAGCCGTTCTTTCGGCAAAAGGACCGCTGGATGCATTTCCGGAATGGAAGGCCATTTTCAAAGCGCAATTTTGCAAGAGCCTTGGCAATCGAACGGAATAAAGAAGAGGTGTTGAAAGGAGACTGGTTGAGATGTCTGCAGTGAAGCAGCACAAACACTTGAAGCTTATGGCATGGCTGATGCTGGGTGTCGGCTTGATTGCATATATGTTTTCGGGCGGCAGGTGGAATATCGGCGTCACGGCATGGATCTGGCCGGCTGCGTTCCTGTACTTCAGCCGACAAACCCAAACACGAAAGCAGTTTTTGCTGCTGGTCGCTGCGCTTGCGGCCGGAAATGTGATCAAGTGGCTGAACGTTCTGGATGCCGGCTATTGGTTGGACGCTGCTTTTTGTCTGCTTTGGAGCATCTTCTGGGTGCTTCCGTTCCTTGCCGACCGGCTGCTTGCACAAAAAATGCCGGGCGCGTTTCTCAGCAGCCTGATTTTTCCGACGGTGTTCGTTTCGCTTGAATATCTGCGCGCACTGTTGCCGATCGGAAGCATCGGGTTGATGGCCTATACGCAGACAGGCTTTCTGCCGCTGGTGCAGATCACGTCGGTGATCGGCTCCTTCGGTCTGTCGTTCCTGATCTTCTGGTTCGGCGCGGTTGTCGTTACGGTTCTGGAAAAGCGGCAGGGTAGAAAGCTGACTGCTGCCGTGTGCCTCTGTCTCATAGCTGCGGCAATCGGCTTCGGATGCATCCGGCTGGCGGCGTTCCCGGTCAGTCGGGAGAACACGGTTCGGGTGGCCAGCGTGATCAGTCCGTACTATGCAAAATTCAGTGACGATACCTATGCAACGCTCTCTGCCGAAGAAAGCCTGCAATACTTCCTTTCGGAGGCACAGCGTGCCGCGGACGGCAATGCGAAGATCGCCTGCTGGAACGAAGAAGCCTTTGCGCTGGACGATGTAAATGAGCCGCTGCTGCTTGACGCTGCCGTCACGTTTGCGAAAGACCACGATATGATTCTGATCGTGAGCTATGAAATCGCCGATACCGATGAAAGCGAAGACGGAGAATCCGTCAATAAATCCGTGATCATACTGCAGGACGGTTCTGTAACAGAATATATCAAGACACATCTGGTACCGGTCATGGAGATTCCCGGTTATGTCAAAGGTGAGGGAAAGATTCCAACCGTTGTGACAGACTATGGAACCCTTTCAAATGTCATTTGCTTCGACGACAGCTTTATCGGCTATTTGCGCGGAACGGGTGCTGTGACCAACGAACACTTCAAAAACACCGACCTGCTGTTTGTTCCGTCCTGGGACTGGAAACCCGTAAAAAACATACATACCGATCTCTCGGAGTTCCGTGCCGTTGAAAACGGCTTTGCGCTTGTGAAACCGACCTATGACGGCATCAGCACGGCAGTGGATTATCAAGGACGTGTGATCAAACGGTTCGATACAGCCGACACCGGCTTTGACACGGTGCAATTCGCCGACGTACCGATCACCGGCGTTACAACGGTCTATGAAAAGATCGGCACAGCGCTTGATCTTGTGTTCTGTCTGTCCGGCTTTTTCACAATTGCACTCGGAATCATTGTATTGCGAAGGAAAAACGAACCATCTTAATTTGCTCAAACAATGAACGTCGCATTTCCCTATATCGTGAGAATTGGAAAAGACACCGTGAGAAGGTGTTCGGTACATCATCGGATCGTTTGAAAAATCGCAGTCAGCTTGCAAATAACACGAATGCCGCTCTGAAAACAGGGCGGCAAATTGGTTTTTCTCAGCCCTCCATATATACCGAAAACGGAACGCGCAGGTTCTCATTCGGCGTCGCGTCGTGGCGGAGATCGTTTTCATTCTTATCAGTGCCCGGCAGCTCGTCCGCAAAGGGCGAGGAACACCTTGCCCGGGTCCGTGCAGGGCGGTTGATTCCCGCTATTTCTTGACGCCCCATACCGTTGCGTTGCTGCTCCCGCAGGCAGCGAAGGTCATGGCTGATCCGCTGCCGGATTCTCTTGACTGCACGCATAACACGCCGCGATAGGTGACGCCGTCCACAGTCAGCGTCAGGTACGGAGAACGGTCTGTAACGGTCCACACGCCGGCGGCAACTCCGCTTTTCATGAGACGGCCGTCGGGTTCCAGCACGAGGTCGACGGGATGATTGACTGTCTCCTCAATGTTGTCCCAGTCGTATCGGACGTCGGTTTTGAGCGGCTTCGATTCGTGCAGGATGAATTCGTATTCCCCACAGATGGCGTCGAGGGAATAGCCGTTCGGCGAGACAGTTTCTCCGTGATATTCCAGTGGGAGCGTCACGGCCCAGCCGTCTTCGTTGACCGCCATCTGATGCACCGTGGTCCGGAAGAACCCCACGCCGTCGTTGAAGCGCGTGTGATAGACCTGAAACATTTTTCCGTCATCGTCAATCAGGCAGGAGGAGTGTCCGCCGGAGAGATAGGCCCGTTCGTGCTCGGCAAATTTGTAGTTGCCGAACAGGAGCAGCCCCGTATTCTTCATTTCCAGCGCGTCGTTCCCCGCTGCGTCCGTATACGGTCCGTCCGGCGACGTGCTGCGGTATTCCCGGATCTGATACCGGTCTGTTGCGCCGAGTCCGCCGTAAGTGAGATAGAAATAGTAATATCCGTGCTCCCGGTCGTAAACGATGAACGGCCCTTCGCCGGTACCGTCGGTCGCTTCGTTGGTTTTGGAGATCTGCTTTCCGAAATAGATGTCGTACCCCGGCGTATTGCGCATGTATTTGTAGTCCGGAAGGCCGGTTTCTTCGATCAGCGGCATCACATAGACGCCGCCGGAAAACGAGCCGTAACAAAGCCAAAGCCCGCCTTGCGCGTCGGCGAAGACCGTGGGATCGATGGCGTTCGGCATCCTGCCCCAGAAGACGTCATAATCCCCGAACTCTGTGAACCACGGCTGCGCCTCGATCTCCTTTCTGGTGAACACGCCTTGTTTGATCAGGTCTCCGATGTTGGTGTAAAGATAATGCAGCGAATCCAGTGGGAAGAAGCGGCGCTGCGTCTTTTTGTTGAAGCCGGAATAAATCAGGCTGCTCCGATAGGTGTACGGTCCCTCCGGCGCGTCCGCTGTGGCGAGCCAGATCACGGAATGCGGCACACCCCACACGGAGGAACAGGCATACCAGCAGTACTTGCCCATGGTCTTGTTGTAGATCACGCTCGGCGCCCAGATTCCCGTCTGCAGATCGTCCTCTGCGTCGCCTCTCATGATCTGAAAGGCGTCCGTCCAGGAAAGCGGTTCCCGCAGGACGCTGCGCAGGGTTTCTCCTTCGGGGACGAAAAGCCGCGCGCTGTCATTCACGCCGGCGGTCACCAGTCCCCAGCGGATCAAGTCGTTCGATTTTCCCACCGCGAGGTGAGACCCGAACACATAGTAATTCTCTTCCGCTTTCAGGACGGAAGGATCGTGGATCGATACTTTGCCGGCATCCGGTGCGCGGTCCACCTCTCCGGGCAACTCCTTTTGTACCGCTTCGATTCTTTTCACGCCGAACCATGTCGACGTCATGCATAATAAGATGCAAATCATCAGCGCAGCCAGTTTTTGCAGCATACGCACCCTCCTTCTTGTGGTGTGATCCAAGTGAGGATTCTATTATTTATCAGTGTAACACAAGTCGAAGAAGATTGCAAGGGCAACACCGCGCAAATGCGGCCGCGCGCCTTCAGAGACTGGATTGACTTTGGAGCTGTGGCTGATGACGCCGTCTGCGCTGACCGCTTCCGCCGAACCGGACGCTCGTCCGGGCGACCGCAGCCACCAGCCGGAGTTCCCCCTATCATTGACCGAAAGGCCCTGCCATTTTGCATAATCTGTTCCCGGCGTATGTTTTGCTTTATCAGCACTGAATTCGGTTGTGTTTGTGCTGAACCCGCAGGCACCGTTGATTGTGTCACCATAAGGTTTTGTTTTACACCGTAATTTTACCGCAAAAAAGCGCCGTCCAACCCTTTTCGGGAAAGTCGGTGCCTTTGTTTGGCAGGCTTTGTTTTGCAGCAAGCCCTTCACCTCGCAAAACACACGATCACAATTTTGTGATTCTGTCAAGGAGGGAAAGGGTTTTCAGAAGAAACACACAAGGGAGTTTGTTGCGTTCCTCTTGTCAAGGGCGATTGCCGGCGTGATCGAGGTCGGCGGCGTGCCGCTGCTTGAAAAACTCGGGTTTGACCGCGCGGTGTTCCGTCTGCTGGAACAGCTCGGGCTGAAATGCGATCTGCTGTTTACCGACGGTCTTTACAGCAAACTGCTGATCGGCCTGTTCATTCTGGTTTTTGATTATCTGATGGCCAAGCTGGTTGTGTTCCGCAAAGCGAAGCAGCAGGGTAAGGAAACGGCTATACCGGAGGAAACGCAGAACGGAGAACCCGAAACGGAATCCGCCGGTACCGATCATTAAAGATATATACAAAAAGATGTATGGAAACGTTTTTGCACGATGAATTCGCTGGCTGATTGACTTTCTGACGCGGCTGTTCAAACGCTGAATCCTATTCGGTACGAAAAGCGTGTTCTGTGTTTCGCGATGTAATCATTGTAGTTTTGCGGTCAAGTTCTGGTCAATTTCGCCGTGAAACCTCGTGAAACGTGGTGCAGTCTCGTGGAACACCGAGGTGTCAAAAACCTAGACTTTATGCGGTTTTTCGCCACTTTGTGCAACGTCATGACACGTCAAAACGGGATTTCAAGTCCCGTCACTCCGACCGGCAGAAAAGCCTTATTTTACGCGGTTTTGTGTAGGATAAGGCTTTCTTTTTTTGCCCATGATCGCGGTCATGATTCAGGCTTTTTTCCTTTTTCCCGCATCGCTTGCAGCAAAGCAATTTCTTCTTCAATTGCATACGGCGTCGCTTTGTCAGAATTTATAAAGAACAAAAGTTCCATTTCCTATTGACCGGAACAAAAGTTCGTGGTATACTGTCACCAGGGGCGGTGAGATCATGGCAACCAGATTCTATGTGGCGATTGACTTAAAATCCTTTTATGCGTCGGTGGAGTGTGTGCAGCGCGGCCTGGACCCGCTCACGACGAACCTTGTGGTGGCCGATGTGTCGCGGACTGAAAAAACGATCTGTCTTGCCGCGTCGCCGTCGCTGAAATCGTACGGAATCGCCGGTCGTTCCAGATTGTTTGAGGTGATCCAAAAGGTGCAGGAAGTGAATGCTGCTCGACGCCTGAAAGCGCCGGACGGCCGGTTGACCTCGTCGTCATATCACAATCCGCAGGTGCTTGCCGACCCGTCCTGTGAACTGAGCTACATCGTTGCGCCGCCGCAGATGCGCAAGTACATGGAAGTCAGCGCACGGATATACGAGATTTATCTCAAGTATGTCGCGCCGGAGGATATCCATGTCTATTCGATCGACGAAGTCTTCATCGACGTTACGGACTATTTGCCGCTGTACAGACAAACGGCGCATGAACTGACGATGACGATGATCCGCGACGTGCTGGATTCAACCGGCATCACGGCGACCGCAGGCATCGGGACGAACCTTTATCTGGCAAAGGTCGCAATGGACATTGTTGCGAAGCACATTTCGGCAGATCGGGACGGCGTCCGGATTGCGGAACTGGATGAGATGTCCTATCGCCGACAGCTTTGGAATCATAAGCCGTTGACGGATTTTTGGCGCATTGGCCGCGGGACCGCAAAAAAGCTGGCGGAGTATCACATGTATACGATGGGGGACATTGCGCGGTGTTCCGAGGGCAAGGCCGCTGATTTTTACAACGAACGGCTGTTATACAAATTATTCGGGATCAATGCGGAGCTGTTGATCGATCACGCCTGGGGCTGGGAGCCCTGTACGATGGCGGACATCAAAGCCTATATGCCGACAAGCAACAGTTTGAGCAGCGGGCAGGTTTTGCCGGAACCGTATCAGTATGAACAGGGGCGACTCATCGTTCGGGAGATGACAGATCTTCTGGTACTTGATATGGTGTCCAAAAATCTCGTCACAGATCAGATGGTGCTGTACATCGGGTACGACCGGAAGAGCCTGACAAACGCCGATGGACCCTATGACGGCAAGATCACGCTGGATTATTACGGGCGCAGGGTACCGTCGTCGGCGCACGGTTCAGTCAATCTGTCGGCGTTTACATCGTCCACCGATCAGATCGTTGACAACGTGGTGCATCTGTATAACCGCATTGTCGATCCGGCGCTTTTGATTCGCCGCATCAACGTCACGGCCAATCACGTGACGCGGGCGTCCGACGCGCAGCGCCCCGTACAGTTGAGTTTGTTTGACGACGCCAAGCAAACATGCCGGCAGGAAAAAGACCGCCGGAAGGAACGCAGCAGGCAGCAGGTGATTCTGGAACTGCAGGCGCGGTTCGGAAAAAACGCGGTCTTAAAAGGAATGAATTATCTGGAGGGTGCCACGACCATTGCGCGCAACAATCAGGTCGGCGGGCACAAGGCATAGGTGAGCTTATGTATGACGATATGATCAACCGCCCGCATCACACGTCTGAGCAGCGGCCGCGCATGCCGCAGAAAAACCGTGCTGCGCAGTTTGCGCCGTTCGCGGCCTTGACGGGGTTTGACGGCGTGATTCTGGAGACACAGCGGCAGACGACCCGGCCGGTCACATTGGACGAAACGCAGATCATGGAACTGGATCGGCGCTTAAAACTGATCGATCATTTTCTGTCGGATCAGCCGGTTGTTACGGTCACATATTTCCGAAAGGACCCGTCCAAAAGCGGCGGCGCGTACGTGACGCACACGGGACGTGTTGTCAAAATGGATCATTTCCATCACATATTGCTGTTTGACGACGGGACGCGGGTGGTGTATGACACCATCTACAGCATGGATTCTGAAATGTTTCAAACGCTGTGAAAAGCAATGATGTCTGCAAGCTTTGTCATCGTGTGCATAGGGGCCGGATCGGTTTGTACGTTGGAGCATTTCATGCAATCATCATTATACTCCGCATTACCAATATCATTCCCGGATGAAGCGGTTCATACGTTTCGGAGTTAAACACAGGGAACCATAGGACGGGGTTGCTTTATTAAGCACTGCTGAAAGCCGAAAAAGAACGACTGGTCAGCCAATGGGGCCTGATCGGTCGTTGCTTTTATTGTGTGCCTGACTGTTTATAATGTATACTGTGAAAGCAGTAACCGGGCCGTCTTTTTTCTGAAATGCACCCCAAAAGTTAGACAATGTGGTATAATGTCTAACAAGGGGGTGCATTTTTCATGCCAAAAGGAATACCGAACAAGAGGTATACAGGAGAATTCAAACAAAAAGTTGTAGAAACAATGCAACAGGAAAGGTT
>JAFRUA010000060.1 GCA_017434855.1 Clostridia bacterium
ATCTGCGATACTGACGTATCTTTTTCCTTCAACCGGCTTCCGGTTCCCTTTCCGCCGGTCTCCGAAATTACTGAAGAGTATCTCTTCACTCATTTTCATCTCGGGTTCCTTTTCATCGTTGTTTAATTTTCAAGGTTCTCTGCCATTTCTTCCGAAACAGCTTCGCCATTCTATCACAATCATTCCCCTTTGTCAACCCTTTTTCAAAACTTTTTTCTCCCTTTTCTCCTTTTTTATTTTGTTTTTAATACGCTCCCGGGCGTTTTTGTGATCCCTCCTTTTTAACCCACAATATCTTGTGGTCCGTTTTGCTTTTCCTTTTTAATGCACTAAATCTGTACCGTCCCGACAATCCGCGCATCAACAAATGAAACCGGCAGGCCGTACCGCGTACCACCTGCCGGTTGTGCTTTTATAATAGGACCCCCGCTTGCGTTATTTCGCGATCCGTACAAACGAGAAGATCGCGTGCAGGAAGTTGTAGGACATCATGGCGACAAAGGCGAACGGCAGGAACGGGTTGCCCACCGGGAAGCCGCTGTTCGCCGCGTCTTTCAGTTCAGAAATCGACGGGAAGAAGTCGCTCAGCTTCGGGCTGGTCAGAACTTTGAAGGCGTCCTTCACGACCTTTTTGTACATCTCCTTGGAGGAGATGACCGTGTAGCTGCGGGAGAGCAGCACCTCGTCGCCGCGCCGGACGTCAACTGTGAGCGCGCCGGTCGCCTTGACCTTGTAGCAATAGCGTTCCGCCTCGTTTTCTTTCAGGTGATAGACTGCCGCGCCGTTGACATAAACGTCCGCCGGAACTGTATCCAGATAGTGGACCCACAGCTCGTCGCCGACGGCGATCTCTCTATTCGCTTCGTCACTGGAAAAGCCGTAGCCCATGCCGAGCAGATTGCTTTCTTCATAGATGTTCAGCTCCGGCGTAAATGTATACAGCTCGTCGTCATCGTCATCCGCTGCGAACGCGCACGGTACCAGGCTCAAAAGCAGAAGCACTGCCAACAACAAAGACAAAAATCGTTTTTTCATAGGGATACATCCTTTCATTCATTATTTAAATATTACTTAAAAACGCTGATGAAGGCCTTCCACATTTTGACGAAGAAGTCCTTGATCTTTTGCCAGAAAGTCTCAACGGTGTTCTTTTCGCGGAACTGCGCGTAAAGCACCGTGTACTCCTCCGTCAGGGTGATCCGGTCGCCGGGGTGATAGGTCTTGCCCGAACCGTCCGCTTTGGTATTCCAGCCGTCAAACACGCGGCCCTGCGGCAGCGTGATGTCGCCGTTCCCCGTGATCTTGCGCACGGCCAGGGTGTCGCCGACCTGAGAGATCGGCGTGACCAGCGCCCATTCGTCAGAGAACGCGCCGTTGAGGTCATAGTGCAGGCACGCGCCGGTTTCACCGAAACCGGTATGCAGCGCGGCGGTTCTGCCCGCAACAAATTCGGTGCTTTGCGCGGCGACGTCCTGCCATGCGGCCTTGGTCGCGTCCACGTTTGTGGTGCCGAAGTGATCCCAGCGCACGCCGTTCAGCGCGGCGGAGGTGCCGATCGCGTCGATCAGGGCTGCCATATCGGCGTTGACCGCTTCAAACACGCCCGCGTCACGCATTGCGGTCCAGCGCGCCTTCGCTGCGGTGCGGATCTCCGGCTGCGCAAAGGCGGCGGAAAGCACGGAGGGGATGCCCTCCTTCCCCATTTGATTGGCCCACCAGTAGTCGGTGCTTGAAAGCTTTACACCCAGGTGCTGATGCCGGATGCCAAACGCGTTGTCCATATCCCACACGGGAGCAAAGACCAGCTTCGATTCCCCTTCCGGCTTGTAGGCAAAGAAGCTGGAGAATCCGGAGTCAAAATTCATGGACAGCTCTTGCAGCAGGTACATATTGACCAGAGATGCCACGTCAAAGTAGTCGCTGTAGTGTTTGCCTTCGGCATTGTATCCCGTTTCGGAATACAGCGCCTCGGTCCCGGCGTTGACAAAGTCGGCGATGTAATTCACCTCGGCCTTGCTCGCATACTCCGGCGATTTGATGACCACCGGCTGGCCGTTGTCTGTCACAAAGCCGCAGGGCTCTTCGTTGTATCTGCCGCCGTACTCATACTCCAGCAGATAGCCGCCGGTGATGTCGTCGGGGTCGGTGGGGATCTGCGCCCACTTGCGGGAACCGGCCACGTTGCCGGCCTGCACCGCGCCGTTGGCGCCCGTGCCCTGCAGCGGGAGCGACTCGATATCCACATCGGGGTTCGCGTCTTCGTTGGCGTCCTCCAGGTCGTTGATATCAATGCGGCTGCTGCCGATCTCTACGCTCTCACAGATCACATAGTTGCCCATGTAGTTTCCGTTGATGTACAGGTCCACATGCCGGAACGCGGAGGTGTGCGGCAGACCGAATGCGTCCGCAAACAGCCAGCCGTAATCGTTGTGGATCAAAGAGGGGTCGCCGTGGTTCGCGATCAGCGTCCATTTTTTGGCTTTGGCCATGCCGAGCAGCTTGGTCTTTTTGTCAAACTTGATGTTGTAGGGCTTTTTGGGATGGTTCCAGGTGGCGTTGCCGCGGCCCTTGATCTGCTTGAGCGCCGCGCCGTCCAGCACGATCTCGCCGTCCTCAACGGTTGTGATCACGGCCTTCTCTTTGTTTTCCTTGTTCGCGTGGATATAATCGAGCGAACCGGATTCCGTCTGGATATAGACCGCGGGAATGTTTTCGGACTGAAGACACTTCAGGGTATAATTGCGCATACCCTGCTTCACCAGCAGCGTGGCGCCGGGCGCAAAGACGTCCGTCACGTCGCCGTCATGCAGCGTGACGTCGCCAACCTTCAGCGTGTCACCGCCGGTGAAATTGACCTTCACGGCAGACAGATCGCAGTTTGCCGGGAAAAACAGATAATAGGTGAGGTTCTTTTTGTTGTACCACGTACGGATGGCGGTGTTGTCATTCTCGAACAGCGTCACACGCAGGTCAAGCGTCGACGCAGCCTCGGCCGGAAGGAGCGCCGCCAAAGGGACAAGCACCAGAATGGCGAGCAGAACGGATAAGATTTTTTTCATCGCAAAACCCTCCTGTGTTCTCTTGTTGATTCAACGGGTGATCTTTATTCAAAGATGCTGACAAATGCCTTCCACATTTTCACAAAGAAATCCTTGATTTTTTGCCAGAAGGAGCGGTTCTTTTCTTTGATGGTCTCGCCGGTGGTCATCGGCCGCCACTGGGCATAAAGCGTCGTGGTCCGCGCGGTGAGCGTGATCTGATCGCCGGGCTGATAGGCTGTACCGCTGCCGTCGGGCGCGGTGTTCCAGCCGTCGAAGGTTTGACCGTTCGGCGCGGCGATCCCCTCGCGGCGGGCGTCTGTGTTCAGGACGGTAACGGTGTCGCCGATCAGAGTGATCGACGGCTCAAAGACCAGGCCGGCGCCGCCGTTGTTGTCGTAATAAATCATGGCGGCGTCCGCGGAAAAGCCCTTGTTCAGATACTGCGCACGCTGCGTCTGAAAATGTGTGCCGGTCTGCACCATGTTGGCATAGGCGGCCTGATTGTCGGAAAACGCGGCTGCGGAAAAGTGATTCCAGCGAATGGCGTTCATCGCGCCGGACGCGGACAGCCGGGACGCCAGCGCATCTTCAAACGCGGTCAACTGCGCCACACCGTCGGCATCGTTGAACGCCTGCCACGCCGCAGAGACAACGTCTCTGAAATCCTCGTGCCGATAGGCCAGCCGGAAGACGGTGGGCGTATTGCTCGCGCCGCCCCACGAGTTCGTATAGTTCAGCGAATTGACATACCAGATGGACGGGTCGCCGATGCGCAGGCCGTAGCGCGCGTCATACGGGTCGCCCATGGCGTGGTCGAAGTCCCACACCGGCGACGCGACGAATTTGTCCGCGTCCCGATCCAGATAGAAGTAGCAGCTGGACTGACCGGCGTCCACATCGATGGCAAACTCTTCCAGCAGATACATCTTTGCAAGCATCGGGACGTCAAAGTATTCGCTGTAGTGCTTTCCTTCGGCGTTGTAACCCGTCGGAGACAGCAGTGCCGCCTCTGCCGCGTTCCAGAAGGCGCTGACGTATGCCACCTCGGCTTCGGATGCGTACTCCGGCTCTTTCACGACCACGCACTGCCCGGCGTTGGACACAAAGCCGCTGATCTCGTTGTTATAGCGTTCGCCGAATTCACACTCCAGCAGATAACCGCCGGTGACGTTTTCCGGTTCGTTCGGGAGACTGACCCATTTGCGGCTGCCTTTGACTGAGGCGCTTTGGACCGCGCCGTCTGCACCGGTGCCGGAAGCCGGCAGACTTTCGATATCGACGTCGGGATTGGCGCTTTCGTTATCTTTGGACAAGTCATGAATGTCAACACGGTCGCTGCCGATCTCCACGCTTTCGCAAAGGATGTAGTTGCCGAGGTACGCCCCGTTGACATACAGGTCCACATGGCGATACTCCGATGAAAACGCCAGCCCGAGCAGGTTCGCCATCTCCCACGCGGTCGGGTTGCGCAGCAGGGATGAATCCAGATAGGACGCCAGCAGCGTCCACTTCTTCGCCTTCGGCATGCCGAGCAGCTTGGTTTTCTTGTCGAACTTGATGTTGTACGGCTTTTTCGACAGTCCCCATGTGGCGTTGCCGCGGCCCTTCATCTGCTTGAGCGCCGCGCCGTCCAGATCGATCTCGCCGTTTTCGACCGTCGTGATGACGGCCTTTTCCTTGTTCTCTTTGTTCGCGTGGATGTAATCAAGCGAGCCGGATTCCGTCTGGATATAGACCGACGGAATGTTCGCCGACTGATAACACTTCACGGTGAAGCTGTTTTCGCCGACAGAAACGGCATAGCTTTCATCCGCAGCAAACGCGTCCGTCACGTCGCCATCGTGCAGCGTGACGTCGCCGACCGTCAGCGTATCACCGCCGGTGAAGTTGACCTTCAGTGCAGAGGCGTCGGCGTCCGCCGGCAGGAACAGGTCATAGCTGCCGTCGTTTTTGTTGTACCACGCCTTGATCACGGTCTTGTCGCTGGAAAACGGCGTCACGCGCAGATCGAGCGTCGACGCGGCCTGGGCCGGAAGGAGCGCCGCCATGGGGATGAGCATCAGCATGGCAAGCAGGACGGATAAAAGCTTTTTGCAGAGTTTCATCAATATCGTCTCCTTTATGTCATTTCGGTCGGGCAGTCAGCCCACTTATAAGAGCATCATACCTTTTTTGACAAGTCCTGTCAATCGAAATGGAGTGAACAGCGCAGTGCAGGGAGTGAATCGTTGGAACCGTCTTTTGAAAGCACCGCCGGGGACAATCAGGCCCCTTGTGCTGCGGGCAGCAAGGCCGGCACTGTCTGACTGATCTGCAGCCAGGCTTCTTTGATCTCTTTCAGGACTGCGTTGAAAACAACGTTCAGGTGGTTCAGGAAGGACGACACATCCTCCTTGGAAAACGGCGCCGGGTCCGCAAGTCCTTCCGGCCGCGGGTCCCTGATCGGGAAGCGCTCTGCCCAGCCCAGCTTTGCCGCGATCCGGTCCGGAAAGCTGCAATTGTTGACCCTTTGACCGGGGCGGAACAGGTCGGCCGCGCCGTAGACAAACACGGGCACATTGGCCGACGTGTGCGAGGAACCGTGGAAGGCATATTCCCCGGCGGCATCGTCAAAGTACAGATCACCGGTCTCATGGTCGGCGGTCACGATCACCAGGGTGTGCCCGTCCGCACGGGCGAATTCCACTGCTGCCGCCACGGCGTTGTCAAAGCCCGCCACGGCCTCGGCCGTCTGCGCACGCTTTTCCGGATAATCCACCAGGCCGTCGGTCTGATCGTCTGCAAATTTGTCGATGTGGGCGCCCTCCACCATCAGGAAGAATCCGTCCGGCGCGTCCACGCTCAAAAGGGAGATCGATTTCTGCGTCATCTCCGCCAATGTGGGGCTGCTTTTGGACGGCGTCAAGCGCCAGCAATCCCCCGGAAGCTGCGCAAAAGAGCGCGTGCCGGGCTTCAGGTCGCGCAGCTCCATCACGTTTGAAACATAGGTCCAGCCGTGCGTCGTGACGGCATCTTCACTTGCGCTTTCGGTCTTTGCACCCCAGATCAGATCAAAGCCCGATTCCAACTGCTGCGCAGTGATGATGGGCTCGTCATTGCGCGACAGGGCGTGCGCCGAATACCCCGCCGGCGTGGCACCGGTGGTTTTGTCTGTGGTCACAACGCCGACGCGCATCCCATGCAGCGCGGCATTTTCGGTGATGGAACGCGGCACGGCATTGATGAAGCGAAATGCATCGGCAAACACGCCGACCTGCCCGTTTTTGACGCGCACGCCGCAGGACAGCGCCGTGGCCCCGGCCGCGGAATCGGTGACGCCGGAGGAATACGACCGCGTCCGCGACCAGCCGGCGAGGTCGGCATTCTGCTCCATAAAGAGCGAATACCCCTCCTGCTCGGCCAGGCGCAGATGGTTATAGCCCATGCCGTCGCCGATCATAAAGATGACGTTGTTGATCTCCGGCGCTTTGACCGCTGCGTTTGCCGCCGGAAGGCAGGTGATGCTGAACAGCATCAGGATCGCCAGCAGAACCGATAAAGACTTTTTCATAAAAACAGCCTCCTGTCCGATTATTATGATGTTCAGAGCGGTTATACCGCGGCGCCGACCGTGAAAGTCACGCTCGACGTCATCTTTTCCAGATTTGTAAAGTATTCAAACGTGAGGCGGTACATCCCGGCGTCAAGCGTCTTTCCGTACACCAGCGGCAGGTTCACATGCAGCGTCCCGGTTTCACCCGGGTCGAGCATCCGCAGAACCTCGATCACGACATAGTTCCCGCTCTTTTTGAGCGCCGCCCACCCGAGGGGCGTGCGCTGCTCAATCGTGAAGGCGTCAAGACCGTACCCGATCGCGTCTTTGGTATTGTTTGTAATCGTCAGATCAAACGATTCGGTCGCCGTGGTGATCGCGGGCACGGACACCTGCACGTCGCCCGTGGACTTTGCGGGAACCAGCATCATGAAAAACGCCAGAACGGCGGCAAAGATTCTTTTGAAGAAGGAAGAAATGCGCTGCATAAAAGCACCCCTTTCAATGAAAAAACCAAAGAATAAAAGATAAGCCGCCCGAAGACGGCTTGGTTTGATTCACTTATTCGGCTGCGGCGCTGAACGCGTACTCTGTGGTGAAGGTCCGGTTCTTGGTCAGCCAGCCGTTTGTTGTCTTGAACGTGAAGGTCATGACATAGTCCCCGATGGCCAGGGGCGAACCGAAGTTGACCGTGATCGTGTCCGTCATGGTGCTGTCAAGACTCTCAAACGCCGCGGCAACAAAAGCGCCGTCGATCTCGACCCAACCCTCCGGCGTCTTGGTCTCAAGCTTGAATTCGTCAGGCACGCAGACCACGCTGCGGTTGGTGCCGTTTTCAAAGGTGATCACAGCCTCCTGCACGCCGGCTTCGATCGGCTCTGCCTTTGCGTCCATCTTGTCGGGATAGTACGGCAGAATGAACGAGATTGCAACCAACAGCGTTGCAATGAATGCTTTGAATTTGGCCGGGAAGTTTTTCATAGAATCAAATCCTTTCATCATAGTGATAAGTTTATTATAACATAGTTTTCCGAATCAAATTTACAAAATCGAAAATTAGTTGCTTTTCTTTGATATGCTCACTCCGATGCCGCAAGCGCGATGCCCAGCTCTTTGAGCTGCGCGGTATCCACGCCCGCCGGGCATTCCGTCATCGGCTCGCTGGCGTTCTGGACCTTCGGATAGGCCACAACGTCACGCAGCGTTTCCAGCTGCAGCATCTGCATGCAAAGCCGGTCAAGCCCGAGGCCGATGCCGCCGTGCGGGGGCGCGCCGTATTTGAACGCGTCGGTCAAAAACCCGAACTTCTGATACGCTTCTTCGTCACTCAGGCCCAGCAGCGAGAAGATGCGCTTTTGCAGCGTGGGGTCGGTGATGCGGATGGAGCCGCTAGCCAGCTCGATGCCGTTGAGCACCAGGTCATAGGCCGTGGCGCGGACGTTTGCCTTGTCGCTTTCAAGATACGGCAGGCACTCCTCCAGCGGCGCGGTGAACGGATGATGCATCGCGACGAACTGCCCCAACTCTTCGTCCCAGTCAAAGAACGGGAATTCGACGATCCACAGCAGGTTGTACTGTTCCTTCGGGATGATGTCGAGCTTTTTGGCAACAGTCTGCCGCAGCGCGCCAAGGACCGGCAGCGTCACGCGCTCTTTATCCGCAATGATGAGGACCACGTCGCCCGGAGCGGCGCCGGCCTTTTTGGCAATGGCGGCCATCTCGTCGTCTGTCATGAACTTTGCAAAGGACGACGCAGCCGTGCCGTCTTCAGCGTAACGGATCCACGCGATGCCCTTGGCGCCGATGCCCTTGACAAATTCCACCAGCTTGTCGATCTCTTTGCGGGTCAGAACACTGTAAGCGCCCTTGGCCGTGATGCCGCAGACCCGACTGCCGGCCGCAACGGCGCCGCTGAAGACGCCGAAGCCGCAGTCCTTCACCTCATCCGCGAGGTCAAAGATCTCCATGCCGTAACGGGTGTCCGGCTTGTCGGAGCCGCAGCGCTCCATGGCTTCCTTATAGGTCAGACGCGGCAGCGGCAGCGGCACATCGACGTTCAGAATCTCTTTGAACAGCCGGCCCATGAAGCCTTCGATCATCGACAGAACATCTTCCATCTGAACAAAGCTCATTTCCACGTCGATCTGGGTGAACTCCGGCTGACGGTCGGCGCGCAGGTCTTCGTCGCGGAAACAGCGCGCGATCTGCATATAACGGTCAAAGCCGGCCACCATGGAAAGCTGTTTATAGAGCTGCGGCGACTGCGGCAGGGCATAGAAGCTGCCCTTGTGGATGCGCGACGGAACAAGGAAGTCGCGGGCGCCCTCCGGCGTGGATTTGATGAGCATCGGCGTTTCGATCTCGATGAAGCCGTTCTCGTCAAAATAGTCGCGCGTGACCTTGGTGATCTTGTGGCGCAGCAGGATGTTCTTTTGCAGGTCCGGGCGGCGCAGGTCCAGATAGCGGTACTTCAATCGGGTCAGCTCGCTTGTGGGGCAGTTCTCGATGATCTCAAACGGCGGCGTTTCGCTTTCGCCGAGGATGCGCAGGTCGTCCACCGCGATCTCGATCTCGCCCGTCGGCAGGTCAAGATTTTTGGACGAGCGCTCGCGCACTTTGCCGTGCGCCATCAGCACATATTCGCTGCGCACGGTGAACGCCTTGTCAAACACCGCTTTGTCGGTGCTGTCGTCAAAGGCAAGCTGCACGATGCCCGTGCGGTCGCGCAGGTCCACAAAGATCAGCGCGCCGAGGTCACGCTGCCGCTGCACCCAGCCGCATACGACCACTTCACGGTCAATGTCTTTGGCGGAAAATGTTCCGCAATAGTCGGTTCGTTTCAATCCGGTCATGGTATCCATAAGCATCAGTCTCCTTTATTCATGATTCATCATTGACTCAAATTCTTCGGGCGACAGACCGAATTCTTCCAGGTCCTTCAGGTCGTCCATGATCGAGATGTTGCTGAAGCTTTGCGCAAAATCGTCCAGCGCGATCGACTGCGCTTCGCCGCTTTCCATGTTTTTGAGCTGTGCCGTGCCGGCCTCCAGCTCGCTGTCGCCGAGGACCATGGTGTACTTTGCACCCAGCTTGTTGGCGTACTTCATCTGCGCCTTGACACTGCGGCCGACCAGGTCAAACTCTGCGGCGATCCCTTCGCGGCGCAGCGCGGTCACAAAGCGCACAGCCGCCGTTTTGGCCGCGTCGCCCATTGAGGCGATATAGAGCTTGCAGCCCTCACGCGGCGGGAAGGGCGCGTTTTGGCTTTCCATCAGCAGCATCAGCCGCTCCAGCCCCAGGCCGAACCCGAGCGCCGGCGTATGCGGCCCGCCGAATTCTTCCACAAGGCCGTCGTAGCGCCCGCCGCCGCAGACCGTGCCCTGCGCGCCGATCTCGGTCGATACGAATTCAAACACCGTGCGGGTATAATAATCCAGCCCGCGCACGATCGTCGGATTCAGCACAAAGGGAATGTCCATCGCGGTCAGGTACGACTGCACCTGCTCAAAATGGGCGCGGCAGTCGCCGCACAGATAGTCCGTCACCACGGGCGCGCCCTTGGCAATCTCCTGACAGACGGGCGACTTGCAGTCGAGAATGCGCATCGGGTTGCGGTCCAGCCGGTCCAGACAGGTGCCGCACAGCGCATCTTTGTGCGCGCTGAAATAGTCATGCAGCGCCCTGTGATAGTCCTTGCGGCAATCCTTGCAGCCGATGGAATTCAATTCCAGCCGCAGGCCGTGAACGCCCAGCCGATCAAAGAAATCGTGCGCCAGGCTGATGACCTCCGCGTCCGCCGCCGGCGAGGCCGTACCGAGGCACTCCACGCCGAACTGATGGAACTCGCGCAGCCGCCCCGCCTGGGGTTTTTCATAGCGGTAACAGGACGTCAGATAGCACAGCTTCTGCGGCATCGGCTCGTTATACAGCCCATGCTCCAGAAACGAGCGCACCGCGCCGGCCGTCCCCTCCGGGCGCAGCGTGATGGACCGTCCGCCCTTATCAAGGAAGGTATACATCTCTTTTTGCACCACATCGGTGGTGTCGCCCACGCCGCGCTGGAACAGCTCAGTGTGCTCAAAGACCGGCGTGCGGATCTCGGCAAAGCCGAAGTTTTCCGCCACCTCCAGCGCCGTATCCTCGATGTATTGAACTTTGTAGCTGTCGGCAGGCAGGGTGTCCTGCGTGCCCTTGATGGATTTTGTGATCAGAGACATAAAAAACCCCCAGTTTAGATTTTAGATGTTAGATTTTAGAAGTTAGATCAAGAGGGACGCCGCGCTACGCGCGATGCGCTCTTAGATATTAGATTTTAGATTTTTGATGTTAGACTAAGAGGGGCGCCGCGCTGCGCGCGATGCGCCGATCATGTAAATGTTTGGGGTACTGTCGGGCCGCGTGCGATGCGCCGATCCCGTGAATGGATAGGCCGCTGCCGGACTGCGCGATGCGCCGATGATATTAAAAAGAGCGCGCTCCCCCGCCGCCGGCCGCACCGGCGAAAAGGGGTGAAGCAACGCTCCACGGTACCACCCTTCTTGAGTCAAGCGACTCCACTCTTTGTCCTTAACGCGGAAAACGGGCTTTCGCCGGCTCGGACCTGTCTTCGCCGATTCTTACGCAGGGCGCTTTCAGCAACACGCGCCCCTCTCTGCGCGCAGGGCATCGGGTACTCCTGATCGTCATCGCCTTTTGATGGCTGTTTGATTTTTGCAGCGTCTCAAACGTCGTGCACCTTCGGATTGACAATATCGCGCCAGTCAAGGTCGCCGCGCTCCAGCGCGTGGATCAGCGCCTCTGCCGTGGCGATGTTGGTTGCAACCGGCACCGAATGCACATCGCACAACCGCAGCAGGTTTGCTTCGTTCGGCTCGCCGGGTTTCGGGTTCAGCGGATCGCGAAAGACCAGCAACAGGTCGATCTCGTTGCAGGCAATGCGCGCGGCGATCTGCTCTTCGCCGCCGTCAGAGCCGCCAAGGAAACAGGCAATCGACAGCCCCGTCGCTTCGCTGACCATTTTTCCGGTCGTTGCGGTGGCGCACAGTGAATGCTTGCTGAGCGTGCCGCAATAGGCGATACAGAACTGTGTCATCAATTCTTTTTTTGCGTCGTGCGCGATCAAAGCAATGTTCATGTGTCTCCTCCTTAAATATGGTTTCTCCCCCTGCGAACAACGCTTCCCCATGATAACGCCGCCCGCCGATCATAATTCCTTTATTGTATCATAACAAAATATTTCCAAAAAGACAAGATGTTTTTCCTGAATTTCAGAAAACCGGCAAATTTGCCAAATTTCGACGCATTCTTTTGGCAGGTGTGCCCCTCAAAGGAAGAACAGCGGCACATTTTCGCCGGTGACGCGCTTTGCAACATTCATAAACGGCGTGGTGGAAATCTGGTGCTTTTCAAGCAGTGTGCCGCCCATTTCCCGCAGCCGGATGTGCCGGTCCTCCGGAATGATGCCGAGCAGTTGGGCGGACACGCCGTCGATGGCGTCGTCAATATTCATCAGGCGCTTTTTCTTCATGTCCTTTTTCGCGGCGCGGTTCAGCAGCAGCCGAACATACCCCACACCGAGCGTCTGCATCTTTTCGGCAGCGATTGCTGCGCTGCGCACGCTCACCGGGTCTGCCGTTGCCACCACAATGCCGCGCGGCGCTGCGGCGCAGGCCAGACAAAAACCTGTGCCGACGCCGGCAGGCGCATCCATCAATATATAGTCAAAATCATCAAACCGGCGCATCAGGTCACGCACCTGCTCTTTTGTAATGTCTGCATAAGACCTCGGCCCGGCCAGTACAAACAGGCCGTCCGTTTCATTCAGCGCGTCCTGCGGTTCGCAGCGGCCCAGCAGCACGTCGCCCCAGTCATAGACCACCCGCTCGGCAACGCCGGCCACAAGATCCAAACTGCGCAGGTCGTCAAAATCGACCAGCAGCGTGCGGTGCCCCAAAGCCGTCAGCGCGCGGCCGACGCCGACGCAGACCGTTGTTTTTCCAACGCCGCCCTTTCCGGAAGCGACGACAATTCGTTTCGTCATACGCAATCCCCCAGTTATTGCAAAAGCGTGTCTTCGTCCTGCGTGGACTGCCCGCTGTTTTTTTCAGAAAAATACTGTGCCAAAACCGCAGAGGCAACCGGCGCCGTGGAACCGCCGCTGCCGGCGCCCTCAACGATCACGGCAACGCAGACCTCCGGGTCGTCATACGGCGCAAACGCCATGATCAGGCCGTTGAAGGTTTCCACATTCCAGCCGTCGATCCGTTTATAAACGGTGGTGGTACCCGTTTTGGCCGCCACGTCCACCGGTACGGCAGAAAAGTCGGCATAGCTCTTTGTTCCGACCAGGTGCATGCCCTCCCAAACCAGGTCCCAGTTGTCGTCGCTGAAATTGGCCTGAGAAAGCACCTGGGTCTCGCTTTGATAGCGCGTCTGCACAAAGTCGGCGCTCATCACGGATTTTACAAAGTGCGCTTTATATCGCACGCCGCGGTTCGCGACCGTGGAGACATAGGAACAAAGCTGCACCGGCGTAAACATGTTGTCGCCGTGACCGATACCGGCCTGCAGCGTCAAGCCCGGGGTCCACATGTCGCCCTTTGACACACGATAGTTATAGCTGTCCACATTGCCCTCTGCCTCGGTCAGCTCCACGCCGGTTTTTTCGCCCAGACCGAACATGGTGAAATAGCTGTTGAGCTTTTCGATCCCGAGCAGACGCGCGGTCTCATAGAAATAGATATTGCAGCTGTTATACAGGGCATGAACCACGTCCTGCCCCCCGTGAAAGCCCGTGCAGCCGGGCTGATAGTCTTCATAATGACGATAGACGCCGTTGCAGTAGACCTGCGTATCCTTGTCGATCACGCCCTCTTCCAGTCCGGCCATGGCGACCGCCGGCTTGATGGTGGAGCCGGGCGTATATGTGCTGCGCAGCGCGCGGTTCCATAACGGGTTTGCCTTGTTTTGCAGCAGCTGCGCCGCGTCCTCATTATAGGTTGAAAGATCAAACGTGGGATAGCTGGCCGCGGCAAGGATCTCGTTTGAGCGCGTATCCATCACAACGACCGCGCCCGCCGTCACATATGCGCGTGAAAGCTGCTGTTCCCGGACCAGTGCCGCCAGCGCGTCCTGCGCCGCGATTTGCAGGTCCTTGTCAATCGTCAGGACCACCGTGTCGCCCTGGGTCGGCATCACGGTATAGGTTTCGCTGATGCTGCCGTCCGCATCGGTAAAGATCACTTTTTCGCCGGGGGTCCCGCGCAGATTGGCTTCATAGACCGCCTCGATCCCGTTCTTGCCGATCACATCGTTTTTGCCGTAGCCCGCATCTTTTTTCGCTTCATACTCTTCGGCGCTGATCGGGCCGACCACGCCAAGGATGTGCGGCGCAATGGTGCCGTCCACATATTCCCGCTCGGCGTCCACACGCACATCCACACCGGGCAGCAGATCGCTTTTTTCCTTGACGACCGTCATCAGCGCGGTGCTGACATCAGTGGCAAACACATATTTGGTGCCGGCATTGAATCCCTCTTTATGCATGGAATAATAGACCGAAGCGATGTTGCGCGCGTCGGCAGGGTCATAATCCTGCAATTCGTACCGCTCCACCAGTGCGTCAAAGCAGTTCTGCACGCTGGCATAGGGGTTCATGTGCAAAAATGCCTTGGATTTCAGATAGGTGATCTCGCCCTCCTGGTCCTTGACAAACTTCAGCGCGCCGGATTTTGTGATGCGGATGGGGAGCTTGTCTTTCCATTCGGCGTTTGCCGATGAAAACAAGCGGATCAGCGACAGGATGATCTCGTTGCGCTTTTGCGGCTCCTTGCCGGACGGGAACGCGGTATAGTCAAAGACCACGTTGTTCACCTGCCGGTTGGTTGCAAGCAGATTGCCGTTGCGGTCGCGGATCTCGCCGCGCAGCGGTTCCACGCTCACCACCGTGCGCGAAACAGACATCTGGCGCCCGCCCTGGGCCTTTGCAACCTGCAGATAATACAGGCGGGCAAGATATGCGCCAAACACCAGGCAGATCAAAATCAGGATCGCCGTGCTTCGCCGCCGGCTGAATGCTCTGCGCATCGGTTCGTCCCCTTTCTGAAAAACTCAAATGATCGCAAACGGTTTGCGCCGCCCGACCGGCTCGGTCAGATCGGCTTTTGCTCCCGGCGGAACAAGCCGTCCATCCCGGAGACAATGAAATAATACAACGGTGTGAAGCAAAACGTATACACACACGACGCAAGCTCCAGCCGAAGCAGGATGTGCACCGCGTGGTCCATGCCGCCCAGCGCGATAAAAAATGCCCAGTGCGTCACCCCGGTCAGCACCAGCCACACCGCCGTCACCAAAAGGCAGGCCGTGAAGTTGCGCCGCAGGAAAAACGAGGCCAGTGTGCCGGTCACAAACGAAAGAATGCAAAACAGGATCGCATAGTACCCGTCCATCGACGGCGACGCAAAATCCCACAGCAGCCCCGCCAGGGTACCCAGCAGCATGGCGGCCACATTGGTTTCACGCAAAGAGATCGCCGCCACCAGCGGCACCAGCAGCCACGCCCGCGCCGCGCCGATCTGCGGCATCACACCGCGCGTGTGCTGAAACAGCGCCGTCACAACGATCAGTATGACAAAGGCCAGCCGCCTGAAAAACCGTTCTTTTTCAAATGTGAATCGCATAGTCCACTCCGTATCAGTCGGTGATTTGTTCAACGCCCTGCCCGCTGAAGCCGGTGATGACAAAAACGTCTTCCAGCCCGGCAATGTCGGCGCCCGGCTGGATCACCGCATAGCTGGTCAGGTCGTGCTCGCTTTCAAGCACCTGCGCCACGGTCCCGATGATGAGGCCCTTGGGATAGATGCCGCCGATGCCGGAGGTCAGCACCAGCCCGCCCGGGGCGATCGCGGTCAGCCGGTCCAGCCCGGCCAGCATGCACTGCCCGTTTTCAGACAGCAGCGCCGTGGTTGTCACATAGGACGTTTCACGGGTCTTGGATTCGATCGCGCTGACGTTGAGCGACGGATTCAGCAGCGTTTGCACCACGCTGTAAGACGGGTTGACCTTTTTGACCACACCGACCAGATAGTTGCCGCAGACAACGGGGTCATTGACCTGCACGTCGTCGCCGGAGCCGCGGTCGATGATGAGGGAAGAAAACAGGTCCGCCGCGTCCACGCCGATGATGTTGGCCGGACAAAGCTCAAAATCCGGGTTCGCTTCCTTGACCCCGAGCATCTCTTCATAAGACGCCACCTTGTGCTTGACCTCGTCATAGTCCGCCAGGCGGTGCTCATATTCCGCAAGGATCTCTTTGAGTTCTTCGTTTTCGATCTGATAGTATCGTGCCGAAGCAAAGCCGTCCGTGAACCATTGGACCTTTTCGCTCGCGCGGCCGGCCAGCTTTTGCAGCGGCGCAAAGGCCGTGCCCACCGCTGCGGTCCACGGGCTGGTGTTTGACGCACCGACCGCCGCCAGAACGGTACCGCCGAACAGCGCGGCAAGAACCACAACAAAGATTTTGAATTGTGTACTTTTCAGAAATTGTCGCATGGTTACTGTCCCCTATCGTCACAGCCGCTTGCCAAGCAGGCGCAGCGCGTCGGATTCCAGATAGATGCCGGTGCCGTCCGCCACGCAGTCCAGCGCGTTGTCGGCCACGTTCACGGGCATGCCGGTCTCTTCCGAAATGCGCTTGTCCAGCCCGCGCAGCAGCGCGCCGCCGCCGGTCAGCATGATCCCGTTGTCGATGATGTCAGAGGACAGCTCCGGCGGCGTCTTTTCCAGTGTTTCGCGCACGGCGTCCAGAATCTGATTGACGGGGTCGTTGATCGCCTCGCGGATCTCTTCGCTGGTGACGGTCACATTCTTCGGCAGACCGTCCACCAGGTTGCGGCCCTTGACCTCCATCTTGCCCTCGCCCTCATACGGGCAGGCGGAACCGATCTTGATCTTGATGTCCTCCGCCGTGCGGTCGCCGATCAAAAGGTTGTATTTTTTCTTGATGTACTGCACGATCGCGGCGTCCAGCGTGTCGCCCGCGGCGCGGACCGAGCGTGACGTCACAATGTCGCCCAGCGAGATGACCGCGACCTCTGCCGTGCCGCCGCCGATGTCCACCACCATGCTGCCGATGGCTTCACTGACGGGCAGGCCCGCGCCGATGGCCGCCGCCATGGGCTCTTCGATCAGGCTGACATAGCGTGCGCCGGCCTCGATGGCCACGTCGTGCACATTGCGGCGCTCGACCTCTGTCACGCCGGAGGGAATGCAGATGACAACCCGCGCCTTGGCAAAAAAGGTGCCGTTGAGCGCCTTTTGGATGAAGCGCTTGAGCATTTCGGCCGTGATGTCAAAATCCGCGATCACGCCGTCGCGCAGCGGACGCATGGCGGTGATGGAGCCGGGCGTGCGCCCGATCATTTCTTTGGCCTGATTGCCGACCGCGACAACCTTGGCCGGCTTGGCGCTGACATTGATCGCAACCACCGACGGTTCGCGGATCACGATCCCCTTGCCCTTGACAAACACCAGCGTGTTCGCGGTGCCGAGGTCGATTCCGATATCCTGTGAAAAAAGCATTTTGGGTCTCCTTTATTATAGACTGCGGCAGTATAAAATTTTATAGTTAGTTTATTATAGCGCAAATCGCCCGGATTCTCAAGAGCATTTTGGAAATTTATGAAAAAGTTCATAGATTGTTTGGTTGAAGCCGGCGGGAAATGACCGCGGCGATTATGACGGGGACCACTTTCCAATGAAGGAATTTAAAGAAGGCGTGACCGCGCCGCCGTTTCACCCGTGGTGCAGATGCACAACCGTTCCGTATTTCGATGACATGAAGGACATCGGAGAACGGTGGATGCGCGACCCGGAAACGGGGAAAACGGGCGTTGTTCCAGAAGATATGACATATCAAGAATGGAAAGAAGTTTTTGTTGACAAACCAAAAGAAAGTGATATAATAAAAGCAGATGGATTTGACATTGGTCGTTCAATAGGTGCTCGTGCGTTGAATTACGACATCTATGACCCGTATTCAGGAGAGTATTTTACTTTTGCAGAAGGCACCAGAATACAAGATGTTCAAATCTTTGCTGGAAAAGGGGCAAGAAAGCCTTTAAACGAAGGTGTTCCAGAAGGTCTTACAAAAGAGTTCGGTGGTAAAATTGAAGACTGGCAACACGCAAAAGGAATTGGTGTTGTTGATTATAACGGCGAAGAATTGAAAGCAGAAGTTCATTGGTTCCAAGAGAAAACCGTTGGTAGAGTTAAATTCAAAGTAAAGGAGTGGTTGGAATGAGAGTTAAGTATATCGGCGAAACGCAATCTTTTATGCTTACACACAACAAAGAGTACAATGTCGAAGCTGAAGAAAAAGGCTGGTACAGAATCATAGACGATAGTGGCGAAGCCTACCTCTATCCACCACATTTGTTTGAAAAAGTCTAATACAACAATAAACCGCCCACCCGGCGGTTTTTTCTATGGTTTCATCCGGGGCAACGCAAAAAAACGGACACACCATCCGTGTTGCGGAAAGCTGTTGCTCCATTTATATCAATGATTCAAGCATCCTTCGGGGTGCTTTTTTCATACAAATTTTTACCGCTGACCCGGCGAAATAAACAACGGGCGTCGCAGAACGAGGACCGGCTCGACAAAAAGGAAAGCGACGGAAAGGCACCCATGTTTGAAAATGCTTGGAAAAGAATTGACAAGGCGGAAATTTATGATTATAATAGGAGATGAATGATTTTTAGGGGGAATCGAACATGAAAAAACTGATTTCGCTGTTTCTTTCCTTGGTTCTGGTGCTGCTGTGCGCAGTGCCTGCCGGCGCAAAAAAAACGCCTGCCTCACCGGAACCGGACTATCCGTTCCTGCTCATCCGCGGCATGGACTTCGGCGGCCTGATCTATAAAGAGAACACGCTGGAGGAAGAGGACGCCTTCAAGGGCGTTGACGTCAAAGAACTGGTCAGCGTGATTTTGAAGGGCATCGGCAAGGGCCTGCTGCGCGGCAAGGTCAGCGTCTTTACCGATGATATCATCGCCTATGTCACTGACATCATCGGCCACGTCGCCTGCGATGAAAACGGCAACACCAAATATGCCGTCACCATTCCGCAGTATGAGCATGCGATGTCGTACTATCCGGAGTTTGTGGACGACCTTGGCAACGGCGCCGAAGAGGGTCTGCTGAAGCTGGCTGTGGAGCGCTACGGCGCGCAGAACGTCTATTACTACAACTACGACTTCCGGCTTGATCCGTTTGAGCATGCGCGGCGGATCGACAAGCTCATCAACACCGCGCTGAAAGAGACCGGCAAAGACAAGATCAACGTCGTCACCGCCAGCATGGGCGGCATCCTGATGGACAGCTACCTTTACAAGTACGGCTGCGCAAAGGTTCGCCGCGTGGTCTTCATGTCCTCCACATTCAACGGGACCTATGTCACGACCGACCTGCTGCAGGGCAACGTCAAGGTCCGCGCGGACGACCTCTATGCCTTTTTGAAGCAATACATCGACAGCGGTGACGAAAAGCTCAACGGCCTGGTTGACTTTGCGTGGAAGGCGGGGCTGTTCAAGGTTGTTGAAAAGCTGGCGGCCTGGTTCGTCAAACATGCGAAGGAGCAGGTCTATGACGAGTTCCTGCGCGACACGTTCGGCACCATGCCGACGATCTGGGCGCTGGTGCAGCCCAATGAATTCAAGGCCTGCCTGAACTATATGTTCGGCGGGCAGGAAGCAAAGTATGCCGGCATCATCCAAAAGGCCAAGGCGTACTATCGCATGAATGTGCAAAGAGAAGCGATGCTCAAGCGCTGTGTCGCGAACGGCATGGAGCTTTGCATCTGCGCCAGCTATGACCGCGCGCTGGTCCCTGTCTATGAACGCGCCAACGTCCACAGCGACAGCGTTTTGGAATCGCCGCTGATGCTGGGCAACGCAACGGTTGCGCTGCGCGGCGAAACGCTGCCTGCGGACTATGTGCCCGCCAACCCGGACTATCTGTCTCCCGACCGCGTGGTTGACCTGTCTCCCGCCATGTTCCCGGAACTGACCTGGGCGATCAAGGGCGCACCGCACGTCTTCTGCGGCCACGACACCGACTGCGGTGAATTCATGCTTTGGCTGATCGATCAAAAAGAACAGCCGACCGTCCGCACCAGCGAGCGCTATCCGCAGTTTATGCTGTCGTCCACCGATCAGGAGCTGCGCTTGTTCTGAGGCAATCAAACAATCCATATGAAATATTAAAAGTACAGGAGGCTGCGACCATGAAAAAAGTGCTTTCCATTTTGCTTTGCGCGTTTCTACTCCTTGCAACACTCGTGCTGCCCGCCGGGGCGGCCTCTATTCAGGAGGGCTCCGAAAAGCTGGAGCTGCAATTTGCCGACGGCGAATCCTCCGGCGGAATCGATTATTGCTGGTTTTCCCCGGTCAAAAGCAGCTTTGACATCAGCAAGTATCCGCTGATTGTCTGGCTGCACGGCGGAAACGGCTACAATGTGCCGCGTTCGCAGATCAAAAAGTATGACGTCGGCAACCTGGTCAGCGACGAATATCAGGCAAAGTTTTCACCCGGCGGCTGCTTTGTGCTTGCTCCGCGTGATCCGGCGGTCCTTGCGACCAACTGGGAATTCACCGGCACGGCGGCCGTGAAGGCGGTCATTGATGAATTCATCGAACAGAACCAGCGGAACATCGACACCTCGCGCATCTATATCATCGGCTATTCGATCGGCGGGTCCATGGTCTGGAAAATGCTGGAGGATTATCCCACGTTTTTTGCGGCGGCAATCCCCGCCTCGGCGCTTATTCAGCCGTCCGAATCCGCGATCAAAAAGCTGACCGGCACCGCGATCTGGATCTTTTGCAGCGACGAGGACCCGTACCCCGGCGCGCGCACGGTCAACGTCAACCCCGTGTTTCAGAGCCTGCGCGTCAATTCGGCGCACCCGGAGCGCCTGCGGCTCACAACATTTTCCAAGGTGCTTGAACCGGATTATTCCAATCGCGCCACCTGGGATGCGCAGCATTACACCTGGCTGGCCATCACCCACAACATGCACATGACCGACGGCGCGTCCTATGCCCACACCACCACGATCGACGGCCGCGGCAACCCGGTCACCTTCCCGGCAGGCATCGGCGTGCTGGACTGGCTGTCTCAGCAAAGCAAATCTGTGCTTTCGCCGTCTGACACACCGACAGACGACGACGGATTTGTCAACCCGCTGGGCAATGTGCTCGCCTTTATCAAGAACCTGTTCATGCGGCTGCTTGACGCGATCCGTTCCATGCTCAGCTACAGCCCGGCGCTGTAACCATTTTGTAAACATAAAAGCAGAAAACCGAAGGCTCGAACAATCCGGCCTTCGGTTTTCTTCATTTGCGTTGTCTTATTTTTCCTGCAAAACGTCGGCGCCGCGCGCAAGGGCAACGGTCCCGGTGCGGCCCATCTCCATGATTCCGATGGGCTGCATCACGTCGATGAACGCCTGAATTTTCAGCGGTTCGCCCGTGACCTCAATGACCATGGAATCGGTGGAATAATCGATGATCTTGCCGCGATAGACATCTGTTGCCGCCATGACCTCGGTGCGCGTTTTGGGAAGGTTGCGAACCTTGAGCAGCAGCAGCTCGCGCTCCACGGTCTCACCGTCGGAAAGCAGCTTGACCTCTTTCACATTGTGCAGCTTTTTGAGCTGGTGGATGATCTGTTCCCGCGCGCTCTCTTCGCCGCGCAGCGTGATGGTCATGCGCGAATACTGCGGGTCCTCGGTTTCGCCGACAGCAAGGGAATCAATGTTGAACCCCTTGCGCATAAACAGACCCGCCACGCGCGTCAAAACGCCGAATTTATTCTCCACATAGACTGCAATGACACTTCTCATTGGAAAGCCTCCTTTGTTGTGATGATGTCGCCGTCTGCGCCGTCGGGCGGCAGCATCGGCAAAACCGGCTCCTCTTTTTCAATCGGTACCTCGATCAGCGTGGGGCCGCGGTGCCGCATCGCCGCATGAAACGCCGCACGGAACGCCTCGAGGGTTGCGGCGCGCTCCCCCTTTGCGCCAAAAGCCTGCGCCAGCTTGACAAAATCCGTTTTGCGCGCCAGCTCGGTTTCGGCATAGCGCCGGCCATAATACAGTTCCTGCAATTGCCGCACCATGCCGAGCGCACCGTTGTTGAACAGCACGATCACCAGCGGGATCTGATAGGTCACGGCAGTGGTCAGCTCGTTCAGGTTCATGCCGAAGCTGCCGTCGCCGGTGATCAGCACCGCGCGGCTGCCGTCGCCGATCTGGGCGCCGATGGCCGCCCCCATGCCGTACCCCATCGTCCCCAGGCCGCCGCTGGAAATGAAGCGCCGCGCCTTTTCCAGGTCGATGCACTGCGCCGCCCACATCTGGTGCTGGCCGACGTCGGTGACGATGAGCGTGTCGTCTGTTTTTTCATCATTGATGACATCCATAAGCCTCTGCGGAGACAGATCGCAGACGGTTTGCGCCGCCTGTGTGAGCTTGCGCTCTGTTTCACGCAGCGCCGCGATCTCATCCATCCAGTCCGGGTGTGCCGCCGGGGCGCAGGCAGCCGCAATGCGTTTGAAGTTTTCCACAAGGTCGCCCACCAGGCCGAGCGCCACGGGCACATTTTTGTTGATCTCCGACAGATCGGCGTCGAGCTGGATGATTGTCGCCTCCGGCGCATAGGTCGCGGTGTTTCCGGTCGCGCGGTCGCTGAAGCGTACCCCCAGGCCAAGCACCAGGTCGGCACGCCGGTTGGCCATGGTCGAGGCATAGCGCCCGTGCATGCCCTGCATCCCGAGGAAACGCGGGCAGTGGTGCGGCACAGCCGACAGGCCCATCAGCGTGCAGCCGATGCAGGCGTCGATCCTTTCGGCAAAGGCAAGGATCTCTTCGGTCAGCCCGCAGGCTGCCGCGCCGCCGCCGACATAGATATAAGGCCGCTCTGCCTTTTGGATCAGGGCCGCCGCCCGGTCAATCTCCGTCTGCGAAACCTCTTTTTGCGGTTGAGGCGCAACAACGCCCTGCGGCGTAAAGGCGCACTTTGCAAGCTGCACATCCTTCGGAATGTCGATCAGCACGGGGCCGGGCCGCCCGGATTTGGCGATCTGAAACGCTTCGCGGATCGTGTCGGCCAGCTCATGCACGTCGGTCACAAAATAGTTGTGCTTTGTGATGGGCATTGTGATGCCGTAGATGTTGATCTCCTGAAAGCTGTCACGGCCGATCTGCGACGTCGCGACGTTCCCCGTCAGGGCCACCATCGGCACGGAATCGATCATCGCCGTGGCGATGCCGGTGACCAGATTGGTGGCGCCCGGGCCGCTGGTTGCGATCACAACGCCGACCTTGCCCGTGGCGCGGGCATAGCCGTCTGCCGCGTGGGCAGCGCCCTGCTCGTGCGCCGTCAGGATGTGGCGCAGCTTGTCACGGTGCAGATACAGCTCGTCATACAGGTCCAGCACCGTGCCGCCCGGATAGCCGAACACGTCGGTGACGCCCTGTTCGATCAGCGTCTGCACCACGATCTGCGCGCCGGTCCATTGTGGGTTTTTCTTTCGCATATTGACACCCTCTCAAATAAAAAGCCCCTTCGCCTCCAAAGAGACGAAAGAGCCAAAGCACATCTTCCGCGGTACCACTCTTTTTCATGCCGTGCGGCATGCCCTTGAACGCCCTGTCACGGGAGCACCCGTCCGCGGCTATGGATATCCGTTCACCGCGGCCGCTCTGCGGCGACCTTCCGCACCGACGGGCGGCGCCTTTCACCAACCGGCGCCTCTCTGCAGGACCTCGCATGCGTACTCCTCCGCTTCACAGCGTTTTGCAATTGTTGTGGATGATTATATCACTGCCGGCGGGAAATGTCAAGCATCCGGCAAAAATCAGTGTTTTTCCAGCGCTTGCATCACCAGACGCACCACCCGGTCGGTGGAATGCCCGTCGCAGGCGCCGGCCTCTTTTTGGCAGAACGCGGCAAGTTTTCCCTGATCCTGCTGCTTCTTTGCCCGGCGCAGCGCCGGCAGCAGACCGGACGGGTCACGGACGATCTCTCCCGGCAGATCGGTTTCATAGTCGAGATAAAAGTCACGCTCATAGCTGTCAAGGTCCGGCGCATAAAACACCAGCGGCAGCCCCAGCAGCGCAGCGTCAAACAGGACCGACGAATAATCGGTGACGACCACGTTGGCGGCCGACAGCAGCGCCGTGGTGGAAACATCAGTCAGGTCGGTCACCCGCTCAAACGCGCCTTCGGGAAAGAAAGGCGTTTTCATCACCGGGTGGCGGCGAACCACAAGCAGTTCGTTCGGCTTCAGCGCGTCGTTCAGCGCAGAAAAGTCAAGCTGCGGGTCAAAGTCGGTGACCACGCCGTCTGCCTCGCGGAATGTCGGAACGTACAAATAAACCGTCTTGCCCTTCAGCTCCGGGTGCGCGTCCAGCAGCGCGGCGCGCGTTTCGTTCAGGCGGGCTTTGTCCAGCAGCGTGTCGGTACGCGGCACACCGAGCGCCTTCACCACGTCAAGGTCCACACCGAACGCGCTGGCATAAAACAGCCGCACATAGTTTGACGACACGCAGACGTGGGTGTATTGCGCATGGGTGTTGATCTCATCCTGACGTGAAAGGTTGGACGGCGCATCCAGTCCGAAGCGCTTGAACGCCCCCACGGCGTGCCAGATCTGGATCACACGCTGCCCCTTGCGCAGCCTGACGTCACGCAGATACTTGAGATAATCGTCGGTCAGGATCACGCGGGACGTCAACAGCAGGCGCCGCACCCGCAGCGCGTCAAGGCGCGTATGCGGCAGCATTTTGGCAAAGATCACGGTTTTGACGCCCAGGTTTTGCACCACGGCGTCCAGATTTTCAAGCAGGGCGCCGTCGCTGCGGATGGTATAGACGAACACGCGCTTTCGCACCGGCAGGCAGTGAAACAGCGCGACGGTCAGGACTGATAAGAAATGGATGAGTTTTCTCTTCAAAGATATTCCTCCGAATCAGCGGTATCAAAAAGGGTGCGGCATTCAGGCGCACCCCGGTTGATTTGTTTGTTACGGTTTGGTGACGTAGTTCATGGGATTTTGTTTGACGTTGTTATAGCGCACCTCAAAGTGCAGGTGCGGGCCGGTGGAATTGCCGGTGGAACCGACATTGGCGATCTGATAGCCCTTTTCCACATGCTGCCCTTCGGTCACTGTCAGGTTGGAGCAATGGCCATAGATCGTGGTGAACCCGTCGCCGTGGTCGATGACCACATAGCGGCCATAGCCCGTGGTGCCCCAGATGGCGCCGATGACCGTGCCGGACCGGGAAGCATAAACCGGCTGGCCGTAGATGCCGCTGCCGGCGATGTCGGTGCCGCCGTGGAACGCGTTGCCGCCGATGCTGGCGTCGCGGTACCCGAACCCGCTGGAGATATAACACGGATAGTTTCCGAGCGGCCAGGCCCAGCTTTCACCGGACACATAGGGCGCCGCGCTGGTGGGCTGCTCTGTTGTGGACGGCGCGGTGTCGCTGGGATCGCCGTTGCCGACGTCGCCCGTGGTGGAATCGCTGGGGTCGCCGTTGCCGATGTCGGCCGCAGTACTGGGCGCGGTCGTGGTGGTCGGCGGGGCTGTGGTCGGTACGGTTGTGGTGGTCGGCGGCTCGGTCGTCATGTGGGCCAGGATCAGCTCGTCCAGCTCACGGTCCGCCTGTGCGCGCTCCGCCTCCAGTTGTTTGATATAATCCTCATAGGCGGCGCTGGTTTTGTCGATCTTGTCGATAAAGGTCGCAATCGCGGCATAGTCCTTTTCCAACTGGTCCGTCGTCGCCTGGTATTCCATCTTTTTGGCGTTCAGTTCGTTCTTTTTGTCGATACTGAGCTGCTTGGTGGCGGTGACGGCGGCGTGCTTTTCTTCCAGCACCTCTTGTTTTTTGTTCAGTTGCTCTTTGGTCAGGTTCAGTTGGCGCACCTGGTCGCGGAACCCGTTGATGACCTTGCGGTCGTTTTCGCTCATGCGCTTCATCATTTCAAGATGCGTCAAAAAGCTTGCCAATGTGTCTGAACCCATCAGCAGCTTGAGCGCGGACTGGTTGCCGGTCATATAGGACGCCTTGAGCTTGCGGCTCAGTTCCTCCCTGGAATCGCGGATGTTTTGCTTGATCTGCTTGATCTGTGTCTGGGCAAGCTTGACCTCTTCATCCAGCAGCGCGATCTCATTTTTCAGTTGCTTGAGCTGATTGTCATACTTTGCGATCTCTTCGTCAATGGCTTTGATCTGCTGATTCAGGGCGTCTGCCTTTTTCTCCACAGCCGCGATCTGCGCTTCCAGCGTCTGGAGATACTCCTGCTGCGCCTCTTTGCGGTCGGCAAGGTCGCCGAGCTTTTTTTGATTCTCTTTGATCTCCTGCTCCAGCCGATCGACTTCGTCCTCCAGGTCCTGCATCGTGGCCGCCTGGGCGGGCGCGGTGCGGAACGATGAAAACGCGCACAGCAAAAGCAGTGTCAGCGAGAGAAACAGCGCAATGGATCTTTTCATAGACGCCAGCCTTTCATAAATCAATGGGATACATAGTTCAGGGGATTCTGCTTTTCTCCGTTATAACGCACCTCAAAGTGCAGGTGCGGGCCGGTGGAGTTGCCGGTGGAGCCGACGTTGGCGATCTGCTGGCCCTTGGAAACGCTTTGTCCCTCGGAAACCGTCAGGTTGGAGCAGTGACCGTAGACGGTGCTGAAGCCGTCGCCGTGGTCGATGATGACATAGCGGCCGTAGCCGGTGGTCCCCCAGACGGCCGTGACGACCGTGCCCGCGCGCGAAGCGTAGACCGGTTTGCCGTAGATGCCGCCGCCGGTGATGTCGATGCCGCCGTGGAAGCTCCACCCGGAGATGGAGGCGCTGCGGTTGCCGAAGCCGCTGGAAATATACGACGACGCGTTGCCGACCGGCCACAGCCAGGTGTCGCCGCTGGAATAGGTCTGACCCGTGGTCATGCTGCCGCTGCCGCCGGAACCGGAGCTTGAACCGGAGCTTGAGCCACTGGTGCTGTGCGCCGCCTGATAGGCGCGGATCTGCCGTTCGATCTCGGCATCTGCCGCGGCGCGCTCTTTTTCAAGGTTTTTGATATAATTCTCATAGGTCGCGCTGGTCTGATCCAACTGACTCAGATAACTGCTGGTCGCGCTGTAGCTCTTTTCCAGCGAACGGATCGCCTGTTGATATTCCTGCTTCTTTGCGTCCAGCTCCGCCTTTTTTTCAAGCGTCTGGGCGCGCACGCCCTCCACCTCGGTCTTTTTGGCGTCGACCTCGGCCTTCTGTTCGTTCAGAAGGTTGCGCTTTTCTCGCAGCTCCAGCACCAGCGCGCGGAACCCTTCGATCGCGTCACGGTCGTTTTCACTCGTGCGCTTCATCATTTCCAGATGCGTCAAAAAGCTCGCCAGCGTGTCGGCGCCCATCAGGATCTTCAGCGTGGACTGGTTGCCCGTCATATAGGACGCCTTGAGCTTGCGGCTCAGCTCGTCCTTGGATTGCTCGATCTCTGCCTTGGTCTCGTTGATCGCGTCGTTGGTCTGGCCGATCTGGACATTCAGGGCCTTGATCTCTTTTTTCAGCGCTTTGATCTGGCTGTTGAGGTCTTTCAGTTCTTTTTCCACGGCCTGCACCTGCAGGTTCACCGTGTCGACCTTTTCCTGCGTCGCGGCGATCTGGCTGTTGAGCGCGTCCAGCATTTCCTGCTGCGCTTCTTTTTTCTCTTTCAGTTCATTGATCTTTTGTTTGTTGGCCGCGATCTGCTCGTCGATCTTATCGATCTTTTCTTCCAGCTCGGCCCGCGTTTCGGCAGACGCCGGCGCGGTCGGCAGGCTCAGGACCGAAAACAGCAGCACAACGGTCAGCAGCAAAGACAAACATCGTTTCATGGGAAGCCCTCCTTTCGGGAACGTGCCTCAGTTATTCAGTTGTGATTCACTGCCCTCTTTGCGCAGATAGCGCTTGAGCGAAACCACACTGCCGAAGGAACCGAGCAGGATACCGGCAACGATATAGCCGCCGATGTACCACCACAGGAAATCGGTCACGGTGAACGTGGAGGACCCGAACAGTTCCAGCAGGGAATTGAGCGCGTTCCCCTCTGAGATCTGCAGCGCATAGGTCAGGCCCATCGCCAGCAGACCGGAAAGGATGCCGATGAAAATACCCTCGATCATAAACGGCCAGCTGATGAAGGCGTTGGTTGCACCCACGGACTTCATGACCTGGATGTCGATCTTGCGCGACACCATGGTGATGCGGATGGTGTTGCCGATGATGAACAGCGAAACGACCACCAGCACGGCAACGATCACCACGCACACGATGGTGACGGATTTTTGCAGCGTCGAAATCTGATTGACGATCTCCTGGTCGTTGCGTACATATTGGATGTTGTCGATCTCATTGATTTTGGCCAGTGTGGAATCAAAGCTGTCGATGTCCTTGACCGTCACGCGGAAAGAATCCGGCAGCGGATTTTCGATGCCGATGTTTTCCAGATCGGCCTCATCCACCTCGATGATCTTCATCTGCTCGTCAAAGGCCTGTTCGCGTGAAACGAATTCCACATCGGTCACGTTCTCGATCTGTTCCAGGTCGCTGCGGATCTGGTCCAGCCCGGTCTGGTCCAGCCCGTCGTTGGCAAACACGACCACGACATTTTGATTTTCAACGTCCTTGACAAGGATCTGAATATTGAACACCAGCAGCGTGGAAATGCCGATCAGCAGCAGGCACGCCGTCAAAACGCTGACGGACGAAATCGTCATGGTGCGGTTGACAACCAGGTTGCGCAGGCCCATCTTGGTCAAATATGTCGTATTCAGTCCGCCGGAGCGTTTGCGCCCGCCGGACGTCTGCGCGTTGGATTTTTTAGACATGATCGGGCACCTCCTCAACCGTTGCTTCAAAGCCGGACAAACCGTTTGCCGGCTGTGTGGGCACCGCAGTCGCGGGCACCGTCTGTGTCAGGGCGTCCCCGTCAAGGAACAGCTCCTGCGTTGTCTCTATGACCGGCGGCATCACGGGCGCGGCGGGCTGCACCGGAACCGTTGCGGCGGTCGGCGCCTCTGCCGGCTGTGCGGGTGCAGACACCATGGCGGGACGGTCTGAAACGATGCGTCCGTTTTCAATCGTGACGATGCGGTGGTTGAACTGGCGCACCAGCTCCAGGTCATGGGTCACGACCACCACGGTCGCACCCAGGGAATTGATCTTGTCAAACAGCGTCATGATTTCGGAAGAAAGGATCGGGTCTAGGTTGCCGGTCGGCTCGTCGGCAATGATGATGCCGGGGTTGTTGACCAGCGCACGGGCAATCGCCACACGCTGCCGCTCGCCGGTGGACAACTGGTTCGGAAGGTTCTTTGCTTTGGCAGACAGATCCACCAGCCGCAGCACATATTTGACGCGCTTGCGGATGATGCGCTCGCCAAGGCCGATCACGCGCAGCGCAAACGCCACGTTGTCATAAACCGTCATCTTCGGAATCAGGCGGAAGTCCTGAAACACGATGCCCAGCATACGCCGCAGATACGGCAGCTCTTTTTTGCGGATGCGCGTCATGTTGAACGGGCCGACGATGACCGCGCCGGAATCGACCTTTTCCTGCCCCATAATGACGTTGAGGAACGAGCTTTTGCCCGCGCCGGACGCGCCGACCACGAACACGAACTCGCCGTCGTCAATGCGGACAGAAACGTTGTCGAGCGCAACCACGCCGTTCGTTTTGTACCTCATGTTGACATTTTTGAATTCAATCATAACTTATCTTTTCTTTCTCTGAGAATTTCCGCCCCTGCGGATCGGTCGCGCACCGGATGATCAATACTTCACCGGTTTCGCGTCAAGATATTTTTTCACCATCAGCGCCACTTTGAACACGATTGCGTCGTCAAATTCGCGCAGATCCAGGCCGGTGAGCTTTTTGATCTTTTCCAGGCGATAGACCAGCGTGTTTCTGTGCACAAAGAGCTTGCGCGATGTTTCTGAAACATTCAGGTTGTTTTCAAAGAATTTCTGGATGGTAAACAGCGTTTCATGATCCAGACCGACGATCGAGCCTTTTTTGAAGATCTCCTTCAGGAACATCTCGCACAGCGTGGTCGGCAGCTGATAGATCAGGCGGGCAATGCCCAGGTTTTCATAGGTGATGATCGTCTTTTCGGTATCAAAGACTTTGCCGACCTCCAGCGCGATCTGCGCCTCTTTGAAGGACCGCGGCAGATCCTTGAGCGAATTGACGATGGAGCCGATACCGATGACCGCATTGACAAAGTATTCGGTATGCAGAGAGTCCACAATGGAACGCGCCAGCTTTTCCAGATCCTTCATTTCGTTGCCGGCGCGCAGCTCTTTGACCAGCGCGATGTCGGTTTCGTTGATGCTGATGACCAGATCTTTTTGCTTGTCGGGGAACAGCTTCTGGATCGCGTCGGTCGCAGAGATGTCAGAGCGCTCCTTCAGCCGGATCAGCAGCACGCAGCGCGCAACCTCGTTGTTGAAGCCGAACTCGCGCGTTTTGAGATAGATATCGCCCGGCAAAATGTTGTCGAGGATCACGTTTTTGATGAAGTTGTTGCGGTCATACTTTTCATCATAGTATTGCTTGATCCCGTTGAGCGAAACCGCGATCAGGCGCGCATAGTTTGCCGCAGATTCATCGTCGCCATCCACAAACACGGCGGCGTCCGGGTGCATCTGGGTCCCGATCGGCATATAGGTTTTGCCGCCGAGCACGCACACCTCATAAGACACCAGGTCGTCACGGATGCGGATCACGTCCGTTTCGCCGATGCGCCGCAGGTCGCTGCAGCAGATGATGATGCCGTTGCCGTCGACAACGCCGATGGTCCGGTCGATCGCGTCCTTCATTTGATGGATGATTCCCTGAAAAAGTCTGTTCGACATGGTAAGATCCCTCCGCATTTTTACCCTGCCCCCGTCAAAAGCCCGAAAGCAATCGCAAGGAACGCGGGTTTATACATTTTGACGATTGTCACTTTTACCATTTTACACAATTTGTCGGCATTTTGCAATATAAAATGATAAATTTTTTAGATATTTTTTCAAAAACTTTTTTGCGAAGAAAATCTTTTTGTAAAATCCATCACTTTCTTTTCAAAAAATGCATGTTTTTTCGTTGACTTTTCCATTGTTCAAAATCACAAGAAAGTGCCGTCAAAGCCCGCGTTTATTCTGAACACCTGGTTTTCCTGTGCATTTTGACTATGCCGATCGTAGGTATTCTATCAGCAAAACTTTAATTCTAATTTAATCAATCTGCCGGCGTGTCACGGCGGCGCCGGCAGCCCCCTTGCCATCCAAATGAAAACATGTTATAATGATTATTGAAAGCAACGAAAGGAGCACACGCAAATGGGCAAGCAACTGGTTCTGGCAGAAAAGCCCTCGGTCGCCCTCGACCTGGCGCGCGTCATCGGCGCATCGCGCAAGGCAGACGGCTTTATCGAGGGCGGCAAATATATCGTGACATGGGCGCTGGGGCACCTGGTGACGCTCTGCGACCCGGAGGAATACAGCGAGACCTATAAGCAATGGCGCATGGAGGACCTGCCCATGCTGCCCGAACGCATGAAGCTGACCGTCATCAAGCAGACGTCGAAGCAGTACCGCACCGTGTCAAAGCTGATGAAGCGCGCAGACGTCGATTCGCTGGTCATCGCCACCGACGCCGGGCGCGAGGGCGAACTGGTGGCGCGGTGGATCATGATGAAAGCCGGATGGAAAAAGCCGACTTATCGCCTGTGGATCTCCTCGCAGACCGACCGCGCGATCAAAGAAGGCTTTGCGCACCTGAAGCCGGCGAAGGAGTATGACAACCTCTTTCATTCCGCAGAAGCGCGTGCCGAAGCCGACTGGCTGGTGGGCCTGAATGTAACGCGGGCGCTGACCTGCCGGTTCAACGCGCAGCTCTCTGCCGGGCGGGTGCAGACGCCGACGCTGGCCATGATCGTGGACCGTGAAAAAGAGATCGCGACGTTTGTCCCAAAGGATTACTTCGGCCTGCAGGCGCAGTTTCCCGGCTTTTCGGCGACGTTCCGTGACAAAAAGGGCAACACCCGCTTTTCAGACAAAGCTTTTGTGGAGCGCGTCATGGCGGAAGTACAGGGGAAAAAGGCCGTGGTCTCAAAGCTTGAAAAGACCGCAAAGCGCACGCCGCCCCCGGCCGCCTATGACCTGACGGAGCTGCAGCGCGACGCCAACAAGCTTTACGGCTATTCGGCAAAGCAGACGCTGTCCTATATGCAGAGCCTCTATGAATTTCACAAAGTGCTGACCTATCCGCGCACGGACTCGCGCTACATCACCGACGACATCGTCCCCACGCTGCCGGAGCGTCTGCGCGCCGCGGCGCAGGGACAGTTCCAGAAGACGGCCTATGCCCTGTCGCGCGGGCCGCTGCAAACCAAGTACATCGTCAACAATGCCAAGGTCACCGACCACCACGCCATCATCCCGACCGAGCAGCCGGCGAACTTTGCCAAGATGAGCCACGAGGAGCGAACGATCTATGACCTTGTGGTCAAGCGCTTTTTGGCGGTTCTCTCTCCCGCGTTTGAATATGACGAGGTCAAGCTCACCGTCACCGTCGGCGCCCACGACTTCCACGCCAAGGGCAAGGTCGTGAAGTCCGCCGGGTGGAAGGCGTTTTATGCCCAGGGCTTTGACGATGAAGAGGACGCCGACGCCGAGATCAAGGTGCAGCAGCTCCCGCCGCTCAAGCAGGGGCAGACGCTCGAGCTGCGCGGCGTGAAGCTCACAAGCGGCAAGACGCGCCCCCCTGCCCGGTACACCGAAGCAACGCTGCTGACCGCGATGGAGCACCCCGGAAAACAGATCGCCGACAAAAAACTCAAGGCCGTGATCGAAACGACCAGCGGCCTAGGCACGCCGGCGACGCGCGCCGACATCATTGAAAAGCTGTTCAGCAACTTTTCCATTGAGCGCGACGGCAAGGAGATTCGCCCCACGGCAAAGGGCAAGCAGCTTGTTGCCATCGTGCCGGAGGACCTGCGCTCGGCGGAGCTGACCGCGAAGTGGGAGCAGCAGCTGCAAAATATCAGCCGCGGCACCGCGGACATGCACAAGTTCATCCGCGACATGCGGCAGTACGCGACCGACCTGGTCTCTAAAGTGGCACTGAGCAATGCGCAGTACCACCACGACAACCTGACCCGCCAGCAGTGCCCTGTGTGCGGAAAGTATCTTTTGGAGGTCAACGGCAAAAAAGGCAAGATGCTGGTCTGTCAGGACCGCGACTGCGGCTACCGCAAGGGACTGTCCACCGTGACGAACGCCCGCTGCCCGAACTGCCACAAAAAGATGGAGCTGCGCGGCGAGGGCGACAAAAAGATGTTCGCCTGTGTCTGCGGATACCGCGAAAAGCTCAGCGACTTTCAAAAGCGCCGCGAGCAGGCCGGCGCCGGGAAATACGACGTCATGCAGTATATGAAAAAGCAGGAACAGTCGCAGAGCAAAGAAGAAAAGAACAACCCGATGGCGGACCTGCTGAAAGACTGGATGTGATCGAATGGACGTCATCTACAAAACGACGCACGACTTCAGAAAAGAGGACCTTGCGCGGCTGTTCCTTTCGGTCGAATGGTCGTCGGGGCACTTCCCCGAAAAGCTGCAGGAAGCCATGAAGCACTTTCAGGCCGTGATCTCCGCATGGGACGGCGACCGGCTGATCGGCATGGTCTGTGCCATGGACGACGGCGTCATGAACGCCTATGTGCACTATCTTTTGGTGGACCCGGCCTATCACGGGCAGACGGTTGGCCGCACACTGCTGGAACGCATCAAAGCGCATTATAAGGATTATCTGCGCATCGCCGTCATTGCATACAATGATGAAGTGCATTTTTATGAGCACTGCGGCTTCACAAGGGCGGACGGCGCGTCGCCGATGTTCATCACGTCGCTGTGGACGTGAAAAGCAGCGCAGAAAGGAGGCCCCCCATGATCGCACACGTCAACGGCATCGACCTTTTTTATGAAGTGACCGGCGCCGGCCGGCCGCTGGTGATGGCCCACGGCAATGGCGAGGACCACACCATCTTCAACGAGGCGGTGCGCGTCCTTCGGGACAGCTTCACCTGCTATCTTGTGGACACGCGCGGCCACGGGCAGAGCACGCCGGTGCAGACCTTTCACTATGACGACATGGCAAAGGACATGACCGCCTTTCTCGAAGCGCTGGACCTGCGCGACGTCGTCTTTTACGGCTTCAGCGACGGCGGCATCGTGGGCCTTTTGGCTGCGGCGGACTGTGACCGCATCACGGCGCTCATCGTCAGCGGCGCAAACCTGACGCCGAAGGGGGTCAAGCGCGGGCTGCGGCTGTGGTTTCGGGTGCAGTACCTGTTCAAACGCGACCCGAAGATCGCGCTGATGCTCCGCGAGCCAAACATCACAGACGACGTTCTTCGCCGCATCACCGCCAAAACGCTGGTGCTGGCCGGCAGCCGCGACCTGATCGTACCGAAAGAGACGCGGCAGATCGCCGACGGCATTCCGGGTGCAAAGCTGAAAATTCTGGACGGCGAAGATCACGGCTCCTACATCGTGCATCAGGAAACCATCGGGCAGATCATCCGGGAATTCATCGATGCGCAGGGCAAAGAAAGCAGGTGATTCCCATGCGGCTGTTGTTTACCATGGACAAACACGACTATGCCGGCTGCACGCACACCTTTGTGCGCAACTCCGCGCGCAGCATTATCATTGCCGGCAGTCGGATCGCCATGATCCACAGTCTCAAGTACGATTACTATAAGTTACCGGGCGGCGGCATTGAAGACGGCGAAGACCCCGTTGCCGCAATGATCCGCGAGACCCGCGAAGAGGCCGGCCTGACCGTGATTCCGGAAACGGTCAGGGAATACGGGGTCGTCCACCGCATCCAAAGAAGTGCGCGCGACGAACGTGAATGCTTTGTGCAGGACAACTATTATTATCTCTGTCAGGCAGAACAGGCCGTTGTTTCGCAGCATCTGGATGATTACGAAGCAAACGAAGCCTATACGCCGGAATATGTGGACCCGCGGCGCGCGATCCAAAAGAACCGCAGCGTCGGCGAAAGCCCGTATGACCCGCTGATGTTTGCGCGGGAGGCGCGTGTGCTGGAGCTGCTGCTGAAAGAAGGATTCTTTGCATAAACATAAGCATTCGATCATTCAAATACATTTATGGGGGAATATACAATGAACGACATCATTCAAGCTATGAAGGACCGCAGGAGCATCCGCCGCTTCAAGCCGGACCTGCCCGCAAAGGAAGACATCGAACAGATCATCGACGCCGGCCTGTATGCTGCAAGCGGCAGAGGGCAGCAGGCGACGGTCACCATCGCCGTGACCGACCCGGCTCTGCGCCAAAAGATCGTTGACGCCAACCGCGTCATCGGCGGCTGGCAGGAGGGCTTCGATCCCTTCTACGGCGCACCGGTCATTCTGATCGTGCTGGCGCAAAAGGACTGGCCGACCCATGTCTATGACGGCAGCCTGGTGATCGGCAACATGATGCTGGCCGCGCACGCGCTCGGCCTCGGCAGCATCTGGATCCACCGCGCCAAAGAGGAATTTGAAACAGACGCATTCAAGACTCTGCTCGCCGACCTCGGCATCGAGGGCGAATGGGAAGGCATCGGCCACTGTGCGGTCGGGTATATCGACGGAGAAGCGCCGAAAGCGGCGCCGCGCAAGGACGGCCGCGTATTCTGGGTGGAATGAGATGGCAGCGTTTCGTGACATGCGCCGCAGCAAACAGGCGTTGACAAAAGCGGAATGCATCGACATTTTGAGAGCCGAACCGCGCGGCGTGTTGGCCGTGGCGGGCGACGGCGGCTACCCCTATGCCCTGCCCCTGTCACACTGCTATGACGAATCGACCGGCACGCTGGTGTTCCATTGCGCCAAAGTCGGGCACAAGCTGGACGCGATCCAAGCGAATGACAAGGTCAGCTTTTGCGTGCAGGACAAGGGTTTTGTCAAACCGGGCGACTGGGCGCTGAACATCAAAAGCGTGATCGTCTTCGGCCGGATGCGCCTTGTGGACGAAGAAATGCGGGCGAAAGAGATCTGCCGCCTGCTGGGGCGCAAGTTTTTCCCGACCGAAGCGGAGATGGAAGCAGACTTGCAAAAGCATTTTTCAAAGGTGCAGTGCATGGAGCTGGTCATCGACCACATGAGCGGAAAGCTGGTCAAGGAAAGCTGAACAGCGGTTCAGCGCCGCCGTTCTGTCGTGTGATCCAATCACAAAGTTCCCGTTGATTCATCCGGGGACCCAAAACAAACGCCCTCCCCTTTTCAGAGGAAGGCGTTGCAGCGCCGCCCAATGGGCGGCTATTCTATTATTGTTCGGTACGATGGCCGGCCAATGACAGACGCCACATCAATACCGCGCGCCGAAGATGGCGGCAAAGATGCTGTGGAACCAGCCGATGATGCCCTGGAAAAAGCCTTCGTGCGCCCCGCCGCACCACGGGCAAACGGACTGCTGTGGTTCAGGTTGTTCGGGTGCAGCGTCTTTTTCAAACTTTGCAGTCAGGGTCGTGTCTGTAAAGAGCGGGTACTGGTAGCTTGCATTCGCGGAAACGAGCGTTTCGCCGTTATACCAGCCGACGAAATGCCAGCCGGAAGAGGGCGTCGCGGTGATCTGCACAGGGGTTGTAATCTGATAGACTCCGCCGCCGATCACGCTGCCCTTCCCTTCGGTTGTAAGCGTCAGTTTGGCTTTCACGATTCTGAATCCTGCGCTCAGCGTTGTGTCCTTTGTAACGGTAAACGAGTAGGTTGGATTGTTAGAGACCTTAACGCCGTCCTCATACCAGCCGGTGAATTCGGAAAACAGAGTCGGATTTGCCTGCACCGTCACAAGCGTGCCCTTCGTGAAGGTGCCGCCGCCGTATGCAATTCCCTGGCCATTCGTTTCCAGCGTGACGTGAACCACATTGACCGAAGCGGGCGTCACATCGGAGCAGCGCAGCGCCGGGCAAAGGCCGATCGCGTTGACGTTCGCGTACGTGGGACCCACCTTCGCGGATTGGCCGCTGGAGTTCACCACGCAGGTGTCTCTTGTGTTTTGTCCGGGGGTGCGCAGGCGCCACGCGGAATTGCCGCTGGCATCGACCTGAACGCCCAGACACTTGGCATAGTCCGTGGCGGCACGCTTGCGAAGCGGATCGTCGTGTCCGGACTGGGGGTCGAAGCCGTAGGCCGCGTTGATCACCTCGTCGAAGCTGAGCGCGAAGATTTTGTCGTTCGTGTCGTCCGAATCCAGTTCCGGGTGCTCGTGCGTTGCGGTGAACGCATAGACGCATCTGTTTTGAAGAGCCGTCGCCGGGATCTTGCTCTGTTCCGCCGCCGTGAAGGCCGTGCCGAGAAAGGCATTGTTCAGCCAGGTGCGCAGCGAGGAATGGGCATAGTCGGACGCGTAATCGGTATAGATTGCAGTGTGATTGTAGTAATCTTTATCCTGCTCCGACCGGGTGCAAAAGTTGTTGAAGGGCCGTGCGTCGATCACGCTTTGACAGACGGCCAGCCCGGTCACAGGATCCAGCACCGTCCACTTGAGCGGCTCATATTTGAACCAATAGGTCGTATTGATACGATAGCCGTTGGCGTACTGATAATAAGTCGAGTACGGAGGCGTTTCCGTGGAGTTTTCGCCATCGGTTTTCCACGGGCGATAGGAGGAAAACTTCACGCCGCGGTATTTGACGCCGTTGTAGGTCACGTCGCAGTACTTCGAATCGGGGTCCTCACCCACCTGATCGGTGAACAGGCTGTTGCCGCAGTAAAACGCAAGGCTGGACCATGTTGCGTTTTTCGCCTTTAAGTTCAGCGCAGAGATCGTTTGCGTATTTATGACCTTTGTCTGCGGATAGGAGCCGAAGGTGAAGGTGTCGCCGACGTTGTAGCCGGCGGCGCTCGCCGTGAAGCACACCGAAAGGCAAGACAGCGTCAGCGCGACCATCAGTACCGAGAGGAGAACGGATAAAGCCTTTTTCATAGGGATTGCTCCTTTATCAAAAAGTTTTTGAACTTTTATTAGATATGCCCGTAAATCGTGCCGAGGATGCGGCCCGGCAGGCTCATCAAAAACGCCAGCGCATTTTCAAGGACGGAAAGGAAACGCGGCATCACAACGACTTTGAAGCTGCAGGACACGCCGCTTTCCGGTTCGGTGACGGTCACGGTCGCCGTGCCGGTCTTCTTTCCGGTCAGGATCACATAGCCGTAGGCATAGCTGTCGCGCTTGCCCGGCTGCACGTCCAGCACCTTGGGGTTGCTGCAGGTGATGTCAGCTTTGAAAATGTCAAACTGTTCTTTTGCCTCGTCCGGCTTCGGATAGATGTGGATCTCATCCGTCTGGCCGGCATAGATGCGCGTTGATCCGCCGATGATGGCGTTGTCCAGCGCCTCCAGCTTCGGCGCTTCTTCAGCAAACGCAAGCGTGCCGAACGACAGCAGCATGGTCAGGACCAACAGCAAGCTGAGAATCTTTTTCATGGAAATTCCTCCGCTCAGGCACTCACTGCGCCAGACTTTCGCCGGTCATTTCCTCCGGCTGCGGCAGGCCCATGATCTTGAGCATCGTGGGCGCGATGTCGCACAGGCGGCCGCCTTCGCGCGCGGTGCAGGGATAGCCGCAGATGATGAACGGCACCGGATTGGTGGTATGCGCGGTGAAGGGCGTGCCGTCATCCTCCAGCATTTTGTCGGCATTGCCGTGGTCGGCAGTGACCAGCATCACGCCGCCCTGCGGTTCCAGCGCATCCCAGATGCGGCCCACACAGGTGTCCACGGTTTCGACCGCTTTGACCGCCGCGTCAAAAACGCCGGTGTGTCCCACCATGTCGCAGTTTGCAAAGTTCAGGATGATTGCGTCGTACTTGTTGCTTTGGATGGCCTCGACCACCTTGTCGCAAACCTCAAAGGCGCTCATTTCCGGCTGCAAGTCATAGGTCGGCACCTTGGGCGACGCAACCAGGATGCGGTCCTCGCCCTCAAATTGCTGCTCCACGCCGCCGTTGAAGAAGAAGGTCACATGGGCATACTTTTCGGTTTCGGCAATTCTGAGCTGAGTTTTGCCAAGCTTTGCCATGTACTCGCCAAAGGTGTTGGAAAGGCTCTGCGGCTTAAAGGCCACATGGACGTTCGGCATGGTGGCGTCGTACTGCGTCATGCAGACGTAAAACAGCGGGAAACAGCCGCTCCTGCGTTCAAAGCCGGTGAAATCCGGGTCCACAAAGGTGCGGGTGATCTCACGCGCACGGTCGGGGCGGAAATTAAAGAAGACCACGCTGTCGTTTGCCTGCACGGGCGCGCCGCCGTCGATCACCGTGGGCAGCATGAATTCGTCCGTGAGGTACTTGCCCTCTTCGTCAAGCGTTTCATAGGATTTTTTGATGGCGGCCACGGGGTCGCTTGCCTGAATGCCTTCTCTGTAGACCATGGCGGCATAGGCTTTGCCCACACGCTCCCAGCGGTTGTCGCGGTCCATGGCATAGTATCTGCCCATGACCGTGGCGATCTTGCCGAGACCGATCCCGGCGAGCTTTTCGCGGCAATCGGCCACATAGTCCGCGCCGGAGGCCGGCGGCACGTCGCGGCCGTCCAGGAAGCAGTGGACATAGACCTTGTCAAGACCATAGCGTTTGGCAAGCTCCACAATGGCGAACATGTGGGTGTTGTGGCTGTGAACGCCGCCGTCGCTCATCAGGCCCATCAGGTGCAGGGCCGAACCGTTATGTTTGCAGTTTTCCATCGCGCCCACCAGCGCTTCGTTTTCAAAGAAAGGGCCATCCTGAATCTGCTTTGTGATGCGGGTCAGTTCCTGATAGACGATGCGGCCCGCGCCGATGTTGGTGTGGCCCACTTCGCTGTTGCCCATCTGCCCGTCGGGCAGGCCCACGTTCATGCCGGACGCGCCGATAAAGGTCATGGGGAACGTCGCGCGCAGTTTGTCAAGATTCGGCGTGTTGGCGGCATGGATGGCGTTGCCGTAGTCGCTGTCGTTTTTGCCGAACCCGTCCATGATGCAGAGTAATACCGTTTGTTTCATAAGACATCAACTTCTTTCTAAGGGGTTAAGGGAATAAGGAATTGAGGGATTAAGGGATTTGAGGGAGGCAAAAAAAGAGGAAAGAGTGGAGAAAAAATCTCAATTCTCCACTCTCCATTCTCAATTGATTCAGCCTTCGCTGGCCGCCTTGACGATGACGGAAAAGTCCGCTGCTTTCAGCGAAGCGCCACCGATCAGGCCGCCGTCCACATTGACCTTGGAGACAAGCTCTTCGGCGTTCTTGGCGTTCATGGAACCGCCATACTGCACGGTGACGGTCTCTGCCGCGTCAGCGCCGTATGCTTCCGCGATGGCGGCGCGCACAAAGCCGTTGCCCTCGTCTGCCTGGTCGGCCGTTGCTGTGACGCCGGTACCGATGGCCCACACGGGCTCATAGGCGATGATGACGTTTTTAAGCTGTTCTTTGGTGACGTTCGTCAGCGCCATCTTGGTCTGGTACTTCAAAAGGGTTTCGGTATAGCCGAGCTCACGCTGCTCCAGCGTTTCGCCCACGCAGATGATCGCCTTCAGGCCGGCGTTCAGCGCGGCAAGTGAGCGCAGGTTGACGGTCTGGTCGGTCTCGCCGAAATACTGACGGCGTTCACTGTGGCCGATGACGACGTATTCCACGCCGGAGGCAACCAGCATGTCTGCGGACACTTCGCCGGTGTAGGCGCCGGAGGCCTTGAAATGGACGTTTTCGGCACCGATCTTGATGTTGCTGCCCTTGGCGGCTTCCACCGCGGCGGCGATATCGACAAACGGGACGCACAGAACGACCTCGCAGTCGGCGCCGGCAACCAGCGGCTTCATCTCGTTGATGAGTGCGGTGGTCTGGGCGGGGGTGTTGTTCATTTTCCAGTTGCCGGCGATGACGGCTTTACGGACGGACTTTTTCATAACTAACAACCTTTCTGTTTTATATGAATACTAACAGCTAACTGCTGACTGCTGACCGCTGATCGTTTCGCGCAGCGGATCAATCCTTGTCGTTGAGTGCCGCAACGCCCGGCAGCTCCTTGCCCTCAAGGAACTCAAGGGACGCGCCGCCGCCGGTGGAGATGTGGCTCATCTTATCGCCCAGGCCCATCTGATTCACGGCCGCCGCGCTGTCGCCGCCGCCGATGATGGTGATGGCGTCGCTCTCCGCCATTGCGGTCGCGATGGCCAGGGTACCCTTGGCGAAGTCGGCCTTCTCAAACACGCCCATTGGTCCGTTCCAGACGATGGTCTTGGCATCCTTGATGGCCGCGCTGAAGAGCTTGATTGTCTCGGGTCCGATGTCAAGGCCCTGCCAGC
>JAFRUA010000061.1 GCA_017434855.1 Clostridia bacterium
AGGGTCCGTTGGCGCACGCAGCCCGGCACGCCGGGCTGCGGCCCTGCGGCGGCATCTGCGCCCGCGCAGCGGGCGCGGCAGGGCTGCACAAAAAACACCGGCCGCAAAGAATTGCAGCCGGTGCAACTGTTTGAAACTGAACGGTTTAACCCTTGATCTGATCCAGCGGGATCTTTTTGATGGCGTGGAACGTCTCGTCGCTGATGACATGCTCAATGCGGCAGGCGTCGCGCGCCGCCACCGCCGGGTCCACGCCGATGGCCTCAAAAAACTTTGAGATATATACATGGCGCTCATAGATTTTTTCCGCAATCTCGCGCCCCGCGTCGGTCAGGGACAGATAGCCGTTCTGATCAATGCTGAGATAGCCCCCGTCGTGCAGCAGGTTCACCGCGCGGCTGACGCTGGGCTTGGAATAATTCATATATTCGCTGACATCGACCGACCGGACGTTCGTCTTTTCTTTTGAAAGGACCAGGATCGTTTCCAGATACATCTCTCCCGATTCCTGAATGATCATCCAATTCACCTTCTCATTTTGTTCTTTTTTATGATTATACCACAGCGTTTCATTTTATGCAAGTTTTTTATGAAGACCGGCGGCGCATTTCTCCCGGTGTGACGCCGTATTGCTCGCGAAAGCATTTGATGAAGTAGCTTTCGGAGCAGAAGCCGAGGTCATACGCGATCTCTGATGTGCTCTTGCTTTCCGCCAGCATCTCTTTTGCATACCGCAGCCGGCAGTCGCGCACATAGGCGCGCAGCGAACAGCCCACCGACGAAGCAAACAGGCGGCTGAGATATGCCGGCGTCAGATTGCACTGCGCCGCAAGCACGGCGGCCGACAGCTCCACATGCAGATTGGCGTGGATATAGTGCAGACACTTTCGGACGGCGGGCGGATAGCTGCGCGTGCGGCGGCTGTCTGCCACGCGGGCGGTGAGCCTTATGCAGATCTCCTGCAGGTACCGCAGGATCGCGGCTTCGTCGGTCATGCGGTCGATCTTGAAAATGTTTTCGTCCGAATAATTGAAGGCCTCCGTCTCGTCCAGGCCCCCGCGGATGGCGGCGCGTGTCGCCAGCGTGATGCACGCCACGGCCCAGTATTTCATCCGGGTCAGCGGGTGCTCTGCCATGCGCCCTGCCACCACCGCATCGGCAAGCAGCGCGCGCATCATCGCCTGCACGCGGTCGGCGTCGCCGCTTTCAATGCAGGCATAGAATCGCAGCTCGGTTTCATACGACGTGTGCAGCTGCCCGCTCTCGCGCTCCCGGAACAGGTCGCTGGTTTCCATAAAATACACCGTGCCGAACGGTTCCCGTTTCATTGCGTCGCCCCCTTTTTCCGTGTGTTGTCTGACAGGAACAGTATATCATATTTTTGAAAAAACGCAACAGAAAAATGATATTTTTCGCAGATTTTTTATATCAAAAAGAAGACCCGGCCGTTACAATAAATATGTAATTCATCACCGGCCCGGTGAAATATCAAAAATGAAAAGGAGCAACCGACATGAAACACGCTGAGATCATCGGCAAAATGAGCCTTGCGCAAAAGGCGAGCTTCGTTTCCGGCTTTGACTATTGGCATCTGGAAGAGGCGCCGGAATTTGACCTGCCAAAAATCATGATCACCGACGGCCCCAACGGGCTGCGCAAACAGAACCCCAACGGCGAATCCGTCGGGCTGGGGAATTCCTTCCCCGCAACGGCGTTCCCGAACGCCGCGACCGTGAGCTGCGCGTGGGACCCCGATCTGATCTTTGAAGAGGGCGAGGCGCTGGGCGAGGAATGCCTGAAAGAGCGCGTCAGCGTTCTGCTGGGCCCGGGCACCAACATCAAACGCGCCCCCACCTGCGGGCGGAACTTTGAGTACTTTTCAGAGGATCCCCTGCTGTCCGGCGAATGCGCCGCGGCATGGATCAACGGCGTCCAGAGCAAGGGCGTCGGCGCGTCGCTGAAGCACTTTGCCGCCAACAGCCAGGAGGCGTTCCGCATGGTGGTGGACGAAATCGTGGACGAGCGCGCCCTGCGCGAACTGTATCTCACCGCGTTTGAGATCGCGACAAAGAAGGGCAAGCCCTGGACCATCATGGACTGCTACAACAAGGTCAACGGCTTTTACGGCTCCGAGCAGGTCCACCTGCAGCAGGAGATCGCCCGCGGCGAATGGGGCTTTGACGGCCTGTTTGTCACCGACTGGGGCGCCAGCGTGGACCGCGTGCCCGGCATTCTGGCCGGAACCGACCTGGAGATGCCCTCCAGCGGCACATACAGCACCGAAAAGATCATTGCCGCCGTGCAGAGCGGCGAGCTGGACGAGGCCGCGCTGGACGCATGCGTGGACCGCGTGATCGAGCTGATCGAACGCTCCAAGCCCGTGCTGGAAAAGGTGCACGACTTTGACCAGAAGGCGCACCATGCGCTGGCACGCAAGATCGCGGAGCAGTCCATGCAGCTGCTCAAAAACGACGACGGCATCCTGCCGCTGAAAAAGGACGCCAAGATCGCCGTCATCGGCGAGATGGCAAAGTTCCCGCGCTATCAGGGCGCCGGCTCCTCCGTCGTCAATCCGTTTGAGGTGGACACCGCCTACTACGGTCTCGGCAGCCGTGGCGTGGACTTCACCTACGCCAAGGGGTACGACAAGGGCAAGGACGTCATCGACGACGATCTCGTCCGTGAAGCCGTCATCGCGGCCAAGCGCGCCGACGTGGCGGTGGTTTTCGCCGGCCTGACCGAAGAATTTGAGGGCGAAGGGTACGACCGTGAAAACATCAAGATGCCGTCCTGTCACAACCACCTCATCAGCGCGGTCGCGGCCGCGAACCCGAACACGGTGGTCGTGCTTGCGGGCGGCAGCGTGGTCGAAATGCCGTGGATCAACGAGGTCAAGGGCCTGCTGAACTCCGGGCTCGGCGGCGAAGCGGGCGGCGACGCCGTGGCGCGCATCCTGCTGGGCGAAGTCAACCCGAGCGGCAAGACGTCCGAGACCTATCCCCTGCGGTGGGAAGACAACCCGACCTTCGGCAACTACCCCGCCGGGCCGGTCACGAGCGAGCACCGCGAGTCGGTCTATCTTGGCTATCGCTATTATGACAAGGCAAACAAGGACGTGCTGTTCCCGTTCGGCTTCGGCCTGAGCTACACCACGTTCCAGTACAGCGCGCTGAAGCTGTCGAAGAAAAAGATCAGGGACACCGACACCCTGACCGTGAAATTCAAGGTCAAGAACACCGGCCCCGTCGCGGGCGCAGAGGTCGCCGAGCTGTATGTCGCCGACGACGAGAGCACCATCTTCCGCCCGGTACAGGAGCTCAAGGGCTTCCGGAAGGTCTTCCTCGAACCCGGCGAGACCAAGGACGTCACCCTGACACTTGACAAGCGCGCCTTCGCCTTCTTCAACGTCAACACCAACGACTGGTGCGTGGAAAGCGGCACGTTTACGATCAAGGTCGGCGCGTCAAGCCGCGACATCAAGCTGGAAGCAAAGGTCACCGTTGAGGCCGAGGCCTGCGACATCCCCGACTACCGCGCCGCCGCGCCGGCGTACTATGACGACGTCACCAAGATCGCGCGCGCAGACTTTGAGGCGCTGTACGGCCCGCTGCCGTCGCCCGTGCGCGACCCGCAGAAGAAGATCGACATCTACTGCTGCCTGAACGACGCAAAGCACACCAAGTGGGGCGGCCGCATCTGCAAGCTCATCACCACTGCCGTGAGCAAGCTCGGCTCCGCAGAGAACGGCGACGGCAAGATGATCGCCGCCATGGCGACGCAGATCCCGATCCGCAACTTCATCGCCATGTCGATGGGCGTCTTTACGCCGGAGATGGCCGAGGGTCTGCTGCGCATCCTCAACGACGAGGAATCCTCGCTGACCGGCATCGCAAAAATCGTCAAGGGCATCCCCGCCGCCATCGCAAAGCTGCCGGCGCTGCTGAAGGCGATCTGACGACAGACGCAACCATAAACAAAGAGCCTCGCGGGTACGTCCTGCGAGGCTTGTTTTCATTTGGAATTCGGAAAACGGAATTGAGGTCGCGGAGAAAAGTGCGGCTGCTTTTTTTGTGATCGTCCGCGAAGGAAATGTTCGATAATTTCCACGTTCTTGTTTTGTATGGTGCGCAATCTGATGTGGCGGTCCCATAAAAAAGCCCTCCCCTTTTGAAAAAGGCATTCTGTTCATTCAGCGAACCGCTGACAGCCCAATCTCCTGCGCCAAAAATCGTGGCAGAGACATCTTGGAAAAGACCCTCGCGCCGGTCGCATTACACGTCGTAGTGCCGAAGGCCGCACTCGCAGTACTGGTGGCTCTTGTTCTTGAAAATCGCCCAGACCTGCAGGCGGAAGTAATAGAAAAAGAACCCCCTGAAGAAATCCAGAATATTCTTCGGTTGCGTGAAATCAATGTGGCATTTGCAGGTGCAGGACTTCACATTGATCTTCACCGGACCGACCTCCAAGAAATATTCGATTCCATCGGATTCGTTGACTCCTTCCGTAACACGCACATTTGCGGAAGAGCCGTTGCACGTCACCGCAGGCGCCTTTTTCAGATGGAGAGGAGAATTATCCTTTTGAAGAACAAACCGGAACGTATACTGCTTTCCGTCCTCAAAGCATTTTCCCTCAATATCCGTTCCATATGTACTGACACAAATGACCCCGTCGGTACATGTGCATTGACCCGTACGGCAGACCTGCGTGCCGTCCAGATAGATTTGCACGTCAGTGATAACAAAGGTCGTCCCGAAATTGGTATCAAAGCGAAGATGGTCTTTAAAAAAGCTGTAAAACGATGCGTTCCTCATATCGTCCGGGTCGTAAAACAGCGTGTCAGGAAAGGTGATCGCGACAACCGGTTCCTCTATCGGCTCAACAGAGAAAGCAGGGACAGACAGCACGCCGAACGCCATCAGCACCGCCAGCAGGATGGACAGGACTTTTTTTTGTGGTTTTCATTTGACATATCTCCTTTTAAAAAATTTATCTATACAAAAAGCCCAGTGAACCCATCCGGGCGCACTGCGCTTCATTGTACAAATACACGATTGAAAAAGGGCGTAGTTACACTACTGACTGACTGACAAAATGTCGCACGGTTCATCATATCTGTCAACCCCTTTTCGTAAAAATTTACAAATTCATTTTAGCACGGTAAACGGCGGTTGTCAAGCGGCGACGTGAAAAAAGCAGACCCACGCCGCATAAAAAAAAGCCGCGCCGATGACCGACGCGACCATTCTTGCAGCTTGATTCTCTGCGATGAATTATGATAAAAATGCCAGCACGGTTTCTGCCGTCCGCACACCCTCGTCAAACAAAAAGATGTGGCCGCTGCCGTCGCCCGTGCGCGACCCGAACAAGAAGATCGATATCTACTGCTGCCTGAACGACGCAAAGCACACCAAGTGGGGCGGCCGCATCTGCAAGCTTATCACCACTGCCGTGAGCAAGCTCGGCTCCGCAGAGAACGGCGACGGCAAGATGATCGCCGCCATGGCGACGCAGATCCCGATCCGCAACTTCATCGCCATGTCGATGGGCGTCTTTACGCCGGAGATGGCCGAAGGTCTGCTGCGCATCCTCAACGACGAGGAATCCTCGCTGACCGGCATCGCAAAGATCATCAAGGGCATCCCCGCCGCGATCGCAAAGCTGCCGGGTCTGCTCAAAGCGATCTGAGAAAAGTGAATCATACAACGCAAGCCCCGTGGAATCACCCGCGGGGCTTTGCTGTATGTGCTTTCAAATTAAGGACGACTCCGCATCCTGCGGCCTGTATTATCGACGGCGCTTGCGCATTCTGAAAAGGCCGGTTGCCAGAAGGACCGCGCCCGCAAGCAAAAAGGATACCAGAAGGATGAGCTGAATGTTTGCGTTTGCGCACTGTTCCCAGTCGTGAAAATCAAACTGATAATATGTCTCCTTCAAGTCAAACAGGCGATTCACGACCTCCGGGCAAACATAATATGCCGCCGCGCACAAGCATGTGCAGACGCCCGCTTTGATGAACGGATCGAAGTGAAACATACAGATCCCGCAGCAAAAGATAACGGGAAGAAAGCCGTAGCAGGTCACCCCGAGCGCGGGGCCGAGCATCAACGGCCGCCATACGTGGATGCTGATCAGCAGAAGCACCGTCAGAACGAATGCAAGTGCAAATGAAAGCAGCCACCGACCTGCTTTGATTTTTGTCTTTGATAAAAGCAGCGGAAGAAATAACAGGACGTAACCGATCAGAATTCCGATACATGCTGTCGGGACCCAGAACAAGGTTTTGCTATATGCTCCGCAGGTCAGTAAAAGCAGGCAAATCGAGCAAAAACTCGTCACCGTAAAAACGAGGAATTTTTTTGAAGGAAAGAACGAGGCAAACGTCGGAACAAACGCATAGGCACAAAGCAGTGCGGCAAATACGATAAAGAACCACGAAAGCGTATGGCTGACGGCAAGATTGCAAATCAAACAGATGAAAAGTGCCGTGAGATAGGAAATGGTGGGAATCCAGAACCATGCGCCGCGGATGACGCGGAATTTTCGTGCTTCCTGCTTCATCGTCCGCGCATTTGTATCGGTTGAGGCGGTCAACAATTCATGTTCGCTGATTTCCAGGGCACGGCAAATCTCCGAAACCAGAGTGATGTCGGGATAAGATACGCCGCGCTCCCATTTGCTCACGGCGCCTTCAGACACAAACAGGATGTCGGCAAGGTCTTTTTGCGAATACTGTTTTTCAAGCCGCTTTGTTTTTATAAACGATCCGAATGTTTTTTTATCTGTCATATCGCTGCACCTCCGCTATACAATCCTATAAAAACCGGCATGATTTGTCAATGGATTGTTAAGCCACCCCTGTTTTTCGCCGCAACGCGCAAAAAAGGCGCAGGGAAACCCTGCAGCCTTCACCACTGTTCATTTTGTTTCACGCAGAAAGGCAAGCACCGTCTGCATCGTCCGCTCACCCTCATCAAACAAAAAGATATGTCCGCTGCCGTCAAAGGTCACCAGTGTCGCCTTTGGCAGCACCTCACAAAAGCGTGCCGTCTGATAAAACGGCATGGTCTTGTCGTCCGTCCCCCAGATGCACAGCACGGGGATGCCCTGCTTTGCGACCTCGGCATAGGCGTTTGTCACGTCTTCGGTTTTGAGGATCGTGTTTCGCAGCGAGGACAGCGTGCAGCGCACAAAGCCCTTGTATTGCAGAGCATAGGCGAACTTGCGCATGAAGTCGTCGCGCTCAGTCTGTGTGACGTGGGTCGCCTCAGAAGCGCAGTGGGTCAGCAGGGTCTTTGCCCCGATCGCGTTGAAGATCAGGCCGCCGAGACCGCGCACGTTCGCGAGCTTCATATAAAACGGCGGGCGGAAGGTGTCCATCCCCGCGGGCGCCAGCCAGACGATGCGCTTTGCCCGGCCGGGGTACATGGCGCAGAACGTCGCCGTCACCGCGCCGCCCATGGAGTGGCCGAACAGGTCAAATGTCTCGTCCGGAAAGATCGCGTCGGTCAGCTCTTTCAGCTGCCGTACAAACAGGTCCGGCGTATAATCGGCCTGCACGCGCTCGGACAGGCCGCGGCCCAGCAGGTCATAGCGCAGCACGCGGTACCCGGCATCGACCAGCGCGTCGAACACCTTGTCATAGACAAAGTACGGCGTGGCGTAGCCGTGCACCAGCACCGCGGGGCTGCCGCTGCCCTTCAGCTCATAATGGGTCTTGCCGCAGGGCAGGTTGATGAAATCGCCGCTCGCCTTTGCGCGTTCGGCGTCGGTCAGGTCCAGCGTCTCCGCCTTTTTGAGCCAAGTGCGCAGTTCTTCTTTGTTCATATCGCTCCCCCGTTTACTTTGTCACAGTGACATTGCAAAACCAGACCCGGTCGCCGGACGGGGAGGCCACCGCGCCGTCCACGCCCTTTGCCGTGGCGATGTTGGTTTTTGCCGCGCAGATCGGCACAAAGACCGCCGCGTTCAGCAGCGCCTGCTCTGTCTGCTGCAGTGCCGCAAGACAGTCTGTTTCCGCGGCGCCGGTGCCCACCGCGTCGATGCGGGCGTCGATCTTTTTGCCGGTCAGGTGCAGCGGGTCCTGCGCGGCGTTTTCTGACATGAAGAGCCGGATCGCCGACACCGCCGGCACCGCCGCAAACTTCAGCGGTGCAAAGGCCAGTTGATATTCGCCGGCCAGCAGCCGCGCCTCCAGATCGATGCCGGACAGGACCTCCACGCTGCAGCTGAACGTCACGCCGAACGCGGACTGCCACTGCTGCATGATGGCGCGAACCGCCATCTCGTCGTCCTGGGTACACAAAACGGTGACCGCCAGTTCCGTCAGGTTCAGCTTTTTCATGCCGCTGTCAAAATTGGCCTTTGCCTTGTCACGGTCCGTCGCAAGCAGCGCCGCAGGCCCGGCCGCGTCACGGTACGCCTGCCCGCCGAAGGTGCAGCTTTGCGGCAAAATGCCGGCTGCCGGCACCGTGCCCTTGGCCTCAAGCAGCGGGGCAGGGTCCATCGCGCGGGCAATCGCCTTGCGCAGCAACGCGCTTTGCAGATTTTCGTCGGCACAGTTCAGCAGCAGCCCGTAGGTCGCGTTTGGAAACATGTGGATCGACACGTCCTTTTCACCGGCCAGCGCCGCCGCCTGGGCCGGCGTGACGGGTGACACCTCATAGGTGCCGTCCTTGACCTTTTCGGCGCGGGTGGCCACGTCGTTGTTGATGGAAAAATAGACCGACGCGGGTTTGACGCTGCCCGCCGCGCGATAGCTTTCGTTTCTGCGCACGGTGATGGCCGTGCCCTCGCTCCACAATCCGATATAAAACGGGCCGTTATATAACAGGTACGCCGCCGTCAGGCCGTAGCGCCCGCCGGTCGCCGTGAAGAACGCCTCGTTGCACGGCATGCAGCCCGGCTCGGTCAGCGTTTCCAGCAATCCGCCGTCGGTGCGGTGCAAACGCAGCACCAGCGTAGCTGCGTCCGGCGTATCGATTCCAAGCGCTTCGGGCGCCATGGCGCCGCTGAACACCGCCTCGGCGTTTTGAATCGAAAACAGCAGCCGCGCCGCGGGCGACGCCGTTTCCGGCAGCAGGGCCCGCCGCAGCCCAAAGGCAAAGTCCGCCGATGTCAGGCGCGTGTCAAAGCTTTCGGCCGCGTCACCCAGCACCCCCCTGGCCCCGTCGGTCAGCAGCCAGGCAAGGCCGCTGCGCAGGTGAAAGGTATAGGTCAGCCCGTCGGCAGACACGTCATAGGATTCGGCCGCCGCAGGCACCAGCGCACCGCTGCTGTCATACCCCATCAGACCCTCAAAGCAGTTGGCAACAATATTGCGCTCTGCCGGGGTGGCGGCGATTTGCGGGTCCAGATATGCCGGCTCGGTATCAATGGGAAAAATCACGCGCTTGCCGACGCCGTCTTTTTTGCAGGCGCAAAACTGCAGCAGCAGCACGCCGAGCAAAAGAAAAGAAAGAATTCGTTTTTTCATGGTGATATCCTTGCTATAATTCCTTTTTGTAATTAAAAAGCTGAAAAAATTTGGTATAATGTATTATCTTTGCACCGGAGGTTGTTCTATGTCACCGTCCGTCAGCATCCCGCTGTTTGCACTCTTGGGAGCGTTATTTATTATAAGCGTTATTTGCTTAATTTTATTGACAAAAAAGAAAAATAACAAAGAATATGAAATTCTTTTGCAAAAGCAGGCGGAATCTGACGCCATGCTGCGCGCCGGGCTGCAGACGATGCAAACCTCGCTGGGCGACGAATTCAGCCGCACGCGCATGGAGCTGAGCCGCGGCCAGAGCGAGCAGCGGCAGGAGATGACCGCCGCACTGGGCGACATGAGCCGGCGGATCGAAAAGCAGGGCCGCGACATCTATGTCATGGGGCTGCGCACCAGCGAAACGGTGGCCGAGGGTATGCTGCGCATGCAAAAGGAAAACGAAGAAAAGCTGGAAAAGATTCGCCTGACGGTGGATGAAAAGCTGAGCGAAACGCTGACGCAGCGGCTGGATTCGTCCTTCAAGACCGTCAGCGAGCAACTGGAAAACGTCTATAAATCGCTGGGCGAAATGAAGGTGCTGTCCACCGGCGTGACCGAAAACGTCACCTCGCTCAACCGCATCCTGACCAACGTCAAGGTGCGCGGCACCTGGGCAGAGGTCCAGCTTGAGGGGCTGCTGGACCAGACGATCCCCGGCATGTATGTCAAAAACTTTGCGCCGCGCAGCGCTTCGCGCGAGGTGGTGGAATTTGCCGTCAAAATCCCCGCCGGCGATGACAAAGACCGCTTCACCTATCTGCCGATCGATTCCAAGTTCCCGGTGGAGGATTATATCCGCCTGTGCACCGCGGCCGACAGCGGCGACGCCGCCGGGGTGGACGCCGCCCGCAAGGCGCTGGAAACACGGGTGCTGCAGCAGGCACGGGACGTCAAAAAATACATCAACGAGCCGGTCACCACGCCGTTTGCGATTTTGTATCTGGCGACCGAAGGGCTTTACAGCGAGGTGCTGGCCTCAAAGAGCGGCCTTGCCGAACGGTGCCAGAATGAATGCGGCGTGATGCTGGCCGGGCCGGGCACGATCACGGCGCTGCTCAACTCGCTGTCGATCGGGTTCCGCGCCATGGCGATCAACGAAAAGGCCAAAGAGGTCCGCGCGCTGCTGGCCGCCGCCAAGATGCAGTATGAGAAATTCGGCGTTCAACTGGAAAAGGCGCGCAAAAAAATCGACGAGGCCGGAAAGAGTCTGGATGACGCACAAAACCGCAACCAGCAGATCCAGAAGAAGCTGCGCACCGTGGAAGCAATCGACCAGGGCGAAGCGGACGCGCTGCTGGGACTGGAAGAATAACAGAAAAAGCCAACAGGAAAGGGAGGGTTCATTTGACCTATTATCTTGCCATTGACATCGGCGCCTCTTCCGGGCGTCACATCCTTGCGCACATTGAAAACGGCGCGCTGCAGCTGGAGGAAGTCCATCGCTTTGAAAACGGGTTCCATTCGGAAAACGGCACCCTGTGCTGGGACACCGACCATCTTTTGCGCGAGGTGAAGGCCGGCATTGCCAAGTGCGGCGCACGCGGCACCGTGCCCAAAACGGTCGCCATCGACACCTGGGGCGTGGACTATGTGCTGCTGGACAAAGACAGGCAGCCGATCCTGCCGGCCGTGGCCTATCGCGACGGGCGCACCGCTGCGGTGCAAAACGACGCCGCCGCCCTGATCGCGCCGGACGAACTGTATCGCCGCACGGGCATCCAGCATCAGGACTTCAACACGCTGTTTCAATTGCTGTGCGACAAACAGAGCGGAAAGCTGAACGGCGCGGCACACTTTTTGATGATGCCGGACTATCTGGCCTTCCGGCTGACGGGCGTACTCAAGAACGAATACACCAACGCCTCCACGACCAACCTTTTGGACGCCGCCGCCATGACGTGGGACAGCGACCTGCTGCAAACGCTCGATCTGCCGCAAGCGCTGTTTTGTCCCCTGTCGCAGCCGGGCACCGCAGTCGGGTCCTTCACCGACGACGTGCGGGAAGAGATCGGCTTTGACGCCACGGTGCTGCTGGCCCCGTCGCACGACACGGCGTCGGCCGTTGCGGCCTGCCCGCTGCGCGACGACAGCGCCTATCTGTCCTCCGGCACCTGGTCGCTGATCGGCACCGAAAGCCTGCGGCCCATCCTGACCGACGAAGCGCATCGGGCAAACTTCACCAACGAGGGCGGCGTGGAAGGGCGCTTCCGCTTTTTGAAAAACTTCATGGGCATGTGGCTGTTCCAGAATCTGCGGCGGGAGCTGAACGCAGCCGGCGCCGGGCTGAGCTATGACGACATGATGCGTATGGCCATGGCCGACGGCTATGACAAAACCTTTGACTGCAACGACCCGTCGCTGACGGCGCCGGATTCCATGGCCGGGGCAATCCGTGCGCTGCTGGGCGAAGACGTCAGCGACAGTGCCCTGCTGTCCAGTGTTTATCATTCCCTGGCGAGCGCCTATCGCCGCGCGGTGGACGAGATCGAAACGCTGACCGGCAAACGCATCGGGTCCATCCTGATCGTCGGCGGCGGCAGCAAAGACCGCTGGCTCAACGAACTGACCGCCCGCGTCACCGGCCGCACCGTTTTGACCGGCCTGACCGAAGCGACGGCCCTGGGCAACATCCTGTCACAGATCATGGCAGACCAAAAAATCAGCCTCACCGAGGCCCGCACCCTGGTGAAGCAATCTTTCAATATAAAGGAGACAACCGTATGAGCAGATATAACGAAGCAAAAGCCATCTACGCCCGGTTCGGCGTGGACGCCGACCAAGCGCTGGACGCGCTGCGGGACGTACCCATTTCCATCCACTGCTGGCAGGGGGACGACGTGATCGGCTTTGACTGCGGCGAAAGCCTGTCCGGCGGCATCCAGACCACCGGCAACTATCCCGGCCGGGCCCGCACGCCCGACGAGCTGATGGCCGACATCGACAAGGTCTTTTCGCTGATCCCCGGCAAAAAGAAGCTGAACCTGCACGCCAGCTATGCGATTTTTGAAAACGGCGAGCGCGTCGGCCGCGACCGACTGGAGCCGAAGCATTTTCAGAAATGGATCGACTTTGCCGTGGCGCGCGGCATCGGGCTGGACTTCAACCCCACATTCTTTGCGCACCCGATGGTCAAGGACAACCTGACCCTTTCTTCGCCGGACGAAGACGTCCGCCGCTATTGGGTCGAGCACGGCAAGGCCTGCATCCGCATCAGCGAAGCCTTTGCCGACGCGACCGGCATTCCCTGCGTCATGAATGTCTGGATCCCGGACGGCTATAAGGACATCCCCGCCGACCGGCTGGGCCCCCGCGCACGGTTCAAGCAAAGTCTGGACGAGATGCTCTCTGTCCCGTATGATAAAAGCAAGGTCTATGTCACGCTGGAAAGCAAGGTCTTCGGCATCGGGCTGGAAAGCTACACCGTCGGCTCGGCAGAATTCTGCCTGTCGTATTCCGCCAGGAACAACATCACCCCGCTGATGGACAACGGCCACTATCACCCCACAGAAATGGTCAGCGACAAGATTTCCTCCCTGCTGCTGTTCAACGACAAGATCGCCCTGCACGTCACGCGCCCCGTCCGCTGGGACTCGGACCATGTGATTTTGTTTGACGACGAGACCAAAGAGATCGCCAAAGAGATCGTGCGCAACGACGCACTGGGCCGCGTGTTCATCGCCACGGACTATTTTGACGCCTCCATCAACCGCGTGGCCGCGTGGGTCACCGGCGTGCGCAATCTGCAAAAGGCGCTGCTGTTTGCCCTGCTGCAGCCGGCGTCGCTCAAGCAATTGCAGGACAGCAACGACATGACCGCCCTGATGGTTTGGCAGGAAGAGCTCAAGACCGCGCCCTTTGGCGACGTGTGGAATGAATATCTGAAGCGCCAGAACATCGACGCCGACTATCTGACGGCGATCAAAGACTATGAACAGAAAGTGCTGGTGAACCGCAAATGAAAGACATTCTGACCGCGCCGTTTTTGACGGAATTCTGCCGCACGACCTCCAACATGTATCGTCTGGGCTGGGACGAACGCAACGGCGGCAACATCAGCCTGCTGCTGAACGAAGCCGAGGTTTCGCAGTATCTGGACCTGACAAAGGTCATCCGCACCATCCCGACCGGGTTTGACGCCAAGCCCCTGACCGGCAAGCTGTTCCTGGTCACCGGGACCGGCAAGTATTTCAAGAACATGGAGCGCGACCCGGAAACCAACCTGGGCATCATCCGCATCGCCGCGGACGGCACCACCGCCGAGCTGCTTTGGGGCTATGCCGACGGCGGCCGCTTCACCAGCGAACTGCCCGCCCATCTGATGAGCCACATGGCGCGCCTGGCCGTGAACCCGGAAAACCATGTGGTGATGCACTGCCACCCGACCTATACGCTGGCCATGAACTATGTGCATGAACTGGACGAAAAGAAATTCACCCACTCGCTGTGGGAGATGTGCACCGAGTGCATCGTCGTCTTTCCGGACGGCGTGGGCGTGCTGCCGTGGATGCTTTGCGGCACCAACGCGATCGGCGAAGCCACGGCCGCCAAGATGAAGGATTTTCGTCTGGTGGTCTGGGGGATGCACGGCATCTACGGCGCCGGCAAAGACCTGGACGAGACCTTCGGCCTGATCGAAACGGTGGAAAAGGCGGCGCAGATCTATATGCTCACCGCCCACCTGCCCCGCGTCAACACCATTCGCAACCACGAGCTGAAAGAGCTGGCCGAAGCGTTCGGCGTGGATTACCGCAAGGATTTTTTGAACTGACACCGGCATAAAAACATCCGCAGGCCTGTCGTTTCCGACCGTGTCTGCGGATTCTTTTTTCTTTTCGGATGATCCTTAAAAAACCATGCGGCCGCCTGCCATGACGTGGCGCAGGTTCATCTCATGGTCCACAAACAGCAGGTCCGCCGCCTTGCCGGGCTCGATGCTGCCGCGCTGATCAAAAACGCCGATGGCCCTGGCCGGGTTCCTGCTGCACGCCGCCAGCGCCGACGCCAGCGGCACCCCAAAGGAGAGCAGGTTTTTGAACTCGTCAAACAGGTTGGTCGTGCTGCCGGCAATGGTGCCGTCCGCCAGCCGGGCCTCCCCGCCGCGCAGCAGCACCCGCTGCCCGCCAAGCTGAAAGTCTCCGTCCGGGCAGCCGGCGCAGCGCAGCGAATCGCTGACCACCACCGGCCGGTCGCGTCCCAGCAGCTTGAACGCCAGACGCACCGTTTCCGGCGCCAGATGAAAACCGTCGCAGATCAGCTCTGCCGTGACGGCGTCGTCTGCCAGCACCGCGCCCACCACACCCGGCGCCCGGTGATGCAGGGGCGTCATGGCGTTGAAAAAGTGTGTCACATGGCTGAAGCCGCTGCGAAAGGCCGCCTGCGCCTCTTCAAACGTGGCGCCCGTGTGCGCCACGCTGCAGACCGCCGTCTCTTTGACCGCCCGGGCAAAGGCGAGCGCCCCCGGCAGCTCCGGCGCAAGAGAAACCAGACGCACGGGCGACACGGCGTTCACGCGGCGAAACTCCTCCACATCCGGCAGCCGCAGATATGCGGGGTTCTGGGCCCCGCATTTTTCCGGTGAAACAAAGGGGCCTTCCAGATGGATGCCGAGGATGGCGGCGCCGGGTTCCTTGCCCTTTGCGGCCTCTGCCGTTTCAGCCATTTTCAAAAGCGCGTCCTGCGGCAGCGTCATGCTGGTGGGGCAAAAGGCCGTCACGCCATGGTGCGCGTAATACAGCGTCAGCGTCAAAAGGTCTGCCACATCGCAGTCGGCCGGGTCGATGTCGTCCCCGCCGTGGGTGTGGATATCAATGAATCCGGGCAGCGCAGACAGGCCCTCGCAGTCCAGTGTGTCCTCCCCCGCCGCGTCCAGCGGCACAAAACGCCCGTTTGCAACACCGAGCGGCGCCTCTGCAATATGAAAGTCGGGCGCAACATATTTCAGGTTTTTGAGCAGCATGTAAGATCTCCTCTTTGAGATTTTTAAGTTTTTTGAAAAAAAGACTTGACTTTTCGGTTTAAATAAGATATCATATTCAAGCACATTTGAATGATCCATTAGCTCAGCCGGCAGAGCACTTGACTTTTAATCAAGGTGTCCGGAGTTCGAATCTCCGATGGATCACCACAAACTCGCAGAATTCTGCGGGTTTTCTTTTTCCTGCCGGTTCCATTTTACATCACAACCGTGAAAAATACAATAACATCCTGTATCCGTATTGTGAAATCTCAGACAAAATTTACCAAAAGGAGGGTTCGCGTTGAATCGGTTCACAAAATCCATGACTGCGATGATCGGCGTTCTGCTGATGCTGGCCTCCTGCTTTTCCGGCTGTGAAAAGGGCAGCGGTGACGCCGGCCAATCCGGCGCAAAGGAAACACCGGCCGTCATTTATTCCGAGCAGGAGCTTTTAAAAATGCTTGACGAAAAGCTGGCGGACAGAGCGTTTTCAGACATTGCGAACGACTATTTCCGGGAATGCCTTTCGCTGGTCTATCGGAATTATGACGTGTGGCAAAATGCCTACAAAGACCTGCCCCCGGTCTCGGAATACATTCAGACGAACCTGATCGACGTCATTGACAACATCAGCGGGGTGCGCATGCTCGATGAACGGTCCAAAAAAGCAACAAAGCTGCTGGAACGCGGGGAAGCCGGCGGCTTCACCGACCTCAATTTCAGGATCACAGTTATATACATCGATGAAAAAAACGCCACCGAACATGAACACCTGTGTGACCTGGAAACCTTTTTGCACGAATGCGCACACTGCGCAAATCCCGGTGTGTTTAACCAATCCTATTATCTGGACAATTTCGGAATCAGATATTGGTTCACCGAGGGAGAGGCGACCTTCCATTCCAAATTTATTCTGCCGTTGCCCGTGTATCATTCCACGACATGGTGCATCGAAACCGAAGACGGCAGCCGTTGGATCGAATACTGCAAGGATTCCGGCGTCGGCTATCTGACCTATCTGTATATGTATGAGAATCTGCTGTATCTTGCCGGGTATGACGCCATGCACGCGGTGGGGCGGACCGCCGACCTTTCGGTCGTCAAAGATGAAATCGCAAAACGATACGGTGCCGACACCCAGCAAGCCCTTTGGGACAAGCTGATGGAATGGTACAACAGTTATTCGCAAAACTGGCGGTCCGACCAGTCTTATCAGCTGGCGATTGAATTGCAGGCGCTGTTTTCAGACTGCGTCAAGCAGGACATTCATCAACTGGACACAAGCGACAAAGCACAGGTTCTGAAATTCATGGACGTCTATCGGAATTACAAGCTGAACATCCTGCCCGTCGCCCGTGATGCGCAGGACACGCCCTGCACCGATGCGGTCTTTGGCGTTGGCGCGCTGGACGACCTAATGATCGAAAAGATCGTGCAGGCCGACGCGATGCGCTTTTGCGACGACGACGCAATGAACCGCATGGCGCTGCGCTGCGTATTGCATGTTGACCGGGAGTGTCTCGACGGGCCCGACTTTCATTATCTGCCGCAAAACATCCGGGATACACAGTATGGCCTCACCATATCTGAGGTTGACGGCCAGCCGGAGGGTCGGCTGCACCTGACCTATTCGGAACCGGATTATAACGCGCCGACCCGGGCCGTCATCACCTTCAACGCGCAAACGATCCTCAGCATCGCCCTTGACGGCTGACCGCCAAAGCGCCGCACCCGAAAGCTCGCGTGCGGCGTCATTTTGTTTTTGCGGCGATCCATCCGATCAGCGCCGCGTTATGCTGCGCGCGCCACAGACAGCCCGGGGCGGCGGACATACCGCGCATCGCCGAAGGCCAGCAGATAGAGAAACACCGTGTTGAGAAACAGCAGACCGAAGCCGAAGCCCAGACCTTTGCCAAACGCCTGCGCCAGCCGGAACTGCAGCAGCACGGCATAGACCTCGCCGACGACCGGCACCAGAAACAGCAGCGCCTTCCAGCCGTTTTGATCTGCGATGCGCACCAGAATGAAAAGATTGTAAAACGGAATCAGCGACTTCCAGCCGGGCTCGCCCGCCTTGGAAAAAATGCGCCACCACGCGATGACCGTCAGCACATACAGCAGCGCGGCCACCGTGGCGCTGGTTCCGTTCAGATAAGACCGCAGCGGGTCTGTGATTTGATTGAGCATGATACTCCTCCTTTACTGCGCCGGACGCTGTTTTTGACAAACCGCCCGGCGTTCCTTTAGTGTGCCCGTATGCGGCATGTTCATCCGCACGGCGGCGCAGAAAAGTTTTACTTGGGCATCTCTAAAGCTCAAGCCGTTTGAGCGCGATGCAGATTTTACCGTCAGACTGTCAAAATTTGACGCAGGAATCCTTTGTGGCTTTCAAGGAGAATTTGGGCAATCTGACGGTGAAAGGTGCGCGCGATCGAGCGGTGCGCAGTTTTAGAGATGCCCACTTGACGAAACGCATCACATCGTGTATAATGCACATAATTTGTGTGAAAGAAGGTGACGCCCATGCCGCAGCCCGGTACGCGAAAAAACAGCCTGGTCGGCGCGCTGATGCTGACCGTGTGCGCCATTGTGTGGGGCAGCTCTTTTGCGGCGCAGTCTGTCGGCGCGCAGTATGTGGAGCCGTTCACCTTCATTTCGCTGCGGTCGCTGCTGGGGGCGGTCACGCTGCTGCCGGTCATCGCGCTGCGTACAAAGGCGCAAAAAAAAGACCCCGCCTTCAAAGAAAAGCGGGCCGAAGAAAAACAGTGGCTGCCAAAGGGCGGGCTTGTCTGCGGCATCGTATTGAGCGCCGCGTCGCTGCTGCAGCAGTTCGGCATTGACCGCGGCACCGCGTCCGGCAAGGCGGGCTTCATCACGGCGCTGTATATCCTGATGGTGCCCATCTTCAGCGTGGTGCTGCGCAAGCGCATCCGGCCCGTCATCTGGCCGTGCGCCGTCACGTCCCTGGTCGGGCTGTATCTGCTGTGCGTCAACGACAGCACCGTGCAGCCTTCGGACGGCTTTGTGCTGGCGTGCGCCGTCATGTACGCGATACACATCCTTGTGATCGACCATGTCTCGCCGCATGTGGACGGCGTCAGGCTGTCCTGCGTGCAGTTCTTTGTCGCCGGCGTGCTTTCCGCCGGGCCGATGCTGCTGACCGAAGACGTTTCGTTCGACCTGATCAAAAGCGCCGCGGTGTCGATCGTCTATTCCGGCGTGATGAGCAGCGGCGTGGCCTTTACGCTGCAGATTCTGGGCCAGCAGCGCACGGAGCCGACCGTCGCGACGATGATCATGAGTCTGGAATCGGTGTTTGCGATGCTGACCGGGATGGTGCTGCTGCACGAAATGCCAACGGCAAAAGAGACCGTCGGCTGCGTGCTGATGTTCGCCGCGATCATCGTGGCGCAGTGGCCGGAGAAAAGCGAACGAACGAGTCGGTAGTCCATAGTCCGTAGTCCATAGTCCATAGCAAACCCGCCGGGCAGGTGCTTCGGCGGGTGATTTTTGTACGCGCAATCTGATTGCGCCGCAGGCGAAACATCGCGGGGCGCCCCTGCTTGCGGGGGAGCTGTCGAGCAAAGCGAGACTGAGGGGGCAGGCGGTCGAAAGCAAGCCCCCGCCGCCCGGGATGGGTGACGGGGTGCTGAAGACGGAAACCTGCCGGTTGCAAAGAACAAGGATTTTTTTAAAAGCTAATATGAAGGATTTCAATGATCCGTGCAATTACACTTCGGATCCATTCGATGATCCGTTGAAAGAGATCCATGTCCATTGTTTGCGGTTCTTCACCTATACTGACAAATGTCAGCCCATATTTTTCGGCATATTGCTGCGTGGTTGAGTTTTCATAGCCATATAGGGTCGTCGATTCTCTGACGATCGTACATTGATCCATGCTTTCGTCTTCCAAAAACGAACAGTTGGGATTTAAAACCGTCAGTTTTTCCAAATGCGCGCGTGAAAAAGCTAACGATTCAATGACGTCCACGCTTTCGGGAACCGTGATTTCTTTTAAAGTATCATACTCATCCGGGCGTCCGGTCATCATACCAAATGCGCCAAAGCCGATTTCTTTCACGCCTGAAGAAATGACCAATTGCTCTAAGTCTTCGCAGTTCATAAACGCGCCGTCTTGAATACGGGTAACGCTCGACGGAATTGTCAGACTTGTTAAACCCGACATTACAAAAGCGCTTCCTTCGATCGTCTTCACGTTTTCGCTCAAATGAATTTGTGTCAGGTTATAACATTGATAAAACGCTTCTTCACCAATATAGGAAACGCTGTCCGGTATGTTGATCTCGGAAAGCCGCTGGCACTGCATAAAGGCGTATTTTTCTATTCGCTGTATATTCTGCCCCAGTGAAACACTTTCCAGCGAAAAGCAACGCAAAAAGGTGTTTTTCGGAACGCTCGTTAAGCCGTTTCCCAAAACGACGCTTTTCAAATTCGTGCTCCAACCTCCGCCAAAGAATACACCTTCTCCCAGTTCAGTCACGCTGTCCGGGATCACAATGCTTTCCAGATCATCACAACAGGCAAAAGCTCTTGCACCGATTTTAAGCAAGCTGTTCGGCAGCGAAACGCTTTTCAAACTGGAGCAGTTATAGAAAGAATAGCTGCCGAGCCCTGTGACGCCATTATGAACATTTGCGATCATCATTTCCCTGTAAAACGCCCGAAACGGAGATTCGTTGTTTGTGTCATAATCCCACATATCGCCCGTGCCGTCGATGGTCAGCGTCGCGGTGGTTTCGTTATAAGACCAATAGACGTTGTTGCCGCACTGACCGGAAATCGCCTCGCCTTCGGCAAAAGCAAAAGGAATACTTGTCGTCAGAATCAAAAGCATCAACAATGCTGTCAAAAACCGTGTTTTGGATTTCATTTAATAATCCTCCAATACATTCTGTAAATATTTTCTTATATCAAGGGTTGTTCGGCATAAAAACAGGAATGGATTATCCTAAGCTGGTATAAAGCGTACAACCGCTTGCATTTCCTGCAGTGCAACCCGGCAAGCTTGTCCATACAGAAACGCCGGTTTGAATACGGTTCACTTTTCCGGCCATCCAGATGCTGAGTGCGAGATTGTTGACACCCGGCATGATATTGTTTTTAAGATAACTCTTTGCCACTGTGTTCGGATTCCACGACCACACTTTAACTCTGTAGTAAGCGTTTTTGGTTGTAGCAAATGTAACCTGCGTCTTTTCCCTGCTGTTGTTGTAAACATCCTGCTTGAAAAGCTCGCTGCCGATCAGGTTGCCCTTGTTGTCACATTGCTGCAGCTTCACCTCATAGGAGCCGTAAATCGTGTAGGTATCTTTAATGTTGTTTTTGGAAACCGTCAGTGTTCCCTTTTTTCTTGTAAATGTAATGGTCGCCTTCGTTGACGAAGCCTTAAAATAGAAGCACATATAGTCGCCCTTGGTTTTGGCTGCGCTTGAATTTTTCTGAACATTGATTGTTGATACGCCAAGCGCTGCCATGTTAAAGCAAGAGAGTATTGCAATCAAAAGGCACAACAACGCTGTCGCTCTTTTTAGATGTCTCATAATGGTAACGTCCTTTCTGAAAAAATGCGCCGAACAACCCCGATACAGCTCTTTAAGCGTATCACAACGTTTTACACAAAACAACCCCTTTCGGACGAACGGTCGGTTTTTCGGGATGAACGGTATTTTATGTTCTAAATCAGAATTATAATCTCCTCCCCGCAGTTCTGTCCACTGTCCACCGTTCACCGTTCACTTCTCCCCCTCCCGCAAAAAAAATTTCAAAAAAGACTTGATTTCGCGCGAAGTTTGTAGTACAATCATTGCAACGCTTTGAAAGCGCGTTTCTTTTTGCGGCCGGATGCTTTCACGGTTTAAAGCGTTTAAGCTTTAAAGGGCAACGGCGCAGTACCCGAAGGAGGAGCACCATGATCATTGATTTTCACACCCACGCCTTTCCCGACGCGATCGCGGAAAAGACCATGGCCTATCTGTCGCAAAAGGGCGGCATCCGACCTACAAGCGCGGGCACGCTGGCGGCGCTGAAGGCGCAGATGAAAGAAAGCGGCGTGGACATCAGCGTGGTGCTGCCGATCGTGACGGCGGCGCGGCAGACGGCGACGATCAACCGCGTGTCGGCCGAGCTGAACGGAAAGGACGGCGTCTATTTCTTCGGCGGCATCCATCCCGACACCGAGGACGTGGACGGCACGCTGGATTTCATCGTGCAAAGCGGGCTGCGCGGCATCAAACTGCACCCGGACTATCAGGGCGTGTATTTCGACGACCCGCGATACCTCAATATTATGGAAAAGGCGGCACGGCGGAATCTTTTGATCGTGACGCACGCCGGGCGCGACATCGCCTATCCGAACGACGTGCACTGCACGCCCGCCATGGTGCTGACCGTGCTGCGGGAGCTGCGCGGCATCATCGACAACAAGCTCATCCTGGCGCACATGGGCGGCTTTGACTTTCCGGACGACGTGCTGGCCACGCTGTGCGGCCAGCCGGTGTGGATGGACACATCCGCCGTATTGCGCCTGTATCCCGACAAATGCCGCCAGATCATCGCGCGGCACGGCGCCGGGCGCATCCTGTTTGCCACGGATTCGCCGTGGACGGACCCGAAAAAGTTCATCGAGATGGTGGACGAGCTGGGGCTGTCACAGGAGGCGAAGGACCGCATCCTGTATCAAAACGCGATGCAGCTTTTGCAGCCCTGAGACAGCGCCGACCAAACAAAAAAAACAATGCAGCGCCCAACAAGCATTGCGCTGCAAAAGATAAGGAGAGTCACCATGACCATTGTAGACCTGCTTGAGCGCAACGCCGCCCAGTTTGGCAGCGAAACCGCGCTGGTTGAAATCAACCCCGAAGACAAGAACCGCCCCCGTGTCACCTGGCATGAATATGACCTGGTGCAGCCGGCAGAAGGCGGCGGCAAACGCCGCGAGATCACCTGGTCGGTGTTCAACGAGCGGGCCAACCGCTTTGCCAACGCGCTGATCTCCCGCGGGATCGGCAAGGGCAACAAGGTCGCCGTTCTGCTGATGAACTGTCTGGAATGGCTGCCGATCTATTTCGGCATTCTCAAATCCGGCGCCATCGCCGTGCCGCTGAACTTTCGCTATGCCGCCGACGAGATCAAATACACCTTTGACCTGTCGGAAGCGGACATCCTGCTCTTCGGCCCGGAGTTCATCGGCCGCGTGGAGGCGATCGCCGATCAGATCGACGAACGGCACCTGCTGCTGTACCTCGGCGACGGCTGCCCGTCGTTTGCCGAAAGCTATCCGTCCTTTGTGGCGGAAAGCTCCAGCGCGAACCCGAATGTTCCGCTGAGCGAAGACGACTATGCCGCGATCTATTTTTCCTCCGGCACCACCGGCTTCCCGAAGGCGATTCTGCACAAGCACCGCGCGCTGATCCATTCCTGCCGGGTGGAACAGAACCACCACGGCCAGACCCGCGACGACGTGTTCCTTTGCATTCCGCCGCTGTATCACACGGGCGCAAAAATGCACTGGTTCGGCTCGCTCATCAGCGGCAGCAAGGCCGTGCTGCTCAAGGGCATCAAGCCGGAGTACATTCTGGACGCGGTGTCGAAAGAGCACTGCACCATCGTGTGGCTGCTGGTTCCCTGGGCGCAGGACATCCTCAACGCCCTGGATTCCGGCAAGCTGAAACTGGAAGACTATGAGCTGTCGCAGTGGCGGCTGATGCACATCGGCGCCCAGCCGGTGCCGCAAAGCCTCATCAAGCATTGGCTGCGGTACTTCCCGCACCATCAGTATGACACCAACTACGGCCTGTCGGAATCCATCGGCCCCGGCGCGGTCCACCTCGGCGTGGAAAACGTGCACAAGGTCGGCGCGATCGGCGTGCCCGGCTACGGCTGGGAGGCAAAGATCGTGGACGAAGCCGGCGTTCCGGTCAAGCAGGGCGAGGTGGGCGAGCTGATCGTCAAGGGCGACGGCGTGATGGTCTGCTATTACCGCGACGAAGAAGCCACGGCGAAAGCGCTGAAGGACGGCTGGCTGTATACCGGCGACATGGCGATGCAGGACGAGGACGGCTTCATCTTCCTTGTGGACCGCAAGAAGGACGTCATCATCACCGGCGGTGAAAACCTTTATCCCGTCCAGATCGAAGACTATCTGCGCGGCTGTGACAAAATCAGCGACGTGGCCGTGATCGGCCTGCCCGACGAACGGCTGGGCGAGATCGCCGCCGCGATCATCCAGCTCAAAGAGGGCTTCACCTGCACCGAAGAGGAGATCAACGAATTCTGCAAGGGGCTGCCGCGCTACAAGCGCCCGCGCAAGGTGATCTTTGCCGATGTGCCGCGCAACCCGACCGGCAAGATCGAAAAGCCGCTGCTGCGGAAAAAGTACGGCGCCGACCATCTGGTCGACGCGCAGAACAAAGCATAAGGAGGACGTTTTATGAACACCACCATGATCATCACCCTGGTTTTGATCGTCGGCTTTTTTGCGCTGATGGTCGGCATCGGCCTGCGTTCGCGCAAGCATGCCACAGACGTCAACGGTTTCGTGCTCGGTTCCCGCGCCGTGGGCCCGTGGCTGAGCGCGTTCGCCTACGGCACATCCTATTTTTCCGCCGTCATCTTTGTCGGCTATGCCGGTCAGTTCGGCTGGAACTTCGGCGTGGCGTCCACCTGGATCGGCCTGGGCAACGCCTTCATCGGCTCGCTTTTGCCCTGGGTCATCCTGGGCCGGCGCACCCGCGTCATGACGCAGCACCTCGGCAGCAAGACCATGCCGGACTTTTTCGGCGCGCGGTTTGAATCCAAGGGCTTGAAAATCGCGGCGTCGGTCATCACCTTTTTGTTCCTGATCCCGTATACCGCGTCGCTTTACAACGGCCTGTCACGTCTGTTTGCCATGGCGTTTGACGGCGTTGATTATTCCGTCTGCGTCATCGTGATGGCGGTGCTCACCGGCATCTATGTCATCGCCGGCGGCTACATGGCCACCGCGATCAACGACTTTATTCAGGGCCTCATCATGCTCGGCGGCATCGTTGCGGTCATTGCGGCGGTGCTGCACGACAAGGGCGGGCTGATGACCGCGATGCAGGGCCTTGCGGAAAAAAGCCCGAACGGCTGGGAGCTGTCCTCTTTCCTTGGGCCGCAGCCGCTGTTCCTGCTGTTCGTCGTTCTTCTGACGTCGCTCGGGACGTGGGGCCTGCCGCAGATGGTCGGCAAGTTCTATGCCATCAAGAATGAAGATTCCATCAAAAAGGGCACCATCATCTCCACCTTCTTTGCCATCGTCGTGGCCGGCGGCTGCTATTTCCTCGGCGGCTTCGGACGCCTGTATGACGTGGATGTGCAAAAGAACGGCTTTGACGCCGTAATCCCGCAGATGCTGTCGACTCTTCCGGCAATCATCATCGGCATCGTGGTGGTGCTGGTGCTGTCGGCATCGATGAGCACGCTGTCGTCACTGGTGCTGACGTCCGGCTCCACGATCACGCTGGATTTCCTTGCACCCATGAAAAAGGAAGAGATGAGCGAAAAGAAAAAAATGCTGATCATGCGTGCGTTCATCGTGGTCTTCATCGTCATTTCCGCCCTCATTGCCATCAAGCAGGCAAAGTCCAAGAGCCTGTTTATCGCCCAGATGATGGGCGTGTCGTGGGGCGCGCTGGCCGGCGCTTTCCTCGCGCCGTTCCTGTTTGGCCTGTATTATAAAAAGACCACCAAGGCGGCAGTCGTCGTGTCGTTCCTGTTTGGCGTGGGCATGGAGCTGGTGCAGCTTGCGATCTCGCTGCAGTGGCTGGACGTTTCTGGCAGCGGCGTGCTTTCGTTCGTGTTTAAAAACTCACTGTATTCCGGCGTGTTTGCCATGGTCGGCGGGCTGATCCTTGTTCCGATCGTCTCGCTGCTGACGCAGAAGACCAAACCGAAGGATGTGGACGCAATGTTTGAATGCTATCACGACAAGCGCACAGTGGAGATCACCGACAGCCTTGGCGAATGATGCGCTGCAATGATTGAAAACAATTGGAGGAATTTATGTTGAAAAAACTGATGTTGGGGAACGAAGCGGTCGCGCGCGGCCTGTATGAAGCCGGCGTCAAGGTCGTTTCCAGCTACCCCGGAACCCCGTCCACCGAGATCACGGAATTCGCCGCAAAATACGACGAGATCTACTGCGAATGGGCGCCGAACGAAAAGGTGGCGGCCGAGGTCGCCTTCGGCGCGTCGCTGCGCGGTGTCAGAAGCGCCTGTGCAATGAAGCACGTCGGTCGAATGTTGCGGCGGACCCGCTGTTTACCCTGTCTTACACCGGCGTGGGCGGCGGCATGGTGCTGTTTGTTGCCGACGACCCGGCGATGCATTCGTCACAGAACGAGCAGGACTCCCGCCATTATGCCATCGCGGCCAAGGTGCCGATGCTGGAGCCGGCGGACTCCGCCGAAGCGAAGGACTTTGTCAAGCGCGCGTTTGACATTTCAGAGCAGTATGACACGCCGGTCATCGTGCGCATGTGCACCCGCATCGCCCACGCGCAAAGCACTGTCGCGCTGTGCGACCGCGTGGAAAAAGCCCTGCCCGCCTATGAAAAGAACCCGCAAAAATACATCATGGCTCCCGCCAACGCCATCCGCCGCCACCCGTTTGTGGAAGCGCGCACCGAAAAGCTGCGCGCCCTGGGCGAAACGAGCGACCTCAACCGGGAAGAGATGGGCGGCACCGACCTCGGCATCCTCTGCTCCGGCACCTGTTATCAGTACGTCAAAGAGGTCTTCGGCGACACGGTGTCGGTGCTGAAGCTGGGGCTGGTCAATCCCCTGCCCGTGGAGCGCATCAAAGCCTTCGCCGCGAAGGTGAAAAAACTCGTTGTCATCGAAGAGCTGGACGGCGTGATCGAAACGCATCTGAACACCATCGGCGTGCCCTGCGTGGGCAAGGCGATGTTCCCGCCGCTCGGCGAATTCAACCAGACCACCATTCGCAAGGCGTTCGGCCTGCCGGTGGAATCCGCCCCCGCGATCGACACCGACATTCCCGTGCGCCCGCCGGTCATGTGCGCCGGCTGCCCGCACCGCGGTTTGTTCTATACGCTCGCAAAGCACAAGATCACCTGCCTTGGCGACATCGGCTGCTATACGCTCGGCTCTGCGCCGCCGCTGACCGCGCTGGATTCCACGCTCTGCATGGGCGCGTCCGTGTCCGGTCTGCACGGCTTCAACAAGGCCGGCGGCAGCGACAGCGAGCACAAAACCGTGTGCGTCATCGGCGATTCCACCTTCATGCACTCCGGCATCACGGGCCTGGTCAACATCGCCTATAACGGCTCAAATTCCACGGTCATCATTCTGGACAACTCCATCACCGGCATGACAGGCCACCAGCAAAACCCGACCACCGGCTACAACATCAAGGGCGAACCGGCGCTGGCCGTCAACCTGGAGGCGCTGTGCCGCTCCATCGGCATCGAGCGCGTGCGCGTGGTCGATCCGTATAATCTCAAGGAATGCGAAGACGCGATTCTGGAAGAGCTGGCCGCCGACGCGCCGTCGGTCATCATCTCGCGCCGGCCGTGCATGCTGCTCAAATACGTCAAGGCAAAGCCGCCGGTCAAAGTCAACGAAGCCAAGTGCGTCGGCTGCCGCCAGTGCATGAAGCTCGGCTGCCCGGCCATCAGCTTCAAAAACAAAAAGGCCGTCATCGACGCCACGCAGTGCGTCGGCTGCGGCGTGTGCACAGCACTTTGCCGCATCGGCGCCATGGAAAAGGGGGACGCATAAATGAAAACGAAAAACGTGATGATCGTCGGCGTCGGCGGTCAGGGCAGTCTGCTGGCGAGCAAGCTGCTGGGCAAACTCCTCACCCAGCAGGGCTATGACGTCAAGGTCAGCGAAGTGCACGGCATGAGCCAGCGCGGCGGGTCCGTCGTGACCTATGTGCGCTTTGGCGACAAGGTCTATTCCCCCGTGATCGCGGACGGCGAAGCGGATTTCATCGTCTCGTTTGAAAAGCTCGAAGCCGCACGGTACCTCAAATGCCTGCGCAAAGACGGCAAGATCGTGGTCAACGCGCAGCGGATCGACCCCATGCCGGTCATCACCGGCGCCGCCGCCTATCCGGACGATGTGCTGGACGATGTGCGTGCAAAGGGCGTCTTTGTGGATGAGATCGACGCACTGGCACTGGCAAAAGAAGCGGGCAATGCCAAAAGCGTCAACATCGTGCTCATGGGCCGGCTGGCGAAATATTTCGACATTCCGCACGACAAATGGATCGAAGCGATCAAGTCCACCGTCAAGCCGCAGTTTGTGGACGTCAACCTGAAAGCGTTCGAGCTCGGCTATCAGCAGTAACACAGTCCCCTGCCCGGCCGCGCGGCCGTATCAAAATAAAGGAGTTGGTTCCATTGGCAAACTACTATCAACCGGAAATCGAAACCGCATCCAGAGAAGAAATTCTCGCCATCCAGAATGAGAAGATCGTCAAGCAGGTCAAGCATGTCTATGAGAACGTAAAGTACTACCGTGACCTCATGGATGCAAAGGGCCTCAAGCCCGAGGACATCAAAGGCGTGGACGACATCAAAAAGCTGCCGTTCCTGTCCAAGGCCGACCTGCGCGAAGCCTACCCCTACGGCCTGCTCGGCACCGACATCAAGAACTGCGTGCGCATCCAGTCCACCTCCGGCACGACCGGCAAGCGCGTCGTCGCGTTTTATACCCAGCATGACATCGACCTGTGGGAAGAATGCTGCGCGCGCGCCATCGTCGCCGCCGGCGGCACGAACGAGGACGTCTGTCAGGTCTGCTACGGCTACGGCCTGTTCACGGGCGGCCCGGGTCTCAACGGCGGGTCGCACAAGGTCGGCTGCCTGACGCTGCCGATGTCTTCCGGCAACACGGACCGCCAGATCCAGTTCATGATGGACCTGGGCGCGACCATCCTTTGCTGCACCCCGTCCTACGCGGCCTATATCTCCGAGACGCTGGCCGAAAAGGGCTACAAGCCCGAAGACAACAAGCTCAAGGCCGGCATCTTCGGCGCCGAGCCGTGGACCGAAGAGATGCGCCGCAGCATTGAAAAAGGCCTCGGCATCAAGGCGTACGACATCTATGGCCTGACCGAGACGAGCGGCCCGGGCGTCGCGTTTGAATGCGAAGCCCAGACCGGCATGCACATCAACGAAGATCACTTCTATGCCGAGATCATCGACCCCGACACCGGCGAGGTACTGCCGGAGGGCAGCAAGGGCGAGCTGGTCTTTACCTCGCTGGACAAGGAAGCCTTCCCCCTGCTGCGGTACCGCACGCGCGACATCTGTGTGCTGACGCGCGAACAGTGCCCCTGCGGCCGCACCCACGTCAAGATGAGCAAGCCCATGGGCCGCAGCGACGACATGATGATCATCCGCGGCGTCAACGTCTTCCCCAGCCAGATCGAGACCGTGCTGCTCAACGAAGGCTATACGCCGAACTATCAGATCATCGTGGACCGTGTCAACAACTCCGATACGCTGGACATCATGGTCGAGCTGCTGCCGGATCAGTTCTCTGACATCGTGGCAGAGAACCAGAAAAAGGAGCGCGCGCTTGAGATCGCGATGCGCACCATGCTCGGCATCGGGCCGAAGGTCCACCTCGTTCCGCCGCATTCCATCACCCGCAGCGAAGGCAAAGCCGTTCGCGTGATCGACAAGCGCAAGCTGCACGACTGAGAAAGGAGACGCACCATGGCCATTCAACAGATTTCTGTCTTTCTTGAAAACAAAGAGGGACGCCTTGCCGAAACCGTCAAAAAAATCTCCGCCGCCGGCGTCAACATCCGCGCGCTGTGCGTGGCCGACACCCGCGACTTCGGCATCCTGCGCCTGATCACGACCGACAACGACAAGGTCAAGGAAGCGCTCAGCGACAGCGGCGCCGTGATCCCGACCGACGTCATCGCCGCCAAAATGGACGACACGGCCGGCGCGCTGTCCGGCATTCTGCAGATCCTGGCCCAGGCAAAGATCAACATTGAGTACCTGTATGCCTTTGCGGGCGCGGCGTCCTTCGGCGCCTATGTGGTGCTGCGGGTGGACAACACCCCGGCCGCCGAAGCGATCCTGCAGGCCGCCGGCATTGCAACGCTGACGAACGACGACGTCAAGTCGATGTGAAACAACGCAAACAGTGAAAGCGCCGCTCCGTCACGGGGCGGCGTTTTTCTTTTTTCTCAGGTCCAGCTGAAACAGTCCGTGCCGGTTGCAGTACGCATACACGGCTTTGACCCGGTTGATCCTGAACCACGCTTCGGCGCTTCCCTCCGGATAGAGCTTCACAAACCGGACGCTCTGATCAGAGACCGCGGCCAGAAATGAAATGTGATGCTGCTTTTCCATCGGATGGGGTACCGTGACGTAATATTCATCCTCCACGGTCTCGACCCGAATGGCGTGGTCCGCGTCTGCCGGCTCCGCTTCCAGTGCAGGCAGCGTGATGCCGCAGCAACTGACCACGGCCGCGCCGACGGTGCGGATCACGTTGCCGCAGACCGGGCAGACATAGAATTCGCTTTTGCCGATGTTGGCGGCCCGGTTGTTGTTTTGAATGCAACTGCCGTTCAGCAGCTCGATCACAGAGATGCCCAGCGCCGCCGCCAGCGGCTCGATCAGGCTGATGTCGGGAAACCCCCGGCCGGTCTCCCACTTGCTCACCACTTTGCCGCTGACAAAGAGTTGCTGCGCCAGTTCCTCCTGCGTCAGATGCTTGCGCTCGCGCAGGCTGCGGATCACGGCGCCCGTGACATAGTTATCCATGCGTTTCGCCTCCTTACGACGCAAGTATAACACAGGCGCAAAAAAGAAGCAACCTACGCAGCGTAGAGCTGCATGGGCCGCAAAACCGTCAATCGACTTTCATCACATAGACGCGCGACGGCTGCCCGTCCATGTCGTTCATCTGCGCAAAGAATTCACAGCCGTATGTTTCATACAGGCCGACATGATTCGTTGAGATGTACACCGCGGGAACGCCGTCTGCCTTTGCAAGGCGCGCCGCCTCTTTCATCAGCAGTCCGGCGTACCGATGGCCGCGGTATGCCGGAAAGGTATAAACAAAGCCTACCCACGGGGTCAGGTCCGTCGGCTGAATATCGTCCTGTTTGGCATAGGTACAAAAGGAAAGCAGCGTGTCGCCGTCGGTCAGAAGCAGCACCCTGGACCCGTCGCCGACGGTATCAAAAAAGGTGCCGCTGCGCAACAGTTCATGCAGGAACGCGCCGAAGCCCTATTTTGCTTGATTTTGCCTGATTTTTGCCCAAAATGCAGAAAAAAACGCCTTTTGCCGTGGTAGACAAAAGACGTTTCTTTTATGTGTATCATCGCCCGAAAGTGCACTTATTAAGGTGTCGTCGCGTAAAGCACCCCGGAGGTCAGAATGATAAACCGGAAGATGTCTGTTCATCCGTTTCCGGATCTATCGATTCGAAACAGGAAAGCACCTCCGCGCCGTCTTTCACGAATGCGACAAATTCGTCGACTTGCGCATGGATCGTGTGCCAGCCTGCGTCGTATGTTTTCCCGTCCTTTGTCAGTACCCACCTGCCGCTCGGAAGATACACCTGTTTTTCGGTTTGTCCTTTACCGACGATCGGCGCAAACAGAATGTCATCGCCGTACATGTATTGCTCTCCGAGTGTGTAGCAGATCTCGTCCTCCGGATACATAAAGAACATCGGGCGCATAACCGGCCAGCCTTTTTCCGCCGCGGTCTGCATCTGCGCTTCAATGTACGGCCGCAGGCGTTCGCGCAGCAACACAAGGTCTTTCAAAATCCGGAAATTCTGTTCTCCGAAACTCCAGAGCTCATTCGGGTCGCCGGTCGGCTCTTTCACATCGCGCGTCTTTTCTCCGTGGCGGTTTCGGTTGCCGTGGACGCGCATCACCGGAGAGAATACGCCGTACTGGAACCAGCGCACGATCAGTTCGCGGAAGTCCTCGCTTTCGGTATCTCCACCCCAAAAGCCGCCGATATCCGTGTTCCACCACGGAATACCGCACATCGCCATATTCAGCCCGGCTTTCACCTGCTGCGAGAGGCTTTCGAACGTGGAGGGGATGTCGCCGCTCCACACCAACGCGCCGAACTTCTGCGCGCCGGGATAGGCGGCGCGGATCAGGGTGACCGGCACTTTGCCCATCTTCATAAAGCCGTCGAATGCCATCTGCGCGTAGTAATAGGGATACAGCAGCCCGACTTCGTCGCCGCGCCCGATATGAAACAGAAGGTTGTCGAAATGCTCCGGGTGAATCTCCGGCTCCGCTTCGTCGAACCAAAGGCCGTCGACCCCGTGATCGAGATAGTTTTCTTTCAGCTTCGAGAACACAAAAGCTCTCGTTTCCGGATTCGTCACGTCGATTTCCGCCTGCGGACCGTAGAAGCTGAACACGTCGTTCATACCCCCGGAGGTTCGGATCAGCAGGTTGCGCTCACGCATCGTCCAATAGTTTTCGGAATTGCCGTTGATCGTCGGCCAGACGGAGACGATCAGCTTCGTTCCCATATCGTGCAGTTCTTTTGTCATGGCGTCCACGTCCGGCCAGTACCGCGGATCGAACTTGTAGTCGCCCTGCTCTGTCCAGTGAAAGTAATCGCATATGATGGCGGAGAGCGGGATGTTTTCTTCCTTGTACCGCCGCGCGACGGCGAGCAGATCCTCCTGCGTTTCATAGCGCAGGCGGGACTGCCAGAAGCCGGTTGCCCAATGCGGCATGACCGGCGCGTGCCCGGTCAGATCCGCCAACGCTTCACAAACCTCCTGCGGATTGCCGGCAATCACGACGAAGTCGATCTTACGCGTGGCGCCGACGCTCCAGCGCGTGCGGTTTTCGGCAAGTTCAACGCTGCCGACTGCCGGATTGTTCCACAAAAAGCCGTAGCCGAGTGAGGAATATACAAAGGGGATCGCCGTTTTCGCGTTCACGTGACGCAGGTCAAACGCGCAGCCCTTCAGGTCGAACCTGCCGCAGGCGTCGTGACCGAGGCCATAGAAACGTTCGCCCTCATTCGCATGGAACGTGAGCAAGGCCGACCAGGAACCGTCCTTGCGCCGATACCGCCGATAGCCGTCATGGAACGCAAGATCGGGCTGTTCCTCCAGAATGACCGCGCCGTCTTTATATACGGTGATCTTTCCGTTCTGCTCAAGCTGCAGCCTCACCCTGCCGACCGTCAAAAACACGCAGTATTCGCGCTCTTCAAAGGAGCAGTCCGCCTGCTGCGGCAACAGCGTATGGTTTTCGTCAAAGATTTTGCAGTCCGGAAACGCCTCAAAGCGGACCGCGTTTTTGTGACACGGCGTCACTCTGACCAGTTCGTTCGTTCTTGAAAAAAGAACCTGTTGTCCCGTAAACTGTATATTCTCTGCCACATCGACCGCCTCCTACATCAGAATATATAAATATATTTTATATTAACATACGGCCATAGAAAAATCAACCTTTTGTCGTAACGAATTCGTTACTTCCGAGCCTATTATTCTTCTGTTTTCATGGCTGTATTGGTTCGACTCCCGCAGCATCGTCTCTTTTACGATTTGTTTGCAGCGTAAAGAAACGCAAAAAGTACACCACCATTTCTTTTATGTATAAGTTTCACCAAACAGCGCATGAAATAAGGGTAGTTTCACCAAAGGTACACCAAGGAGCCCCTCAAAAAATCATGTCGATTTCGGGACTTTTACTTTCGGGTGGCGTAAAGTTTCGTGATCATCATTTCTGTATCACGGACTTTCCGTTTTCCTTCATTCGGTGCGCGTGCTTGAACTCATACTCTATATAAATCGGTGTTACCCGAATTATATTCGAAACCAAATTTGTCTACCAAGGTTTTCACTTATTTGACTTTTTAAGTTAGTGGCCCCTTGGTGATTTTTGATTGTTGAACAGTTACTCCGATTTCTTTTCCGGTCTCTGTTCTTCGACAATGGAGAGGTTTTCGATGTCCTCTAATTCTCCAATCAGTCTTTGGTACTCGTGTCCGCCGTCAACGCCGACAGCACCACAAGAGCACATCTTGAAGTCATGCGTATAGCGACTCTCTATAACGTCGCCGCATTTTTTGCATCTGATTGCATTCTTTACATAATAGATCATGGTTTCTCCTTTTTAGGTCAGGCTGATGATCTGACTTCCGGCTGTCAGCCGTGCGATCAGTGTTTCCACCATATGTCCGTCCTGCGTGCCTTCCGCCCAAGAGGACAGCTCTCTGTTCGTGATAATCACAATACTTCTGGTTTCATTCAAAAAGTTTAGTGCGTAGTACAATCGCGGGAGCTCATCGTCCGGGATCCTCGTATACATCATGTCGTCTATGATGATCAGCGAGGACTGCGTCATCTGCCGGAACAGCCGATTGAACTTATCGACGCGATCCTTCCGATCCAGTTTTTCCAACAACCGGGATATGGTCATGTACGAAACCCGCTCGCCGTTCTCCAGCGCCTTCCTGCCGAGATGGGAAGCAAGGGCCGTCTTCCCGGTATCGCACTTCCCGATGATGATCAGATTCTGCACGTCTTCAAGCCACTGCATCGTTTCCAATCTGTCGATCTGCCATGCGATCCCGTCATTGACCTTTGCCTTGATGAACTCTCTATACGGAAGCTTGCTTTCCTTTTCCCGTTTTACGAATGCTTTTTCTTCGCGCATTTCAACTTCCTGCGAAAGAATGAGTGCCAGATAGTCGAGATTACTCATGTCCGGCTTTTCTTCCAGTTCGATGTAGCCGTGCGCGATGTTTTGGAGATTCAGCTTCCGTGCCAATTCAAGAATCTTACTGGTATCTGCCATTTCGTTCCCTCGCTATTCCGTCCGCTCTTGCCTTGCAGGTGTAGTACACATTTTTATCCATGTACTTTTTTGCAAGCGCGGCCCCGTATTTATATATGAGGAATGCACCAAGTTCAAATGCCGTGCAGTTCTGTGCCACGATGCAGTATTCCATCGCTTCCTCTACACGCTCGATCCCGTAGCCTTCAATCAGCTGCGAAATCTTCCGCAAGTGGGAGTTTCGGTATCTCGGTACCGCCAACTCCAGTTCCGCCATGAATGTCTCCCGGACATCCACGCCGTCCAGCTGCCTGCGCAGTTCGAGTTCTGCGACCGATTCCATCTGGACACCGACATCCTCGCATGGTACAGCGGAGCCTTCCTGCGCCCGCTCCACGACATATATTAGTATTCCGGTCGGCAGCAGATAGAAAAACAGTTTTCCGTCTTTCTTTTCAATTCGCACCTGTTTGCCCGGCGAAACCGCGAGGCGCGACATCTCGTAAATGCTGTTCTCATATCTGACCTGATATTTATCCGAAACATTCCGGATTTCCACCCTGTCGATGATGAGATGCGGCACTTTAACCAAGACGCGGGCTTCTTCCTCGAACAGCTCTTTTGGCGGTTTGTGCGTCGTCCCGTTTGGCTTTGCGTTTGCCACCGTGTCCAGCCACTGCATTGCCGCGACATTCAGTTCGTTGATGCCGGAATAGAGCCGTCCGTCCAAGAATCCCTCTTTGACGTATTTGACGAGGTTTTCGACCTTGCCCTTTGTCTGCGGGTCTCGCGGACGGCACAGCACCACTGTGTAGCCGACGTTTTTCACGTATTCCTCAAAAGCCGGTACCAAAATGATATTGCCAAAGTTTTCACTGACCACAAATACGCGATCCTGATCATACATGATGGTCTGTGGTCTGCCTCCGAAATACCGGAATGCGTAGTCGTGCGCTTCGATCGCCGATTTCGTTGTGAACGGTTCCGCGCTGAAATACACGAAGTGCATCCTGCTGTACGAAAGCGTCATGCAGAAAAAATACACCCGCACCTTTTTTCCGTACATCGACATCAGCATCATCTGCCCGAAATCCGCTTGCGCCTCATATCCGGCTGGCAACGGTTTCCGGATGGATGTAATCCGCTTACTCAGGTAAATGCCACCAAGCTCACATCGGATTCTGTGAAGATACCGATGAAATGTGGACGGTCTGCATTCAAAATCCGGGAAGCGCTCTTCCAGTCGATAATACAGATTTGTGTTCTGGATCTGCGGGTTCGTTTTGAGTTCCTCTAAAATGAACTCACGGTAACTGTCCAAATATGGGTGCTGCTCGCTTTCAACAGTATCGAACTCTGATTCGGTCATCGTGGCATATCGTCTACATGTTGGAATGCTGATATTATATCTTGCTGCGATTTTTGTTAACGGGACGCCCAGTTCGTAGTGCTCTTTCATTGTCTGCCAATCTGATTTGCTTATTTTAAGCATGCTTTTACCTCCTTTTTCTTAATTTAGATTGGCATTCTTCATTCAATCATATTCCACCACCTCCCGTCTGCCATTATATCATGTACTTGAGAAAAGTGGTGGGTAAAACAAAAAAAGCCTCGCAATGCTTTTTGCATGGTGCGAGGTTTAGGAAATTATACGATGGTATCGTATTTTAGCGTTAAATTTTCACTGATTTCTTATGCTAAAATACGATAGCGTCGTATTTTAGCGTTAATGTGCTGCTGCTTTTTGTCAAGTTTTTTATCAAAAAACTTGACATTTTCAAAGAAAAAGCAGACACGTATTGCTTCGTGCCTGCTATGTTATACACTCATTGGGTGTATTTTTCAAATCATGGATGGCTTTTTTCTTTATTTTACATACGGCTGGTCATATGTTACACCGCACTTGAATTGAATCTGCATGTACTCATCATAGATTGTGATGCTTTCAACCATCTGCCTTATGATGAAACCGTTCCGGGCATCCTGCACCGAGCCGTTTGCGACTGCTTCCTCGAAGCTGTTGATCCATGCCCGCGATGCGTAATAGTTCGTGTTTTCATCCTGCAGTTCTGCCTTCTTCTTTTCGAGTGCCTGTATCTTTTCTGCGCTCTCTTTGATCAGAGCGTTATACGTAGGCAGATCCAGCGCCTTTGCCGTTTTTTGTCTCTGGGCCTGAATAACCTTTACCTGAATCGCGGCAATCTCAGTTTCAATGGATTCGATCTTATCTTTGATGTCTTGACCGGTTGTTTCAACGAGCCCGTCTCCTATGGTTTCGAGTATCTCATCCATTTCGTCGACCAGTTGCCGCATTGCTTCTTTGTATGTTTTTTCCAGTGTTTCTTCGTTGACGTGATGTGAATCACAGACGCTTCTTCCCTCAACGATTCTTCTGGCACAGCCCCATGTTCTTGATTTCCCGATTTTCAACGCGTGACCCCGCGCCGTTGTCCGGAAGATCAGGCCTGGAGATTTAACCCGGCCTTCCCGGGTGGCAAAACGTCGCGGAAAATCTGCCACTTTCGGAAGATCTCTGGGAATGGTTCCCCGTGTATATTCAATCCTCAGAAGAGGATATTGTTTTCAATTTCAAGTATCTATCAAGCTTTTCGGAGGCACAGCCCGGTCCTCCTTTTCTTTTTATCTCAGTCGAATGATCTGGCTGTTTGCTGTGATGCGGTCCACAAGGGTCTGCATCAGATGTGTATCTTCCGCTGCACTGATCCAACCGGACAGCTCACGGTTCGTAATGATGATGAGGCTCCGTGCCTCGTTCAGAAATGAGATCGCACGATAGAATATCGGCAGATCTTCCGGCGTGATGTTCGCGTACATCACATCGTCGATGATGATTACCGCACAATCCAATATGTAACGGTAGATCTTTTCGGTTTTGCGGGAGGTGTCCTTGTGCTTCATCACCCGCAGGAATTCTTCGATATTGCAGTAATAAACGGTCTCTTTGCGTTCCAGCGCCATCTGGCCAATATGTGCAGCCAGCGTCGTTTTGCCGGTGTCACATCGACCAATCAGGATGATGTTCTGTTCCTCTTCGATCCACTGCAAAGTATCCAGTTGCTCCACCTGCCATGCAATGCCAGGTTTGAGTCTGGATGGATCAAATACTCTCTGCGGCAACCGGCTGGCATTCTTGTTCCGCTGGATCGCCGCCTGCCTGCGGAGCTCCAGCTCTGCACTGAACACATAATCCAGATAATCAAGGTTTGACACGGTCTCCCGGTTCAAATCGATCTTGCCGTGGGCGAGGTTTTGCAGATTCAGCAATCGCGCTTTCTCGTACAGTTCAATCAAGTCTGCCATTTTGTTCCTCCGCAATCTCTTCCGCACGCTTCTTGCAGTGATAAATGGCATTGGCGGTCATTTTCCGTTTCCCGATCCCAATGCCATACCGATAAAGCAAGAAGGCTTGAACCTCGTTCAGTGTGCATCTTTTCACCCGGATACAATAACGAATGGCCGTCTCAACCTGATCAACCGCGTATGCTTTCGCCAGGGAAAGGATCTTTGTCATTTGGCTGTTGGCGTACCTGCCGTTCTGCTTGTGAAGCAAGGCGATGAAATCCTCGATATCTTCTACATCTGCAAAGATGCGCCGTACCGCATTCTCACCAACGGTTTCCATTTCCGTTCCTTCGTCGCGGTATGGAATATCTCCGCCTTCTTCAGCAGACTTGCGACATTTATGAATCAGCTCGCCGGTGTCTGTTTTGTAGAACATGAGCACACCGTCTGTCTCTTCGATACGCACCTGATCGAATTGTTTGACGCGGGATCTCGGTAACTCATATTTGCTCCATTCATAGATGACGGCATTTTTGTCGGACACGGCACGGATCGCCACTTCCGCTTCTTCGATCTGCACCTTTTCGAGATATTTGGATTCCTCCCGGAACAACTCCCGTGGTGCTTTCCGTGTGCGCTCGTGTGTGGTACCGTTGCACTCTTTGTCCAGCCATTCCAAAGCGGCGCTGTTGAGTGAATCAATCCCGGTGTATAACCGCCCTTGCAGGAATCCCTCTTTGACATACCGAACAAAGCTTTCCACCTTGCCCTTCGTCTGTGGATCGCTCTTGTGACAGAGGATCACGCTGAAGCCTGCCTGACGTACGAAATCCTCAAATTGTGGAACCAGGATGATATTGCCGTAGTTCTCGCTCACGACGAACACCTTATCCTGATCGTACAGAATCGTTTGCGTCCGACCACCGAAATACCGAAAAGCATATTTGTGCGCTTCAATTGCTGTCTTTGTTCGGAATGGTTCCCGGCTGAAATACACAAACCGCATCCGGCTGTAGGACAGCACCATACAAAAGAAGTACACGCGGACAATCCGATCGTACATGTCTTTCATTTTGAGCTGCCCGAAATCGACCTGTGCTTCATAGCCGGGCGGCATTTCTTCACGGAAGGACGTCGGACGGCTTTCCGGCTTCACATAGCCCGTCTGTTCCCGCAGATCCTTGATGTAGCGAAAAAAGGTTGTCTTTTTGCAATTGAAATCTGGGAACTGATCCTTGATCCGATACATGATGTTGGTGGCAGGGGTCTGCGGACAGATTTTCAGGATGCTGAGAATGAAGGCGCGATACTGTTCCAGATATGGCGTGTTGTTCCGCAGGTACTGATCGAAAGCATCTTCATCCAGTCGCAGCCATTTGTTCGCGCTGGGCACCGAGATCCCGATTTTCTTACAAATCGTTGTTGTCGGTACACCCAGCGACTTTAAGTGTTTGAGCTCTAAAAACTGTTCTTTGGAAACCATGGTTTTTTTACCTCCTTATTCTTTGATTTCGATTTCCAAATCAGCCGCGTGCAATCATACGCACCACCTCCTTCATTATGGAGAAAAGGACCAGTCGGATTTATTTTGGTATTTCTTTCTTATATCTATCTCACGTGCGGCTTTATATAAAAAAGCTCCGAATAGTCCATCCTCCGTACGCACAGGGCGGACACACCGCCTTTGTTATATAGCAACAGCCACGGTTTGCCCGTGGCTGTTGTGCTTTGCTAACGGTTAATATACCGTTGGATGATAGTGATATTATTTGAGTTGTGCTAATATGATTTTAAGCGTATACTCCAACAGCAGATTGACATTCTTGCTGTGGTATTTTTCTCCCATGCAAAGAATCTCGTCAAGGTGAAGAGAACGAAATCGCCTTCGGTCTATTCCAATGAAATCAAAAACCAATGTTTCCAGTTCTGCCTCGTTCATCGCCGGACGCATAGAATACACTTTGTCGCAGATCGCTTTTTCCGGGGAAGCAATGCGATATACATTTCCGGCAACACTCACATTACGGACAAAAAGATCAAATACTTCTTCTGGAACATCTCGATATGTGAAGCGACCGAACGGCGTGTTGTATTGCTTTTTTCCATGCTTCCCGTATGTTGCGCTTTGGAAGGCGTTTGGATGCGCTTCTATAAGATGATACTCGGCTAAGGCATAATCAAAAGAAAGATATGACGGTCCATAGATTGCCCCGGCAAGAAACTTACCATTAGCTTTCGGATCGGTTGTGTATAGCCCTCTTACGACCGGAAAGAGCTTTTGTTCCTGAACCATACGATGGATTTTATCATTTGGATTTTGGTAGTTCGAGAGCTCTTCTCGCAGAATTTCTGTTGTATAGATCATTTTCTTTTCTCTGCAGCCTCTCTTACAATTGGATTATCTGGAGTAAATTTTACATTTGAACTTGTATTATTCACCTGACTTCTATTTCGATTCGGCATTTCCGGCTCGCAGGCTATTGTTTAAAAAGGCCATTCGCAATAGGAAATACTAAGGTTTTTACGAAAAAAAGACGTATGGTTTATATATTTCTATTCTCTGAAGTATGAAGCTAACTGAAGCTATTTCTAAGAAAAGCATATGTGAGAAGAATAATATGGAAACTTTCCAGAAATCGCTTCAGAAGATCCTTTTCTTCAGTAAATAGTTTTCTGTGAGGTGTGAGGTTCTGTGAGGCTATTTCTTAAAAGGCCGTATGTGAGAAGAAATATATAGAAGTTTCCAGAAATCACCTCACAACGGCCTTTTACCTCACATATGCTGCAGCAGCCGGTGCAAAACGGAAGGGTTGGCAGATTGCTCTAGTAAGATTTTAAGCGTATACTCCATCAGCAGATTAACATTCTTACCCACGTTATGTATCATCATATTTCATCGATTCCTATCGATTTTAGATACTGATATGTTCCATCATAAAATTCAGGCGCCCTTGAAGGATCATCAGCATTGCCAGAGGGGATAAAAATGACTAATCCCTGCCTGGAGCGTGTAAATAAAACTCTATATGCATTTTTTAAATACCGTTTTCTTTGCTCAACATTAACATGATTCCATCTCTCGCCTCGGAACCGATAGTATTCAAACTCTCCATCAACATAACAGAAATCTGCATCCCACGCAAGGAGACCATAATCAATCTCTAGACCCTGTACCTTGAATTCTGATGCGGCAACTTCCAAATAGTATGACGAATCAACATTTTCTTTTCCGTTCAAAAACCAGCCAACATGATTGATTTCCGAGGGAACCCAGATGCCTTCGCCTCTTAAGCGTTTCCCTTCTGAACTTGCAAGCAATCCGAACCGCTCACTACCCCTGGCTTTTTCCTTTACCCATTGTTTTGCAGTTTCAAACTTCCGGGTAAGCACAACAGGGTACGTTTGTTTTAGGCTTTGAAAAATTTTCCGGGCATCTTCGACATTATTATCCAGGAGTGCTTTTGTGAAATCAGATAGCCGTTCGCTCCGAAACGATCGCAAAGAGACACCCAAATGAAGACTGGGCTCTACAATATATGTCCGGCCGCCAAGCAACTGATCGATGGTAGAATCGCCCACGTACTCATAATCTACCATTTTATCTGATAAGTAGATTTCCCAGTTAGGATAGTTGTCTTTGAGCGCGTGAAACCAGTCCTCGATTCCTGCTTCCCCAGTATATATCTCCTGGCCACCACCAACAAGGCAAATAATGGTTGCCCAGCTCTCATGCCGGTCCATTATACTTATCAAGAATTCTGGCTCAGATTGATTAAAATCGCTAACCCCTTTTTTCCGTTTCATAAAGTCGGTTAAGGCATCCCTGTCCCACGCCCGTTGCGCTTCGTCAAAAATCGCGACTTTTTCAATCGGAGGGCGGGAGCTTGTTAATGCCTCATCCCGGAATTTGTGTATTATCTGAATAAACGCTTTGGTTTCTCTCTTAGCCTCATTAATGGTAATCCCATCACGTTTTGCGCGATCCTTGGCCAAAGCCGTTTGCAGAACATCTACCAAAGGCCCGTTTCCGGACAGAAAAACTGCGTGTTCTTCAGAGTCATATTTGTGACGTTCATTTGCGATATTCAGTCCAGCCAGCGTTTTTCCGGCGCCGGGAACTCCTGTTACGAAACATATTGCCTTTTTGCCTGATGCTTTACAGTTTTCAATGATTTGACTGATCGCTTTTGTAGTATGTGTGAGGTTTTCAGCACCAGCGTCATTTCGAGAAATATCGTGGACAGAATGATTTCTGTATAAAGACTGGGCTGCCTCTATGATCGTGGGGGTAGGAGCATATCGAGAACCAAGCCATGTTTTCATACTTAATTCTTCATCTGCTTCTTGCTGAATTGTGTCATGGATAAAACAACCAAGATCCATTTTATTGCAAAATACGACCTTGCTGATCCGGTCATTCATTACCTCTATGTTGCATGGCCTTTCAGGAGCATCTGTCGATAAACTGATTGGAATTATCAACCGTCCTTTGCTCGCTTCATGGAAATACTTCAAATCGAGCGCATAGTCCATAACCTGATCTGCTGTTGCTTTCTTGTGTTCAGAATCGCCAACTTTGAATTCCAGCAAAAAGATGATGCCGCTCACGATCAATACCACATCAACCCGATGTCCGATGCGCGGAATAGTGTATTCAAACGCAATATCACCGTGCTTCAGAAAAGAAAGCTGGCTCTTCAGTATTATTATCTCCTGTTGCCATGCTCGTTTTTGAAGATCAGTCGTTTCAAACTCATCATTAATCAACAGCGTTCCCAGGATACGGTCTGTGGAGTCAGTCAGAAACTGTTGTATTGAGGCGGAATAGTATTCTCTTCTCATTGGCAGCCTCCTTTCACTGTTTGTCCTGGGACGTTATCGATCTGACCAATTTTTCCATTGCAAACTCAAAGTTTGCTTTTTTTAGTTCACATTCCCATATCACAATCACTTTGAGTCCCATCTGGGATAATTCTGCATAGTTCCGCTTGTCACGGGAGACATTTCCTTCAATCTTTTTAGCCCAATACTCTGCATTGTTTTTCGGCCAAACAAATTTGACGCAGCCTTCGTGTTTATGCCAGAAACAACCGTTGATAAAAATGACGGTTTTGTACTTTGGCAGATAAATATCCGGCTTTCCGGGAAGTCGAGCGTCATTCTTCCGATAACGAAACCCTCTCGAAAAAAGGAACAATCTGACTAATTTCTCCGGTTTTGTGTCCTTGCTGCGGATGCGGGACATGTTATAACTTCGTGCTTCTTTACTGTGATTATCGGGCATTTTGATCACCGCTGGAAACAGCTTCGCTTATGGTTTTTGCTAGTTCTTCGGCGATAGCCTTTGCCATGATTGGTGGAACAGCATTTCCGACTTGCTGATACTGTTTGTCCTTAGATCCGTAAAAGACGAACGAGTCTGGAAAGGTTTGAAGCCTTGCCGCTTCTCGTATGCTTATTGCCCGATCCAGTACAGGATGGATCCACATCGATTTTCTAACATTTACAACTGTACCGCTTGGTTCATCGTATCTCAGCCGAAGGTAAATAGTGTTTTGAGTTCTGGATGCATCTGTATATGTATTAGTTTTTAATTTGTTGTCAAGGGAATGAAAGTTTTCACCTTGCTTCAGTGCGCGGAACCGCTCAAGTGCAGTTTCTGTTGTTTTCGTCGCAATATGGTTCTTCAGGGTATCTGAGTCCCTCAGGGCGGCACAAAGAGCGCTAGCCTTTTCAGCGTTACCGAGTATGATACCGGTTTTATCATCTTCCATATCATAGAATGGTTCAACTGTTTCTAAATCCTCAATAGCATCTCTGACTGTTCGATAACTGGTTTCATCAAAAACAGCTTTTGGAAAGTCAACGCTGTCTGCAACGTCTTTCCGAACTCCCAACACAACAAAACGCATTCTTTTTTGAGGCGCCCCATAATCAGCAGCGCATAAGACGTCATTTTTAATGGTGTAACCGCTCTCTTCTCCTAGAACAGCAGTTAAATAGTCAAACACAGCAAATGATTCAATATTGGCATACAAGCCATTTTTTGAAGTGAAGTTGCTCACAATAATATGATTATCATATATCTCTTTGGCGATACTTAACATTCTTTGAATCATAATAGCGGGAGCAATAGCTTCTTTAATATCCTTTGCGCCCTTTTTTCCAGAATAGTAATCACAAACAGTCTGAAAAGCTACAGCATCTGCTTGTAAAACATGATCCTTCGCAGTAGCCGATAGATGATCTTCAGCAAACAACAAAAGCTTCTTTTTGTACTTTGATAGGGCAGAATGCATTTTTTTACTGTTTTTTGAACTCTTGAAAATGATGTTTAATGCAGAATAATGTGTTTCCGGCCACAAGTAATAAAGTACTCTATTCTTGTCTCGAACTATAGCTTCTGCACCACGAAAAGCATAATCCTTTTCAATTAAACAAAGAGTAACACGTTTTGTAGGGATAGAATATCGGCGAATCAACCGTTTATCGCCTTTGCTCAGATAAAAGCGATGAACATCAGACTGCAGTGTGCTAACGTTTTCCATAACAAAGGCTTTTGGCTTAAGCTCTAATACAGCGCGAATATACTCCTTGACAAGCATATTATTTTGACTGATAGCATGGTTTTTTTGCCTGTTTGCATTTGAAAAGCCCTGGCACGGCGGCCCACCTATAACGACATCGATAGGGCCATATTTTTCATGAATCTCTTTATAATCCGCAGCACAAACATCACCCCGTACATCTACACCGGAGTGATTTTTCTTGTATGTTTCTTGCATATAAGGACTGTTTTCAAAAGCAACCTTGATGTCATATTTTCCGGTTTGCTGAAACCCTAGACTTAATCCGCCAGCTCCCGCAAACAAATCGATTACTTTCATCTTTCTCATACTCTTCTCTTATCCCTTAAATCCATTTGCTTTAACTTCTTCCAATAAAGCGAGCAACTGAATGCTTTGAAACGCACTGGGTATTTGCTCCGGAATTCTCATTGCATATTTAATTGCCTTCATCTGATCCGGTGTTATTGCAATACGTTTTCCAATTACAAAGTCGTTGACTTTTTTCCAATATATTGATCCTAATTCCAGCACGCGCTTTTGAGCATCCAGATCAGAAGCGATTCGCTGATCTTTTTTTGCTTCTTTCTCTTCTTGCTTTACATCAGAAATGCTGATAAGCAAAGAATCTAACGATTCAGAAAGCTTTATGGGACATTTTTTCACTTCTTCCCAACAAGCATCTCTTTTACACCACTGCGTAACATTAATTGTGCCTCTGTGCGGATCTGTAATCGTATCGAATACAAACTTTGTTATCTTAACAAGCTCGTTTGTGGCGGCATCAGGAACTTTCTGCCGATTCCAAAGCAAACTCAAATCAAGATCCTTTCCCTTGAATTGGGATTTGATTAATCTGTGAAATAGAGCAACAGAATATGTAACAATGTTTGCCCGATAACCATGTTCAAACCAAGGCTGGTGTGACACAATCCACTCCGTGTGCTTGAAAAGAATTGCTAGAGCTACAGTATCTTTGAAATACTTTTCATTAAACTGCATGTCAGATTTGGACCATGCGTCATCAATGATCTCGGCAAATTTCATAAAGTTTGTCTGAGCACCTTTGCTGACTACCTGAGGTCCTCCTGCCCAGGAGTTGCGGTACTTTGCAAGATCCGTTTTTGTAATCAGTTGTTTTTTCGGATTCTGAGCTGAAAACTTATCCTTTTGCGCTTTGGTCATCCGCATTTGCGCCTGCAAGTATTGTCCGCGGGCTCTTTCATAAAACCATTTCGTTTCATATTGAGCACCGCCGGAAGCAGGTGCAAACAATCTCCTGGAGATTTGTTCCATGCGTATATGGAAAGGATGAGTTGCAAAGAAATCTGCATCGCTGACTTTGTTTTGACTGTTCGATGATCTGGAAATATTACGAATCAGCTCACTTGACTTATCTGCATCAGAATCGATTTCAGTCAGTTTCATCTGAACATAGATTTGACTGAGATCTGCACTGTCACGGTGTCTTGCGTTTGACAAAGAGGCCGTTGTTTGACCACCGTTAATAATCTGAAAATCCTTTGCATAAGTAATGAATCTTCCTTCAGGGGTGTTTTCAAATTGAAGATTCATTGCTGTTGCAGAAACGCCGTTGTTATATGCAAAAAAGTTTTGTGGGATTCTCAGTATCGTTTCACGTATCTTTTTATTAACAGCAACTTTTGTTGAAAGAAACGAGCGAACGTTTCCCTCAAGCAATTGACTGCCAAAGAAATCATAAATATCGGCTAAGACGCTTCCGGGAATAATGCAAAGATAGCTGTGATAATCTTCTGTGCTTGCATTGCTCGCTTCCAGGCAAGGGATGCCCTTTCCATCTGTATAAGCTTTGAAATCAATCTCCATATCCTGGCGGCCTAAATCCGAAGAACACACACGATAGATTCTGTCAACGTCCCAGATTTGACATTCGACAGGGATATCATTAAATGATTTCGATTCAATTTCGCTGATGCGATCGCTCATAAAACCGTCAGTTAGAAGTAAGAATCGATATTTACGGATTCTGTCCTTGTTCAAGCGCAGCATATCTACCAAATCAGAAGCGGGGGTGCTGGGTTCAATAGATCTCTTAAACTTATCAGTAAATGCGGCCTCAAGGAAGTGAAGCAACCTGTCAAATTGAACAGCTGCAGCTGTTCTCGTTATGGTTTCTCGTTCATCTTCACCGGAATAGTCAGCAATAACAAGCGTAAATGTCATGTCAAACTCATCCAACAAGTATCCATCTACTCTTGCTTTGGTGCTGGCGTTCTTTCCAGCGCCATTATAAAACGCAGGTGTAAAATCCGTCAGCACTTCAGCACCAAGTAAATAGCTCGAGGCAACACTTACAAAAGCAGCGTTAGACCCGTTGCCTTCAACCGATGCTGTTGACTTCACTTCTTCCAGAAAGTCTTTTTTAAACTCTAGTACATCCATGTCAGATCTCCTGTTTTTTGAATGCTTTTATAGCCGAAAGACTGATTTCATAGTTGACGTTGACAATTCCAGAGATGATGTTGCTTTTGATCAGACGCGGAAAACCTTCTACAACGCTAAAAACATCCCGATCCTGTACCCGAAACCTAGTTTCGTGATACAGTTTTCTGTCTTTCTCCTGATACCCAAGCCGCGCTAATTTGCATGCAAACGAGTTCTTCTGCTTTTCAGAAACGAGCATCTGTTCAACGGATTTAATTGCTTCATCCAAAGAAACACATTGTTTCCCAGCAGCTGTAGTTTTATCCAAATAATATACTACCAAAAGACCTTTATCGCTGCGGTCTAACTGTTGAATAGAAGATATTGAAATTGCTTGACTTGAAATAGCAGTTGATTTGACCTCTGCCCAAAAATCTGGAAAATCAAAATCTTGGTCAGAGCCCTCCGGACCTGTCCATGCTGTCAATGCAGCATCAACACCAAATTGATCTGCTTTTTCTTTAAGGAAAAGCAATTCTCCAATCAGACCCTTTTGCACGTTATCAGATAACAACCCATTATTAACCTGTTGTAGAAGCCGCTGCCATTTCTTGTATTGAGCAACAAACTGTTTCAGGGGATCTTTCGCATACCGCGACGCTTCCATAAGATCCCAGCAAAGCTTTACAAACAGCTCATCCAACGAGGGTTGTTTCAACCAAAAGCGGAGAGCATAACTGCCATTTTCAAGCCGGATATTCTCTGCTAATACGGATTTAGAGGAGAAGATTTTATCTATTTTCCCCGTATTAAGAACAACAAATACTTTTTCGTTTTCAGCCTGGATTCCAATATGAAAAGACAAGGGATGATCATCCGATACCAAAAGGAATCCATCTGAATATGGAGAGATACTATTCCATTTTTCAGCCAATTCAGTTATTGTTTTCATCGTCGTCATCCTCGTCTTCAATATCAACCCAGTTTCTCAGTTCCTTAACGTTTACCATATAGTTAGCGGTTCGTTCTTTCCCATCATATGGAAAGCCAAGTCCAAGAGCAAACACTAGATTCGGATCCTCCGGTTCCTTTTTTGGGTTCGTATTGGTTAACACATGAATCAAAAGAAGTGGGTTCCGCTTAGTATGCAGATAGGTACTGTCCTTACTGCTTCCATGCTCTCTGCGAAGATTGTTAATTTCTTCCTCAGTCAGACCGATCTTTGTACACCCGCCTGCTCCAATTCGAACATGACGCCCGTAGACCTTTAGCATGTTCTTGTTTGTCAAGTCCCATTCTAATGGTCTGCCTTTTGGATGAACAGAAAGAACGGAGCCGTCAAAAAGCTTTATTGGCTCTGTTTGGCTCAAATCATCATCTTGTGGAATTGCAACATCCCAATTATCCAGCAATCCATCATCACTCTCAATATAGTCGGCTAATGCAACTGGTTGAAAATTGAGGTTCCATGGGTGTGTAATATAGTTTCGAACCAATTCAATTACAGCCTTTTTAGGCACACTCTTCCAAATAAAGGCCTTGTTTTTTTTGTCGAAATAGTACTGAGTCTTTTGAGATATTTCCCCAACAAAAGCCTTACAAAGCTTCTTATTCTCTTCAATACTATAAGGATCACCCTTTATTCTTGGCGTTTCAATCATTCGACCAGACACTGTAATCGGTCGGTTAACGGGTGTTGCCGTTCTCATTTTGTTCTTCGCTGTAATAAGAAGTGCTCCTGGGGCTTGTCTGACTTTTAGACCAAATTCTTCCGGCGTTTGGTTTTGCCGTTTCATTTTTTTGAGCTCATCTTTCAGTTCATTGACTGCATCAGTAATGTATCCATACCAATCAATTGCATCTTCCGCCATCCAAATCTTGAACAGATCATCATAATTAGGTCGATAACCAAACCATCTGCCCATTTGAAGAAGTGTATCATACATCATCGTATTACGATAAAAATAGCTGACGCACAGTCCTTCCAATGTGAGGCCTCTGGAAAGACTGTTTCCACCGACTGCAATAACACGCATGCCGATGTTCTTATATTCATAGTAATTCAGTGAGGATGCACCATGCTGTTGGTTTACACTGCGGACTTCAATTCTTTTTACAGTCTTATTAAGCCAGCCATGCAAAAAATCCGCCCAATTCAAATTTGCCATTTCCTGAACATGATGTTTTTCCCATGTATCATGCAATGCAGCAATTCTTGGAATCTGCATTGCTTGATCGAGCGGCAGCTTAGAATAGTTTTCAAGATCTGCCTTAACCGCATTCAGATAATCTTCGATTAAGTCCGAAGTCTTATTTTGAACCATTGTAAACCGGCTGACATTCACAAGCATTGAGCGATGTTCACGCGTGTCGGTGCGCAAGTCCGTAATTGCATTTATAAGAATGAAGTATCGAATTGCTTCTTTTAGACTTTCTGGCAAATCATATAATTCGTCAGCCAGATCCTTTTTATGTTTGAATACAAAGTAAAACTCTTGTTCTTCATTATTGATGGGGATAATTGTATCACCATATTCGCCTGCAGTTCTTCCAACGAATTCATTGTCCCACTCATCAGCATCTCCATGACCAAAGATTCGGTCTGCACCAATGTATTTTTCTGGAGTTGGAAGAACTGTAAGAAAATCTTTCGGGAATAAGTCCTTCGCAGCTTCGTCCGAATCAGGATCAATAAAGATATTGGCAAACGGTGTCGCAGTGATACCTAAATAGGATGCCTGGCGGAAACAATTCAGAATGCCTCTGATCGCTTTGTTGATTGCTGTCGGATCTTTTTCTTCGGAATTTGTGTTAACAGATGCGTTGTCCGCCTCATCATCAATCAGCAATAAAGGTAGATCAATCAATCCATTTTCATAATCTGCGTTGTTTTCCATAAGCCACTTGTACAGATTGTTAAGAACGCTCTTATTCTTCTTAATAACAAATAAGGCGGTTCCGTTAAGATTTTTCAGACTCAATCCAAGCGCTTGCAATGTTTTCTTGTTGAAATCTGTGGCAACTGAGGTAAAGCAAGCAATCCGTCTGTTTTGATCAATAGGCGGTACTTTTCCAACACCGACAGGAGTATTTCGAATTTCTTGATCTGCTTTTTTGTTAAGCGCATACTTGCTCTCAATCCCAACAAATTCCGAATCAAGTCGCTCCTGTGTTTGCACACGAAGGTTTTCCATCATACCAGCAAGGACAATAATCACGCGGTATCCGGCATCGGATGCTTTGTTACAAATGGCTGTGTACGTTGCAGTTTTACCAGATTGAACATCTCCCAACAGAAGTCCTCTTCTTTGGAATTGACGATCGTGATCCTTTGGATCACCCAAATCATCCATAACTTCATTGGTGGTTTGATCCAAACGATTTACCACCTCAATACCCCAACGCTTATTATTTTTCAGAAAAGTCTTATATCTTTTCCAATAATACCCATCATTTTCTTGCATATAATACCATGTTTGATGGGTGTCATCGTGACCGCGTAGTGTTGTTGCAACCCCGATTTTATGAAGAATATCCGCTTGAAGTGTATTCTTAACCTGTTCAAATTCTTCATCTGAAACAGGGTACAGTGTTGACAGTGCAATACGATATGCTTCTGCAATCTCGTTGATCTGGTCACTTGTCGGAAGCTCATCTTCATATTTTTTGTTAACAGTTATTGTAATATTGGCAATCAGATACTCCATACTTTCAGTCATTAAAGGCACCTCTCTTCTTAGCCGCTTCTATCTCTTCGGTGTAGTTGCAAAATGGCTCGGTAAGAATTAATGATTCAAGCAAATCATTTCGCAAGTCAGTTGGAGTATTCGCAAGAATGGTTTTGATCATGCCAACAATATCTGAGAAAGCATCATCACTGTCATTCTCAATCTTTTTATCATTTGTCAAATCAATATATAGAGAATTCAATGGAAGAGATAAACTGATCTGCTTTAGCAAGGCTTCAACCTGCGGGCGCATCTCCGGATGTTCAGCCAAAACAGCATCAATCATTGGATGGTCAGCATTAATCTCATAATAAACCCCTCCATCTCTGGACACCATTCGATTCCAGACATGAACAATACTATCCGAGGTTTCCTTTTTTCCTCTATATGTCCAGGTTCTTTTACTTCCTTCGGAGATCCTTTCAACGATAACTGCAAGGTTCTTTCTTACATCTTCCGGCGGAGTTGCAGTGGACTTTTTGATATCAAGTGTCCAAAGATCATCCAAAGAGTTAGGAATATCCACTTGAACGCGCGCAAGCTTCGACAGATCTCCTTGACGCATCAGACGAAACCAACTGCCCCAAACTAACAGTCTCTTGTTTCGGTAAACATAAAACCCTTGATTTTTCCGCAGTCCGTCTTTTCCCCCAAGTGCTTTCAGTTCCTTTTGCGTTAGTTTGGAGGTGTGCGGCAGAATAAATGGTGTCACTTTAACCTTCTGCCCGCGAACGACAATTGTTTCTTCGTCCATGAGTTGCGTGCTCTTTTTTGTCAAAAACGGATCTTGAGGCTCAACTTTCTCATCATTCATCTTTATATCCAGCTTTTTCAAACCGGGTTCTCCGCTGAGATATCTGTGAAAAACCAGTGATAAATGATCTCGTATCAAGCCCATTTTTCGGGAGAACGCTTCTGCCATATCGTTCTCGCCAACGGCAAATTTGTCCAGATCCTGCCAAATAACAAGAGTACCATTCGAATACTTCTTCAGTTTTTGTATCCCTGGATATTGATTTGCTTCATTAGAGTCAATAAGTATCAGTGACCAGCTCTCTGCTGATTGAACATGGTTCAGATTCCACTGGGCACCAATAATGTGTCCGTCCGTCTTGGAAATCACAGTTAGTATGCGGCATTGTGACAACGAAGCGGTCTTAAGCCCCAACCCATATCGGCCCAAGTCATCTGCAGACCTATCTTCAAGCGGATTTTTACTTCCGTATTGCATGGCAGAAATCAACTCTTCTTGCGTCATTCCGCATCCGTTATCAAGAATAGAAATAAAAGACTCACCAATCGGAAAAAAGTCTATATCAATCTGACTTGCCTTTGCCGCAATGCTATTGTCAATGATATCAGCAATTGCTGCTTCGATTGAATAGCCTATGGCACGAGTTGATTCCATAAGCGTTGGTGCATAGGGGGGAAGATTAATTGTTTTCATAATTGAATCCTTCCTAAATCATTAACGGGTCGAAACAATGTTTATCAAATAAGAATCAATTCTAAATATTATATCACATTTTACCAAAGGAATCCATATTTTTTAAAAGAAATAAAAGGCTTTCTCTCTACATAATCCGCTATCCCGCTAACCAGCAGACTCTTCATCTAACGATTTATTAGAGTCTCCGTATATCCCAACCACTGCGGTCGATTTCATTATAATCATCATTATCCTCATCAAAATCCACGAACATCATCTGATCCATTTTCTCAATAGCTGCATCGGTAAGAATCGCTTCAAACGCAAGCTCATAATCATACCCCTTATCTACCCACTGAATATATTCCTCCAGATTCTTATCATTATACTCTTCATTGGCGTGCTCATCATAATAATCGGCTGCCTTTAAGCCATAATAACCACCGATATCGCTCGCCAGGAAACGAAGTGCTGTCATACTTAGGGTTCTAACATCATCAACCCCCTGTCCTCTAGCCTTATCTATGATTTCATATATTTCATCGGTAAAGCCAGCATCAAAGAACAGATAAATCCATTCTGGGTTCTCCAAATCTTCAAGAACTACTTTCTGAATATATTCTGCTTCATCTGAAAAGAAAACATGATCTTCTTCAAATACCTCAATATAATCTATTGATTTATATGGAATTACATTTTCGAAAAAGTATTGAAAAGTTTTCGCCAGCGGACGTTTATGATCTCTTGAAAAATCATATGCCGCTTTACTCATTTCTTCTGATAATCCATAGAAACTCTGTAATTCAAACACTTCGGAAAGTATCTTATAATTCTCGATATTTACCCCAAAAACTGTAGGTTCATTCACTTGACTCTCTCCAATCATTTTCTGGTTCTTTTCTCCGGTTTCAAGCTCTTCCCAAGTAATCTGTGCTCTAAATAGACTCGGATTCTTTTCTTTTATAGCTGTACCCGGAGATACTTTAAACACCTTTTTAAACTTTTTAGAGAAAGAGCTTTGATCACCATAATCTGTAATTGCAACTGCCTCACTAATCGCTGGTTCTGATGAGTCAATCAGATAACGATATGCCGCCATCATCTTCCGTTCGTTTATATACTTGGCCAGCGGTAACCCTGTGATAAACCTGAATGCTGTTCCCAAATCACGAGCGCCATATCCTTTTGATTTAGCAACTTCCTCAGATATATTAAGTGCAGGAATTTTATTGCTAACAAGCTCTTCGATTTGATCAATTATACTTTCAAATTCTTCTTTGAAACTCATTTTCTTTCCTCTTTCCTTTATTATTTATACGGCCAATCTCATGCCGAAGATTATATTCACTGCGTCAGTGTATTCACAAGGAACTACACGAAATTCGATTTCTATGCCAAATAAAGCTTTATCAAAACTCTGAACAATCATATCAAACCTGTATTCTTTTGAGATCGTAACATAGTAGAAAACGATCTTATTGCCCGAGATTTTATGATTTATAATCTTCATTCCTTCAAAGGCATTACATTGTTCTAAGACCGATTCTACTACCTTCGAGTATACATCGCTATCCTCTTTTTGAGGTGCATGGACTAGCTCGCGTGTCTTTTGGATAAAGTACCCGCAGCCTTTTTCAAAACACATACGTTTTTGCGCAATTTCTGGGGTAACATATCCGGGATGATCAGCATAATTGCAAAACCCTATACACTTGTTTGACCCTGTTATTCTTCCGTCAATACATCTTTTGTTTGTTACACTGCCGAATCGTTTGTCTATAACCCGATAATCCACTTGACTATTTAAATAATAACGCATAGAGACAACCCCCTTCAAATGTTGCCATTATGATAGCAAATTGTTAAAGAGAAGTCTTGTCAATCAGTGAGCAAAAACGGACAATACAAAAAAATAATATAAAGCAAAAAATCGGCTCGTTCACAAAAAGTTTACATTTTCCATAGAAAGATGTCGTTCATCTACCTCCATCTATATACAATCTTATTCCAAACATAGGTTCCTGCATCGTTTTGCATCCCCAACTTTTCGTCAGATCATGAAAAAATATCTTAGACATGCTGCATCTCCTTCAGAGAACAGTTTGTTCACATCGATTAGTTTTAAAATCATCTATTTTAAATCTCATCAAGCTTAAAGAAATGTTTGTGGAGCCCATTGCAACAGACATATATTCCTTTACTGTTGATTCTGGCTTCAAGCGACGTGTTGTCTTGTGGACACCTTTTGCCATTTCTGTTTTTAAAATAGAAATATCTGTTCACGGCTTCAGGGTCAACCAGCTCCGTATAATCACATTTGGGATAGTTGGTACACGCCAGAAAGAATCTACCTTTTTTACTCTTCCTTAATTGTAAAGGAGCACCACACTCGCAACATTTCATCTCGCCGCTTACGTATCTTGCAAAAGTGCTATATCCCTCATCAGATCTAATCTCAGTTCTAACCCTTGGCGCGTCAATTGTATTGTTCATTTCCAAGAAAGCATACAATGACTGTGCCAGATGCTTCCCGCTGAAGCGTAAGATCGGTCTATATTGAGTAGGAATAATACTTCCTTCTGAAACAAAATGATTGTTAGATACGGGCATACCGTACCAAGTCACTTTTTTATCAATAATTGAAACCGGATTTGTAATATACGGATTCTCAATTACTAAGGGTTTGATTTCGTTGGGAATCTGATCAATGCTATCAGCGCGGATATACACCTTGATTCCTCTTCTTTTAAGATTCGTTATTTCTTCCGCTAACCTTCGGAACCATTGTGTACTACCTGTCATCCCTCCTAGAATATCAATATGAACATCACTACGAGCATTTTTGAGATCAGTGATAAATGAATCTTCAGCATCTTGTGTTATTACACGCAAAACGCTATTTGCAAATGATTGAAAAATATCAGCTTTTTGGGTTGTTAAATGCAAAGTGTCAAGCTGATCAATCATTATTCTAAACATTGTCTGACCGGACAAGTTTTTTGTTATCATATAATCCTTATTGGCAACCAAAACAAACTTTCCTTTTGCGCGTGTTAAGGCAACGTTAAACATGCGATTGGCATAGTTGTTTGTATTACTTGTCAGAAGTGCGCCCGGATACTTCATTCGATAACAATCAACCGCATCATATATGATGATGTCTTTCTCAGATCCTTGAAACTGATGAACCGTAGCACAAGTAATCTTTTTTAGTATGGGGGCTTGCTCCATGATATCTCGAGAGATTGCATGTAAAAGCCTAGATTGAGCATGATACGGAGTTATGATTCCCACCTCATGATCCTTTGCTGCAACAATTGCAAGTCCCGCATCTACAAAAGCACTTAATACGTTGATACGAGATTGATCTGTTGTTTTTATACAAACAGACATCATGCCGCTCAAGTCTGCAAGTTGAAATACCTTCTCCGCAAAAGGGTTGCTCCTGGCGATATCTCGCCTGCGCTCTTCCATGTTATCTCCAGATTTCAATAAACCGCTGTACATCGCTTTTGAAGAAAAAGTGGCAATTTCTGGATGCATCCTGTATTGGGTATCTAACATACACAACCACTCATGACCGTATCCTCTATTTACTGCAGCCGTAATACCACAATAGAGGAAAATATCGGCATTTAGAATGGAGGTGCTGTCATTTTGAACGATTGGCGGTAATTGAGAAAAATCGCCCATGCAAATAAAATGTCTAGTTGCCAATCCCGCCGAAAAAACAATTTGAGGAATATATGCCATGCTTGCCTCGTCAAAGATAACTGTGTCAAACTTCATTTTATAGAGCAACCCGTCTATAATAGCTTTTGAAACAGTCGTGGCAACGAAAGCCGCATTTCTTACCGATTCTTTCTCTTCCTCTTTCAGAGCATCTCTAATCTGTACAAGTCGTCTGCCTATATCCAAATATTGTTGAGAGGATCTTGAAAGGTGTCTGCGGTTTTCAATTAACCTTTTCTGCTCTTCTAACAATTCCGGATGGCTATGGAGGGTATAGTTATATGATGTAAGATAGTCATGATCCAAAAGGTATTTTTCTTTAGGATAGCCATATCTGATAAGTTGCCCAGGGGTTTTCTCAGAACACTTGTCGTAAACTCTGCGAATTGCCCCATCAACAGATACGTTGCTATACGAAAGCATTAAAACTCGGTATCCCTTTTTCAGATGAGCAAGAGCAATTTTAGCAAGTGTTTCGGTTTTACCGGTCCCCGGCGGGCCCCATACAAAAGTAATCGGCTGCGTTAAGCTCATGTTACAGGCCAATTCCTGACCACGGGCTATTGGTTTCCCTATCAGTCCTTTTCTGTACCCATCGCAAACTAGTTGCTGTACAATAGGAGAACGGGTGTTACGGAGCTCTTTTAGCCTATCGATCAATGATTGAAGTAATCTCCATGATTCTGCCGAAAACTCAATGGACGGAACATTATCACCCAAATTCGTATTTGTAGACAGTGTAATGGTAAAGTCTTCGCAGTTTATAACAGTTGCCGGTATAGATTCTCCGAGGCCTGTCGGCCATAGAGAAATCTGAATAGCGTCTGGTAAATTCAATTCAGATTCTGTTTCGAAGGAGTATATAAAATGGTTGTTCTTAACTTCGATTAACTTCCCCTCAACCAGTTTTGTGCGTTTCCCACCCGTTTTCTTCAAGAACACGATTTCCGAAACAAGAGCCTGCTCTTCTTTCTCTACAAAATCCTCCAGCGTTGAAAAACGAGGGACAGAAACAACTTCTTTTGCGTTGTGTACGGGTGTTTGACTGGTGTGTCCTGAAATAATAACTGTTCTTTCAATTTGTTTTCTTTTTTCTTCCGCTATCTTATTTGCTTCTTCTAATTCAGAATTCTCTTTTGCGGCTGCTTGAGCCGCTTCGATATCGCAAAGCTGCAAGAACTGTTTAAAGCAGGCCGGTGCCAAAAAGGTCTTTTCCCCTTGTTGGGAACCAAAAAGGACCTTGATATATCCTTTGCTATTTTGAGATACAATAACTCCTTCTCCGAATTCCTTTTGGTGAATAACTTTTTTTCCTACATAGTTATAACCCACTGAAAACACCTCCGGTTTGGAAAACACGTTAGATATCCTTGTAACACAAATCCGCCACACCCTTGTCATTCAGCCTTTTCACCAGCCGATCCAGCCGTCCTCTCCAGAAGCGCTGGAACAAATCCGTGTGACCGAAGCGGCGGACAAGTGTCGGGCTGAGGGCATAATAAACGCGCACAAAGGCTCTGCCAGGTGCGGATCGCTTCAGTGTTTCATCGCGGAAACGGCGCAGCGTCCAGACCTGCGGGCAGTCATAGGAGCCATAGACGCAGGTAGCAATGTAGCAACCTTCGTTGCCGCTTTCGTCCTCCACCGCACCAGGCTGGGGATGAAGTCCGTTCTGCGCCTGATACGGAAAGGTCACCGGATCGCTCGTCCCGGTTGTATGGCGTTTTGGATCGTTGTTATTGTAACCGGCCAGAAGAAACGGCTCGCTTGTGCTCTGTTTTTTACCGTTTGCATCGAAATGATCAAACCCGCCCCAAAAGTTAGGGTTGGTTTCGCCGGTCTTTTTTCCGTTGTTGTCGTATTCGGTGTAGCCGCCTGCCCAGTTGGGTGTGGAATAACCGACTTTTTTATGATCTTTGTCATATTCGTTGAACCCGCCAGCCCAGTTCGGCTCGCTGGTGCCGATCTTTTTGCCGTTTTCGTCGTAGTGGTCGTAGCCGCCCCAGAAATTTGGCAGGCTGTAGCCTTTCTTTGACATGGCTAGCCCTCCTTACTTGATTCTATCACCGTTCAGAAGTACAACATTCATAACTTCAATTTCGACATTTTTCCAAACGTGTTCCGTTACGTAAGGCTCGCTTGATAAATACTCTTCAAGTGCGGCGCGGTCGGGAAAGTCAACAATCAGAGCAGAACCCTTCATCCTTCCATCATCGTCAAGGAGACCGCCTGCACAGACGATGTGCTTACCGAGTTTTTTCATTCCGTCAAGATGACGCGGACGGACTTCCATACGTTTTTCAAGCATGCCTTCGCCGTCATAGGCTTTTATCATAAATTGCATTTGTCCACACCTCTCTCGGTTCGGTTATTTTTTACTGTTCTTTTTTTTCAATTTGTTCTCTCGCTGAAATAAGTTGAGATAGCTTTTTTTCTTCTTTTTTGACAGCGTCTATCATATGAAATCCTTCGAAAAAGCTCGCTTCCCTGTCTTCTTTTTCCATATTTTGTTTAACTATATATCCTAAAGTAATAAAACCGCAAAATGAAAGTGAAAGCCAGAAACCAAGCGGTGCTATTTCCGACAAGTCAAATTCTCCCCATTGAGTCAGCGAATAAACAATAGCTATAAGAAAACTAATACCAATTGCCGAACCGTACAAAGCTTTTGCTGTGGTCTTTTTCTTCTTTGCTGCCTGTTCACTTTCTTCTTGAGCCAATTTAAGCTGTTTCTGAAGGGCATCAAGCTTTTCCTGACTCTCCTGGATCTGCTGATTGATCTCTTTTAAGGAAGCTTTAGTCAACGGTTCTTCATATTCCTTCTTGGTCTTATAGACCGTCGGAGCAGGCACTTCGGCGTCATCTTCGTCCGAGTCGCGCCAGATCTCCTTTGCTTCCTCCAAATCAGCTTCGAAGGCCTCTACAGAATCATAGTTTTCCGGATAAATACAGTACTGATCGCCTTCTTCAACCAGATAATCCGGGATTATCGGTTTCTCTTCATCCTCAAACTCGCTCAACCAATGGTTGTCACGAACAAAGGATTCAAAGCCCGTGATTTTTCCGTCTCCATCTGAATCAAACAGACTGTCAAATGGTAAGTCTTCCGGAAACAGCCAACTGTCATTATCCATGGTTTCAGCTCCTTTCGGCCTTATACGATATCATCATACCACGCCACATCTACGTTTGCAACAGTTTTATATACCCCGTAAAAACAAAGTCCAGCAATCTGGATTTTACGTTGGACATATGTTCTGCCAGCTGATAATAAACGCAAAAAGCAGCAGGTTTCATTGCCTGCTGCTTTTCTCCTATAACCACTAAGAGGAGAGACTCGAACCATCATTGTTTTTCACATCTGCAACAATAGACTCCATCAAGGTCCTTGAGAAGCCGCAGTTTTTCGGGTTCGAGTCTCGTCATCCCGTACTTTTTTACGTTTCTTTGCAGAGCTAAAAAACGCAAAAAGTACACCAGCTTTTTGGGCCTAAAAACAGGAAAAACGGGTTTCGGAACAGCGGCGATGCTGCTCTGAAGCCCGTTTATTAGTTCATAATCGGTGGGATTCGAACACGCCGCGTTTCAACTTTCCCGAATGTTTGCGTTTTTTCCCATTTTCAAAACATGGCTTAACTACGGTCTTTTGGGGGTTCAAATCCCCCCTCCCCAACACTTTTTGTGTTTCTTTACAGAGCTAAGAAACGCAAAAAGTACACCAGCGTTTTTGCCTGTTTTCGGGCCCTGAAAACAAAAAACAGGGCTCCGGAGCAGCCGATCGACCGCTCCGAAGCCCTATTTTGCTTGATTTATCCTGATTTATGCCTTTATTGTTCTAATATAACATTAAAAACCACTTTTGTAATGGTATACAAAAGTGGTTTCTTTTATGGTGGGCAGGGGTGGATTCGAACCACCGAAGTCACTGACGGCAGATTTACAGTCTGCTCCCTTTGGCCACTCGGGAACCTACCCATTTTGATTCGCCCGGAGGCATTGGTGGAGCTGGTGGACGGACTCGAACCCCCGACCTGCTGATTACAAATCAGCTGCTCTACCAACTGAGCTACACCAGCATTTCTCCAGCGCTCGAATACTATATCATAAAAACCCTGTTTCGTCAAGAGCTTTTTGAAATTTTTCAAAAAAATTTGATTTCACAGGGCGCTGGCTCTTGATTCGCCGAACAAAATATGGTATGATAAATTTAACGTAAGGGCCGATTGCACGATCCGGCGCTTTTCGTAAAAATTTTTAAAGAAGGCAGGCGAATCAAATGACGACCATCGGCGATCTGGTTGAGATCTTCAAAGTGTTGTTTGACCTCTTCAAAAATCTTTTCTCAATCCTCAGCAGATATATGGGCAAGGAAGAGGAAGAAGAAGTCGTGAACGACGAATAATTCTTTTTGGAACGAACAAAAGCTGCCGCCTGTCGGAACGGACAAGCGGCAGTCTTTGTTTTGATTTGACGAACTCAGATGTGATAGAGATTGTCGTTCTCGTAGTCCGGCTCGGTCGTCAGGTTCACGCCGAGCTTGCGGAACGCCGCAGCGTCGGAGGAGGACAGAATCACCGAACAGTGGACGTCCGTGCCGCGCAGCTTTGGCAGGCAGCGCAGGGCGCGGGCCGCCGTTTCGTCCGTTGCGGCGCTGACCGACAGCGCCACCAGCACCTCGTCAACATGCAAACGCGGGTTTTTGCTGCCGAGGTAGTTGACCTTCAGGCTTTGCACCGGCTCGATCAGCGAAGACGGGATCAGGTCGCGCTTGTCGTCGATCCCGGCCAGATATTTGAGCGCATTGAGGATCAGCGCCGTCGTTGCGCCAAAAAGCTGCTTGGTCTTGCCGGTCAGCAGCGTGCCGTCGCGCAGCTCGATGGCGGCGGCGGGGGCCCCGGTTTCGGCGGCGATCTGCTGCGCCAGCGACGTGACCTTGCGGTCGGCAACCGTGACGCCGGCCTTGTTCATCACCAGCTCCAGTTGTTCGATCTCTTTGGTGGAGTCCAGCCCCTTGCGCTTGTCACAAAGCGCCTTATAGTACCGGCGGATGATCTCCTGCCGCGAGGCTTCGCGCACGGCGGCGTCGTCGATGATGCAGTTGCCGGCCATGTTGACGCCCATGTCGGTCGGCGACTTATAAGGCGATGTGCCGTAAATCTTTTCAAAAATCGTGTTGAGGACCGGGAAGATCTCGATGTCGCGGTTGTAGTTGACCGTCGGGATGCCATAGGCTTCCAGATGGAAGGGGTCGATCATGTTGGCGTCGTTCAGGTCGGCAGTCGCGGCCTCGTATGCAAGATTGACCGGGTGGTTCAGCGGCAGGTTCCAGATCGGGAAGGTCTCAAACTTCGCGTACCCCGCGCTGACGCCGCGCAGGTGCTCGTGATAGAGCTGCGACAGGCAGGTCGCCATCTTGCCGCTGCCCGGGCCGGGAGCGGTGACAACGATCAGCCGGTGCGACGTTTCGATATATTCATTTTTGCCGTATCCTTCGTCGGAAACGATCTTTTTGACATTGGAGGGATAGCCCTCGATCTTGTAATGCGTAAAGACAGCCAGGCCCAATGCGGTCAGCTTTGCCTTGAATGCGTCGGCAGACTGCTGGCCGTTGTATTGCGTGATGACAACGGAGCCGACGAACAGCCCCACGCTGCGGAACAGGTCCACCAGCCGCAGAACCTCCAGCTCATAGGAGATGTTGAGGTCGGAGCGCAGTTTTTTGCTTTCAATCGCGCCGGCCGACACGGCGATGACGATCTCTGCCTCCTGCTTGAGCTCCAGCAGCATGCGCAGCTTGCTGTCCGGCTGAAACCCCGGCAGCACGCGCGACGCGTGGTTGTCGTCAAAAAGCTTGCCGCCGAATTCCATATAGAGCTTGCCGCCGAACTGAGACATCCGTTCGCGAATGTGGGCAGACTGCATTTTGATGTATTTGTCGTTATCAAAGCCGATTTGATACACGGTGAATCCTCCTTCGTCCTTGGTCGGTCGGCGTCATGCGCGGATGGCTTCCAGCGCGGCGCGGATGGCGGCGATGAACTCGTCACTGGTGAGGGTGGTCGGTTCGCAGCCCTGCCACATCAGGGCCAGGTCCCTGGTCATGCGGCCGCTTTCGATCACAGACAGGCTGGCCTGTTCCAGGTCGTCGGCAAACTGCATCAGGGCGGCGTTGCCGTCCAGCTCGCCGCGTTTGCGCAGCGCACCGGTCCACGCAAAGATGGTGGCGATCGGGTTGGTGGAGGTCTTTTCACCTGCAAGATGCCGGTAATAATGCTTGGTGACGGTGCCGTGCGCGGCCTCGTATTCAAAGTTGCCGTCCGGCGAAACAAGGACGCTGGTCATCATGGCGAGGGAGCCGAACGCGGTGGACACCATATCGCTCATCACGTCGCCGTCATAGTTCTTGCACGCCCAGATATAGCCGCCTTTGGAGCGAATGACACGGGCCACGGCGTCGTCGATCAGGGTATAGAAATAGGTGATGCCGGCCTGCTCAAACTTTTCTTTGTACTCGTTGTTGTAGATCTCTTCAAAAATCAGCTTGAACGTCTGGTCATACTGCTTTGAGATCGTGTCTTTGGTCGAGAACCACAGGTCCTGTTTTGTATCCAGTGCAAAGTTGAAGCAGGACCGTGCAAAGCTTTTGATGGAGGTGTCTTTGTTGTACATCCCCTGCAGCACGCCGCCGCATTCAAAGTCATAGATCGTGGCGCGCTGTTCTTCGCCGTCCTCCGCCGTAAAGAGCAGTTCGGCTTTTCCGGGCTTGGTCAGGCGGAATTCCGTCGCTTTGTAGACGTCGCCATAGGCGTGACGGGCGATCGTGATCGGCGCTTCCCAGTTGCGCACCGCGGGCTTGACGCCGCTGACCAGGATCGGGGTGCGGAACACCGTGCCGTCCAGAATGGCGCGGATGGTGCCGTTGGGGCTTTTCCACATCTCTTTGAGCTGGTATTCCTCCACGCGCTGGGCATTGGGCGTGATGGTGGCGCACTTGACGCCGACGTGATACTTTTTGCACGCCTCACCCGCGTCGATGCTGACCTGATCGTTTGTCTCGTCGCGGTGTTTCAGCCCGAGGTCATAGTATTCCGTATTCAGTTCCACAAACGGAGACAGCAGCTCGTCCTTGATACTTTTCCAGAGGATGCGGGTCATTTCGTCGCCGTCCATTTCGACGATCTTGTTCATCTTGATTTTTTCCATCGTTTCATTCATCCTTTCCGGTTCGATAAGACAGAACCCCCGAAAATATCCATTATATATTCTATCAAATTGCGCGCATACGGTCAAGCATTCCGCAAAAAAAATTTGCTGCACAGCAAAATCCGCTGCGCCGCAAACAGAAAAGCCGCCGCAAACAAAAAAATTTTTTTGGCGTCTGCGGTTTTTTTCGCTTTTTTTCGGTCGGGGTTCCGTATACTGAAAGGGTTCAAACCGATGGAAAGGATGAGAGCCATGAAACTTTCGATACATCCGGTTCGGCTGCAGCCGGGGCCGTTGCCCGCGCACCGCAGCAAAGCCGTCAAACTTCGCCTGCTGCTGACCGCTGCGGCCGCATTCACCTTTTCTCAGGGACAGGCCCTGGGGCCGATCTCTCCGTTTTCGGTCGCCTTTGCTGCAAGCGTTCCGTATGAGCACACGGTGGCGGCCTTTTTGGGCGCGGGGCTGGGCAATTTCTTTGCCATAGGGTGGCGGCAGGCGCTGAAATACACGGCGGCGGCCGCGCTGATCTGTTTGGTGCGCCGATTGGTCGAAACACGCTTTTCGCACTGCAAACGCGCGGCCGTGCTGCCGGCGGCAACACTCTTGTGCATGGCCTGCACAAACGCCGCGTTCTTTGCCCTGACGGAATTTGAAGCGGCGGCACTGCTGCCCGCCGTGTGTGAAACTGTGCTGGCCGCGGTCTTTACGGCGCTGTTTTTGCGCGCGTTCCAGTCGCCGGTCCTGTCGGTCGGCCTGATGCAGATGGCGGCGCAGGACACCGCTGTCCTGCTGCTTTCGCTGGGCGCGCTGCTGTGCTGTGCAGCGGGAATCACGGTCGGCATGCTGGCCCCGGCGCGGATCGCAGCCTGCTTTCTGGTGCTGTTTTTTGCCGATTTCAAGGGCGCAAAGGTCGGCACACTGGCGGGTGTCTGCGTGGGCGCGGCGCTGAGCGTCGACCCCGCACATCGCTTTTTGTTTGCAGTCTATGCTGTCTCCGGTCTGGTCTGCGGCGTGTTTTCGGCATTCGGGCCGTTTGCGGTTGCCGGACTGTTTGTGTTGACCTGCACCGCCGTGGCCTTTGCCACCGGCCTGAATGAACCGGCGCTGTGGTGCCTGCTGGAAATCGTAATCGGCGCGTTCCTCTTTTTTATTACGCCGGGCAAATGGCTGGACTTTTTGCGGGAAGCGCTGCAAAAGAACGGTCTGGCCCCCGATGACAGCCTGAACCGCTTTGTTTCTGCAAAGCTGCGCCACGCGGCCAAAAACGTGCTGGCCGCCGGCGACGCCATGACGCAGATCAGCGCCCGGCTGGACCGGCTTTTGACGCCGGAGATCAATGTTGTGTTTTCCAAGCTGCAGCAAAACATCTGCCTCGGCTGCGCCTTTAAGGGCGAATGCTGGAACGAGCTGTATGCCGAAACCGCGCAGGATATCCTGACCCTTTCCGGTCTGAGCGACGCCCAGGACGGCCGCACCCGGCTGGAAAAGCGCTGCCCGCGCGCCGGTGCGCTGAAAACCCAGGCGGCCCAAAGCTATACCGATTTTGTGGGCAGCCTGTCGGTCAAAGAAAAAATCAAAGAGCTGCGGGGTGTGGTGACAGACCAGTTTGCCGGCGTGGGCGAATTCCTGAACGAGCTGGCGGAACAGATGACCACCAGCCGTGTGGTCGACACCGTGAAGTCGCGTACCCTGAACGCGGCGCTGCGCGACGGCGGCATCTATGTGGACAGCCTGCATTATTTCAGGAATCCCAACGGGCGCATCACCATCGAGATCACCATGCTGGAGGACGCCTTTGCGCTGGACCAGAAGCGACTGCGGCGCCTGTTTGAAAGCACAACGGGGCGCCGGTTTGAACCGCCGGAAATCGCGCTGATGGAGCTGCGCACCACGCTGACGTTTGAAGAGCGTGCGGCGTACCGCGTCATCACCGGCAAAGCGCAGATCGCACTGAAAGAAACCGGCGTGTGCGGCGACAGCACCTGCCTTTTGACGGACCCCGCCGGCAACCGTGTTGCCATTCTCAGCGATGGCATGGGGTCCGGCGCGCGGGCCGCCGTGGATTCCATGCTGACCTGCGCCCTGATGGAGCACCTGCTGCACGGCGGGTTTTCGTTCCCTGCGGCGCTGAAGATGGTCAACTGCGCCCTGATGGTCAAATCTGCCGATGAGTCGATGGCCACAGTGGACGGCGTCAGCGTCAACATTTATACCGGCGCCGCCGCGCTGTTCAAGGCCGGGGCTGCCGCCTCGTTTTTGCGGCGGGGCGACACCGTGACCGTGCTGGAAGAAGTGTCCATGCCGGTGGGAATTTTGCGCAGCATGGATGTGGCGCAGACGGCGCTGCAGCTGGCGCCCGGCGACCTGCTGCTGCTTGTGTCAGACGGTGTGACCGCCGGCGACTGCGGCTGGATCAGCGACGAGCTGCTGGCCTGGAGCACCAACAACATGGACGACCTGGCGTCACACATTGCGGCCCTGGCCCGGCTGCGCAGCGACGACACCACCCGGGACGACGTGACTGCCATCGCCGTGAAGCTGATGCAGGCGGAGCGAAAAGAAGGGCGGGAGGAGGACGACGCATGAAAGCGGCAGCAATGCTGCCGCGGGGAGCCGCCGGGGTCGCGCTTCGGCAAGCCGAAGCGCTGCGTTCAAAGCGCAGCACGCCACAGCGAAAGTCGATCGGCAGCCACGCGCTTTGAACGCTG
>JAFRUA010000062.1 GCA_017434855.1 Clostridia bacterium
ATCGAAACGCTGGACGGCCTTGTGGACGGCGCGGATGCCTATGTGCTTTACACCATCACATGGAACCTTGCAAACGGCACGAGCGAAACCACAAGCGTCAAGGCCGGCAATCTGCCGAGCCATGCCGACGACACCAAGGCGGCGAGCGAATGGTACACCTATACCTTTGCGGCATGGAGCCCGGCGCTTGCGGCTGCGACCGAAGACACGGCGTACACCTCAACGTTCAACGGAACCGCGACCCAGGCGCTGACCGACCTGATCGAAGACGCGCAGGAGATCGTGGACAATGCTGACGACTACGACGATGATTATCAGGATGAGATCGATCAGATCGAAGAACTGCTCGGCAAGTATCCCGATACGATCACCGAAGAAGAGATCGAAACGCTGGACGGCCTTGTGGACGGCGCGGATGCCTATGTGCTTTACACCGTGACCTTCAATTACAACGGCGGCAGCGAGATCGCGAGCGACAAGCTGTCCGGAGCAGTGATCGAAATCCCGTCTGTCGGCAATTACACCGCCGACGGCAAGACCTATGTCTTCAACGGCTGGGTCAACGCGGCGGACGCGACCGACACCCTTGCAAAGGATGCCGCGACCTACACCGTGACCGGGAACGCGACCTACAACGCCGTGTACCTTGAAGAACTCAAGGTTGACGCAAGCGAATTGAGCGGCCTGATCCAGACCGTGACCGACAAGCTCGGCGAGGAAGGCATCGCAGACATCTATAAGGACGGCGTCCTTGACGCGCTGGAGGATGCGCGCGACGCCGCACAGGATGTTCTTGACGAGAACGGCAATGTTGCCTCGACCGACGCCGATGTGGTCGATGCCGCACAGGCGCTGATCGATCAGGCGGTGCGCGACCTGCAGGCTGCGCTGGATGAACTTGACAAGAAGGAAAACAAGAACGACCTTGACGGCTACGGCACCTATGACGGCCTGGTTGAACAGATCGAAGCGCTGCTGAACGATGACGATATCGATCCGGAAAAGAAGCAGGAGATCCTTGACCAGCTCGACACGATCGACAGCACCGTGGTTGACGGCGACGGCGACCGCTTCAAGAAGCCGGGCACCGAAGACGAAATCACCGCGCTGAACGACGCGATCAGCGACCTGACCGACCTGCTGGGCGCGCTTGACGCTGACGAAGACGGCAAGATCGACCCGCAGTACCGCAAAGACCTTGACGAGTACGCCGATTATGACGACGTGCTCGGCCAGATCAACGACCTGCTCGGCAGCGAATACATCGACGAAGAAAAGCGTCAGGAAGTCAACGACCAACTGGCCGCGATCGATGCAGACGCAACCGACGACAGCGGCGACCGCTTCAAGAAGCCGGGCACCGACGAAGAGAAGCAGGCTGTGATCGACGCGACCGAAGCACTGCGCGATATCCTTGCAGAGCTGCAGGCCATCGTGGACGTCTATCTGACCAAGCACACGCTGACCATCAACTATGCCAACGGCGAGATCGCTCCGTTCTACTATGAGAACTATGTCGGCAAGACCTATACGCTTGATCCGAGCCTTGCCGTGAAACCGGGCTGCACGTTTGACCATTGGGAGCTGACCGGCGCCGGTACGCTGAACGGCAACGTCTTCACCTTTGGCCAGGGCGACGCCACGATCACCGCGATCTATGTCGGCGCGGAATACACCGTCCGCATCGATAACAACGGCGACGGCGTCATCGACGAAGTGCTGACGGTTCAGGACAACGGCGGCATCCGCATCCCGATGCCGGCTGCAGGAACCAAAGACGGCTTCACCTTCCTGGGAACCTGGAAAGACGGCGACGGCAACACCTACAACGGCAGCGGCAGCGTTCTGACGCTCAACGCGCCGAAGAGAGGCACGACCATCACCCTGACCGCGCAGTTCAAAAAGGACACCGGCGGCAGCGGCGACAGCGGTGACCACAGCGGCACGGGTTCGGATGGATTCCGCTGCAAGCTGTGCGACAAGAACGACCGCATCCAGGCCAGCGACGCCTTCTTCGGCTACAAGCTGATCTATAAGATTGTTCACTTCTTCGTCCACATCATCACCTACATCGATTGGCTCAGCTGACAGATGCACAACTGAATCTTTGCAGTCGGGTTTCCCAAACGGGCAGCCCGGCTGCTTTTTTGATTCAGTATCAATTGAGAGAAAAAATTTTTTTCAAAAGTACTTGACATTTTTTAGCAATCGGAGTATAGTATTGACAGTGATTAGCACTCGAACACCAAGAGTGCTAAATCCGGGGAGGACGTGAGATGAGATGGAGCTTGGAAAACGCAAGGAGATGATCCTTGCCGCGATCGTGGAACAGTATGTGAAAACGGGGGAGCCGATCGGGTCAAAATTCCTGATGACGGCGCTGCCGATCTCCGTTTCTTCCGCGACCATCCGCAACGAGATGAGCGAGCTGGCAGAGCTTGGCTATCTGGAACAGCCGCACACGTCGGCGGGGCGCATCCCGTCGCAAAAGGGATATCGCTATTATGTCGATCATCTGATGCCGAAAAGCGAGCTGGACGACGACGAGCGCCATATGGTCGAAAGCGAGTTGGAGCGCTGCGCCGGGAACCCGGAAAAGCTGCTGAGCAAAGCCGGGGAACTGCTGGCAAAGATCACCAACTGCGCCGCCCTGGCCACCACGCCGACCGACGAGGGCGCCACGGTGCGCCGCATCGAGATCGTGCCCGTGGGCACGCGCATCGCGATGATCGTGCTGATGACGTCCAGCGGCGTGATCAAAAACGGCATCTGCCGCACCGACACGGCCCTGACTGTGGACATGATCGAGAATTTTCACGAGATTTGCGACCATACTTTTATCGGGCGCCCGGTTGCCGACATCGGCACGGTGATGATCCAGACGCTGGTTGCGTCGCTTGGCGCAAACGCCCTTGCGATGAGCCCGCTGTTTGTGGTCCTTGCAGACCTGGCGGTCAGCGCCACGCAGGCAGAGGTCCATCTGGAGGGCGCGCAGAACCTGCTGCAGCACCGCGAATTCAACGAAAGCGTGTTTGACGTGATGCAGTTCCTGGACCAGAGCGAAAAGCTGGAACGCGCCGTGTCTGCCAAAAAAGACAATGCGCTGTCTGTCAGCATCGGCAGCGAAAACGCCTTTCGCCAGCTGGAAAACACCAGCCTGATCGTCGGGCGGTACCATGTGCGCGGGCACGACGGCGGCGCCATCGGTATCATCGGCCCCACACGGCTGGATTATGCAAAGCTGATTCCGCGCATCGAATACCTGACAGACCTTGTCGGCAAGCTTTTGACCGACACGTTTGAAGAATAGGAGGAACCCCATGGCACAAAAGAAAAAAGCGCCGGACGCCGAAACGCCGGTGACGCCGGCCGACGAAGCGGTGCAGGAAACGCCTGAAACCGCCGCGCCGGACGAAACCGCACAGAAACTTGCCGCGCTGGAGGAAGAGCTGGCCGCAGCCAAGGAGGCGCACATCCGCACGCTGGCAGAGTATGACAATTATCGAAAACGGTCCACCAAGGAAAAGGAAGCGTCTTACGGCGACGCCAAGGCCGCCGCGCTGAAAGAGCTGCTGCCGGTGCTGGACAACTTTGAGCGTGCGTTTTCGGTGGAAGACACGGATGTGGAAAGCTTCAAAAAGGGCATGGAGATGATCTATACCAGCCTGATCGAAACGCTCAAAAAGCTGGGCGTCGAGGCTTTTGGTGAAGCGGGCGACCCCTTTGATCCGAACATTCACAACGGTGTGATGCATGTGGAAGACGACACGCTGGGCGAAAATGTCATTGCCGCCGTCTTCAGCAAAGGCTATCGGATCGGCGAGCGCATCCTGCGCCCGGCAATGGTACAGGTTGCAAATTAGTGCACGGTGCGCAGTGCAGAGTGCACAGAAAAACATATCAATTCTTTTGACATCAATTTAAGATTTGGAGGATACTATCATGGCAAAAATTATCGGTATTGACTTGGGAACCACAAACTCCTGCGTTGCAGTCATCGAGGGCGGCGAGCCCGTCGTCATCGCGAACGCGGAAGGCGCAAGAACCACCCCGTCGGTCGTTGCGTTCTCCAAGAACGGCGAACGTATGATCGGCCAGGTTGCAAAGCGCCAGGCCATCACGAATCCCGACCGCACGATCTCTTCGATCAAGCGGCAGATGGGCTCCGGCTATCATGTGGCCATCGACGGCAAGAACTATACCCCGCAGGAAATCTCTGCAATGATTCTGCAAAAGCTGAAGACAGACGCAGAGGCATATCTCGGTGACCGTGTGACCGAAGCGGTCATCACCGTGCCGGCGTACTTCACCGACGCCCAGCGTCAGGCCACCAAGGACGCGGGCAAGATTGCGGGCCTGGAGGTCAAGCGCATCATCAACGAGCCGACGGCGGCAGCCCTCGCATACGGTATCGACAAGGAAGAGGACCAGAAGGTCATGGTCTATGACCTTGGCGGCGGCACGTTTGACGTGTCCATCATCGAGATGGGCGACGGCGTGCAGGAAGTGCTTGCCACCGCCGGCAACAACCACCTGGGCGGCGACGACTTTGACCAGCGGATCATGGACTGGATCGTGAACGGCTTCAAGGCGGAGCAGGGCATCGACCTGCGCTCTGACAAGATGGCGATGCAGCGCATCAAGGAAGCGGCCGAAAAGGCAAAAATTGAGCTGTCCGGCATGACGACGTCCACCATCAGCCTGCCGTTCATCACGGCAGACGCCTCCGGCCCGAAGCACCTGGAAATGACGCTGACCCGCGCCAAATTCAACGAGCTGACTGCGGACCTGGTGGAATCCACGATGGGTCCGGTCCGTCAGGCGATGAGCGATTCCGGTCTGCAGACGTCGCAGATCGACAAGGTGCTCATGGTCGGCGGTTCTTCCAGAATCCCCGCCGTCACCGACGCGATCAAAAAGTTCATCGGCAAAGAGCCGTTCAAGGGCATCAACCCGGATGAATGCGTGGCCATGGGCGCGGCGCTGCAGGCAGGCGTGCTGGGCGGCGACGTGAAGGGCCTGCTGCTGCTGGACGTCACCCCGCTGTCGCTCGGAATCGAAACGCTGGGCGGCATCAACACCAAGGTCATCGAGCGCAACACCACGATCCCGACCAAAAAGAGCCAGGTCTTCTCCACTGCGGCGGACAACCAGCCGTCCGTTGAGGTCCACGTCCTGCAGGGCGAACGCGAATTTGCCAAGGACAACAAGACGCTCGGTATCTTCTCGCTGGACGGCATTCTGCCGGCCCGCCGCGGCGTGCCGCAGATCGAAGTGACCTTTGACATCGACGCCAACGGCATCGTGCACGTGTCCGCCAAGGACCTTGGCACTGGCAAGGTGCAGTCCATCTCCATCACGGCGTCGTCCAACATGAGCAAGGAAGACATCGACAAGGCAGTCAAGGACGCAGAGAAATTTGCGGAAGAAGACAAGAAGCGCCGCGAAGAGATCGACACCCGCAACGAGGCGGACCAGATGGTCTATCAGTGCGAAAAGCTCCTCTCCGAAGAGGGCGATAAGTTTGACCCGGCCGACAAGAGCGAGATCCAGAGCAAGATCGACGCGCTGAAAAACGCGCTGACCGGCCAGGACATGAACCTGATCAAAAACGAAAAAGAGGCGCTGCAGCAGGCGTTCTACAAGATTTCGGAAAAGCTGTATCAGCAGGCGCAGCAGGCCCAGGGCGGCCCGCAGACCGGCGGGTTCAACCCGAATGATTTTGCCGGCGGCGCGCAGGGCGACTACGGCCCCACGCAGGCGGGCGGCAACGACGGTTATACCGACGCCGGCTACACCGATGCAAACTTTACCGACGCGAACTGAGTCAAAAACAGCTGCGGTTGCTGTTTCGGCAGCCGCAGCATTTGCGCGTTTCGGTCCCTGTGAAACGGGATCGCTTCACGGGTCCGTATTCTGAAACATACAAACATACAGAGGAAACAGGCTATGGCAGAAAAACGAGATTATTATGAAGTGCTGGGCGTGAGCAAGACCGCCACGGATGACGAGATCAAAAAGGCGTATCGCAAGCTTGCGAAGCAGTATCACCCCGACCTGAACCCCGGCGACAAAGCGGCGGAAGAGAAGTTCAAAGAAGCCAACGAGGCATACGAAGTACTCTCTGACAGCGAAAAAAAGGCGCGCTATGACCAATACGGCCACGCGGGCGTGGACCCGAACTTCGGCGCCGGCGGCGGTGGCTTCGGCGGCTTTGGCGGGTTTGGCGACGCGTTTGACCTGGGCGACCTGTTCGGCAGCATTTTCGGCGGTTTTGGCGGCGGGCGGCAGGCAAATCCCAACGCGCCGCGCAAGGGGTCAACGGTGACCGCCACGGTCACGATCTCTTTTGAAGAGGCGGCAAAGGGCTGCAAAAAGACCGTGCGCATCAACCGCATCGACGCCTGCAGCGAATGCGGCGGCTCCGGCTGTGCCAAGGGTACGTCGGCAGAGACCTGCAAGACCTGCGGCGGTACCGGCCGCGTCAGCGTGCAGCAGCGCACCCCCTTCGGCGTGATGAGCTCCACCAAGGCTTGCTCCGCCTGCGGCGGCAAGGGCAAGACCATCAAGTCTCCCTGCGCCAAATGCCACGGCACCGGCATGGAGACCAAGAGCGCAACGGTGGATGTGGACATCCCCGCCGGTATCGACGACCGCCAGGCGCTCAATGTGCGCGGCGGCGGCAACAAGGGGATCAACGGCGGACCGACCGGCGACCTGCGCGTCAATATCAACGTGCGGCCGCACCCGTTCTTTGAACGCGACGGTTTTGACGTCTGGTGTGATTTTACGGTCACGTTTGCCCAGGCGGCGCTGGGCGACACGCTGTATGTGCCGACGCTGGACGGCAAGGTCAAATATGAGCTGCCGGCCGGCACGCAGCCGGGCGAGGTGTTCCGGTTCCGCAACCGCGGCATCCAGCAGCTTGGCGGGCGCGGGCGCGGCGACCAGTATGTGCGCATCATCGTGGACGTGCCGAAAAACTTGACCGCGAAGCAAAAGGATTTGCTGAAGCAGTTCAACGACAGCCTGCCCAACAAGCCGAAGAACAACATCGACGACGGCAAAACGGTCGGTGAAGAAAAGAAAGGCTTTTTTGATAAATTTAAACTGTGATCAGGTGACAAACTATGGCAAAAAAACAATTTAAGGCAGAATCCAAAAAGCTGCTGGACATGATGGTCAATTCCATCTATACCAACAAAGACATCTTTTTGCGTGAGCTGATCTCCAACGCCAGCGACGCGATCGACAAGCGCTATTACCACGCGCTTTCCGGCGACAACAGCGGCATGGCGCGCGAGGATTACAAAATTCAGATCGTCCTTGACAAGGACGCCCGCACGCTGACCGTCAGTGACAACGGCTGCGGCATGACCGACAAAGAACTGGAAAGCAATCTCGGCACCATTGCGCGCAGCGGTTCAATGGATTTCAAGGCCGGGCTGGAAAACAAAAGCGAGGTCGAGATCATCGGCCAGTTCGGCGTCGGGTTTTATTCGGCCTTCATGGTCAGCGACAAGGTGACGGTGGAAAGCCGCGCCGCCGGCGACGCCGAGGGTCACCGCTGGGTGTCTTCCGGTGCGGACGGGTACACGATCACGCCGTGCGACAAAGCAGAGGTCGGGACCACGGTGACGCTGCACCTGAAGGAGGATACCGACGACGAAAAGTTCAGCCGGTATCTGGACGAATACAAAATTCGCGAGATCGTTTCAAAGTATTCCGATTACATCCGGTACCCCATTATGATGGATACCGAGACCGAAGTGCCGGTGGAAGGCGACGAGGAAAAGACCGAGACCGTCGTGAAGCCGACCCAGCTCAACAGCATGGTGCCGCTGTGGCGCAAAAACAAGAACGAGATCACCAAAGAGGAATACGACACGTTTTATCAGTCCAAATTCTATGACTGGGAAGCGCCGCTGCACACCATCCATTCCAAGACAGAGGGGCAGATCAGCTATGACGCGCTGCTCTACATCCCGGCCCACGCGCCGTTTGATTACTATACCAAAGAGTTTGAAAAGGGTCTGCAGCTCTATACCAACGGCGTGCTCATCACGGAAAAATGCGCCGAGCTGCTGCCGGACCACTTCAGCTTTGTCAAGGGTCTGGTCGATTCCGCAGACCTGACGCTGAACATTTCGCGCGAGACGCTGCAGCAGGACCATCTGCTCAAGATCATTGCAAAGAATCTGGAAAAGAAGATCAAGTCCGAGCTGGAAAAGCTGCTGAAAAACGACCGCGAGGCCTATGAGAAGTTCTTTGCCGCCTTTGGTTTGCAGCTCAAGTTTGGCCTGTATCAGGGCTACGGCGTGCACAAGGACGTGCTCAAGGACCTGGTGATGTTCCGCTCCTCCAATGAAAAGAAGCTGACCACGCTTTCCGAGTACGTTTCAAGAATGCCGGAGGCACAGACCGCGATCTATTATGCCTGCGGCGAAACGGCAGACAAGATCGACCTGCTGCCGCAGACCGCCGCGGTGAAGCGCAAGGGCTTTGAGGTGCTGTACTGCACCGACGACGTGGACGAATTTGCGCTGCAGATGCTGCATGAGTACGACGGCAAGCACTTCACCAACATCTGTGCCGACAATCTTGATCTGGAGACCGCCGAAGAAAAAGAGGCGCTTGCGAAAGAGAACGAGGACGCGAAGGACCTGTTGACCTTCCTGAAGGACAGCCTGGACGGCGCCGTGGATGCGGTCCGCTTCACCGGAAAACTGCAGGATCACCCGGTCTGCCTGACCAGTGAAGGCATGCTGTCGCTGGAGATGGAAAAGGTGCTCAACGCCATGCCGAACGCAAACGGGAACGCCAAGGCGCAGCTTGTGCTGGAGATCAACCGCGAGCACCCGGTGGCCGCCACGCTGAAAGCGCTGTATGGTACGGACGACGAAAAGCTCAAAAAGTACGCGAAGCTGCTGTATGCGCAAAGCTGCCTCATCAGCGGAAAGCCGCTGGACGACCCCACAGCCTTCAGCGCGCTGGTCTGCGAACTGATGGTGTAACCGCAAAACAAAGGCAACACCGCGCAAATGCGGCCACACGCCTTGCTTGATCTTTGTTCCGTCAGATTGCACAGCTTTTCCTTGCCAACCGACGGGTTGCCTGCGTCAAATCTATGCAATCTGACAAAAAAATCTGCTGCGCAATCCGCATGCCCGAATTGTGCGGTATTGCCAAAAAACGAATGCCGACCCCCGACGACAGTCACGGGATCGGCTTTTTGCTTCTCTGCCGGAAAAAACGCAAAAAAGTTTTTCAAAAAGACTTGACAAGTTAGCTCGTGGTAACTATAATGTAGACGGTGGTTAGCGGATGATAACCAGCGGACCGCGTTGTATGCAGAAAAGAGGATTTTGAAAGAGGGGATTCGATGTTTCCATTGGCATTGGCTCCGGTCGGAGAAGAGAACATCGTGAAAAAGCTCGGCGGCAGCCCGGAGGTCAAAAAGCACCTGTCTGATTTGGGGTTTGCTGTCGGCGGGCGTGTGACGGTGGTCACCGCGCTGGGCGGGAACGTAATTGTGAACGTCAAAGACGCGCGCGTGGCGCTCAGCGAAGAGCTGGCACGCAAGATCATGGTATAAGAACGATTGAGATAGAAAGGAAGATGAACATGAAAACACTCAGAGACGTCGGGATCGGTGAAACGGTCACGGTTGTGAAGCTGCACGGCGAGGGCGCCATCAAGCGCCGCATCATGGATATGGGGATCACCAAACACACCCCTGTCTATGTTCGCAAGGTTGCGCCGCTGGGCGACCCGATCGAAGTGACGGTGCGCGGCTATGAGCTGTCGCTGCGCAAAGCGGACGCTGAAATGATCGAAGTGGAATAAACAACGGGGAGGATTCCCCACTTTTTTAAGGTCAGCGATTAGCAACGGCTAATCGACCAAAGCCCTGATCGGCAGAAAGGAAAAAGACAATGAGTATACGAATTGCCCTTGCGGGCAACCCAAACAGCGGCAAAACCACGCTGTTCAACGCACTGACCGGCTCCAATCAGTTCGTCGGCAACTGGCCGGGCGTGACCGTAGAGAAAAAAGAAGGCAAGCTGAAAAAGCACGACGACGTGACCATCACCGACCTGCCGGGCATCTATTCGCTGTCGCCCTATACGCTGGAAGAGGTCGTGGCGCGGAACTATCTGATCGGCGAGCGGCCGGACGCCATCCTCAACATTGTGGACGGCACGAACCTGGAGCGCAACCTCTATCTGACAACACAGCTCACCGAGCTGGGCATCCCTGTGGTCATCGCCATCAATATGATGGACGTGGTCCGCAAAAACGGCGACAAGATCAACACGGCGGAGCTTTCGCGGCAATTGGGCTGCAAGATCGTTGAGATCTCTGCGCTGAAGGGGACCGGCATCAAAGAGGCTGCCGAGGCTGCCATCGACGCCGCGCAGAATGGCAAGACCATCCCGATGCACACCTTCAGCGGCCCGGTGGAGCACACGCTGGCCCACATTGAAGAGGCCGCCGTGCACAGCCTGCCGGAAGCGCAGCAGCGCTGGTACGCGATCAAAATCTTTGAACAGGACGAAAAGGTGCTGGAAACGCTGAACCTGCCGGCCAATGTGCTGTCGCATATCCAAAAGGACATCGCTGCCGTGGAAGCAGAGATGGACGACGACGCGGAATCCATCATCACCAACGAGCGCTACATCTACATTTCTTCCATCATCAAATCCTGCTACCAGAAGAAAAACAAAGGCAGTCTGACGACCTCTGACAAGATCGACAAGGTCGTGACCAACCGCTGGCTGGGTCTGCCGATCTTTGCGGCGATCATGTTCATCGTGTACTGGGTCGCCATGGTCGGCGTGGGCGCGCCTGCCACCGACTGGGTCAACGACGGCGTCTTCGGCGACGGCTGGCACCTGTTCGGCATCGGGTCCGCGCAGTACGCCGAGGCGGAAGAGACCTACGGTGACAGCGACGCGATCATCGACGCGTTCATCGGCGAATACGGCAGCGACGAGATTGCCGACGCCATCGACCTTGAAAACGAGGAATACGACGAAGAGGCCGCGGCCGCCGCGCTTGCCGAACTGGTCGCAGGCACGCCGGAGGATGCCGACGTCACCTATGAACTGGAGGACGAAGAGACACTGGAAGTCACCGAAGTCCCCGGCGCGACAAAAGCGGACCTGGAGGACGCAGTCGGCCAGTATCTCGATACAGAGTACAAAGAGGGCTACGGCGCCCCGGATACCGCCGCCTATGGCAAGTGGGTGCCGAGCATTCCGGTTCTGATCGGCAAGGGCCTTGACAAGCTCGGCGCGGCGGATTGGGTCAACGGCCTGATCCTGGACGGCATCGTGGCCGGCGTCGGCGCAGTGCTCGGTTTTGTGCCGCAGATGCTCGTGCTGTTCCTGATGCTCGCGTTCCTGGAGGCGTGCGGCTACATGGCGCGTATCGCGTTCGTCCTCGACCGTATCTTCCGCAAGTTCGGCCTGAGCGGCAAATCCTTTATCCCGATGCTGATCGGCACCGGCTGCGGCGTGCCGGGCATCATGGCGTCGCGCACCATCGAAAACGAGCGTGACCGCCGTATGACGATCATGACCACCACCTTCATTCCCTGCAGCGCAAAGATCCCCTTCATCGCCATGATCGCGGGCGCGATCTTCGGCGGCTCCGCGTGGGTCGCAACGTCGGCCTACTTCATCGGTATGGCGGCCATCATCACGTCCGGCATCATGCTGAAAAAGACCCGGATGTTCTCCGGCGACCCGGCGCCGTTCGTCATGGAGCTGCCGGCGTACCACTGGCCGACGGTCAGGAATGTGCTTCGTTCCATGTGGGAGCGCGGCTGGTCCTTCATCAAGAAGGCCGGTACGATCATCCTTCTGTCAACCATCGTGATCTGGTTTACGCAGTCCTTCGGCTTTGTGGACGGCAGCTTCGGCATGATCGATCCGGAAACGGACATCAACGCGTCGATCCTTGCAAAGCTCGGCTCCGCGATCGCGTGGCTGTTCGCACCGCTCGGCTGGGGCACCTGGCAGGCAGCCGTGGCATCCATCACCGGTCTGGTTGCGAAGGAAAACATTGTGGCCACGATGGGCATCCTGTACGGCGGCGAGGGCAACCTTTACGCCACGCTGCACGCCACCTTCACCGGCATCACCGGCTATTCCTTCCTGGTCTTCAACCTGCTGTGCGCTCCGTGCTTCGCGGCCATCGGCGCCATCAAGCGAGAGATGAACAACGCCAAGTGGACCTGGTTTGCCATCGGCTATCAGTGCGGCTTCGCCTATGTCATCGCGTTCCTGATCAACCAGTTCGGCAACGCCTTTACCGGGCACCTGAGCGGCCTGAATATCCTTGGCCTGATCATTGCCATTGCGCTGCTGGCGGGCATGGGCTACCTGTTGTTCCGTCCGTATAAAGAAGCGACGACCCTGACGCAAAAGGTCAAAACGTCCAAATAATCGGTTCTGACAAACATCAAACGCAAAGGAGGCGCTTGAGATGCTTGCATGGCTTGCTGCCAACATCGGCACGATCATCGTCTGCCTGATCCTTGCGGTGATTGTGATCGCCATCATTGTGAAACTGAAAAAAGACAGGAAAAAGGGCAAGACCGCCTGCGGCTGCAACTGCGCGCACTGCGCAATGGCCGGCGCCTGTCACAAACAGAAATAGACACACAGGGGGCGCTTCGGCGCCCCTCGCTTTTTTGCGGCGCGGATTTCTTTTTTCAAAATCATTGCATTCTTTGGAAAATCATAGTATAATATATCAGATATGTTCTTGAAAGGACGAATGATTTTGAACAGTGATTATCCGCAGGCGGACCTTTGCCGCAGCTGTGTTTGCGTGGACCTTGACGCGATCCGCCATAATTTTGACGAACTGAAAGCCCTGCTCGACCCGCGTGTCAAGGTGCTGTCCATCGTGAAGGCCGACGCCTACGGTCACGGGGCGGTGGCGGTTGCCAAGGCGCTTGAAAGCCGCACCGACTTTTTTGCCGTGTCTGCGGTGAGCGAGGGCGTGGATCTGCGCCGGGCAGGCATCCAAAAGCCGATCCTGATTTTGTCGTACACCGCGCCGTGCGCCTATGACGCGCTGCTGGACTATGACATCCGCGGCACGGTCTATTCGCTCGACGACGCAAAGGCCCTGTCCGCCGCCGCAAAAGCGCACGGCAAGACCGCCACGGTCCACATCGCCGTGGACACCGGCATGGGGCGCATCGGCTTTCCTGTGACCGAAAACGCGGCCGATACCGTGAGCGAGATCGCCGCGCTGCCAAACCTTTGCGTGGAGGGCCTGTTCAGCCACTACGCCACGGCGGACATGACCGATAAAACGGCGGCGCTGGCGCAGAAGGCGCGGTTCGATCGCTTCATCGACCTGCTGGGCGCGCGGGGCGTGACGGTCCCGATCCGGCATATCTGCAACAGCGCCGGCACGATGGAGTTCACCGACCACTATGACATGGTGCGTCTGGGTGTCGCGCTGTACGGCCTGTATCCCTCAGACGAGGTGGACCGGACGAAGGTGCATCTGATCCCGGCCATGCGCGTCGTCAGCCATGTGATCCACGTCAAAACCGTTGCCCCCGGCACTCCCATCGGTTACGGCGGGGTGTACCGCGCACCGGCAGAGCGCCGGATCGCCACGGTCTGCATCGGCTATGCCGACGGCTTCAATCGCGCGTTTACCGGAACCGGCTGCGTGCTGCTGCACGGCAAACGGGCGCCGGTGGTCGGCAAGGTCTGCATGGATCAGATCATGCTCGACGTCACCGACATTCCGGACGCCGCGGTCGGTGACGAGGTTGTGATCCTGGGCAGGGACGGCGACGAAGAACTGACTGCCGACGAACTCGGCGCGCTGGTCGGCTCCTTCGGCTATGAAGTGATCTGCAATTTCATGCCGCGCGTGACGAGAATCTATAAAGGCGAATAATTTTTTCAAAAAACACTTGCATTTTCCGAAAACATGTGATAAAATAGCGAAGCATTTGTATCCGCCGCATGGCGGCGTGGTGTGATGCCGGCTGATTCGGTCAGTAAATTACAAAGCGGTCCTCTGCTGCTTGGCGGCATGAACGTGGCAGAATTCAGGAGGTCAAACCAATGGACGCACTCAAACTCATCTCAGACTCCAGCCTCAAAGCGGAAGTCCCCAACATCGAAATCGGTTCCACCGTTCGCGTGCACGTCAAGATTCGTGAAGGCGAGCGCGAAAGAATCCAGATGTTTGAGGGCACAGTCATCGCGAAAAAGGGCAGCGGCATTTCTTCCACCTTCACCGTTCGTCGTGTTTCCTACGGCGTCGGCGTGGAGCGTGTGTTCCCCGTTCATTCCCCGAACGTGGTCGCCGTTGACCTGGTCCGCAGAGGTAAGGTCCGCAGAAGCAAGCTGTATTACCTGCGCGACAGAGTCGGTAAGGCTGCGAAGGTCAAGGAAAAGCTTGGCTAAACAGACAAAAGAAATCCCGGTGCTTTTTGATGGGCGCCGGGTTCTTTTTTGTTTTATACGGTACTTTTGACAGGGCGGCTCAAACAATTTCGGGGCCGCCTGTTTGTTTGCCTTCACTTCTTCTGTTTTCACAGATGTGCAAATTACTCACAAAATGTCAAAGAGAATCGAAGGATAAGATATTGGAACCGCTGGAGCGTTTTTCTTTTTGCTACATAAAAATATCAAATAAATAAAGGATTTTTAAATATTTTTTCAATTCGACAACATCTGACAGAAAAACCTCTTGATTTTTGAATATGTATGTGATATTATACATTTGTGAAACAAAATCACGAGAATGAATTGAAAGAAGGAGATCAAGAATGAAAGACACCCTGAAAGTTGTTATGGTCGGCGAAGAAAACGAGTTTGAACATGCCTGTGTGCAGCAAATGCGGGCAAAAGGCTTTGACGTCACGGTGACGCAGCGCGACGGTCGGGTTGCCGTGGACGCTGTTTTGCAAAAACGGCCGGACGTGCTGGTGGTATCTATGTTCATGCGCAGCCTGGACGCGCTCGGTGTGCTGAATGCATTGAAAACCTATCGGCAGTCGCACGGGCTTTGCGTGTTTGTGGCGCTGCAAAAAGAGAACCGCACGCTGGAAAAAGAGATCCTGGCGGCGGGCGCGGATTTTTATTTTGTACTTCCGTTTGACGCAGCCATGCTGGCACAGCGGGTGGAGCAGCTTTCCCGCCGCGGCGAACCGTCGACGGCAGATGTTCCGGATGCGGACCGCAAGCTGGCGCTGATCGTCACCGACATCATGCGCGAGATCGGCGTGCCCGCGCACATCAAGGGGTTTGAGTATCTGCGCGAAGCGATCCTGCTGACGGTGCGGGACCCCGGGTTGATGCACGCGGTGACCAAGGTGCTCTATCCGACGGTGGCAAAGCAGAACAAAACCACCGCTTCACGCGTGGAGCGGGCGATCCGCCACGCGATCGAGGTGGCGTGGGACCGCGGCGACGTGGACGTGCTCAGTTCCTATTTCGGCTACACGATCCAGAATTCCAGAGGGAAACCGACAAATTCCGAATTCATCGCGATGATCAGCGACCGGCTGCGTCTGCGGGAACAGGTGAGCTGAATCACCGACTGTGCGCACCTTTCACCGTCTGATTGTCAAAGCTTTTCCTGAAAGGCGCATAGGGTTCCTGCGCCAAATTTTTGCAAGCGGACGATAAAATCTGCACCGCGCTCAAAGGACTTGAGTTTTCAGAGGCGCCCGATTTTGAATGCGCCCTTGCAATGTAAAACGATTTGCGCTATAATGAGTGGCAGAGCGGGGAGCGATCCCCGAGGATTCAACGGGAGGGACCGTCATGCCACTGACCATCATTCGCGCGGATATCACAACGCTGCAGGTTGACGCCATTGTCAACGCGGCAAACGAAACGCTGCTTGGCGGGGGCGGTGTGGACGGCGCCATCCACCGCGCCGCCGGGCCTCAGCTTTTGGAGGAATGCCGCAGGCTGGGCGGCTGCAAAACAGGAAAAGCCAAAATCACGCGCGGTTATCGCCTGCCGGCGAAATATGTCATCCACACGGTCGGCCCCATCTGGCGCAGCGGCAACTGTAATGAGGCGCAGTTGCTGCGCGCGGCGTACTGGAATTCCTTGTGCCTGGCTGCGCGGTATCACTGTGAAAGCGTGGCGTTTCCGCTGATTTCTTCCGGCGCATACGGATATCCGAAACAAGCGGCCCTGCAGATCGCGACCGAGACCATTGGCGCGTTCCTTGAAGCACATGAGATGCAGGTGCTTCTGGTTGTCTTTGACAAAGAGGCGTTTCGCCTGAGTGTGCGGCAGTATCGGGAAATCGAAGCGTTCATCGACCAGACTTATGTGGATGCGCACACCGATCATAGCCGACGCCTGCTCGAACACAACGGGACGTTTACGCAATCGCCGATGCGCTCTGTGCCCGCGCCCTGTTCGCCGGTGTGCGCGGCGCCGCCCCAGGCCGCAGCGCCGCAGCCAGGTATGCCGGGAACCGCAGCGCCGCAGCCAAAAAAGAAAAAAGGCCCGCTGGCCCGGCGGAAAAAGCCGGATGCGCATCAGGCGGTCCCGGACGCCGACCGGGATCTGGAGGAGGAACCGCTGTTTGCTGCGCCGTATGGTGCACCCATGCAACAGGCGTCCCCGCCGCTGTGGCAGGCGCCCGCCGCGGTGCAGCCGCAGTCCCTGGAGCATCTGCTCAGTCAGTTGGATGAAAGCTTTTCTCAAATGCTGCTGCGCAAGATCGACGAGCGCGGGATGAAAGACAGCGAGTGCTATAAAAAGGCGAACGTGGACCGCAAGCTCTTTTCCAAGATCCGGTCTGACGCATCGTATCATCCGCGCAAATCCACAGCGCTGGCCTTTGCCGTTGCGCTGGAGCTGTCGCTTCCCGAAACGCAGGAGCTGCTGCAGCGCGCCGGCTTTGCGCTGACGCATGCCAGCAAGTTTGACGTGATTGTGGAATACTTCATCCGCCGCGGGAACTATAATATCTTCGAGATCAACGAAGCGCTGTTCGCCTTTGATCAGGCGCTTTTGGGCGGTTGATTTTTGTCGCTTTTTCGGCGACCTTTTTCAAAACAGAATCCGTTATACTATGGTTGTCAGTTGGAACTGGCAACCATATTTTTTCAAACGGAGGATATCATCATGAAAAAGGATCTCACAGAACTCGTCTTCATTCTGGACCGCAGCGGTTCCATGTCCGGTCTGGAAAGCGACACCATCGGCGGCTTCAACGCCATGATCGAAAAGCAAAAGAAACAGGACGGCGAGGCATATGTCTCCACCATTCTGTTTGACGACGTCAGCGAGGTGCTGCACGACCGTGTGCCGCTGCAAAAGGTGGAGCGCCTGACCGACCGGGATTACACCGTGCGCGGCTGCACGGCGCTGCTGGACGCCATCGGCGGCGCGATCCACCACATCGGCAACGTCCACAAATACGCCCGCGAAGAGGACGTGCCGGAGCACACCGTCTTTGTCATCACGACCGACGGCATGGAAAATGCCAGCCAGCGCTACAGCGTGGAAAAGGTGCGCGCCATGATCGAGCACGAAAAAGAAAAGTACGGCTGGGAATTCCTGTTCCTGGGCGCCAACATCGACGCGGTTGAAACGGCAAAGCAGTTCGGCATCAGCCGTGACCGTGCCGTCACCTGCTGTGCCGATGCGCCGGGGGTGGCGATGCAGTATGCGGCCATGAGCGACGCGATCGGCTGCGTGCGCTCCAGGGCTCCGCTGACCGAAAGCTGGAAAGAGGCGATCGAAGAGGACAAAAGAACCAGAGCAAACGGCAAGGCCCCGACTTTTTTCCGCAATTTTAAAAGGCGCTGATCAGAAATCCGGCAGCGCGGCGATTGACATTTCGTGGATGGCGTGATAAAATAAAATCAAATCCAATTGAAGCGGAGTTGGTTTTATGCAAGCGATCCTGCATCATCTTGTTTACAAATGCGCCGCGCTGTTCCTGTCGGCCGCGCTTCTGCTCGGCATCGGCGAGAACTGCCTGAAAGAAAAAGACGATGACTGGAACACAAACTACACCTTTGTGTTTGTGCACGGTCTGTCCGGCTGGGGCAGCTATGACGACATTTATCGCCTGATGCCGTACTGGGGCATGTTCGGCGGCGACCTGATGAAGTATCTGAATGACAAGGGTTTTCACGCGGTCTGCGCGTCGGTCAGTCCCCGCGGCAGCGCATGGGACCGCGCGTGTGAGCTGTATGCCGAGCTGACCGGTACGCGCGTCGATTACGGCAAAGCCCACAGTGAACGCTGCGGCCACGCGCGCTTTGGCGAGGATTACACCGGCCGGGCGCTGGTGGACGCCTTTGACGCACAGCACAAGATCAACCTGCTGGGGCACTCCTTCGGCGGAGCGACGGTACGGCTGTTTGCGTCCGTGATGGAAACGGGGAGCCCGGAAGAGCAGGCCGCAACGCCTGATGAAGACCTGTCTGATTATTTCCGGGGCGGCAAAGGCGACTGGATCTATTCGCTCACGTCGCTGGCTGCGCCGCACAACGGCACCACGGCCTATTGTGACGACGACGCGTCGGAGCTGGTCGCCGAAGAACAGAAGAACACCAACCCGATCGAAGCCGCGCTGCAAAGCATCATGAGCCGGACAAACAGCCAAAGGACAAACGACCGGATCCCGGAGGACTATGCGGATTATGATATGTACATCGACAACGCCCTGGCGCTCAACGAGACCATCCGGACGCTGCCGCAGACCTATTATTTCTCGTTCGCCTGCTCCTGTTCCGACCAACAGCCGGACGGCACCTGGGCGCCGGACAGCCGGCACATGGAGATCATGTTCCGCTCCTCTTCGCGCCTGATCGGCAAATACACCGGGGTGACGCGGGGCGGCTATGTCATTGACGAACGCTGGCTGGAAAACGACGGTCTGGTCAACACGATCTCGGCGAAAGCGCCGTTCGGTGCGCCGCAGCAGGACTATGACACCGCAAACGTGCCGGCGGGCGTCTGGAACGTGATGCCGGTCTGTCGCGGCGACCACATGGCGCTGGAGGGCGGTCTGTTCCACGTCAACGATATCAAACCGTTTTATCTGGAGCACCTGAACCGGATCAACTGTCTGTAAACAGCTTGCAAATCCTTCAAAAATGTGTTACACTGAGCTTCGGGCGGCTGCGGCTGCCCGGAGCGATTTGATTGACAGGGGAGCGATCTGTATGATGAACGAAAAACGTGTGCGGATTTTGGCGTGGTGTATTTTGATCCTTGCCGTCATCGGCGGCGCGGCGCTGGGCGGCCTGAACAATTACGGGTTGCTGTCGTTTCGCCACCCGCTGGCGTCTGCGCAGCCGGGGCAGGTGCGTGTGGCCTGCGTCGGCGACAGCGTGACCTATGGCTACGGCATCAAAAACCGTGCGCAAAACAACTATCCCGCCGTGCTGCAAACCATGCTCGGCGACGGGTACTGCGTGAATAACTACGGCTATTCCGGGCGGACGGCGTCTGACACGGGCGACCGGCCGTATCGCAACGAGGCGCTGTTTCAGCAGTCGCTGGACTTTGCGCCCGACATCGTGGTGCTGATGCTCGGCTCCAACGATTCCAAGGCAAAAAACTGGGACGAGGACGCGTTTGTTGAAAGTTATACGGCGCTGCTGGAACAGTATCTTGCGCTGCCAAGCGCGCCGCTGGTGTTTGCGGTGCTGCCCACGCCCGTGTTTGAGGCAAAGGGCGGCGAGGTGAAGTTCGGCATTCAAAAGGATGTCATTGCCGAAAAGATCGTGCCGCTGACGCGCGATATTGCAAAGGCCCACGGGGTAGAGATCATTGACATGTATTCCGTCTTTGAAGGCCGCAGCGACCTGTTCAGCGACGGCTGCCACCCGACGGCGGCGGGCGCGGCGCTGTTTGCAAAAACCGTCTATGCTGCGATTGCAGAAATCAGAAAGTAAATGAAAAAATTTTTGAAAAACCCTTGACTTTTTGATGCGCGGTGAGTATAATATCTCTTGCCGTTGCGGATTTGTGTAAGGGTAGCACAGCAGACTCTGACTCTGTATGTCTGGGTTCGAATCCTAGATCCGCAGCCATAAAAGAAACGTCTTTTGTCTACCACGGCAAAAGGCGTTTTTTTCTGCATTTTGGGCATTTTTCGCGGTTTTTCAAGCATTTTAGGGCTCCAAAACGGGCTTCAGAGCAGCTCTCCGCTGTTTCGAATCCCGATTTTTCTGCTTTTAGGTCGAAAACGCTGGTGTACTTTTTGCGTTTCTTAGCTCTGCAAAGAAACGTAAAAAGTGTTGAGGCGTAGGGACTCGAACCCAAAATCGGCAAAAAAAGAGCGAAATCGAGCCCGAAGTAACGGTTCCGTTACGCTCAAATCTTGATTTCTTGCGTTCCGCATGATATAATAAATTGTTAAACTATATTCAGAATCAGGAGGCGGCGCAAGTGGCAGAGAACACACATAATAAAGCTCCTGCGGTTGTATGAATTCTTGCACCAAGAGACCCGTGCAGCCACCTTTCGGACAACGATAATAGGGGATGATTGAAAACAATGGATCGTAACCTCGCGGTCGATATGACAGAGAAACCGTTTTTTAAAAAGATCTTGATGTTTGCCGTGCCCGTCACACTGACCGGTCTGCTGCAGATTATTTACAATACAGCGGACACCGCGGTTGTCGGCCGCTTTGCGGGGAAAACAGCACTGGCTGCCGTCGGCTCCACCGGTTCGATGATCGGCTTGATCGTGAATCTGTTTACCGGTCTGTCAATGGGTGCGGGCGTGCTGACCGCGCGAATGATCGGGGCAAAGGACAAAGAAGGCACGCGGCGTTCTGTAAAGACTGCGATGTGCCTGAGTGTGCTTTGCGGTTTTTTGATCGCCGGAATCGGCATTCCGCTTTCACCGCATCTGCTGCGCTGGATGCAGGCCCCGACAGACACCATCGATCTTTCGACGCTTTATGTGCGCATTTACTTTATGGGCGCGCCCGGCTCGATGATTTTTAATTTCGGCGCTGCTGTGATCCGTGCAACGGGCGACACAAGGCGGCCGCTGCGCTATCTCGCTGCATCGGGGTTTATCAATATTGCGCTGAATCTTTTTTCTGTCGTTGTGCTGCATTGGGGTGTTGCGGGCGTTGCAACCGCCACGATCGCTTCGCAGTATCTCACAGCGGTGTTGGCTGTCCGTTATTTGCTGAAAACGAAGCTTGACGTGCGGCTGGATCTCGGAACCCTCAGCCTTTCAAAGTATGAACTGCGAGAGATCCTTCGGATCGGCGTTCCGGCCGGACTGCAAAATGCGCTGTTTTCCATATCCAATGTCATTATTCAATCAAATGTCAATGCATTCGGATCGGATGCGATGGCCGGGATCTCCGCCGGTTCCAATTATGACGCCTATATCTATACGGCAACAAACGGCTTCGCCCAGGCTGCAATGACGTTCATTTCACAGAATGTCGGCGCGAAAAAGAAAACGCATCTGCGCCGGATCTGGCTCATTACGGTTGCAAGCGCTGCCGTTGCGGCCGTAACACTTCAGACGCTCGGATGGGTCTTTCGCACGGGGATCGTTTCACTGTTCTCAACGGATCCGGCCGTCATAGCCGTCGGCTCACAGCGGATGGCACTGATCATGCCGTTTTTCGTTTTCTGCTGCCTGCTTGATGTGACCTGCGGCGCCGTGCGCGGACTGGGACGATCCTTTCAGATCATGCTCGTTTCCCTGTTCGGCGCCTGCGGACTGCGTTTGATTTGGGTGTTCTTTTTTCTGCCGATGCAAAGGACCCTGCCGTTTTTATATGTTTCCTATCCCCTTTCCTGGGGAATTACGTTTCTGATCGCGGTCGGTTTGTTCTGGTACCTGACACGATCCGGCGGTGCTGTTCTTCCGCACACAAAAGAGGAGACGGCGGATCGGTGCATCGGCTGATACAGCCGAAAGGTCGGTTTATATATCTTTCGCTTTATTCACAAAACAAAAGCAGTGTTTACGGAGGCTTTGGTATGACGAAGAAACAAGTATTTGATTTCATCAAGGAACAAAAAACAGCGATGATCTCATCCGTTGACGAAGACGGTTTTCCCAACACAAAAGCAATGCTTGCGCCGCGAAAGATCGACGGCAATAGCATGGAGGAATTATTATGGAAACGCTTTATCAGGCCTTGAAAATGATGCTTGTTTTGGTATTCAGCATCGGGCAGATTCTTTCTCCAAAGATCGCGGGCGGCGACTTTCCGCTGAGTAAACCTGTCGCGCCGGGAGACGAGTCGAAATACATACAGATCAGCGCTGTCGACGAGGGCTTTGATACCTGGCAGCCCGTCAAGGATCACGGCGGATACCGCTACGGCCCCTCCATGATTCTCAATGCAGATGGAAGCCTTGATGTATGGAGCGCGGCAAACGGCCCCGGTGACATTACGGATATGGTCACATACAAGCGTTATTCCGCTGATCTCAAAAAGCGGACAAAAGAAGTCGTCGCCGTGAAGCCGACGGCGGAAAGCTATGACGGAAAGTGGACCTGCGACCCGGGCGTCATCAGATTCGGCGGCTGGTATTACATCGGGTACACGACGACCGTCAACCCCGGAGGCGTGGACAACGCCGTTTGCGTAGCACGGAGCAAAGACCCGCAGGGGCCGTTCACTGAAAAATGGACCGGCAGCGGCTGGGGTGTTCTCCCGCAGCCGATCATCGAGTATACCGGCACGCCCAACTGCTTCGGCGCAGGTACGCCTTCCTTTGTGTTGATGGAAGATACACTGTATATCTACTATGCATGGGCCGACGAACGCGGAACAGCCACGCGCGTTTCCACCGCCGACGCATCGGATGAAAACTGGCCCGCGACACTTGAATACCGCGGAGAATGTATCCCGCCAGATACCGACGGTGATTCCAGCGATGTGAAATATGTGGATGAATTCGGTCGCTTCGTTGCGGTCTTTGCGAAGCACGCATTTTCGAGCGAAGGCTGTGTTACCGTGTGGGAATCCTTTGACGGGCTGACCTTCCGGCAAAGTGGCTTTGTTGCGGCAAACACCTGCCAAAAACTCCACAACTGCGGGATCTCCGCCAGGGCGGATGGACACATCGGCAAAGGTGACCCGGTCTATCTGTCCTACGCCTACGGCGGCGCGGATGATACCTCCGGTTGGGGCAACTGGGCGACCCGGCTGCACAGAGTCACGCTTTCTCTTGCCGACGCCCCGACGGAGGAAACGACGAACGTCACACATTCGGACGTCGTTGTTTCCCCAAGAAAGGTCAGCGCGGTTCCCGAAATCATCACCGTCAAGGCGGAGCAGCAGTCATACACGATCAGCAAGAGCGAGCAGGTCTGGGTCATGGCTTTTGACACGGACGGCTTCTGCTTCCCGATCCTGACCGGTGTGAAATACTCCGGTTACGACACATCCGTTTTGAAAATTGTCGGAGGACGACTTTACCCGGTCAATCCGGGTACAACACGCGTGTTCCTCCAATGGCACAACTTCTGGGGCGATTTTGTTGTGCATGTAACAGAATAAAAAAGACAAGACAATACATCTGTAAAACCAGCGGAGGAATAAAATGAACCATAATATCATGAAGTCCGTAAACGTCATGAATTTCGTAAGGCAGTGTGAACCGCGCAGCGAAGAAGTGGACAAGATCCTTTTTGAAACCACAAAAAAACAGTTGGCGCTGGTAAATGAACGCAAGGTCCCCAACACATTTCTTTTGCAATATGACGCGCTTTGCGATGACAGATTTGTAAAGCTGTTCAAAGAAGAGGCAACCGCACTGACGGAAACAGGGCTGTGGTATGAGATTGTCGAGCCGCTCACTTCTGCCTGCGGGATGAAATACGAAAGCGAGTTCGGCTGGAAATGGGACTGGCATATCAAACCGGGGTTCCCGATGGCGTATCCGCCGGAGGCGCGCGATCTGCTGATTGACGAGGCGATGCGGAAATACAAAGAGGTGTTCGGCAAGTATCCGGAAGTCATCGGGTCGTGGCTGATTGACACAAGAACAGCCTGTAGACTGGTGGACAAGTACGGCGTAAAGTGCCTGTGCATTTGCCGGGATCAGACAAATACGGACGCTTATTCTCTGGTCGGCGGCTATTTCAACGGCGCTTACTATCCCTCGAGGAAAAACATCTTTACGCCGGCGCAGACACCTGAAAACACCCTCGGTGTTCCGGTGTTCCGGCTGCTCGGCCCCGACCCGATTCACAACTACGACGGTAAAAAATTCATTTCCAAAGAAGCGGAAAATGCGAGCTGTGTCATGTGGACGCTGGAACCCGTCTGGTTTGCCGGACTTGACGCCGGCTTTGAAAGCGTCCTGCTGGATGATTTCTTCGGCAGCGAAACACTGAACTTCGCCTACGCGCAGATCGGGCAGGAAAACAGTTTCGGCGATCATGACATCATGACACCGCTGAAGCGTCAGATCGAAACGCTTCAGCAAAGAGATGACGTCCGCTTTGAAAAGATGACAGAGACCGCGGTAAATTTCGGCGAAAGGTTTAGCGGCGCTACACCGGCAACCGTCACTGCGGGGCTGAAAAACTGGGACAAGGAAGATTTGCAGTCCGTGTATTATCAGTGCAAAAACTATGTGGCAAATCTTTTCCGCGACGGCGAAAGAGTCTTTCTCCGGGCGTTTTACCTCTTTGACGAAAATGTGCCTGAACACTATCTGGAAAAGACCTGTGACACGTTCTATGCGCTGTATGAAAATCTGCCGTTGGTCGATACGGTCGTCTGGTCGGAGGGGATCAGAGAAAACATCGGTCTTACACTTGACCGAGACGGCGGCGCATTCTCGTATGAGAATCTTTCGGATACATCCGTAAAGGTTTCGTGGAACGGCAAATATGTTGTTTTCACGGAAGCAGGCATCAAAACGGCGGGTATCTCCGAAATGACCTATGACCTGATGAACAAAGAAGCGGAGATTAAAGCCGAAGCACATCGGGTTCAATACAGCTACAAGGGTACACGCTACGGTTTGGTTACAAACGGCAGTGTGACGTATGAAAACAATACGATGATCATAAAAGGAACGGATATTCATCTGATCCCGGAAAGACAGTAAACATCTTTTGTCTACCAAGGTAAAAGAGGTTTTCTTTGTTGTTTTACGCGGCGGAATATGGTATATTGATCCTATTGAATCAGAATCAGGGAGGAAGACGCTATGCCTAATCCCAATAATACGCTGCATTGGTATCGGGAAAACGTGGAGGAGTATATTGAACGAACAGCGGCCGTGGATATGTCGGAGCTTTGATAACCGCCGACCCTCGACCTGACAGAGCAGATAAACGCTGGATCAATGTGCTTTGCCGGGCTGAATGACCAAAATATCTTTTACGCGTTCTTTCTATGCTTTGGCGTCCTTTTACGCGCTCTTTCACATGAAAAACGCGTGATTTGACAAACAAATCACGCGTTTTTGCATGATGTTTGCCCTGCCGGGCAAATGATGCGTGCCTGCGGCACATAATTGCAAACATCGCATCGTTCTTTCTCGGAATGGTTGAAAAATTCATACTTTTCTGGTATAAATATTTAGACGAATCAGGGCTTTTCAAGGTGATTGATCATAAAGATGAGGTGTTCTGTTTGAAAATCGGTGTTTGTGTTGGCTTGAACCAAATGGACGACATGCCCCAAAAATTTGAAGCTCTGCGGGCGCAGGACTTTGACAACTGCCAGCTGATCTGCTGGGTTCCGGCGCTGTTCACGGCGGAAAATGCGGCGAGGCTGAACGAATGGACCGCGCAGTACGGCGTGACGGTTTCGGCGTTCTGGTGCGGTTGGGATGGCCCGTGTGTCTGGAACTTTTATGAAGGGCAGCAGACACTCGGCCTCGTGCCGCCGGAGTACCGCGAAATGCGGATCAAAAACCTGTGCGACGGTGCCGACTTTGCCAAAGCCCTCGGCGTCAAAAACGTGGTGACCCACATGGGCTTCATTCCGGAAAACCCGAACGACCCGCAGTTCCTGCCGTTTTGCGACGCGGTGCGCGTTGTGGCGGAGCACTGCAAAGCGAACGGACAAAACCTGTTGTTTGAGACCGGGCAGGAAACCCCGGTGACTATGCTGCGCTGCTTTGAAACGGTGGGCACCGACAACCTCGGCGTCAATCTGGACACCGCCAACCTGATCCTGTATGGCAAGGCAAACCCCGTGGACGCGCTGGACGTGTTCGGCAAGTATGTGATGAACCTGCACGCGAAGGACGGCTGCTACCCCACCAACGGCCACGACCTCGGGAACGAAACGGCCATCGGGCAGGGCAAGGTGGATTTTCCGGCGCTGTTTCGAAAGCTGCACGCCCTCGGCTATGACGGTTATGTGACGATCGAGCGCGAGATCAGCGGCGAGCAGCAGATCAAGGACATCCTGGCAGCAAAAGCCTATCTCGGGGCCATCATTGACAGAGTATATGGAGGACACTGATATGTTGAAGGTTGCATTGGTCGGCGTCGGCGGCATCAGCGGCGCCCACATCCCGGCGTGGAACAACATGGAGGACGCAGAGCTGGTTGCCCTGTGCGACATTCGGCCCAAACAGATGGAGCGCTATCCCGAGCAGCGGCACTATACCGATTTTGACGAAATGCTTGCAAAGGAGCAGATCGACATTCTTGACATCTGTCTGCCGACGTATCTGCACGTTGATTTTGCGGTGAAGGCGATGCAAAGGGGAATCAACGTCCTTTGTGAAAAGCCGATCTCGCTCAAAAAAGACGACGTGGCGCGGGCGTATCGCACGGCGGAGGAAAACGGCGTCAAATTCATGATCGCTCAGGTGCTGCGCTTCTGGCCGGAGTATGAGGTTGTGAAAGCCATCTTTGACAACCGGACCTATGGCGCGTTGCTGTCCGGGTCCATGACGCGGCTGGGCTGCTATCCCAAATGGAGCTGGGACGGCTGGATGATGGACGAAAGCCGCAGCGGGCTGGTGCCGTTTGACCTGCATATCCACGACGTGGACTTTCTGGTCTATGCGTTTGGTACGCCGAACCAGATGACCTCTCATCGTTCGCGCCGGCCGGAGCAGGACTATATCAACGCGGTTTATGATTACGGCGACTTTTTCATCACCACCGAGGCCTCCTGGTATGCGTCGCCCTATCCCTTCCAGGCGGCGTTCCGCTTTCAGCTTGAGCACGCCGTGGTCGCGTGGGAACAGGGCGAACTGACGATCTATGAAGAAAACGGCAAGATCCGGAACCCCATCGGTGCCGACGCTCAGGGCGACACCGGCAGCATCGGTCTGCCGGCAAGCGACGCCTATGCCAACGAGATCCGCTATTTTGCGGACTGTGTGAAAGAAAACAAAGCGCCCGACCGGGTGAAGCCCGCCGAGCTGGAAACGGTGATTGAGCTTTTAAAAGCGCTTTGATGGTTTGAAACGCGGCGGCGCGTCAACCGCGAAGCGCCGTCAAGTCCTTGCTTCAAAAAATAACGCTCCCTGCGATCCGTTCACGGCGTCACTGGGAGCGTTGGTTTTTACTTGCGGGAAAAAACCGTGATGATTTTGCCGATCAGCGCCAGCAAACGGTCTGCGAACGACGGCTGCTTCATGTCTGCCGGCGGGGCGCCGTCTGCCGGTGTAAGCGTGCCGTCTGCATTCAGGGTAAAAATGCGGTAGCAAAAATGCGCCGCCCCGTCTTCAAACAGCAGCGCGATGCTGCCGTCGGCAAGCTCTGTCAGGCAGGAATAGGCAAAGAAGCCGCTGTTGACCGGGCAGGCGCTGATCCAGTCGATGCGGTTGTCCGCCTCGATCACGCCGACGCGGATCACGCCGTCCGCACGGCTTTTGACGTTGGAACCCATGGAGCACAGGACGACCGGTCTGCCGCCGACGGTGTGGGACGTATTGATGAAGGAGACCATGCAGTTCTTGGTGCCGCAAAGCGCCGGGTCCGGTTTTGCCTTTGTCCAGCTCACGCCGCCGTCGGTACTGTCGCACCGGCCGATGAAATGCGAGCCGTTGCGTGAAAACATGCGCAGCGTGCCGTCGGGCAGGGTGATGATTTGCGATTCGCTGGTCTTTTGCAGCAGCAGGCTGCAGCGGACGTCCGCGCCGCGCTGCCAGGTCACGCCGCCGTCGTCTGACCAGATGGTCAGCGCATGCTCGCGGCCTCGTTCGTTGGAATACACCGGAAAAATCAGCCGCTCGTGCCCGTCGTATCGGATGCTGACGCCGCGCCCCGGGCACACGCCGAGAAAGGCCTCTTTGTCATGCTTGACCATCGGGTTGAGCAGCGTGGGCGCGCTCCAGGTTCGTCCGCCGTCGTCGCTGTGGCGCAGGCACAAATACGATGTGGGAAAGACGTGCAGGTCAGACGCGGCATAAAACACGTTTTGCGCCACCGTTTCGCCCGTGGGCGCATCGCCGGAGCCCTTTTGCGCCAGCGTGCAAAGCGCACCGTCTTTGTATAAACGGTAGTTCCGGTCCACGCTGTAGGCAGTCGGCCGGCCGTTTTCCATCACCGGGGCAAATGCGCCGGCAAAGTCCGCAATAGAATAGCGGTTGTCCTGACTGCCGGCCTTTGCAAGGGCGAGATAACGCCTGCCGTCCACGGTGACACAGCCGCTGCCCTTTTTCGCGTTGGGGTACCCCGTGCCGGAGGGGAACAGATCGCACAGCATAAAGACGCGGCCGCTTTCACTTTGCAGCAGAGCCGAATCGATATACGCGGCGCTCTGCGTTCCGGATACGCCGTCGGCATAATCATCCAGCCGGTTCGGGACGCTGTAAACCCAGCCGTCGTAACCGTCCGGCGAGACTGCGGCGGCAATGTCGATGTTTTGCGGGGCGTCCGTGCCGTGGTCCCAGCGCAGGTCCGCGCCGGCAAGCACGCTGCCGTCGTGCAGCGTCAGCAGCGCCGGAATGCGGAACCGTTCACAGCCGAGCGTGCCGGGTTCAAACGGGCCGGCCCCCGCCGCGCAGGCAGAAAAGGGCAGGGCAAGCAGCAGCGCGGTCAGAACGGCGGCCCGAAAACAGGTTTGTGGTTTCATGCTCTCACTCCTCATGCAAACGGTAGGTTGTTGATTTCATTTTATCACAGCGCGGCAAAAAAGAAAAGTACATCTTGCAAAAAAACGGCAGGACATGCATCCCGCCGCACTTCATGATGATTTGATTATCCCAGCTCTGCAAACAGCCGGCTGCCGGTCCTGTTCAGCCAGCGCAGCGTGACGGCCGCCGCAGCCGCCAGCAGCACGGCCCAGACTGCCAGATAGACCAGTGCGCCGATCTTGTACCCGATGAGCAGATACAGCCCGGCGAGGGCGGCGCTGACAATCCAGCCGCCAAACAGGGCGATCATGACCGCACCGCTCTGCTTGATGGGGACCAGGTCGTTCGTCCAGGTCAACAGCGGCATTCTGACGCCGATCGCCGTGCCGAACAGCGCCGAGAACGCCGTATAGATCAGGGGTACGGCTGCGACCAGCACCTTGACCGCCGGGCCGGCCGGAACGATCACTGCGGCGCAGACGGCGGCAAACAGCAGCGGCACCTCTGTCAAAATCAGGTGCATCATCGCTTTGGCGCGCAGCACGGCGCCTGGACTGACAGGCAGCGACTGCGGAATCCAGAGGCTTTTGCCCTCCAGCGAGATGGAGGGGGCGGCCATGTCGTTCATGGAGGAAAGGGCGCACAGCATGGTGCAAAGCAGCACCGCGGCGCTGCCGGGCCGGCCGGACAGCATGGTGCCGATCAGTGTGCAGAGCATGTCGCCTTTGAACAAAAGCAGCACGCCGGCGACCGGGATGAGCAGAATGCCGAAGCCGCAGTTGAGCATATAGTTTGCGTTGGAGGTGAAGCGTGCGAACTCTTTGCCCAGCAGGGCGCCGAACACAGATTTTTCTTTGGTGCGCTTTTCGGTATGGCGGGCGGCCTTTGTGCTGCCGCCGGCGGTGGCGATGTTCAGAAAGCTGCGCGAAAGCACCAGCCAGGTCAATACAAACCCTGCCGCAGTGACGGCGGCAAAGAGCAAGGCGGGCAGCCACGCGCCTTCGCCGATCCGTCCGAACAGATACAGTCCGTAGGCCGCGCCCCTGACCTTTTCGCCATAGACGCTTGCCCGCAGGATGATGTCTTTGATCAGGTCGTTGGCCTTGAAATAAATGAAGTAGTACCCGCCGATGAAGAGCAGCGACAGCAGCACGGTGACAAAGCTTTTGTTCTTGAGCTTCAGGCTGATTTTGGCGACCACCCAGCCCAGAATGCAGGACAGCAGCAGCACGATGACCGTGACGATCAAAAACAGCAGCAGCCCGCAGACGATGCGCGCGGCCGTGACGCCCGCAACCGCCCAGTTGACGATCAGCGCCGGCAGCAGCACCGTGGAGGCATACATGGTGCCCATCAGATAGACATTCATCAGCCGGGCGGTGATGATGGTCCGCGCCGGGATCGGCAGCGACAGCAGCAGGTCGTTGTCTTTGCCCAGATACAGCCCGGCATAGGTGTTGAACACACTGCCGAACGCGCCGAGGGCGATGGCGATGCCGCTCAGGATCAGATAATACAGCCAGTTCATGCCGGCCTGTGCCAACGGATCGCACAGCGACAGCGCAAGATAGGTGAAGGTGCCGCAGAGAACGCCGGCCATGATGACAATGAAAAAGACGAACCAGCCGATGATCGCCCCCTTGGAGCGCATCTTGTTTTTCTTTGCGTCATAAAAATAGCTTTTGAACGCTTCGGCCAGTTGTTTTTTTAACAGGACTTTCAGCATTTATTCCGCCTCCAGTTCCAAAAAGACCTCTTCCAGGCTGTCGTCGCCCTTGACCTCTTCCATCGTGCCGACCTTGATCAGCTTGCCCTGCTTGATGATGGCCACCTTGTCGCACAGCTTTTCCGCCACCTCCAGCACATGGGTGGAAAAGAAGATCGCGCCGCCGTTGTCGCAGTGCGTGCGCATCATTTCCTTGAGCAGGTGCGACGCCTTCGGGTCCAGACCGACAAAGGGTTCGTCCATCACGATCAGCTTCGGGTCGTGCAGCCACGCGGAAATCACGGCCAGCTTTTGCTTCATGCCGTGGGAATAGGCCGAGATCGGCTGACTGAGCGCGCTCATCATCTCAAACGCTGCGGCGTATTTGTGAATCCGCTCCAGCCGCACATCGGCGGGAATGGCGAAGATGTCTGCGATGAAGTTCAGATACTTGCTGCCGCTCATAAAGTCGTACAGGTCCGGATTGTCCGGGATATAGGCGAGCTTTTGCTTGCACCGCACGGGGGCGGCCTTGATGGAATCGCTGTCGATGGTGATCTCGCCCGCGTCAAACTTCAGGATGCCGACCGCGCATTTGAGCGTGGTGCTTTTGCCCGCGCCGTTGTGGCCGATGAAGCCGAAAATTTCACCGGGGCGGATGCGCAGCGACAGATCGTCCACCGCCCTGGTTTCGCCATAGGTTTTGGTCAGATGTTCAATGTTCAGCATGATTGGTTCCTCCTGTGTATTTCATTGGTGTGAATCGAATGCCGTTGACAGTTTGTTCAGCGTCGGTTGCGATGAAGCCGCGCCGCAAATAAAACGGCAGGCCGAAAGGGGAGGCATTGAGCGTGATCGTTCGGTTCGGAAAATCCGCCAGCATCCGTTCAAGCAGCCGTGTGCCGACGCCGCGGCGGTGATATGCTCCGTCCACAAAGCAAAAGCAGATGTGGCATTCCTCCGGGCGGACGCCGAGCATGCCGATCAGAGTGTGGCCGTCGAAGGCGCCATAGTACCGGATGCCGGCAAGATAGGCTTCATCGTGCAGGCATTTTCTGAATTCCTCTGTACCTGCGGGGCCGTAGTCGGGGGACTCGAATTCGGTGAAGACGGTCCATGCCAGCCGCAGCGCCGCTTCGGTTTCTTCGGCCTTCAGCGGCCGGACCGTGAACCGCGCCCGCCGGAGCCAGCCGTCCAGAAAGCGCAGTTGTTCCTGGGTGTGGAACCAGTGCTCGCCGCCGGGCATCACGGTCAGAGATGCGCCGTGCGCTTCGGCAAAGGCCGCGACGGTTTCATAAGGGACCAGCGTGTCGCGCTCACCGTACAGAATTTCGGTCGGCGCGTTCCAGCGAATCGGGTGCGCCCGTACATAGCAAAGGTATTTCCACGACAGATCTTCCCCAAAATCCGTCGGGATCGTGTCTTTGGCCTGCAGGTCCCTTTCCGTCACGCCGGCCTGTGCCATCATGCCGGTGATGAGGGCCTCCATATCGGTGATTGGTGAAATGAAAAACGCTTTGTCAATCCGTGCGTCGATGTCGGCGTGCAGACTGAAAAACGCGCCGATGCTGTTGGCGATGAGCGTCACGCTTTCATGCGTCTGCGTCAGGGCTTCCACTGCCGCACGAATTTTCTTTCCCGCTTCCCACGGGACGGACGTGTTGTAATCCAGACCCGCGACTTCATGTTCGGGGAACAGCGGCTTGTAATGCTCGGCTTCGGCCGCTGCGCCGCCCTTGCCGTGAATGTATAGCACCGCGTTCATACGTTACCTCTTTTTATATGCGATCAGCTCCGGGTCGGCGCCGTTCAGGCTGTAGGTGCTGATCAAAAGAAAGTTTGTGTCGGCCACCACGCCGCAGCACAGCCCTGTGTCCGCCAGCGCGATCTGTGCGCCGAGATAGACCTTTTGCTCGTCCAGGAACGCCGCCGTTTTGCCGCTCGGCAGGGGATAGGCAAGATTGACGAACGCCCCCGGCAGCTCATACAGCGCCTTTGCCGGCGGAAGGTCGTTGTCATTTAAAAGTGCGTTGATTTCGTCCAGCAAGGCCGCCTTGAACGCGGCATACTGTTCTTTGCCGCCCGCTTTGATATACGCTGCCGCCACGCAGGTCCCGCCGAAGGGCCGGCCGCAGGTCGCTTCGCAGCCGCCGCACATGGTTTTGAAATTGCAGTTTTCACAGTTTGCGCCGCAGATGGTGCTCATATTGTATCCTCCCTTTCAATGAACGCTGCCGGGCTCATCTGCCCCGGTGCTTTTCTTTTTTCTTTTGCTGACGCAGTTCAAATTGCCGCTCTTTTTCGGCGTCGCGCTGCGCCTTGCTTTGCCGCTTTCGTTCCAGCTTGTTTTCTTCATACTGCTTTTGCAGCGCCTGCTGCGACTTTGTGCCCACGCCGGAGCCGTGCAGCAGTTTGTTCGCTTCGCGCTGCCGGCGCTTGGGGCTGGCGGCCGTCGGTTTCGGCGCTGCCCGGACCGGCTTGCTGAAGCGCAGGCGGTCAAAGTTTTTCAGCAGGAACGCATACAGCTCGCCGTCCGTCGGCTCCGCGCCAAAGGTGACCTTGCAGACCGACAGGGCCCCGCTGTCGTACCGCTCAAACACGCCCACCCAGAACGGGTCCTCAAAGAAAACGGTCAGCCGCAGTTCGTCGGACGGTTGCATTGACAATGGCTGCATACCGCTGCACCGATCTTATCCGAAGATTTGCCCGGGCAGCTTTTGCTTTTCCCTGGGCGGAAAGGCGTTGTCAAAGGCTTCCACGTCGGCGTCGTCCACGTAATACCCCTGCGGCGTCTGATATACGCCGGTCACGCCGTCAAGGTACCCCGGAATCAGCTCTTTGCACAGGAAGAACGAGGCGTCGGCGCCCTCCGGCAGATCGTGGTACCGGATGCCGAAGCTGGAAGCATAGTCAAAGCCGCTTTTGCCGTAAAAAGCGATGTTGCCCTCAAACAGTACCGCGCCGTAGCCCAGTGCCGCCGCCTGTTTCAGCGAGTGGTCCAATAATTTTTTGCCGTACCCTTTGCGCTTCAGGTCCGGGGCGATGCAGATGGGCCCCATGGTCAGCACGTTGATCACGCGGCCGTCGTCGGCGTGGATGACCGTTTTCATGAACATGTTTTGCCCGATGAGCCTGCCGTCCTGTTCCATCACAAAGTCAAGCTCTTTTACAAAGTCCGGGTCGTCGCGCAGCACGTGGATGACATAGTGCTCGCTGCAGCCGGGCCGATAGACGTTCCAGAACGAGTCCCGGACCAGCGCTTCCACAGCCCGATGGTCTGCTGTCCGCTCCGGACGGATGATGTAATCCTTTTGATTCATTGTATATGCTCCTTGTTTGCTCCAGTCTTCTTTTGTCAGACAGTTCACGTGCTCGGTGCGCGTTTCATGCAGCAGCGGCACATTGACGCCGGTGTTGGTTTGTTGGTGCCGGAAGCCGAGCTTCTCCTGCACACGCTTTGACCTGACGTTGCCGTCGTAATAGCCGCACCAGACCTTTTGCATCCCAAGGTCCTCAAACGCGCGGCGCAGAAGTGCTTCGGCGGCTTCCGGAATGATGCCCCGGCCCCAGAAGGGTGTTCCGAGCCAGTAACCGAGCTCGCATTCATCATTGCTTTTTGCATAATGGCTGTGGTCGCTCAGCATCAGCTCTGCGGCGCCGATGGCTTTGCCGTCGCCCTTCAGACACACGGCATAGGCCTCTTTGCCGCTCAGCACGTTCCGGATGATGTGCAGGCTTTCATCCCTGCTTTGATGCGGGGGCCAGCCGGCGATCGGCCCCACGGCGGGGTCGCGGGCGTAACGGAACAGGTCGTCCGCGTCGCTGATTTCCCACGGGCGCAGCAGCAGGCGGGGCGTTTTGATCGCTCTGTAAACAAACCGCGGGCCTTCTTCTCCGCAGGCGCCGGTTTCGATATATCCGGCGCGGCGCAGGACATTTTGTGACGCCGTGTTTTCCGGTGCCGTTTCTGCCTCGATGCGCAGGACCTGCGGTTGCAGGATCGCCCACCTTGTGATTGCCCGGACCGCTTCTGTCATATATCCCCGGCCGCCGTATCCGTCTTTTAGCCCGTAACCGAGCTCGACCGTGCCGCTTTCGTCCAATCCCTTGAAGCCGAGGTTCCCGATGACCGTGTGCGGCGCGTGTTTCAGCTCCATATACCACGGAGTATACCAGATCCGTGCTTCCGGATTTTCGGTACATCCCTGCAGCATTTCGGCATAGGCCTGCTTCAGCGCGGCGTCGGGTTCCGTGTTGATCAAATCTTTCAACTGTGTGTCGCTGATCGGCGAAAGGATCAGCCGGTCGGTGTTCAGAATCATTGCTTTTTTCCCTCCTTATGGATGCGGTCATATGCGCGCTTTCAGCGCCTCGCACAGCTTTGCCGGGTCGCCCGCCGCGCCGTCAAAGTGATAATCGCAATCGATATGATCAAACATGCCGTGCTTTCGTTCCAGCATCTGCGCGACCGGGGCGGGAAGGACGCCGCGCATCCTTGCTTTGAACCGTGCCTTGATCGTGTCAAGGTCGGCGCTGACAAGGACCTTCACCGCGCCGTCCGGCAGCAGCTGGAGCTGCTTCGGCTCGGAGATCACATAGATCAGCCGGTCGTCGGAACGGGCAAAGGCATTCAGCTTTTCTTTGAACAACGCCGTCGCTTCGCTTTCCGACTTTGCCAGCCGCAGATAATCCTTTCCCGTGACGACCTCGGCGCCGAGGGTGTCTCTGATATGGTTTGCAAGCGTGGATTTTCCGCTGCAGTTTTCTCCGATGATGCCGATAACCATGGCAATCGCATCCTTCCTGTCTTACTTTTTGACCAATTCTTTGAAGACCGCGTCCTTATCAAACGTCCCCTCCGGCAGGCCGGGAATCTCTTTATACGCCTTGCAGATGGACACGCTGAACTCTGCCCCGATGGCAAAGATCTCCTCTTCGGTATAGGGACAGTTGCCGGTCACGATCAGCGTCGCGAAGCTGAACGACACCAGCCACAGGTTGCGAATATAGCAGTCCGCCGTGTGTGCGTCCATGTGATAGATGCGCATGACAGATTCCCGCGCCAGCGCCTGAGAATCCTGCAGCGCATCCATGGCGCCGTCGGCACCGCTGCCCGGCCGGGTGAGAAACAGCAGCCGATACAGCTCCGGCTGCGCTTTGGCAAAGCGAAGATACTGCTGCCAGACGCCGAGGAAGGGGACCGGTTCCGCAAGACCGCGCTCGATGTATGCCCGGTACTCCGCCTTTGCCAGCTCAAACACGTCGTGCCGCAGTTGGTCCATCGTGTCGTACCAGGTGAAGATCGGGCGGGGAGAAACGCCAAGCGCACCCGCAACCTCGCGCGCGGTCACGGCGTCGATGCCTTTTTTGCGGGCGATCTCCAGCGCGGCCTGCACGATCTCTTCCTTTTGAAATTTCACTTTTGGCGGCATAGGCTTCATCCCTTTGTCGATTGGATTCACATGTTGCGCATCATGCGTTTTGCAACACCTGTTATTATACGCGCGAACACGGCCGCTGTCAAGGGGGCCGCAAAACATTTTTGGCAGATCAAACGAAAAACAATGCAATCAAGCCCATCGCGGAGAAAAACCGCGGAAAAAAACTGCATCGGACGAAAAAAAGATATTGATATTTTCGTGAAAATACGATATAATGAGCAAGTACACGAAAAGGCATTGACCTGTGGAAAAATCATGAGCATTTCAAAGGAGGTTGTTTTTTATGATTTATTCAACAGAAGTGAAGGGCATGTGCCCCGTGCATCAGGGCGTGCATCACGGCGCGGCGCCGATTCCGGAAGAGGCAAAGTGGGTCAAGTCCCGCGAGGTCAAAGACATTTCCGGTTATACCCACGGCATCGGCTGGTGCGCACCGCAGCAGGGCTGCTGCAAGCTGTCGCTGAACGTGAAGGACGGCATCATTCAGGAAGCGCTGGTTGAAACCATCGGCTGCTCCGGCATGACGCATTCCGCCGCGATGGCTGCGGAGATTCTGCCCGGTCTGACCGTGCTGGAGGCGCTGAACACCGACCTTGTCTGCGACGCGATCAACACCGCGATGCGCGAGCTGTTCCTTCAGATCGCATACGGCCGGACCCAGAGCGCGTTTTCCGAAGGCGGTCTGCAGATCGGCGCCGGGCTGGAAGATCTCGGCAAGGGCGCGCGTTCCATGGTCGGCACGACCTATGGCACACTGTCCAAGGGTCCGCGTTATCTGGAACTGACCGAGGGCTATATCACCAAGCTCGCGCTGGATGAGAACGACGAGATCATCGGCTATAAATATCTCAGCTTCGGCAAAATGATGGACTTCATCAAGGCCGGCGACGACCCGGCAACGGCCATCGAAAAGGCGTCCGGCCAATACGGCCGTGTGGCAGACGCGGTCAAGCTGATCGACCCGCGCAGAGAATAATACAGGGAGGAAAGAAGCATGATTACATTTGAATCTTACGACAGAAGAGAAAAGCAGATCCTTTCCAAACTGGCTGAGTACGGGATCGGATCGATCGAAGAAGCAGAGCAGATCACCAAGGACGCGGGTCTCGACGTCTATCACGCCGTTGAAAAGATCCAGCCCATCTGCTTTGAAAACGCAAAGTGGGCCTACACTGTCGGCGCGGCGATCGCCATCAAAAAGAACTGCCGCAAGGCTGCTGACGCCGCCGCCGCCATCGGCGAAGGGCTGCAGGCGTTCTGCATTCCGGGTTCCGTTGCGGACCGCCGCAAGGTCGGCCTGGGCCACGGCAACCTTGGCAAAATGCTTTTGGAAGAAGACACCGAATGCTTCGCGTTCCTTGCAGGTCACGAATCCTTTGCCGCCGCGGAAGGCGCCATCGGGATCGCCGAAAAGGCCAACAAGGTGCGTCAAAAGCCGCTGCGCGTCATTCTGAACGGCCTTGGCAAAGACGCTGCGCAGGTCATTTCCCGCATCAACGGCTTCACCTATGTGGAGACGGAATATGACTACTTCACCGGCGAACTCAAGGAAGTGTTCCGCAAGTGCTATTCCAAGGACCCGGAAAGCTCCCGCGCGCGTGTCAACTGCTATGGCGCCAACGACGTGCAGGAAGGCGTCGCGATCATGTGGCATGAAAACGTCGATGTTTCCATCACCGGCAACTCCACCAACCCCACCCGCTTCCAGCATCCGGTCGCAGGGACCTATAAGAAAGAGCGCACCGAAGCCGGCAAGAAGTATTTCTCCGTCGCGTCCGGCGGCGGCACCGGCCGCACCCTGCATCCTGACAACATGGCGGCTGGCCCGGCGTCCTACGGCATGACCGACACGATGGGCCGTATGCACTCCGACGCCCAGTTTGCAGGCTCCTCCTCCGTGCCGGCGCACGTGGAAATGATGGGCCTCATCGGCGCGGGCAACAACCCGATGGTCGGCATGACAGTGTCGGTTGCGGTTTCCATCGAAGAAGCTGCAAAGGCCGGCAAGTTCTAATCATAAGTCATTCAATTCCCGGCGGCGTGTCTGGACAGGCTGCCGGGTTATCTGTGCCGTGCGGTGCGCGGTACGGCAAAAGACGGTGAAAAGGAGCGAGGACAATGACAGACCATGCGGCGCGGGCCGAAGACCTGTTTCGCGCGGGGTACAACTGCGCGCAGGCGGTGGCGTGCGCGTTCTGTGATGTGACGGGGCTGGAAATCTCTGCCGCGGCGCGGATGGCAAGCTCGTTCGGCGGCGGCATGGGGCGCCTGCGCGAGGTTTGCGGCGCCGTCAGCGGTGCGCTGCTGGTGCTCGGACTGTGCCTGGGTTATGACGATCCGGAAGATCCTGCGGCAAAAGCGCGGCATTACAGGCTGGTGCAGGAATTTGCGCGGCGCTTTCGGGCAGAGACCGGTTCGCTGATCTGCCGGGAGCTGCTCAAAGACACGCCGACGGTTCCGGGCGAGACCCCGGAGCCGCGGTCGGAAGCATTCTATCGGCGACGGCCCTGCCTGCGCCTGGTCCGGCTGGCGGCGCAGATCACGGATGCGCTGCTTGCGGAGCAAAACGCGGATTGATAAAAAAGTAAAACAGGATGAACGGTTCTCAACAACACACGGTTGGAGGCGTTTCATCCTGTTCTTTTGCTGATTCTGCAGTGGTTACGCCTGGCAACGGAACCAGACGGCCATGTCTGATTCGCCGCGGTTCGCAAAGGCGTAGTACGGCACGAAGGTGACGGGAACGCGCGCACGCTGCGGTGTGAGCGTCTGCTGATACAGCGGTGCGTCGGCTGCGTTTGCGGTTCTTGTTCCCTGCAGCGTCACGGTATTTGCGCCGAAGAAGGAATCGAAGCGGATGTCGGCGGGCGCTGCGGCGTCGATCACCAGATCAAACAGGTCCGCGCCGTTGTCGACGCCTTCCATGCAATAGATCAGCGGCCCGTACTGCAGCGCAGCTTTGCCCGCGTCGGCGCGCACGGCGGGGTGGGCGGTGATGAACGTCGGCGCCATCCAAAAGTCGACGTCCAGTGTGAACGTGTCGGCCGGGATTGCGATCATCGCATAGCCGCGCTGCAGCGTGTACGGCGCGGAAAAATCCGCCTTGCGGCACCAGCCCGGCACGCGGACGCACAGCGTCTTGCCCTTGCCGCCCTGCACGGACAAACGCACCTTGCCGTCCAGGGGATAATTCGTCTGCATCTCCAGCTGCAGACCGTCGAATGATGCGCGGTTTGACAGGAACTGATGGACGCACACCCGGTCGCCGTCGACGGAATACAGGCTGCCGCCGAGCGATGCGATGCAGCGTGTCACGTTTGGCGGGCAGCAGGAGCAGTCGAACACCTCCAGCCGCTGCGTGATCGGCAGGCGGTCGCGGTCGTTGACGCTGGTGTGGCGCGTGCGGTCGGCAAGGTTGATCTCCAGCGGGTTCTCATAAAAGAACGCCTTGCCGTCGAGCGACAGGCCGGCAAGGATGCCGTTGTAATATTCCAGCTCCACTGTGTCGGCGTATTTGCCGTCAAGCTCCAGCAGCTTCATCCGGTCGGCAAACATCGCCAGCGCAATGGACGCGCAGGTCTCGGCATAGGCGGTGTCATTCGGCAGGTCAAAGGGGACGGTGAACGCTTCGCCGCAGTGGCTGGAGCCGATGCCGCCGGTGACATACATCTTGCGCTGCGTGATGTCGTCAAACAGCGCCTTGCAGGCGTCGAACAATTCCGCGTCGCCGGTTTCCTTCGCTGCGTCCGCCATGGCGGAATACAGATAGCACGCGCGCACGCAGTGCCCCTCTGCGGTGTGCTGCTGCCGCACGGGCAGATGTGATTGGTTATAGCGCATATTGCACCAGCTGGTGAGACCCTCGCCGTGCTTGCCGCGCTCGTTGAGAAAGAACATGGCCAGATCCAGATACTTTTTGTCACCCCGCAGACGGTAGAGCCTGAACAGCGCCAGCTCGATCTCTTCGTGCCCCGGCGTCGTGAACGCTGCGGACCGTTCCACGGTGAAGACGCGGATCACAAGGTCGATGTAGCGGTCCAGAATCTTGAGAAAGCGGTCGCGCCCCGTGGCGTTATAATACGCGACGGCGGCCTCGATCAGATGGCCGAGGCAATACAGCTCATGGCAGTCGCGGTTTTTGAACCGGCCCTCCGGCTCTGCCACGGTGAAGTAGATGTTGAAATAGCCGTCGTCCCACTGGTTCTGTTCGATCCGATCGATCACAGCCTCAATCTGCCGCTCCAGTGCGGCGTCCGGTGCTTTCTGCAGCAGGTATGCCGCGCTTTCGATCCACTTTGCAATGTCGGAATCCCAGAAGATGTGCGGCTTCGGTTCGTCGCTGCCCTCGGTCCAACTGCATTGGAACGCCTGAAAGCGGCCCGTGTCCGCAAAGCGGTCGTGCACGGCATGGATGGTTACGTCGCGGATCAGTTTTTGCTTCTCGGCCCAGAAGCCGCCGGTGACGTCGGTCTGCTGAAATGCGATGGGTTCAAAGTGCTGCATAAGGTCCTCCTGTTGACGGGTCTGATGAAGTACCGTTTTTTGTTTACAACTATCATATAACAAGACGGCGTGAATGTCAATTTGAGTTTTTCGGTTCATAATGATTTTACATTTATAATTCCATTGCGGAAAATAAAGGCGGTGCCATCATGTTACAATGAAACCCGGTATGGGAGCGCAACCATTGTGCAGACGCGATTTCTTTCCCGGAGGTGATCCTGAATGAAAGATAAAACAAAGTATCTTGTGCTGTCGTATGTGAACTGGTTGTTTCTGGCGCTGGGGCTGCTCTTTTTTATTCTGTTTTTGCTGAAAAGACAGACGTTCTTTCTTGTGCTGTTCCCGACGTTTCTGATTGTGTACACTGTGATCACGCGCATTTGCGACAAAGCGCTGCAGTGCGAGGGCGGGTATTCTTTGATCCAGGCGGTGTCCTTTTATACAGACTGTGCGTCGGCGGGGTATCACGGAACGAAGTCCAAGCAGGATTTGCGCATTCTGCAGGATGTCGCTGAAAAGCGGGATGTGTTTCAGGCATTGGATGACGATGAGCTTCGACGGTGTTATCAGCTGGGCTGTGATACCTTCCGAACAGTAAAAGATCCGTTTCTGAAAGCCTGGTGGACACGACGCAGAAAAAAATGATGAAGGCGAGGTGTATTTGATGTTTGAACACAGCGATTTATTTTACGATGCGATGTATGTGGTGGGGTTCGCCCTGATGATGGTACTGAACCTGCGGGACCATGCGCGGTATGAGATCAAAAAGCGTGACGCGGTGCTGACCACGGTCTATACGTATGTCTGCGGTATCGTCGGCGCCATGCTGATGGGTTTGATCTATACGAAAGTCAATGCGGCGTTCGGCTATGAAGATCAAAGCAATGTCGCGATCTTTGGCGCGGTGGTGTTCACACCGTTCCTGATTCTGCTGTTCCCGATCCGGCACCGCGACTGGAAGCACATCATGGATATGCTTGCCCCCGGCGTTCTTTTGATCCTGACGTGCGCAAAGCTCGGCTGCTATGTCAACGGCTGCTGCCGCGGCGTCGTTTGCAGCTTTGGGATCCACTATTCTTATCCGGTGGGGAACCTTTATCCGAACGGCGACGAAAAATTCTTCCCGGTACAGATTTTTGAAGTGCTGACCATGCTGGCCGTCCTGATCGTTACGCAGCTTGTGTTTCGCAGGCAAAAGCGGTTCGTTGTCGGCACTGCGTATCCGATCACCTTTGCCACCTACAGCGTGACGCGGTTTTGCTGGGAGTTTTTCCGCTTTTATCCGGAAGAGGGCCAGCGTCACCTGCTGCTTGGCCTGACGTTCTGGCAGTTTGTCTGCTGCCTGACGTTTGTCGTTTGTGTGGCGATCACGATCGGGCTGACAGTCAAAGCACGAAAGAAAGAAAAAGCGGAAGTTGAATAAGAGAGATCCATATGAAGAAAAGCAGCCAACGTCGGGCTGCTTTCTTTATTGTTTTCTTTTCTTCTTCTTCTTTTTATACTTCTTTTTTGTAGACTGCCACTGCTTGCTGTAGCGCTTTTGCGAAACGGTTTGCCTGCGGGGACGCTCCTTCTTTTTTTGTTCCCTCGCTTCAAACACCGGCCGCAGTTTTCCCGGCAGGGGATCACTTGGCTGCGTTTTATACAAAACATAGATGGAAATGACACAGGAGATAAGCACAAAAATGCAAAGCCATTGCCAAAGTGTGAGATGAAGGAAGAAATTGCGTTCTTCCGGTGAATAGTATCGCAAAAATTCCAAAACGAAACGAGCTGCACAATAAAAGCTTACGGCCAGAGGAAAAGCCATGCCTCGACGGAAAAAAGACTTTTGTTTTAAGAAATAACATGAAATGAGAATAAGAAATGTGCACCCGGCCTCGAAGAATTGTACAGGAAGCGTGGTTGTCTTGGCATAATATGAATATAATCCCCAACTGCTTGGAATTCCATAGCAACATCCGACCCATGCGCAACGGACGTTAACAAAAATCAGGACAATCAAAAAAATAGGGGTTACCATATCCATAATGTTGCGAACGCTGATGATATGTTCGCAAGTGTCGTTTGCCTGGCTTAATTGCAAATCCGTTTTTGTTCTTGAATCTTTGATTTTTTTGATCCATTTCCGGATACACTTTTCAAACAGAACTGTTGCTATGATGAGCGGAGGAGTCAACAGTATGGCGCCAAAAATTGCACGGTTTTGATGAACCACAACGCCTCTGGCGCGAAGAAGAATGGCATTGTAGATTTTTCCGGAAAACTCCGCAGTGGCAAAGGCATATGCCAAGGACAGCACCAAATATACAAGACAGCGTGACCTTGAAACCTTATATTTGTATCGTGTTTTCAAACCCGCAACAATTGCAAGGACGAGGGCAGGCACGTATATCAAATTATACAATGTATCCAATGAAATAGTGATCAAAACCAACACATCCCAAAAAATTGATTTCTTATCTGTTTATTATAACAGGAAACTGCGGTTTTGTCAATTCCGGCAGGAAAAACCGCGGCCAAAACCGGCCGTTTGATTTGTCTTAACGATGTTCAAGAAATGTTTACAAAATAAGCGTTGCATTTGGTAAAAAATTTTAGTAGAATAACTATGACCATTATTGTCGTATTGAAACCATTTTGTTCAATATGACTAAAGAAAGGGGATCAAAAGTATGAAAAAGTACCAAGCAAAAAAAGTGCTCAGTGTGTTGCTGACGCTGCTGATGGTGCTCAGTTCCATCAATGTCGGGCTGAGCGTCATTGCGTTTGCGGCAGAGCCGGTCGACTTGCCGACCGCGAATGCGGCAAGTGGAACAGACTTGACGAACGGCCAGCTCTACAAGGTTACTACAGACGTGACCATCAAGGGCGGCACAAACGGTCTGAACATTCCCGCCAACGCGACAGTCATCATTGACATCGCCGAGGGCGTGACCCTGACCGTGAAGGGCAGTGACGCCAATGGCACGACTGCGGGCAAACCCGGCATCCTGATGAACAGCGGCAGCAAGCTGATCTTCACCGGCAGCGGTGCGCTTGTTGTGACCGGCGGCAAAGGCGCCGACGGTGCCGCCGGCGGCAGCAGTAGCTATGCCAACAACAGCACCAGCAACGGCGGCTCGTTCGGCAAGGGCGGCGCCGGCGGCGGCGCAGGCATCGGCACCAACGGCGGCGGCGGCGGTACCACCAGTGGTGCTACCGGCTCTGCGGGCACTACGTGGCCGAACAACGCTTCCGTCACGATTACGGGCGTTGCTTACACCGGAGCCAAGGGCGCAGATGGCAGCGCAGGCGCCAACGGTCAGAAAGGCGGCGGCAACGGCTGCGGCGGCGCAGGCGGCGGAGACCGAGGCCAAGGCGTCGGCGGGGGACGAGGAGGCGGCCCCGTCGGAGGCGCGTGACGCCGGAACCGAGGGGACGGACGCGGGGGGCGCGGCGGAGGAGACGAAGGAAGTGGCGTCCGAGGCCGAAGAGGGCGAGGAGGCGGCCCCGTCGGAGGCCGAGGTGCTGAAGGGGCGGCTGCTGCGGTTGCAGGCGGACTTCGAGAATTTCAAGAAGCGGCAGCTGCGCGAGCGCCAGGAGTGGATCGCGAGCGCCAGTGCGGAGGTGCTGAAGGAGCTGCTGCCGGTGCTGGACAACTTCGAGCGGGGGATTCAGTCGGCATCCGGGAAGCCGGAGAACGCGGCGTTGCTGGAAGGGTTCTCGCTGGTGTTCGGGCAGCTGAAGGGGGTGCTGGCGAAGGCGGGGG
>JAFRUA010000063.1 GCA_017434855.1 Clostridia bacterium
AAAGCCGCAGAATATTTCACACTTTTTTGTGAAAGTTTTGAATTTCTCATGAAATTTGATAAATTTGACCGCATCTACACTCTAATTAGCTGGTTTTCCTTTTCTACTACCGGTTTTTAGAGGTGCCCAATTCGCAATTGCTGTCGCGCCGTAAACTGTGACACCCATGAGGTTCGCGCCGCGAAGAAAGCTTGATTTCAACAGTAAGCGTGTCGATCAGAACAGAAGCTGTGCGTTCATTCAGTTTGCAGTGTGCAGTTATTGTTGCGGTGACACGATCCGACAACCGTCAGATCAGTCCAAAAAGAAAGTTTTATCACCACAGAACGTGTATCATTCAGAACAGAACCGTAATTGCGAATTGCGAATTAATGAATGACTGCTGCCACGATCTCGTCCACCCAGCGGGCATGATTTTCGGCGGCAACGGCGTCCAGCCGGGCCAGACGGTCGGCCTGCATCTGCGCTTCTTTGGCCCGCGCTTCGGCCAGCACGGCGTCACAGCGGGCGGTCTCTTCGTTGACAAAGGCCTGATATTTCGCCTCGTTTTCTTCCAAAAGCGCCTGCTTGGTCCCCTCCAGGGAATCCACCACGCCGGCGCGTTCTTTTTTTGCGGCGGCCACACGGCGGCGCGCCTGTTTATCCACGTCGATCAGACGGTTGATGAGGTTATCCACAAACGGCCCCCCTATTCTATATAAAGAGATTCCTAAACCAGCGATGGCCGTCTGCGCAGCGCTTGTTTAAGAACGCAACCATTATAGCACGTTTTGAAAAATAATCAAGAGGAAACGGAAAGATTCTTTTGAGCGTGAGGAGCGAGGAGTGAAATAATTCGGAATGCGGAATTCGGAATTTAACTCCACTCTCCACTCTAAACTCTGAAAAAAACGGCCCCGCCGAAGCAGAGCCGTCTGTCGATATTAGTAGCTGCTTGCGCTGTTTCTGGAATTTGAGATATCCTTCTTGATCTTTTTCAGAATGCTCTTTTCCAGCGACGGCAGCCAAAGCTCCTTGGCAATGGTGCCGGCAGCGGAAACATTGACCTCTTCCAGATAGGTGTGCGCTTCGCCTTCGGCTGCAGTGTCCACCATGGCTTCCTGCCAGGTGGTGGTGTCGTCAATGCTGACGAAATACATCACATGATAGCCGTATTCCGTTTCGACGATGCCGACGTCGCCGGCCTTGCGCGCCGGGTCGATCGCCCAGGATTCAAACGGCTCGACCATCTGGCCGACATCGGTTTCGGCATACAGGCCCGCGCTCTCTTTGCTGCCGTCGTCTTCGGTATACTGCGTGGCCAGGGCACCGAACGCTTCCTCGGTATGCTTGCCGTCCAGATACATCTGCAGCACGCCCTGCGCCAGTTCATAGGCCGTCTTGTTGGTCGGTTCATTGCCGTTGGCGGTGCTGATGATTTTCACATCCGCGGCCTTGCTCAGGTCCAGCTCGCTCACGGGCTTGATCGCGGGGACCGCTTCTGCGGCCTCGGCGTCTTCTGTCGCTTCGTCTTCTGCAGCTTCGGCGTCTTCCGCTGCGGCTTCTTCTGCGGCTTCGGCGTCTTCAGACGGTTCCTCTGCGGCGGTCTCGTCATCGATCGCCGGCTCTTCCTCTGCAGTGTCCGGATGATTTTCAAACTGGATCAGGATGTGACGGACGGAGTACTTGGAGACCGTTTCATCGGGGTGATGCGCGGCGGCGGTCAGATAATACACCGTGAAGCTGTCGTCATCGCCGGTGATCTTGGTCGCGCCCACGGCGGCGTCTTTGCCATATGCCCAGGTCACAAAGTCTTCGTCGTCGATGCTTTCACCGGTCACGTCCGTCTTGGTCACGGCGGCGGAATAATCCACCGGCGTGGACGATTTGTCATCGTCCGCTGCGGGGGCGGCGGCCTCTTCGATCGCGGTCACCTTGGCGACGAATTCCGCTTCTGTCTTGGCGCCGGCCAGGTCCTTTGCCGTGGCCTTGGCCTTTTTCAGCGCGTCTTTGGTCGGAGCAGTCTCGCCCTCGGCCAGTTCGGCGTCAACGGTATAGGTCAGGTAAGAGATCAGGCCGTAGGTCTGAATGTTGTCCTGATAATACTTGTCATAGTCCTGATCGGTGTATGACGAAAAGCTGTTTTTGATCTCGTCCTCTTTTGCCTCGTGCACCTTGTTGGCAAGGGCCTGCTCGGTCAGGATCTGACGATAGAGCTTTTCATTGACGCCGGTGCCGTAGACGCGGCGCAGATAGGCGTTGAGCGAGAAGTTGTTGTTTTTGGCGGACGAAGCGGCCTGAGAGATGGTCTCGTTGATCTCCGCCTCTTCCTCTGCGGTCAGCGTCAGGCCCATCTCTTTTGCAGCGGCATACTGCGCCTTGGTCACGCTGATGGACTGTTTGGAATAATACGCCAAAAAGTCGGCCCAGGTGGGGGTCTCGCCCTCTTCAAAGCCCTCGATCGTTCCAAACATCATTTCGCCGTTATATTCCTGTTTGCTGGGCAAAACATTGGAATCGTATGTAATGCCGTAGGACGCGCCGTTGTAGGAGACATAGTTTTCCACCTGATTCAGCGAGTTCATATAATAGAAGCGGTATTCCGCGCGGGACACCTTGGTGCCGTCCTCCATCGTCAGGGCGGGAACCGCACGGGCAACCACGCCGCTGTAGCTCAGCGCAAAGCCGACGATGCCGCCGACAATGGCGATCACCAGCAGAATGGCAAGCACACGCCCGATGATCTGACCGGACCGCTGACTGAGCAGTTGCTTCTGATTCTTTTTGGACGCCTTCGCGATCCTCGCCTTTCGCTTTGCGCGATAAATCTCTGCTTCTGTACGTTTTTCTTTCGCCATGAAACTTCATCCTTTTCAATCAATCTTGCGCCGCCGGAGCCCGGTCGGCATAGTTTCATCTATTTTATACCATCTTGCAAAAAAAAGCAAGAGGTAAAGTGAATTTTTTGCGGGAAAGCGATCACGGACCCGCGGGCGGTTTTTTCGGCAAAGTTCCGGTTTATGGGACTTTGCCCCCGCTTTCCGCTTGACAGAATGGAATATTTGTTCTAAAATAGGACGTAGAAACAGAACATTTGTTCTGTTTCGCATGCGGCGCCGGGGACTGTTTCCCGGTGCTGACGTGTCTTTGCGGCTGTCGTCCCCCGCCCCGTGACGGCAAAGGCAGAGCGCTGTTTTGATGAAACCTTGAACCATGGAGGTCATGATGAAGAAAATGAACAGTTTTGAAACCATCGACTATCTGCGGGCGCTGGAGCTGTGCGCACGTGAAACCGGCACGGACCGCCGGGCACTGGAAGAGGTTCTGCTGCAGCAAAGGAGGCAGGAGCTTTGCGCCCTGGTGCGGCGGGTGATCCGCTGTGAACTGAACGAAGCGGACCGCCGCCTGGTCGTCCGTCACTGGTACCGGGGCGAAAGCGCAGCCGAGATTGCCGACGCGCTTGAATTGGACCGCAGCACGGTGTTTCGCCGCCTGGCCAAAATCGAGCGCACGCTGTATGAAAAGCTGAAATATGCCATGGAATATCGCTTTGGCGAACGCATTGCCGCCGAGACCGGGGCCGCGCTGCACCGTGCCTTGCCCGACTTTGCCGCCGACGGCGGACCGAAAAACATCGGCAAACGGCTGAAGCAATTGCGCGCAATGCATGGCGCCGCGCTGCGTGACGTCAGCGAACAGACCGGCATTCTGCCGCAGCGCCTGGCCGCACTGGAAGCGGACGGCAGCGACCTGACACTGGAAGAGCTGCGCAGCCTGTGCCGCTGCTTTGACACGGCGAGTGACCGCATCCTTTTCGGTTCAGACACGTCCCCCGCCGTCAATGCATAAGGAGGTGTATCCATGTTTCACCCTTTGAACGACCTGGCGGCAGATTATGACGCGGCCATCCGTATCCAGCAGCAGGCCATTGATTCGGCGCGCAGCCGGCTGCACACCGCGCTGGAATGCGCGGATTTTGCCGAGATCAAACGCCTGCATTCCGCGCTGCGTATTTTGTATGACGAAAAGGACGAGCTGCAGACGCGCGCGAAGGAGCTGAAAAGTTATTTGAAGCAGTTAGCTGTTAGCTGTTAGCTGTCAGCCCTGAAATCATGGTCGCGGCGATCCGTTCGCTGCGGCCTTTTTTGTTGCGGGCACGTCCTTGACATTTTGTACGATTGGGTTATAATGAAAGAGAAGTGATTTCAAGGAGGGCTTTGTATGAAACTGAAACGAACGCTTGCATGGGTGCTGACTTTGGTTTTGCTGCTGGGCAGCGTGTGCTTTGCCTTTGCCGCGGACGTCGGCGGTACCAAACCGTCAAAGGCGCTGACCGACGATGACTTTCTCTCTGCAAAGGGGTCAAAGCTGGTCAATCGCAGGGGCGAGACCGTGGTGCTCAAGGGCGTGAACCTGGGCGCGTGGATGATCTGGGAGGACTGGCTGTGCCCGTATGAACAGGCGACCGATCACTATGACGTGCTGCAGACGCTGACCGACCGCTTCGGCGAAGAGAAGGCGTATGAACTGATGAACACCTATATGGACAATTTCATCACGGAAAACGACTTTGACCGCATTGCGGACATGGGCTTCAACTGCGTGCGCGTCCCCTTCTGGTTCCGCAATTTTTATTATGACGACAACGGGCGAAAGATCCTTGACGCAAACGGCGACTGGGACTTTTCACGGTTGGATTGGGTCGTGACCGAATGCGGCAAGCGCGGGCTGTATGTCATCCCGGACATGCACGGGGCTGTGGGCTATCAGAGCGACGCGCCCCACAGCGGCAAGGGCAGCAGCGTGGGCCTGTTTGACAAAACCGAACAGGGCGAGCGTTACCGCGAACTGACGGACGAGCTGTGGACTGCCATCGCTTCCCGGTACAACGGCAATCCCGCCGTGGCGATGTATGACCTTTTAAACGAGCCGATGTGCGACGTCGACGCCACCGAAGTACGCCGGCGCATCAACAACGAAAGCATCTATACGCGCCTTTACAAGACCGTGCGCGCCGTGGACGCGGATCACCTGATCTCGGTCGAATGCATCTGGACGGCCGCCGCAACGCCGCACAAGCTCTATAAGGGCTGGAAAAACGTGGTCTATCAGGTCCACTTCTATCAGAACTCCAATTTCATTTTCAATCTTTTTGTGTGGCTGACGCGGCTCTATTATCTGAACACGCCGCTGCTCATGGGCGAGTTTTATCCGCACAAAAAGACGACCTGGGACAACTGCTTTTCCACAATGAACAAGGCCGGTTACAACTGGATGCTGTGGACCTACAAAGCCACGGGGCACATGATGTGGAGCGGCGACTGGTGCCTGCTGGGCAGCAAGGACGGCTTTGAACGCGCCCGCGTGCAGACCGATTCCTTTGAAGAGATCGCGCGCAAATGGGGCGCCTGCCAGCGCACCGAAAACGGGTATCAGGATTCCGGGCATTACGAACGGGACGTGAAGGCGTACCTTTGATTCCGCAAAGCGCAATCACAGTCAGTGTGAAGTGTGGAGTGTGAAGTGTGGAGTGTGAAGTTACGGTCACGCCCCACCTTGATGTCAACCGTCTGGCCTGCGCCGCGAAGTCAGCTTGATCTCTGCGGCAAACGTGTCAATCAGAATGAAGACCGTAAGATGTATGTCTAATCAACGGGCGTTCAGTTGGCTGCACGGCTCCTTCGCGGGTACGGCATGATGTTTGCCGCGTGCTGTCCCGCGACCTCAACTCCACACTGCACACTTCACACTGCACACTCCAAACGCTGCACGCTTCTGTGCATCCGCTCTTGACATTTTTATTTGAATGCTTTATAATAAACTCAACTTAATATAAGGAGGATTCCCATGGGTATTTTTGATGATCTGAAACGCTCGCTCCAGCAGGACGTCAAGATGGAGCTGAATCACGTCAAGCGCCAGACCAACGTGTCGGGCGTGGAGCGGCAGCAATTGTTCAGCAAGGCGATCGGCTCGATCAAGACCAAGACCGAGACCTTTACCTTCCAGTTCCTTCCGCAGAACCTGAACGAAATGCTGCAGCTTCCCGAAGCACAACTGACCTCCCCCTTCCAGACCGCGGCGCTGACCGTGCTTGCGCTGCGCATGTTCCCCATCGACCAGAACGCATGCATCGAGATGCTGAACTATCTCAAAGGGCCGCAGCCGCTGGTCGCCTATGACGTCCAGTTCATGCGTGACCGCTTTGATTACTGCCCCTATGTTGCCGAGTCATTCTTTGCGGGCACGTCGCCGCAAAACAACTACACGCCGTCGGTCCCCTATCAGATCAAGGTGCGCACCCAGCCCAACACCGACCTGAACGGCGACCGCATCACGCTGTTCCTGGATTCCAGCGGCGCCGATTCCGATCGCCCGGTCACCCTGCGGCGCAAGGGCAACCAGTATTTCCTGTGGGAGCATCACCTGCTCAGCGGCATTCGCCAGCGTGCGGCAGACGACCCGTGGGCTTAATAGATGCTGGATTTCAGATGTCAGATGTCAGACGGTGGTCGCGGGGAAACCTGCGGCCGCTTTTTTGTGTTCTCCGCGAAGGGAGGCGCCGCGCTGCGGGCACGGGTTGATTGATATCCCTGTCTTATAGATATTGCCTGAATAACAGTGAGCTGACGACGGTCGCGGGGAAACCTGCGGCCATCTTTCTGTTTGCTCCGCGATTATTATTGATCGCACCCTCTTCCCCTTATTCCCTTTATCCCTTATTCCCTTGATCCCTCATTCCCTTTTTCCCTAAATAAACACCGCCCGGTTCCCCGAGCGGCTGTTCTATATTCTTTTATCTATCCTGTTGCCTTTTATTTATGCGACGGTCAGGGTCGAGAGCACGGCTTCGGCAGCGTCGGTCGAGCCGGTGGCTTCCAGCACGATCATGGCGCCGTACACAGCGGCGTCGTCACCGAACGCGACAAAATAGGTAGCGCCGGTTTTGCCGTTGACTTCACGCGAAAAGACGGTGAAGGAATATGCGCCAAGGGTCTTTTCCTCCCGGCTGCCGCCGCCGACCATGTTGTCCCCGGCGATGGAAAGCTGCGTGTCATAGCTCTCTTTTGTGTTCAGCGAAGACGCGCCGATGATCTGCCAGGAGCCGTCCTTTGCGGCAAGGGTGGCCCCCTGCCCGGTTTTAGACACGTTCACGGCGTCCGGGTCATACAGCACAGTGACCGTCTTCGGCAGCAGGTCGGCTTCTTTCCAGCCGGAGGTGTCAAGTGCTTTTGGCGCTTCATCCTTTTTGCAGCCGGCAAGCGCACCGACTGTCAGTAGCAGGAAAAGCGCAAGAAGGATGGAAAACAATCTTTTCATAGAACGCTTTTCTACTTAATTGTTCACGCCGTTGTAGCCGTTCTGTTCCTGGAACGCGGCGATCTTGTCAATGACGGAGATCACAACGTCAAAGCCCTGCGCCACGGTGTCCGGGCTGAAACGCTCCGGCAGGTCGCGCCAGGTGTGGTAGTAATAGGTCAGCGTCGGGTTCTGCGCCGCAAAGGTCACGGACTTGATGCCGGCGTGGGTCATCGGGGTACTGTCGCAGCCGCCGACCGGGTTTTTCATGGCGTAGCCCTTGGTCTTGGACACAATGCCCTTTTCTTTGAAGGTGTCAACAAACATCTTTTCAAGGTCCTTGTCAAAGTGACAGAACTGCTGCGCGTCGCCGTTGATGACCTCAAAATAGTCCTTGTCGGCCACGGAGTCGATGTTGATGTTCCATGCGTTCTTGAGGATGTCCTCGCCCTTGTGGTGGCGGGTGAAGGCGATGGCGCCGCGCAGGCCGGCCTCTTCGGAACCGCAGTTGAAATCGATGATGCGGCAGCGCTTCGGCATTTTTTCGGGATGCTCTTTATAATACTTCGTCACCTCATACGACAGGGCGATGCCGGTGGCGTTGTCCATCGCGCCGCGGGAAGCATTGCGGTTGTGCCGGTCGTTCCACGCGACAACAAAGCAGCAGCCCAGCGCGGTCACTGCGGGCAGAAAATACAGCGACTGGGTAAAGCGTATAAAATGAGCGGAGTGTATGACGCTGTCTGCCCAGCCGGCGCCGAACAGATCACCGCCGTAGACGATCGCCATAAAAATCGAGGTCAGGGTGATGAAAAAGAAGCAGACCGCGCCGAAGCCAACCTTGCCGATCGTGGCAAGCAGACCGTACATCGGGTTGTTGCGATAACGGTAGGCACGCAAGGAGTGCTTCCAGGTCCAGGACGTGTCGGTGTGCGCAGACAGGATGATGGTGTAATCATATTCCCCGTCCTCGGGCAGCAGCTCGCCATAGGTGTTGCGCGAGATCTCCTGATGGAAGAACAGGTCGAACCACGTCTTATACATCAGCACGGACAGGATGAACCACGCGATCGTCGCAAAGCTGAAAAACGCCATGCCGACCCAAAGCGAGGGAATACTCAGGGCGACATAGGTCAGCGCGCTCATCACGATGCCGACGTAGCCGCAATACGGAATGCCGCCGATGGACGCGCGCGGCGCCACGGTGAATTCCTCTTTGATGGGCTTGATGCCGATGTCTTCCAGCTTTTGGGCCATATAATCATGGAACCTGTGCTCGTTGTCGGACCCGGGCAGACGGCCGCCGATCTCATGTGCGGCATACTTGACGATGTCATAGGCTTCATAGCCGTATTTTTTACTGGTTTCGTTCATAAATACGCCCCTTCCAATCTCTTCTTTTACGCGGTTTTGCGTTCAATTCATCATAGCATTTTAAAACCCTAAAATTGTAAACAAATGATGAATTGTAAAACAACTTCGTTACTATATACACAATTGTATACAAATTTTTATGAAAAACGACAAATGGAGGAGAAAGGGAATGAGGGGTTAAGGGAATAAGGGATTGAGGGAATGAGGGATAAATTTCGGGCGGTCAACGGGGATGAGCGCAGCCGATCCATCGAGAGAAAAAAAATCAGGGCGCAGGTTTTTGTCCGCGTCCTGATTATGATTGATCCGTTGCTGTTTTTCTTTTGATTCTTCGCCGAATGAAACAATCACTTCAAAAGGATCGCCTGTGTTCTGCGCTTCGGGTGCACCTTGATGCGCACCGGCGTGCCGGCGGCATACTCACGGCTGCAGCCGTTCAAAAACGCTTCGCGGCGGGAACCGTCGTCCGGGTCGGTATAGAACGCATACACCCTGACAGAGCGCGTCATGGTGTCGTCCGACCATTCCTCGGTCACGTCAACGCGGGAGATTTCGGCGTCCGTCTCAAAGCCGTTCTTTTTGATCGCGTTTTTCATCACAAAATAATAGATGAGGGCGGCGGCGACCACGACGGCAAATACAATGAAAACCCACATAATAAAAGCTCCTTTCATGTTGAGCGGGTAAGGGACTGAGGGATGGAGTAAAAATGAGCAAAGAGACTTATCCTCTTATTCCCTTATTCCCTTATCCCCTCTGCCTTTCATCCTTTTTCTTCCGGAAAATCATACCAGTATTCGCGTCTGCGCTTTTTGACAAAGGAATACACAACGGCAACCACGATCACCGCGGCCGTGACGGCAAAGCCGACATAAACGCGCGCCGGGATGTCGCCCGTGGCCTTGACCACGTTCCAGTTCTCGCTCATCAGCGTGAGCGTCTTTTGCGGCAGATTGTGGAAATATTCCACGTTTGGCATGTGGTCGGCGTCGGGATACAGGAACTGATCGCTGCCCATCTCTTCGGCATAATCCGCATCCTCAAGCACAGAGGTGTTCGGTGAGGCGTAACCGATGTACCAGGCGTTGGCGAGCGCGACCTCCGGGTCCATCATAAAGTTGATGTACTTGATCGCGGCATCGTAGTGCTTCGCGGTCTTTGGGATGCACATGGCGTCCACAAAGATGTTGACGCCCTCTTCGGGATAAACAAACGCAAGGTCGGGGTTGTTGCCTTTCATGGAGATGTAGTCGCCGACATAGTACGGCACCATGGCCGCCTCGCCGCTTTCCATCTTGTTATAGACCTCGTCCATGACATAGCCCTGCAGCAGCGGCTTTTGCTGAATGAGCAGCCGGAGCACCTCGTTCCACTCGCTGCGGTCGGTGGAATTGAAGGAGTATCCCAGCAGCTTTTGCGCAATGGCAAAGGCGTCGCGCGGGTTGTCGATCATCAGGATCTGGCCCTTGTATTGCTTGTCCCAAAGGATGCTCCAGCTTGTGGGCGGGTCGCGCACGACTTTGGTGTTATAGATCAGGCCGACCATGCCCACGTTGTACGGCACGGAATAGGCGTTTGCGGGATCGTAATACAGGTCCTTGTACTGATCGTCGATGTAATGATAGTTCGGCAGCGCGCTGACGTCGATCGTCTGCAGCAGTCCTTCGTCGATCATACGCTGGATCATGTAGTCGGACGGCACAACGATGTCATAGCTGGCGCCGCCGTTTTTGATCTTGGCATACATGTCTTCGTTGCTTTCAAACGTGACATAGTTGACCTTGATGCCGGTCAGCTTTTCAAATTCCTTGTTGACGTCGATATAGCCGTCCTCTTCGCTGTATTCGTCGCTGATGTATTCGCCCCAGTTGAAGACGTTGAGCACCTCGCCGCTCTGGCCCTTGTACCACGCCTCGTTTTCATAGGCGGCACAGCCGAAGCAGCACAGGGCCAGCAGTGCGATCAAAGCGAAGGGAAAAAGCCATTTTTTCATGCCGCGCCCCCCTTTCCAAGCTTGTTGCGTTCGCGCTTTTCACCGCGGATCTGGGTGATGTTGAGCAGCACAAGCAACAGCAGGATGGTTACAAAGATCACCGTGGAAAGCGCGTACATATCGGGCTTGACACGCTTTTTGGTCATGGAGAAGATGCGGATGGGCAGCGTTTCAAACGTCGGGCCCTGGGTGAAGTAGCTGATGACAAAGTCGTCGAGCGACAGGGTAAACGACATCATCAGGCCGCTGACAATGCCCGTGGAGATCGACGGCAGCGTCACCTTGAAGAATGCCTGCAGCGGCGTGCAGCCAAGGTCCATCGCCGCCTCCGGCAGATGCGGGTCCATCTGCCGCAGCTTTGGCAAAACGGACAGGATGACGTAGGGCAGGTTGAACGTGATGTGCGCGATGAGCATTGTCCAGAAGCCGAGCACATCGGTCTTTCCGATCAGCGCGCCGGCAAAGACAAACAGCAGCATCATGGAAATACCGGTCACGATCTCCGGATTCATCATCGGGATGTTGGTCACGCTCATTGTGGTGCGCTTGAGCCATTTGGACCGCATGGTGTTGATGCCCACGGCCGCGGCCGTGCCCATGGCGGTGGCGATCAGCGAAGAGCTGACGGCAAGGATCAGCGTGTTGACCAGCGCCTTCATCGTGCCCTCGTCATGCAGCAGCGATTTGTACCACCGGGTGGAAAAGCCCTGAATCACGCTGGTGCTGGTGCTGCCGTTGAACGAAAAGACGATCATCACCAGAATGGGGGCGTACAAAAAGATCAGGATCAAAGCGATATACAGCTTTGACGGGATGGACAGCTTATTTTTCATATCAGCACACCTCCGTCATCGTCATCGCCGGTGAAGCGGTTCATGATCGCGATGCTGATCAGGATCAGCACCATCAGGACCAAAGACAGCGCCGCGCCGAGATTATAGTTGTTGGCGGACTTGAACTGCATTTCGATCAGGTCGCCGATGAGGGCAAAGGTGCTGCCGCCCAGCTTTTTGGAAATATAGAACGTCGAGACCGACGGCACAAACACCATGGTGAAGCCGGACGCCACGCCGGGCAGCGACAGCGGAAAGATGATTTTGCGGATGACGGCAAGCTTGTTGGCGCCCAGGTCCTGCGCCGCCTCCACCAGACCGTGATCCATCTTTGCCATGATGGAATACAGCGGCAGGATCATATAGGGAATGTAGTTATACACCATGCCCAGAATGACGGCAAAGCGCGTGTTGATCATGTGCACGGCGGGCAGATGCAGCCGCCCCAGCACGCCGTTGATGATGCCGGTGTCCTGCAAAAGGATCATCAAAGAATAGGTGCGGATGAGCAGATTCATCCACATCGGCAGCATGACCAGCATCATCATGGTGCGCTGCACATTCTTTGACGCGCGGGCCATGATGTAGGCCAGCGGGTACGCGATCACCAGGCTGATGAGCGTTGCCGCAAAGCCCAGCCAAATGGAATTGAGCATGATGCCGCGATAGGCCGGGATGCTTTTGATGTTTTCCAGCGTAAAGACGCCGTCGGCGTCGATCAGCGAATAATAGACGACAAAGATCAGAGGAACCACAATGAAGATCGCCGCCCAGACCATATACGGCGCCGTGACCATGCGCCGCGCCAGCGGAGACTGTTTCATCATGCATCCTCCTCTTCCGTGATATCCGACAGGTGCTCCATCTCGTCCGAGAAGGTGCTGTAGTCGCCGAACATGCCGGAATACTTGCTCTTTTTCATGACGTGGATGGCGTCCGGCTCGATCTCGATACCGATGGTGGACCCGACGGGATAATAGTCGGTCGTCTGGATCATCCACTTGAAATTCTGGATATCCACGATCATTTCAAAGTGGATGCCCTTGAAGGTGTTGGAGGTGATGACGCCGGTGATTTCGCCCTGCTCCACAGGCACAACGTCCACGTCCTCAGGCCGGATGACGATGTCCACCGACTCGTTGACGGCAAAGCCCTTGTCCAGACACTGGAACACCGCGCCCGAGAATTTGGCCTTGAAGTCGTCAAGCATCACGCCGTCCAGGATGTTGCTTTCGCCGATGAAGTCCGCCACAAAGGCGTTTTTCGGCTCGTTATAGATATCCTCGGGCGAACCGATCTGCTGAATCTCACCCTCGTTCATGACCACCACGGTGTCGGACATTGACAGCGCCTCCTGCTGGTCGTGGGTGACAAACACAAAGGTGATGCCCAGGCGCTTCTGGATGTTTTTCAGTTCCACCTGCATGTCCTTGCGCAGCTTCAGGTCCAGCGCGGCCAAAGGCTCGTCCAGCAAAAGCACCTGCGGATCGACGGCCAGGGCGCGGGCGATGGCCACGCGCTGCTGCTGCCCGCCGGAAAGCGACGCGATGTCGCGCCGCTGGAACCCGCGCAGGTTCACCAGATCCAGCATTTCTTCCACCTTTTGGCTGATATCCTTTTCCTTCATGCGGCGGTTGCGCAGACCGAACGCCACATTTTCATAGACGTTCAGGTGCGGAAACAGCTGATACCGCTGAAAGATCGTGTTGACCTGGCGCTTGTGCGGCGGCAGGTCGCTGATGTCCTTCCCCTCAAAGATGACCTGGCCGCTGTCGGCTTCCAGAAAGCCGGCAATGATGCGCAGCATCGTGGTCTTGCCGCAGCCCGACGGACCGAGGAAGGTGATGAATTCCTTGTCCTTGATCTTCAGGTTCAGGTTGTTGAGTACGACCTCGTCGCCAAACTTTTTGTTGATGTTTCGCAGCTCGATCACGGTGCGTTCGCCGCTTTCGTTCAAGGCGGCGGTCCGCGCGTCGGCGGGGGTGGTGACGGTTCGATCTTCCATGGTAAGGTCCCCTTTCGTTCTACAGAGTGAAACGTGCGCAGTGCACTGGATAAAAGAAAAACGACGAAAGAACCTCCGCCTCTTCGGACGTGTTCCCTCGTCGGTTACCACGGGTAAGCAAAAACTTGTCAGCCGCACGGGCCAAAAAATTTGTGTTACGCAGTGTGTCACCATTGCAGTATATCGCAACGTTCTGTATTCACTAAAGAATACTATAAAACAAAAACGGACAAATGTCAACTGTTTTTATAGAATTTGTCGAATTTTATTGCAAGACCAATCAGCCACGGGATGTTATTTCGGGGTGTTGTCTGCAGCGCCGCCGAATCGGCGGACATTTCCCCACCTCATCCGTCACGCGCATTTTACGTTGCATTTTACAGGAACAACTCTGGCGCGTGCCACCTTCCCCGCCGGCGGGGAAGGCAAGGTCACCGGGAACCCGCACCTACTGGCCGCCCATTGGGCGGCGCTACAAAAACACCTGCTATCCGTCCGCGCCCAGTCGGCTGGTAGCCGACCACTACGGGCGCTGGGATTGGCGTCTACGATGGCTGCGATCTTGGGCGGACACATCGGTCCGATTCTCCGCTTCCGCTTCGGTCGCTGCTTTTGCTGCGCAAAGGTTCCCACTGGGAACCCGCAGCCCCTACGCGAAATAGTTTTATCTTGAAAAACCTTAAGTTGACAACATTGCCTCTAGACGTTCTGATTAGCTGTTTTTCTTTACCGAACTTTTTTGACCGATACTGCACTTACGACACCAGTTTCAGATACTTTTGCTGTAACCTAAAAACTATATGTTTCAAAGTGGTTATGATAATCGTCGGTATAACCACTCATACTTCCTTTAATGCTTACTGCCCAGAAACCATTAGGTGATTACATCCACTTCTACAACTACCAGCGCATCCAACTCAAAACAAAACTGACACCGATGGAATATCGATGCCAGTTCGCTTCTTAACTATTCAGCTAATTCTACCATTTAGGCTGTTTTTGTACTGTCCGTACAAATTGGTGCAGTTCACCCGACAGGTCCGTTTTCATTTTGATTTAATTTTGTTGCGCGGCGCGGATGTTCTATTTTGGAAACGCCCCTCAGTCAGTGCCTGCGGAACTGCCAGCTTTCTCGGCTCCCGCCTCGGTCGCTGCTTTTGCGGCGTTGCCGCAAAGGTTCCCACCGGGAACCCGCAGCCCCGAAATCGGGGGAGGCTAAATGCGTCACCTTTACCGGCCCGCGTACAAAAAAGAAACATAAAAGCGACTGCACCGTTCCTGCGCGGACGAAACCAAAAAGGTCGCGAAGCTTTCCCCCGCGACCTCTATTCTCAATTCTTCATTCTTCATTCTCAATTCATTCGCGCGGAGCACACGTCCCCATTACGGAAACGCTCCCCGCGCGCTAACAGCTAACAGCTAACAGCTAACCGCTATCAAATATATTCCAGCTTCAGCTTGTCGCCGTCCACCGACACCGCAATGCCGGCAATGTCCTCGTCTGCGTGATCAATGATGATGGTGGCAACCTCGTCCTCGATCTCTTTGCGGATCACGTTGCGCAGGTCGCGGGCGCCGCGGCTTTTGCCGACGCTCTTTTTTGCCAGGTACACCGGCACGTCGTCGGTCCAGGTAAAGCGCAGCGGCTTTTCTTCCAGCGCGCCCTGCAGCTCTTTCAGCAGCAGCACGCTGATCTTTTGATAATCTTCTTCCGTCAGGGCGTTGAACACGGCGACCTCGTCCACACGGCCGATGAATTCCGGCCGCAGGAAGTCCGAAAGCGCCTTCATCACACGCTCGCGCGTGGCTTCTCCTTCCGTCTTGCCAAAGCCAAGGGCGCCCGACTTTTCGCGGCTGCCGGCGTTGGAGGTCATGACGATGACGGTGTTTTCAAAATTGACGACCCGGCCCTGTGCGTCTGTGATGCGGCCCTCGTCCAGAATCTGCAGCAGAATGTTCATCACGTCCGGGTGCGCCTTTTCGATCTCGTCAAACAAAATGACGCTGTAGGGCTTGCGGCGAACCTTTTCCGTGAGCTGGCCGGCCTCGTCGTACCCCACATAGCCCGGCGGGGAGCCGATGATGCGCGACACGCTGTGCTTTTCCATGAACTCAGACATGTCCAGACGGATCAGCGTTTCCGGCGTCTGGAACAGTTCATTCGCGATCTGCTTGACCAGCTCGGTTTTACCGACGCCGGTGGGCCCCACAAAGATGAACGACGCGGGGCGGCGGCGCGGGCTGATCTGGACCCGGCTGCGGCGGATGGCGGCGGCGATGGCGTGCACGGCCTCATCCTGACCGATGATCTTTTCTTTCAGCCGGTCCTCCAGCGCGGCCAGACGGCGCAGGTCGCTTTCGATCACCTTGGTGGCCGGGATGCCGGTCCACAGCTCGATGACCTTGGCAATGTCCTCTTCCTTCACGGCGTTGTCCTGCGCCTGGGGCGTGAGCTGCTCGATGTTGTTTTCACACTTGACGATCTCGGATTTCAGGTTGGCGATGGCCTCATAGTCGCGGTTCTCGGTCTCCTGCTCCAGCAGCTCTTCGGTTTCGCGCAGGTCCGAAAGCTTTTGCTCGCTGAGCTCCAGATCGCTGATGGCCTTGTTGCGCAAATTGGCGCGGGTGCAGGCCTCGTCCAGCAGGTCGATGGCTTTGTCCGGCAAAAAGCGGTCGGTGATGTAGCGCTCTGACAGCACCACGGCGCGGCGCACCAAAGCGTCTGAAATGCGCACGCGGTGATAGGTTTCATAGTATTCCTTGATGCCCAAAAGGATGCCGACCGTGTCCTCGATGGAGGGCTCCTCCACCTTGACGGGCTGGAAACGGCGTTCCAACGCGGCGTCTTTTTCAATGTTTTTGCGGTACTCGTTGAACGTGGTGGCGCCGATGACCTGGATTTCTCCGCGGGACAAAGCGGGCTTGAGAATGTTGGCGGCGTTCATGGAGCCTTCCGCGTCGCCGGTGCCGACAAGGTTGTGGACCTCGTCGATGAACAGGATGATGTTGCCGTTCTCTTTGACTTCGTCCACCAGGTTTTTGATACGGCTTTCAAACTGGCCGCGGAACTGCGTGCCGGCAACCAGCGCGGTCAGGTCCAGCAGATGAATTTCTTTGTCCGCCAGGCGGGCCGGGACCTCGCCGTGCGCGATCTTGAGCGCGATGCCCTCGGCAATGGCGGTTTTGCCCACGCCGGGCTCGCCGATCAGGCAGGGATTGTTTTTGCTGCGGCGGCAAAGGATCTGCTCCACGCGGGCGATCTCTTTGTCACGGCCGATGATGTTGTCCAGCTTGCCGTCGCGGGCGCGGGCGGTCAGGTCCGTGCAATACAGCGTGAGGAACTTGCGCTTTTTTTCCGCGTTTTTCTTTTCACGCCGGGCCGCACGGCCGCCGGGCTTTTTGGCATCGGATGCGGGGGCGGACTTTGCCGGCTCTTTGTCGGCGTCATCCTTGACGGTCAGGGCGTTTTTCATATCGCCGAACAGCCCCTGCAAAAACGGCATCGTGGGCGAACCGCCGGCCTCAAAGCTGCCGTCGTCGTCGGTGTCCGGGAACATTTCGGAAAATTGCTCCGACACAAGATCAATGTCCTCTTCGGTGATGCCCATGCTGTCCATCATCTGGCGGATGGGGCCGATATTCATTTCCATTGCGCAGTGCAGGCACAGGCCCTCCGGCACGGTTTTGCCGTCGATGATCTTTGAAATAAAGATCACAGCAGGCCGCTGCTTGCAGCGCGAGCACAATACTTTTTTCATAGACGAACTCCTTTGGGAATGTCTTTCCGGTGCAAACCGGCGATCCCCTTATTTTTCTGCGGCCGCTTCCTGCGCCGCCTTTTGTTCACGCTTTTCACGGAAGAAGCCGGACACCTGGCTGTGGATGCCGGGCACATAGCTGGCCAGCGCCGCCAGGCACATGATCGCCGCGATCACCACCAGGATGCCGGTCATCACGTCCGGCATGGTCCAGTATTGCCGCAGCGCGCCGACCTCCGGCCCAAAGGCAAAGATCACCGTCATCGTGACATAGAACACAACGGTGGCCACCTTGCCCCAGATCTCGGCCGCACCGGGGCGCAGACCGACGATGAGCATTGCCAGACCGCCCAGGACCATGAAGCCCTCTTTGGCCAGAAACACGATGAAGACATAGCCGAACGCGCGGATGAGCTGACTTTCCGCACCCAGAAATTTGATGAGAAGAATGATGGCGACCGTGATCTGCGTCAGCTTGTCGGCCACCGGGTCCAGGATCTTGCCCAGCGCGCTGACCTGATTGAAGCGGCGGGCGATCTTGCCGTCAAACAGATCGGTCAGGCCGGAAACGGCCAGCAAAATCAGCGCCGGCACAGTCTCCCCCTTCAGATACAGCACGGCAAAGAACGGGATCAGAATGATGCGGATCACTGTCAGCAGATTGGGAACGGTCAGACAGCCTTTAAACAAATCTTTCATTCGAGGCACCTCCGAAGGAATCGGTTATTTTGCGGGCACATAGCCGCTGATGGAATTCAGGAAATTGCGGACCACGCTTTCAACCTTGGACTGGTCCACAGCCTCCATAAAGGCCGGCTGGTTGACAGACCCGGCAATCACGCTCAGGCACAGCGCCAGAATCAGCACCAGCAGCACGCCGCGGATGACGCCCAGCACCACGCCGAGCCCGGTGTCGATCTGTTTGATCACGGGCAGATGCTTGATCACACGGATGAGCACTTCGCCCACCACGCGCAGCACCAGCGCCAAAACAAGGGCGATGACCGCAAACAGAATGAAGCGGATCGCGGCAGTCGCCACGGGCGCGACAAAATAGGTCATGACATTGTCGATCACGCCCTGCTTTGCCTGCGGCGCGGTCTGCAAAACGTCGCTGATCTTTTCGTTGCTGATGCCGAGCATCTGGGCGATGCCCCTGACATAGCCCGGCATGGCCTGATAGGCGGCGTCCACCTGAGACGAATAATCGGTGGGGGCAATGCCGTCAAGCCGGGCCGCGACCGCCTCGCGCATTTGCGATGCAAAATGCCGCTCATAAATCTGCGGCGCCAGCGAGCTGGAAAGTCCCTTTGCCCCAAGCAGGGCCAGCACATAGGCCGCCAGCGAGATCAGCGTGGCAAAAAAGCCGCGCTTGGCTGCAAAGTAGACCGTGCAGGCAAACAGTACAAGAAATCCGAGATCAAGAAGAAGCCACCACATGGGCTTGTCACCTCCGTTTTGATGCCGCCGTGCGTCAGACGAACCGGCGACTGGTGGGTATTATATCACAAAAAATCCGTTTCGGCAACTGTTTTGTTGTTTTTTCTTTGCGGTACGTTCAGGAGCGGTACAGCATGCCGGCCGTGAAATGATAGACCCTGGCGTCGTGGAGACACACGCCCAGCTCGATGCCGGCCGCGTCAGAAACGCGTTTCGCTTCGCCGGCGCCGTTGAGGCAAAGGACCGAATGCTCGGTCAAAAGCGCCGCCCGCGTCTGATGCAGGTCGATATCCACGGGCTGCTCTTCGGTCTCATAGACATAAAGAATGTTGTTGTCGTTGTCAAGCATGCGGACCTCAAAGACGTCAAGCACGCCGAATTTTTCGGTCACGATCACGCAGCCGTAAGGCGCGTCTGCCGCATAGGCCAGAAGCTGCGCCGGGTACACAAAGACGCTGACCAGCGAACTGTCTGCCGTGTTGATCACCACGCGCTTGTCGCCGCAGACGGCGACCACGTTGGTTCCCTCGCCAAAGCCGCAGTCGATGACCGCCGCGTCGTTGAGCGTATAGGACCACAGCACGTCGTCGGAATAGACGTCCAGCAGATACAGCCGGGTCAGGATCGCGCCGCTTTCCGCCCCCAGGGCCGCGCACAGGATCCGTCGGCTGTCCGGCGCGATGCAAACGGACACGATGTGCTCTTTGCCGCATTCCCAACTGAACAGCACCCTGCCGGCCGGATTATAAACGGTCAGCAGCGAAGCTGCGCCGTGATCGCCGCGGCAGGCAACGGCATAGCGGCCGGACGCCGAGACACAGGCGGTCGTGATCTGGCCGCGGGTCTCGCTCTGGCTTTGCACCAGCAGATTTTTTTCGCTGAACAGCGTATAGCGGCCGGACAGCCGGTCATAGGCAAGGCCATAGGTGCCGGCGGTTTTCAGCACCGGTTCCACATAGCTGAGCACTGCGGTGTTATAGATTTTTCCGTTCGGCTTCACAAACGACAGCGCGTCGCCGGACAGCATGCAGACCGCACCGCCGATGGGACGCACATCGGTCATCTGATTGCCGGGCACCGCAATGGGAAACGAGCTTTGCGACGTCGCAGCCGTTTCGCCCGGCACGGCCGGTTTGCTTTTTGCACCGCGGCGCAGCAGCAGCGACCCGACCACGGCCGCCAGAATCAGCGCGGCAATCACGATCACCAGCACACGGCGCGACGCACGCGCGTCGGGTTTCGGCGCCGACGGGGCAGTCTGCGGCGCAGTCTCTTCCATCTCATTCAGGCGAAACGTGAGGTCATCCACAGGCGTCATCCTCCTTGTAAAATACTTTTTCCAAAAACAGGCCCTCGGCCTTTGCGGTCATGCCTGCGCGGGAACGGTCGCGCGAAACGAGAATCTGCGGAATGCAGCCGGGCGGCAGCTTGCCGGCGTTGATCTCCAGAAGTGTGCCGACCATGATGCGCACCATGTTGTAAAGAAAGCCGTCGCCGCTGACAGAAAAGGTGACCAACTCCCCTTTTCGCCGCACGCCGCAGTCAAAGACGGTACGCACCGTGGTTTTGACCGACGACCCCGCCGCGCAGAACGCCGCAAAATCATGGGTCCCGACGAAGGCTTTGGCCTCGCGGTCCAGCAGCGCGTCGTCAAGTTTTCCCGGCACATGCAGGGCGCGCTGCAGCAAAAAGGGGTTGCGCTGCGGCGCGTTCCAGATCTGATACAGATACCGCTTGCCTTTGCAGTCATAGCGCGCATGGAACGACAGCGGCGCCTCGTCGCAGCCGGTCACGGCCACCGCCGGCGGCAACACGCCGTTGAGCGACCGTTTGAATTTGTACGGATCAACGTCCGCATCTGTTTTGAAGTTGCAGCAGAACATCAGGGCGTGGACGCCGGCGTCTGTGCGGCTGCAGGACTGCAGGCTGACTTTTTCGTGCAGAATGCGGTCGATCGCGGCTTTGAGCGTTTCTTCCACCGACGGGGCGTTGGGCTGCACCTGCCAGCCGTGAAAACAACTGCCGTCATATTGTAAGGTCAGTTTGATATTTTTCATTTCAAATCACAGGTTCAAAAAAGTGGTTGAGCACGACCACGCCGGCGGTGGCCAGCGCAAACAGCGCCAGCGCCAGAACGTCGCGCAGATGCAGTTTCATCTGTTTCATGCGCGTGCGGCCGTCGCCGCCGTGATAGCAGCGGCAGCTCATGGCAAACGACAGCTCATATGCCCGGCGGAACGCCGAAACAAACAGCGGGATCAGCACCGGGATCATCGCGCGCACACGCTGCAGAAAGCTGCCGCTTTCAAAGTCGGCGCCGCGCGCCTTTTGCGCGTTCATGATGCGCTCGATCTCTTCGATCAGCGTGGGGATGAACCGCAGCGCCAGCGTCATCATCATGGCCAGGGTGTGCACCTGGATATGAAACACCTTCAGCGGCGACAGCAGGCGCTCGATGGCGTCGGTGAGCTGGGTCGGGACCGTTGTATAGGTCAGGATGGAGCTGCACAGGATCAGGCAGACCAGCCGCGCCACAATGAAACCGGCGGTAAACAGACCGCCCGTGGTGACGGAAATGCGCTTCCATTCCCACAGCAGCGTGCCCTTGTCGGAATAAAAGATGTTGATCGCCGCCGTGAAAAGGATGATCGGCAGGATCGGTTTGAGGCTTTTGAAAAACAGCTTGAGCGGCACGCGCGACAGCAGCATCGACGCCGCCGTCAGCAAAAACATGAGCGCCAGCGACAGCGGGGTTTTGCACAAAAAGATGATGACGACGAACACGACCGTCAGAATGATCTTCATGCGCGCGTCCATGCGGTGAATGACGGAGTCCGCCTTGTAAAACTGGCCGAGGGTGATGTCACTGATCACACTGCGCACCCCCTTTCAGCAGCCGCAGCAGCTCGCGGTGCGCGGCCTGAGGGCCAAAAACATCGGTCCGCACGTCATAGCCGCGTTCACGCAGCAGCAAAAACAGCCGGGTGAGCTGCGGCACGTCCAGCCCCATCTGCGTCAGGTCCGCCGCGTGAGAAAACACCGCCTGCACCGTGTCAAAAAAAGCAAGCTTTGCCCGGTTCATCACCAGGATGCGCGCGCAGATGCCGGCCACATCCTCCATGCTGTGCGACACCAGCAGCACCGTGCAGCCCGTCTGTTCGCGATAGCTGCGGATCAGGTCCAGCACCATGGCCCGGCCGCGCGGGTCCAGTCCGGCGCAGGGCTCGTCCAGCACCAGCACCTGCGGTTCCATCGCCATGATGCCCGCAATGGCCACGCGCCGCTTTTCGCCGCCGGACAGGTCAAACGGCGACTGTGAAAGATAGCTGTCGTCCAGCCCGACATAGCCGAGCACCCTGCGGACCCGACGGGCGATTTCATCGTCGGCAAGGCCCATGTTTTTGGGACCGAAGGCGATGTCCTTTTCCACGGTTTCTTCAAAGAGCTGATATTCCGGGTACTGGAAACAGACGCCGACCTTGAAGCGCACGGCGCGAATCTTTTTCTTTTCGGCCCAGATGTCCTTGCCCTCCAGCAGCACGGCGCCGTTCGTCCCCCTGAGCAGACCGTTGAGGTGCTCGATATAGGTGCTTTTGCCGCTGCCGGTGTGACCGATGACGCCGACCAGCTCTCCGCTTGAAAACGCGGCGCTGACGTCGTCCACCGCCTTGACCTCGGCAGAGGTCCCCTTGGCATAGATGTGGGTCAGGTGCTGCGTTTCAAGGATCACGGGACCGGCGGGCGCGGTCTCGGCGGGTGCTTCGCGCTCCACTGCCGGTTGTTCATCGGTACCAGAAGGAACCGGCGGCCCGCACAGCGGCAGCAAGGCGTCCAGCAGTTCCTCGATACACAGCACGTCGCGCGGCAGGTCAAACCCGTCGCGGCGCAGCATGGCTGCCAGCCGTGTGGCCTGGGGCACGTCCAGCCCGGCGCGTTTCAAGGCGTCTTCCTGCTGAAAGACCTGCTTCGGCGGCCCGTCCAGAATCACGGCGCCCTCGTTCATCACCAGCACGCGGTTGGCGCGCACGGCCTCGTCCATATAATGCGTGATCAGCAAAATCGTGATACCGTAGTCGCGGTTGAGCATCTCCACCGTGGCCATCACGTCCTTGCGGCCCTGGGGGTCCAGCATGGCGGTCGGCTCGTCCAGAATGATGCATTCCGGCTGCATGGCGATCACGCCGGCAATGGCCACGCGCTGCTTTTGACCGCCGGAGAGCTTGTGCGGTTCAAAGAAACGAAAGTCATACATGCCGACCCGCTTCAATGCGTCGTCCACGCGGCGGCGGATCTCCTCCGGCGGCACGCCCAGATTTTCGGGACCGAAGGCGACGTCGTCCTCCACAATGGTGGCGACGATCTGATTGTCGGGGTTCTGAAACACCATGCCGACCTTTTTGCGGATGGGCAGGATGTTTGTTTCTTCGCGGGTGTCCATGCCCTCCACCAGCACGCGCCCCTGCTGCGGCAGCTCGATGCCGTTGCACAGCTTGGCGACCGTGGATTTGCCGCACCCGTTGTGGCCGAGGATCGCGACGAAATCGCCCTTTTTCACCTGCAAAGAAAAGTCGGTCAAAACATTTTTGCCCGGCTGCTCCTCGTCCGCGTCATAACAGAAGCTGACGGACTGAAAGTCAATGAAGTGTTCCATGCGATCCCCCTTTCTAGATGTTAGATATTAGATGTTAGATGTTAGACAAAGTTAAAATCAGGTGGGCGGTGATCCAAGCGACGTGCAAAGATTGGCGAGAAAATTTGCGTCTGATGGAATAAAATACTGCGGGAAACCTGCTGCTTTCAAGAGATTTGTGCGTTCGCGTGAACCGGCGGTTATTTCGTCCAGAAAGCGGTGGCGCCGCAGGGCAGCACCAGACCGCTTTCGGTCACGGGCAGGCCGATCTCATCCGCGCTGACCGTGCCGCCGAGCTTTGGCGCCAGCAGCGACGACAGCATGTACCCCATCACCGAGGGCGACAGGCCCGTGGTGTAGGAATTGACCAGCAGCATCAGCGAATCCTTATCCAGCAGCGCCTTGCACTGCGCGATGAAGTCATAGACCGCGTCCTCCAGCTTCCAGACCTCGCCGCCCGGGCCGCGGCCGTAGGACGGCGGGTCCATGATGATGATGTCATAGCGGTGCCCGCGCCGCTGCTCGCGCTGCACAAATTTCAGGCAGTCGTCCACGATCCAGCGCACGGGAGCGGTTTCAAGGCCGCTGGCCTTTGCATTCTCTTTCGCCCACTGCACCATGCCTTTGGAGGCGTCCACGTGCACGACGCTCGCCCCCGCCTTAAGACAGGCGACGGTCGCGCCGCCCGTGTAGGCAAAGAGGTTCAGCACGCTGACCGGGCGGTTCGCCTTTTGAATCAGGTCGCGCGTGAAGTCCCAGTTCACGGCCTGCTCCGGGAACAGGCCCGTGTGCTTGAAGCCCATCGTCTTGACATTGAACGACAGGTCGCGGTACCGGATGGGCCACGCGGGCGGCAGGTCGTGATGGACTTCCCAGCTGCCGCCGCCGGTTTTGGAGCGGTGATAGGTGGCGTTGGCCTTTTTCCACAGCGGGTGCGTCTTCGGCGTCTGCCAGATCACCTGCGGGTCGGGACGGATCAGGATTGTGTCGCCCCAGCGTTCGAGCCGCTCCCCTTCGGAGCAGTCGAGCAGTTCATAATCTTTCCAGTCGGTCGTATATCTCATAAGGGCACCTCTAAGAACTCAAGTCGTTTTAGCGCGATGCAGATTTTATCGTCAGATTGCATAAATTTGACGCAGGAATCCTTTCGGCTTTCAAGGAAAATTTGGGCAATATGGCGGTGAAAGATGCGCGCGATCAAGCGGCGCGCAGTTTTTTAGAGATGCCCAAGGTCAAATCAGCTTTTCGCGTACGACCTCGGCGATCTCGTTCGCCAGCAGGTCGATCTGATGTTTATCTTTTCCTTCCAGCATCACGCGCACCAGCGGTTCGGTGCCCGATACGCGCACCAGCACGCGGCCGCTGTCGCCGAGCTGCGCTTCGGCCTGCCGGATGGCGTCGGCAATGTCGGCGTCGTCGTGAAAGCGCGCCTTGCCCATCTTGGACACGCGCACGTTGATCATCACCTGCGGGTACACGGTCATGATCGAAGCGAGTTCAGACAGGGGCTTTCCGGTCTTTTGCATCACAGACAGCACCTGCAGCGCCGTGAGCTGACCGTCGCCGGTCGTGGCGTAGTCGAGGAAGATGACGTGGCCCGACTGTTCGCCGCCAATGCTGTAGCCGTTTTGCAGCATGTTTTCCAGCACATAGCGGTCGCCGACTTTGGTGGCGGTGTAGTCGATGCCGGCCTGTTCACAGTACTTATAAAAGCCCATGTTGGTCATCACGGTGACCACGGCGGTGTTGCCCTTCAGCCGGCCCTCCCGCTTCATCTGAGAAGCGCAGATGGCGATGATGCGGTCGCCGTCCACCACGTCGCCGTGTTCGTCCACGGCCAGCATGCGGTCCGCGTCGCCGTCAAAGGCAAAGCCCGCCGGCAGATGATGTTCTTTGACGTACCGCTGCAGAGCGGCCAGATCGGTGGAGCCGCAGTGATCGTTGATGTTGACGCCGTCCGGCGCGTCCGACAGCATGTGGACTTTGGCGCCGAGGTCGGTGAACAGCTTTTCGGCGGAGACCGAGGCGGAGCCGTTGGCACAGTCCAGCGCGATCTCCATACCGTCAAAGCGGCAGTCCACGGTGGATTTCAAGTGTTCGATGTAATCGTGGACGGTGTTTTCACACACGGAGATGCGGCCGACCTCGCCGCCGATCTTCAGCGGGGGCACGTCGACCTCGTCCAGAATGATGGCCTCGATCTCGTCTTCGATGGCGTCCGGCAGCTTGTAGCCGTCGGATTTGAAGATCTTGATCCCGTTGTATTCGCAGGGGTTGTGCGACGCAGAGATCATCACCGCCGCGTCGTATTGGTACCGGTTGACCAGGTACGCCACGGCCGGCGTCGGCACCACGCCCAGCGTCATCACGTCCGCGCCGACGCTGCACAGGCCGCAGGCGATCGCCGCCTCCAGCATATCCTTTGAAATGCGCGTGTCGGTCCCGATGAGGACACGGGGGCGCTTTTTTTGCGTATCGGTGAGCACCATGGCCACGGCCTTGCCGATGCGCATGGCAAGCTCACATGAAATCTCTGTATTGGCGACGCCGCGCGCGCCGTCGGTCCCGAAGAGTCTGCCCATATCATTGTCTCCTTTTGCTATGTGGTTCTATGGGAAAGAATGGTGGTTCCAATAAGGTATAGTTTGGAGTGTGGAGTGTGGAGTTTGGAGTTATTGATTTGCTTTTTCTCGAAGCGTCTTTGTCGAGGATTGCAGCATCCGAAACAGTTCATCACAGTCTGCATAAATGGATTGGAATTCCTCGTCACTGATATACTCTGTTTCATGCAACAAGTCTAACCAGTACATTGTTTCAGAACATTCCTTCAACGCAATATACAGTTTTGACAGAAATTCTTTATCGCTGATTGCGCACTGACTTTCGGCAATGTTCGCGCCGATACTCGTGCCGCTGCGCAGCACCTGTTTTGAAAGGGTATACTCATTTTTCTTCGCGCCAAGATGCTTGCACATATTAACGATTCGAATTGCAAATCGTTTGCTTTTGTATGCGACTGTTTCTTCTGACCTCATCATTTCAGCTCCAAACGCTTTATTGGGCACCTCTAAAAACTGCGCGCCGCTCGATCGCGCGCACCTTTCACCGTCATATTGCCCAAATTTTCCTTGAAAGCCGAGAGGATTCCTGCGTCAAATTTATGCAATCTGACGATAAAATCTGCATCGCGCTCAAAC
>JAFRUA010000064.1 GCA_017434855.1 Clostridia bacterium
AATGTGCCTGAGGCTCAGCGCGGCGGCAAAGCACAGCTTGCTTTTCATACCGGGTACCCTGATCTTCAGGAACGCTTTTTGGGGCGTCAGGGTGTCGATCCATTCGGCATAGTCGCGCATGAAGGAAATCTTGTGCGTCAGCGGCATATGCGCCCCGCGGTACCGCTCATAGCCCAGCGCCCTGACCTCTTTGTAATACTTGCGGCCCTCTTCGGCGTAGGCGTGCAGGCTGCAGTCGGGATTCGTGAACATCCAGATGTCGATGTCGCTGGCGTCGCCGGCATAGATGAACTTCATCGCCGGGTCCAGCAGCGTGATGGAGCCGGGCGTGTGGCCGGGAAAATCCTTGACGATCAGCGTTTTGCTGCCGAGGTCGATCTCGTCGCCGTCACGCAGCGGGACGTATTCGGTGTTCCCCTTCTTCGTCATCAGGAGCTTATCGACCCACGGCATGAGCTTTTGCGCGCGCGGATGCTTTTGGAGCGTGGCGGTCACAATGTCGTCCACCAGCTTGAAATAGACGTCCTTCGTCGTGAAGGTGGGCAGGTCCTTTTCGCCGATATACACTTTGTCAAAGTGATGGTTGCCGTTGGCATGGTCGGGGTGAAAATGCGAATTGACGACCACCAGCTCTTTGTCCGTCAGCTTTGCAACGTACTCTTTGATGTTGAACAGGTCGAGGCCCGTGTCGAACAGCACCGCCTTGTCGCGGCCTTCGATCAGGAATTCGTTGACGATGCCGTCTTTGATGCGTGTCACGCCGTCGATGAGTTTCGCTTTACGGTATTTGAACATGGGGTTCAACCTCCTTGGAATTATCATACACCAATGCGGCGGAAAGCGCAAGACCCAAAGCAAAAAACATTCGGCGCGCCCCCGCAGCGACAAAACCGCGGCCCGAAACAGGTCGCGGCTTTGCGGGTTTTACGAATCAGCGGATTTGATCACATTGAAGGTGATCGTGCAGAGCTTGTTGGCATCCTGGTTTTCAGCGTTCAGCAGTTCTTCCAGCGCCTCAACCGCGGCTTCCTTCTCTTCGTCGGTTGCAGCGGGCTCCTTCGTGTCGTCAAGGACGTCGAGGGCATCCTGAATGTCGCCAATGTACTCGTCGTCGTAGTTGTCGGCGTCTTCCACGATGTCGCCCGCGTCTTCGATCAGACCGGCAACGTGCTCGTTGTAAGCCTTGTCGCACTGTGCGGTGTAGGTCCGGTCACCGGTGACGTTGGCAATCTGCGGCGCCCAACCGGAGAACTCATATCATTGATCTTCGGTACGGGAGGATTCCGTTTCGGGTTCTTTGTCCTGCACATCCTCCTGCGCAGCCGGTTCCTCAACCTTTTGCTTCGCTTTGCGGAACACAACCAGCTTGGCCATCAGATAATCAAAAACCAGAATGAACAGGCCGATCAGCAGTTTGCTGTAAAGACCGTCGGTAAACAGCAGATCATATTTCAGCCCAAGCTGTTCCAGCAGACGGAACACCGCGCGGTCAAACCCGAGTTTTTCAAGCAGCGGCACGCCGCCGACCTCGATCACGCCGGCAATCGCTCTTGAGGAAAGGAACGTCACGAACTCCCTTGCCAGGTCTTTGGCTTTCATGGAATAGGACTTGAAAACCCAGAATTTGTTGACAACAAACGCCGTCAGTGTTGTGAGGACCCAACTGAACAGGTTGCCTCAGAACACGGGCAGTCCCGCCGTATCGACAAAGAAAAAATAGGACCCCCAGTTGACCGCGCCGATGATCAGGCCCGTCAGCAGATAGCGGACGATCTCCGCAAAGTTTTCTTTTTTGCTCACGATTGTATCCTCCTGTTTTTACCGTTTGTCGTTCAGCAAGCTGAAAAAGGCCTGCACTTCCGAAGCATGGCTGCCTTTGCAAAGAATGTGGTGGTTGCCGATGGGGTCTGTCAAAAAGTAAGAGAAGTCGTCCATCCCGACGCGGCAAGAGAATTGGCTTCGCCGCTGGCCAGAATATAGCATTTGCGGTCTTTCAGTCGCTCAAACAGTTCGAGAAAACGGCCCTCGCTGCCGCCGGAGGCAACGTACAAAAGCGCAAACGCATCGCGCAAATAATCGGCCAGCTCCACCCGGCGCAGTTCTTCGCCCAGCTCCCGCGAAAGCAGTTTGAGGAAAGGCGCCATCCGGTGGTCGGCATCCGCAGAAAGCGGACTGCAAATTTCATAATAATCAATCATTGTTCTGCCCCCCCCAAACAAAAAGCGGTATCCATTACCGTCAAGATTATATCTATTACACAAAAAAACAAGCGGCAGAATTCAAAGTCCTGCCGCTCTTGTATATAGTCTATATTGCCGATTGAACGATTTTGCCCAAACGTTTCATGGCTTTTTCAAAATCTTCATCTGCAGATCCGGGGGTTTCAAAGCGGTATGCATATCCAAGTTTTCCGTCGTAAATATCGTACAGGTCATCTCCTCGAGTACTTCTGCGGTGTCGCCATCAAGGCAAATAGCCTGTTTTTCAATTTCTCTTGGGCAATACGCTTCGCCGTAATTCAAGCAAGCATATGTTGCCTGCCTGTTGTCTCTTGTCATCTGCCAGAAAGGATACTTGATAATCACCGGCGTGTTGGCTCCTACGCCGATCTCCAGATACAGCACATGCAGATTTTCATGTCTGCGCAGAAAATCGGAATATGCAGCCGACGCCTTATGCCATCCCGAATCCTCAACAAAGGTATCGTCCGAGCGCAGGTTCATCTTGACCGGATCGCCGTTTGGAGCAGTGGGAATCAGTTCTGCTGGTAGCTTCATAGAGATTGTGCCGTTCTCCGGAACCTTAAATATGCCGTTTTCATCCAGAACAAAGCCCTGCGCTTCCATTGCCCGCATCGTCCACGCTTCGTTGTCGAAGGTTTCCTGCACCGTGGGATCAACGCTCTGGAACAGACCGTAATCTCCCTGCGTGTAGAACAGCCGTTTTTTGTCGAAGCCCGCCCGCTGGAACTGGTGATCCACGTTTGTTGTAATCACGAAATAGTCTTTATCTTTGAGCAGTGACAGCAACTTTTGATAAACAGGCTTCGGCGCATCGATATAGCGATTATAGTAGATGTGCCTCGCCCACCAAGCCCACAAGGTTTCTTCATCCGGGAAGGGATAAAAACCGCCGGAGTAGATGTCCTTAATCTGATACCTCTTGGCAAAGTCGAAGAAATACCGTTCAAAGCGTTCGCCGGAATAGGTCAGGCCTGCTGCGGTAGATAGACCGGCCCCTGCGCCCACAACGATAGCATCCGCTGATTCGAGTTCCTTTTTCAGCCTTGCGATCTGCTCGTCCCGCGATCCGATCCCACGGGAAACGCGGAGGTCGTAGGAACGCACAGCGAGAAGACCTTTTTGTATCGATTCAAGATAGCCGTTTGGCTGATTATTGTAATAGTTCTTCATAATATGCTTTATCCTCATCTTTGAACACGTTGAAAATCACCCGGTCGATCCGTCCCTTGTGATCGTCCAGCCACCGACTCACGGTTTTGACCGCGATTTCCGCCGCCCGCTGATTCGGGAAGTGGAAAACGCCGGTGGAAATGCAGCAGAAGGCCACGGAGCGCAGCCCGTGTTCCGCGCACAGGTCAAGTGTATTCCGATAGCAGTCTGCCAGATCCTTCTCAAGCGCAGGAGTCAGCCGATCTTCCACAATGGGGCCGACGATATGAATAATCTTTTTCGCCGGCAGGTTATAGCCGTCCGTCAGCATGGGGACAGCGGTCGGCTGCTCGTAGTCTCTGCCATAACGGATGCGAAGCTGATTCATCTGCCTGTTGCACTCCGCCCGAAGCTGTACGCCCGCAAAGGTGTGGATGCAGTTGTCGATGCAGGTGTGCATTGGGACGAAGCAGCCGAGCATCTGCGAATTGGCGGCGTTCACGATGGCG
>JAFRUA010000065.1 GCA_017434855.1 Clostridia bacterium
CCGACCGAGGCGGAAGCCGAGAATCAGAAGCACCGACCGAGCCGGGAGGCGAGAAGGAACAGATACGCTGCCGCGAGTGATGCTCCGCCGGTTTCACGCGGCGGGAAAAGCAAGGAAGCCGTCGTGCCGATCAGCGATCGGCTTTGCACTGCGTTCCCGGGTAAACTGCACCGCAACCTGAATCGCAGCCCGCTCGTCAACTGCTCATCGACTGCTCATCGACTGCTCATCAACTGCTCATCAAGTGCACATCCACTGCTCATCAAGTGCTCATCCACTGCACACTAAATAGAATAATAGAATGATAGAAGAATAGATCAATAAACGTGCGCACACGCGCGCGGAGCGTACCAGAAAAAATATTTAAAAATTTTTTTGGAAAAGTCGCGCAAATCACGCAACAAAATGCCGATTCCGCCCTTATTATGGGGGGAACTTTTTTGAAGGGCTGCGGAGCAACCGTTCGCGCGGCAAGCGCATGGCGGCAGGCACGTTGTCCGGCACGCGTTAATAACTGTCGACTGTTGACTAATGATTTATTATACCACGCACCCACAGCCTTGTCAATCATCGGTTCCGAAACAGTTTTATGTCAAATTCGATAAAATCATTACAATTTTGTGAATTCATCTTGACATCCGGATGAAATCGCGCTACAATGACTTTGGGAAGAAATCACACGGTACCGCGCGGTACCGAAGAAACGGAGGACTCATCATGCCTGCAATCCCATCCTGGCTCACCAAGATTCTTGCGCCGCTGCTGGCCGTGCTTGCACTGCTCGGCACCCCGGTGCTGCTGCACACCCCAAAGGCCGACGCCGACCCCGCCGTGGTCGCGGTCAAGGAAGCGACCGGCGGTTTCATGACCGGCGTGTGCCACCCGGGAACAAACTACAAGGCGCTCAAGGGCGCCAACATCGGCTGGATCCGCGTCGATATCCCCTACCCCTTTAACGAGGACGGGTCCGTGTCGCCGTATTACAAGCTTTGGAAAAAGCAGATGCGCGCCTACAAAAAGCACGGCATCAAGGTGCTCGCGGTCACACCGTATCCCGGAACCTTCCTGGAGCACGGCGTCGATATCCGTGACGATGCAAACATCCCCTATGTTCAGCACGTTGCGCGGTACCTGATGAAAAATCTGCGCGGCATTGTGAATGCCTATCAGATCACAAACGAGATGGGCGTGGACCGCTTTACCCTGCCCTTCACCATGGAAGAGGCCGCAAAGTTCATCGGCGTGCAGGCCGAGGCCATGGCCGCCATCAAGGCCCCCGATGAGATCATCGGCTACAACCTCGGCGGTCTGGGATACGTCAAGCTGCCGCCGCTGATGACGGAGTTTAACCAATATGTGGACTATGTCGGCATCGACATCTATCTGGGCTGCTTTGAGCCGGTGACCAAGACGATCGGTGAATTCATGGCGCTGCTGCAGTATGCCCGCAAGGTCAGCGGCAAGCCGGTTCTGCTGTCGGAATTCGGCTACATCAGCTGCGGCGAGGTCAAAACCCGCGAAGAAAAAGACGCCCTGCTGCAAGAGCGCTACGGGTTTGAAAATGAGGCCGCCGCCCGCGCCGACATCGACACCTTCATCTCTCGTCTGCCCGACCGGCTGCGCAACGAGATTCAGCGCAACTACAGCGATCGCAGCGCCGAAGAAAAGGCCGAGCTGATCTTTGACGGCGAATATGCCAACCACATCTATTGCGAGCTGGCAGAGGGCACCCGCCTGCTCGGCTATCCCCACACGCCCGACGGTCAGGCGCAGTTCTATACCGACGTGCTGGAACGGCTCGGCAAGCTCGATTACCTGATCGGCGCGTTCGTCTATATGTGGAACGACAGCGAGATGTGCTACGTCTGCGGCCAGCCCGACTGCCCGGTGGAAACCGGCTGGGGCCTTGTGGACGGCCAGGGCAACAAAAAGCCGTCGTATGATGCGGTCCGGGACGGGTTTGCAAAGCTGAAAACGGAAGACTGAAAAATGAAGAACAGCGGTCGCGCTGACCGCTGCCGAAAGGTTTGATCCGCAAAGGGACGCACAGGCAACTGCTGCGTTCCTTTTTTGGGGGTACGCGGTGTGGGTCCCCGGTGGAGACCTCGCGAAGCGAAGCACCGACCGCACCGGCAGGTGAGCTGCGAATCATCTTTGCCAATCGATGATTGGCGCCTACGATAGATACAAACCCTGCAGCGCCGCCCAACGGGCAGCCTTTTCCCGCCTCATCCGTCGCTTCGCGCCACCTTCCCCGCCAACGGGGAAGGCAAGATAGCCCTCCTCCCTTGCGTGAAATCGGCGGGGCATCACGCACGGTTGCCGATCTGTTCCTTCTCGCCTCCCGGCTCGGTCGGTGCTTCTGCCTTCGGCAGAGGTCTCCACCGGAGACCCGCACCGCGTACCGAAAAATGATAACAAAAAACCGCGGGGCATACGTTCCCATTTTGAAAACGTCCCCCGCGATCTAACCGCTAACAGCTAACTGCTATCCGCTGAATTGATATGCCTCCAGCAGTTGGTGGGCGGACACATCGGTCCGCCCCTACGCGAAATTGGTTTTCATCTTGAAAAGCCTTAAGTTGACAGCATTGCCTTTGAAAGGGGGAAGGCAAAAACTTGTCCCTTTCCGCCGCGTGGAATCGGCGGGGCATCACGCACGGTTGCCGATCTTTTCCTTCTCGCCTCCCGGCTCGGTCGGTGCTTCTGCCTTCGGCAGAGGTCTCCACCGGAGACCCGCACCGCGTACCAAAAAGAAAAAAGATAACAAAAAACCGCGGGGCAGACGTTCCCATTTTGAAAACGTCCCCCGCGATCTAACCGCTAACAGCTAACTGCTAACCGCTGAATTGATACGCCTCCAGCAGCGCTTCAACGGCCTTGGCGCCCTCGAACGCATCGATGGAAAAGGCCGCCCCCGTGCGCACGCAGCGGTAAAAATCGGCGATCAGCGCGGCGTGGCCGTGGCCCCAATAGCTTTGGCCGACCGCCTTTTTGTCCGTCGGTTCCGTCAGCCGCTGCACGTCGCCGCCCGGCAGCAGAACGTACAGGTCCGCGCCCTCCAGCCGCAGCGTGGCTTTTTCACAGAACAGGTCGATCATCACCCGTGCGTTCAGCGCAAACGCCGTGGTCGCGTGCAGATATGCCGCAACGCCGGTGTCATAGGTCAGGCGCACGTCTGCCGTGTCTTCCACGTCGATGACGCCCTGCAGGTGGTCGTTGAACAGCCGCGCCGACACCGCCGCCGACTTTGCGTTTGCCAGGTACCCCAACAGGTCCAGCGTATGGATGGCCTGATTGATCAGCACACCGCCGCCCTCGCGGTCCTTTGTTCCGTGCCAGCCGTCGCTGTAATACCCCGCGCCGCGGCACCAGCTCACGTCGCCCTTTTCGGCGATCAAGCGGCCGTAGGTTTCGTCACGCAGCAGCGCCTTTGCCTGCACAACGCCGGGATTGTAGCGGTTCTGAAAGCAGACGCCGTATTGCGCTTTGCTGCTCTTTGCCGCCGCCTGCAGTGTCCGCAGGGAAGACCGCGTGATGGCGCAGGGCTTTTCGCACAGGACGTGGATTCCCCGCCCCAGCGCCTCGACCGCCATGGGCACATGCAGGTCGTGCGGGGTACACAGATGCACGGCGTCGGGCCGTTCTGCGTCCAGCATCGTTTTCCAGTCTGTATAGGCCGGGCAGGCGTGCGCTTCGGCGGCACGGGCTGCGCGATCATGGTCAATGTCGCAAACAGCGCAAACGGTCACGCCCTCCAGTGCGGAAAGCGCCTGCAGGTGCACTTTTGAAATGTTGCCGCAGCCGATCACGGCAACGCGCAGGTTGGATTCCATGGTGTTATGCCTCCTGCGCAATTTCGCCGAGCAGATCGTGCAGGGCGTCCGCCGCGGCCTTGAACGACGCGGCCTTGCTGGGATAAACGTCCTGCGGCATAGCGCGTTTGGTCTCGCTGTGGCTTTCCAGATTTTCAAGTCCCTCAAAGGATTGCAGGTGCGGCTCCAGCGTCAGGATGCAGTCGCCGCCGCGCGCGGCCATCGCGGTCAAAATCGCCTTGACGTTCCCGTCGCCCTTTCCCGCCGGGACCACACGGCCGTCGGCAAACAGGGCGTCCTTGATGTGCATATATTCGATGTGCGGCGCCAGCAGCTCAAAGGCGTGCAGGGTATCCACGCCGCACTGCACAAAGTTGGCCGGGTCAAACACCCCGCGCAGATGGCGCACGTTGGTCAAAAGGTCCAGGCACCGCTCGGCATTGTCGCCGTAAATGCCCTTTTCGTTTTCATGGCAGCACAGCAGCCCCGCGTCATGCGCGGCGTCCGCCATCATCTGGACCCGGTGCAGCACCTCGTCGCGGTACGCTTCATAGGAATCCTCCGCGTCAAAATAAAAGCTGAACATCCGGATGTACCGCGTGCCGAGCACCTTTGCCACGGCCAGCGTGTTTTTGAACGCTTCAAAATGCGGCGCAAAGTCCTCTTTGATATTGATTTTGCCGTACGCCGACCCGATGGCGGACACATGCATGCCCGCGTCGTCCAGCGCGGCTTTCATCACCCGGGCCTCGTCCACCGTGGTGGCGTTGATGTTTTTGCCCTTGCCGAAGCCGCGCAGCTCCATGTGGGTGATGCGGTTCACCTTGCACGCCGCGATCTGCCCCGTGATGGAGGCTTCGCCGCACTCGTCGCTGAATGCAGAGATCAAAAAGTTTGTCATGGGAATCTTCCTTTCCTTTCAGCAGTCGATGGCATTATACCGCATTTTGAGGAAAAAATCAATAGAAAAGGAAAGACCCGCTCAAATTGAACGGATCAGTTGATGGCATCATTTCTTTCAGCTTCCGTAAATATACAGTTGCCGCACTGTGTGATTGGCATATGTGTTCCAATCCGGCTCGTAATCATTGTTCGCCTGATTCCCCCACATATCCCATCCTGCCCGATTGCCGCGGGCAAACAATTCAAGATATGGACCCGGAGAACAGGACTCAATCAAAGAAACAAATTCATCCGGCTTCCTGCTGTGTTCCCTTTTCATTGATCTTAAAAGATTCACCTGCGATCTTCCGGCGTCCAGTGTTCTGTTTTTATCACCGCGAATGCCAAACAAAAGAATCTCTGTCACGTTCCTGAAATAGAAACCCACGCCTCTGCCATCGGGATATCCGTCTTTTCTGACTTTTTCCCAAATTAAATTCGTTTTATACGTAAACCCCCAGGCCTTCATGACCTCCAAACCTTCCGGAAGCAACGCATTGGGCACCCATAAATAAAGATGACTTCTTTCTTCTGCCGCCTCTGCAACCGGAAGTTTTTTGATCTCCTCCAAAGACAGCGTTTCATAACGATTCAATCGTTTATGCTCCGGCGCAACTTTTCCTGTTCTGTTTTGAAACTGCCAGGGAGGATCCGCATAAATTGTGTGATACCTTTTGTTTTTTGTAAACTCTTTAAAGCTTTGAATAGTATCATCGATTGTCATTTTGATCAAATCCTTCAATACAAGACTTTTTGATTCCGACTGCAAGAATCGGGCATCCGCCGTTTCTTCTGGATTTCAATCGGTACTCCAATTTTCCCATCCATGTGGTTGAAGCACCGTACTTTTGCTGAATTTTGAGCTTTTTAAAGATATCGTTGAGTTCCTCTGCTCTCGTTACAATGATTCCGACGTCTACCAATCCGCAATCAAAATATGTGCGCATCGCCAACAAATCTCTGTCAAATGTCTGATCTTTACTGTTCCACTCCAAATCAAAAGCAACCTGGTTTTTCAAAAAATCAATATTATGTCCGTCGATATACCCTTGAATCACCTTTTCATCAAATGGCTCATCCGAAAAACGTCCACGTCTCTGCACAGACTGTCTTGGATACAGCTTCACAAGAAGGTCGCCTGTAATCCTGATTTCACGCCAACCCAACGGATACAAAACATCGTCGAACTTTTTCGGTATTGGACTCTCATTCCCACCGGCCTTTAATATATCATCAACTGAAATATGTATGCTGTTTAAGCAAGTCTGGATTTCGCCCCATTCCTGCGGGTATGCATCTGTCAGTATTTCGAGTGCATGACCATAGTTTTGAAATTCAAACTTCTCCAATAGTTCTTCAGATATCAAAGCCATCCTCTTCCCCCCGGTCTTTCTTTCTTTTATTTTAACATGCTTTTGTCAAATATGCAAGCATTTGCAGCACATCTCTTGAAAAACAGTAAAGGACCCGCTCATTGTGAACAAGTCCTTTTGTTTTTTAATACAGCTTTGCGCCGGCGGGGATGTGATCGTCCACCATCAGCAGATGCAGCTTTTCTTCGCCGGCCTCTTTGTGTACGGCGGAGATCAGCATACCGCAGCTTTCAATGCCCATCATGGCGCGCGGCGGCAGATTGGTGATCGCGATGCAGGTCTTGCCCACCAGCTCTTCCGGTTCATAGAATTCATGGATGCCGGACAGGATGGTGCGGTCGGTGCCGGTGCCGTCGTCCAGGGTGAACTGCAGCAGCTTCTTTGACTTTTTCACCGCTTCGCAGGCCTTGACCTTCACGGCGCGGAAGTCGCTTTTGCTGAAGGTTTCAAAGTCCACCACGTCCTGAAACAGCGGTTCGATCTCCACATTGGAAAAGTCGATGACCTCCGGCGCGGCGGCCTGCGGTGCGGGCGCCTCTGCCTTTTCGGCCTTGGCGGCGCCGTCCAGACTCTTCATCGTCGGGAACAGCAGCACGTCGCGGATCGCGGCGGAGTCCGTCAAAAGCATGCACAGCCGGTCGATGCCGTAGCCGATGCCGCCCGTGGGGGGCATGCCGATCTCCAGCGCGTTCAGGAAATCCTCGTCCGTGGTGTTGGCCTCGTCGTTGCCGGCGGCAAGCTGGGCCTCCTGGGCCGTGAAGCGCTCGCGCTGGTCGATGGGGTCGTTCAGCTCGGAATAGGCGTTGCACATCTCCCAGCCGTTCATGAACATCTCACAGCGCAGCACCTTGCCGGGATGCTCCGGATCCTTCTTGGTGAGCGGACTGATCTCGATGGGATGGTTGGTGATGAAGGTGGGCTGGATCAGGTTGTCTTCCACGTAGGCGTCGAAGAACTCGTTCATGATCTCGCCGATGGAGTGGCGCTCCTGGATCTCCACGTTCTTTTCCTTCGCGGCAGCACG
>JAFRUA010000066.1 GCA_017434855.1 Clostridia bacterium
CGGACGCGGCTGCGTTGCCCCCGCCGGGCGCTGTGCCGGGCGCGGCTGCGTTGCCCCTGCCGGACGCTGCGCGGGCCGCTGTTGTGCGGCGCGGCGCTGATGTGCGATTTCCGCCTGTCTCCGGGCACGGCGGCGTTTTTTGCCGCGGCCTGCCAAAACGGCGATCAGTATGACGAGCAACAAAAGCGCGCCTGCACCGATGCCGAAATATTTGAACCATTGATTCCGTTTTTTGGACGCTGCCGCCTTTTCTTCGGCCTTGACCTGCGCTTTTTGCGCGTCGATCTCTTCTTCGGTCATCAGTGATTCGTCGGCGGCTGTGTATTCGCCGGGCTTCACAGCGGCGGTTTTCAGCGGGTCGTTGGCACGCGAAACAGTCAGCGCGGTCCAGTCCTCCTGGCTGCCGCCATACAGCACCGCTTTCAGCGCCGTGCAGCGGTCAAACGCCCCCTCGCCAACCGCAGTGACGGCTGCGGGCAGTTCCACACGCTTCAGCGCAGAACAGCCGGCAAAGGCAAAGTTTGAAATTTCTGTTACCTTTGACGGCACGCGCACACTTTTCAGCGACGTACAATTCAGGAACGCATAGTTGCCAAGCACGGTCAGGCTTTCGGGCAGCGTAACCGTGGTCAGGGCGGTGCAGCTTTGAAACGCGCTGTCGCACAGGGCTGTCACGCCCGGTTCGATCACAACGGCCTTGATCGTTTCGCGCTGGGCATAGTTCTGCGCATCATAGTCATAATCCGACCAGGGGTGCTGCTTTACGCTGCCCGTTCCGCTGACGGTCAGGGTGCCGGCGTTGTCCAGCGTCCAGGTCAGGCCGGCGCCGCAGGTGCCGCTGTTTGCGGCTGCGGCCGAAACGGCCAGTGCAGCCAGCAGCACGGCCAGCAGCAACAGCACGCCAAAAAAATGTTTGCTTCGGTTCATGTCAGAGCCTCCCGGTTCACAGCGCGCGCACGAAGTCTTTGAACATCGTTCCGCGCTGCTGATAGTTTTTAAACATGTCCCAGCTTGCACAGGCCGGCGACAGCAGTACGCAGTCCCCGCTTTGCGCGGCGGCATGGGCTTTTTGAACCGCATCCTCCAGCGACACGGCAAAGATATAATCCGAAAAGCCGAGCTTGTCGCAGGTGCGCGCGATCTGCTCTTTCGTCGCGCCGATCAGAATGAGCTGCCGCACCTTCCCGGGGAAGCGGGCGACCCAGTCGGTGAAATCGGCATGCTTGTCATAGCCGCCGCCGATGAGCACCGTTTGCGACGGCATGGCGTCGATGGCCTTGATCGCCGCGTCGGTGTTGGTTCCCTTGGAATCGTTGTAATACTTGACGCCGTTGATTTCACGAACAAACTCGATGCGGTGTTCCACGGCGGTGAACTGCGTCGCCACGGTGCGGATCACGTCCATCGGAACGCCGACGCAGTGCGCCATTGCGGCCGCGGCCATCACATTTTCAAAGTTGTGCGTGCCCACCAGGTTCAGGTCGCCGGTTTTCAGCAGTTCGGTCGCGCTGCCCCCTTCGGCGTACCAGATGGCACCGTCCTTGCAGTACCATCCGTTGTCAAGCGCACGGGCGCTGCTGAAATACACGGGGGTACACCGCAGCGTCGCGCCGAAATCACGCAGCACGGCGTCCTCATAATTGAGCACGCAAAAATCGGTCTCGTCCTGATTTTTCGTGATGGACTCTTTGACGGCGATGTAGCCCGCCATGGAGCCGTGGCGGTCCAGATGGTCCGGCGTGATGTTGAGGATGGCAGAGACCTTCGGCTTCACGGTGCGCATGGTTTCGAGCTGGAACGAGCTGATCTCTGCCACGGTATAGCCGCCCGCCACGCTGTCCAGCGCCAGGCCGGTGTACGGGATCTCGATGTTGCCGACCAGCAGGGTGTGATCGTTCCACGCCTTGACGATCTGATGGGTCAGGGCGGTGGTGGTCGTTTTGCCGTTGGTGCCGGTGATGGCAATCATCGTGCCCTTGTCGTGACGGTACGCCAACTCGATCTCGCTCCAGATGGGGATGCCCGCAGCGGCGACCGTCTGCAGCACGTCGGAAAACAGCGGCACACCGGGGCTGGTCACGCAGACGTCCACGCCGTTCAGGTCGCCGTTTTGCAGCGCGCCCAGCAGCACCGGCACTTCTGCGCCAATGCGTTCCCAAACGCCGGCAATGTCCAGTTCTTCGTTTCCGTCAAACAAGATCACACGCTGACCCAGCCGCAGCAGCAGTTTGGCGCTGTCGACGCCGCTGCGCCCGGCACCGACGATTAAAAATGTTCTCATAATGAAGCACCTCCGATGATTGAATGGAGAATTAAGAATGAAAAATGGAGAATTATTTTCCTTTTGAAGTCTTTACGATAGAAGTGAGAAGTTTATATAGTTCATCACAATCAAAGCGCAGACTATCCGCTTCTTTTTCATTCAGAATGCTTGTTGCTTTCATGATCCTGAGCCAATAATCTGTTTCCGCTGCTTCTTTCAATGCAATACTCATTTTGGAAATAAAATCGGCTTTGCTCTGTGCATGCTGTGCTTCAGCGACATTTGCGCCAATGCTTGTTCCGCTTTTTAAAACTTGTTTTGCAAGAACATACGTCTTCTTTTCCTGCGCTAAATAATCACTCAATTTGACAATCCTCACAGCAAAATCAAAGCTCTTTTTTCCACCGGATTATCATTTTTCATTCTCAATTCTCCATTCTCCATTTGCTGAATGTGTGAACAAGCTTGCTTGTTCACACATTCAGTTCCGCCTTGATGCCCGCGTCGGGGTACCGCGCAAGCACGGGCGCCACAACGTCGGCGAGGAACTCCTGCACCTGACTGACGGAGCGGCCGATGTATTTGCGGCTGTCCAGCTCCCGCTCGATCTCTTCCTTCGTCAGCGGGAAAAAGTCGTCCGCTGCAATGCGGTCGATCAGGTCGTTGGCGCCGCCCTCCAGCTTGACCTTTGCTGCGGCGGCGTGGGAATGCACGCGCAGACGCTCATGCAGTTCCTGCCGGTTCCCGCCCCGGCGCACGGATTCCATCATGATGTTTTCCGTCGCCATAAAGGGCAGCTTTTCCATCACGCGGCGGGCAACCACTTTGTCATAGACGACCAGTCCGTCGGTGACGTTGATATAGATCTGCAAAATCGCATCCACGGCAAGGAAGGCCTCGGCCACGCTGATGCGCTTGTTGGCGGAATCGTCCAGCGTGCGTTCAAACCACTGGGTGCTGGCGGTCATGGGCGCGTTGAGCGCGTCCACCATCACATAGCGCGCCAGCGAGCAGATGCGTTCGGACCGCATGGGGTTGCGCTTGTACGGCATGGCAGAGGAGCCGATCTGGTGCTTGCCAAACGGTTCTTCCATCTCTTCATACGATTGCAGGATGCGCAGGTCGTTGGCGAATTTATACGCGCTTTGCGCCACGCCGGACAATGCACCCAGAAAATAGCTGTCCACTTTTCTGGAATACGTCTGGCCCGACACCGGCACACAGCCGGCAAAGCCCATGTCTGCGGCGATCAGCGCCTCCAATTGTTTGACCTTTGCTTCGTCGCCGTCAAACAGTTCCATAAAGGACGCCTGTGTGCCCGTGGTACCCTTGGAACCGAGCAGCTTCAGGCGGGAGAGCTGAAACTCCAGGTTTTCCACGTCCTCGATCAGCTCGTTCATCCACAGCGTGGCGCGCTTGCCCACGGTGGTGAGCTGCGCCGGCTGCAGATGGGTATAGGCAAGGCAGGGCATGTCCTTGTATTTGTCGGCAAAGGCGGCCAGGTTGCGCAGCACCTGCGCGCACTTTTTGAGCACCAGCTCGCTTGCTTCACGCAGGATGATGACGTCGGTATTGTCGCCGACATAGCAGCTCGTTGCGCCGAGGTGGATGATCGGCTCCGCGGTCGGGCACTGCTTTCCGTAGGCGTAAACGTGGCTCATGACGTCGTGGCGCACTTCCTTTTCGCGCGATTCTGCCACGTCATAGTTGATGTCGTCCTTGTACCGCTCCAGCTCGGCGATCTGTGCGTCCGTGATGTCAAGGCCGAGCTGCTGTTCGGCTCTGGCCAGGGCGATCCACAGCCGCCGCCAGGTCTTGAACTTGTGGTCGCCCGAAAAAAGATACTGCATCTCTTTGCTGGAATAGCGGGTGGAAAAGGGGGAAATGTAGCTGGTTCTGTCTGACATAGTTTACCTCCGGTAAAATTAAAAATTAAAAATTGGGCACCTCTAAAAACCGGTAGTAGAAAAGGAAAACCAGCTAATTAGAGTGTAGATGCGGTCAAATTTATCAAATTTCATGAGAAATTCAAAACTTTCACAAAAAAGTGTGAAATATTCTGCGGCTTTGGGCAGAC
>JAFRUA010000067.1 GCA_017434855.1 Clostridia bacterium
CAATGTTTGCTTACCGCCGCCGCACAAAATATGAAGAAAATCGCCATGTGCTGTGGGTAAAACACATGGCTTTTTTCTTGCCCTGAGCAAAAAACAACCCTATGCCTCTTGCAAAACATAGGGTTTGTCAGCAGTCTGAGGCATCTGCAAAAAGCAGGTGCCTTTTATTTGCTGTTTCGTTGCGGAAAACGGTTGTGTTCAATGCGTTGACGGCATACGTTATGGTGAACGGGACATTATCAAGCCCCAATAACTACCGAAAAAGAGCATCTGTTTGCAATATTCTTTATTCAAAATTATAATTGACAACGGTTTTTATTGTTGATATAATACTTCCCGATTGAATGATCAGTGGATCCGTCAAACAAATGCATACATTTTCAGAAAAGGAGTCAGATCACATGAAAAGATTTAAAAGACCGCTTGCATTCCTTTTGTCGGCAATTCTTTGCATCGGGCTGCTGCAGCTTGGCGCCGGTGCGATCGAACAGCAGGACGACGACGGCGTGACCTTCCTTGTGGAGCAGACCAAGGGGGAGCGGACCGCAGATTTGCCCACGCCGGAGATTGGCGCCATGACGGCCCAGAAATCCTGTGAACTGCAGGATGACGGAACCGTGAAAATCACCCTTGAAACCAAGGCGACGCCGATCACGACGTATGATCCCGTGGATGTGATTTTTATTGTTGACGAATCCGGCAGCATGAACATGCTGAGCAACTATACAAACTATCCCATGCCGTGCCTGAACGACGATCACTGGTACCGCCTGTGCCCGGATCAGATGCGCATGGTCTATGACCTGACCGACGAAGAGTTTCAGTACAATGTGGAGCACCTGGAACAGGGCGACCGCCTGCTGAGCGACGTTTATGTTTCCTTTGCCGGCACCACGGCGCAGTCTGTGCAGACGTCCTCGTGGGGCGGCTATGTTTCAGAGTTTGTTCGTGCGATCTACAGCGGTCTGTACGCAGACGGAACGCCGCTGCTGACGTCGCTTTATGTCAAGCAGCCGATTGACGGCACAGAAGACCCGACGGAATACGAATGGGTCCTGAGCGACAACGTCATCAAATACGGCGCGGTGAACGTCTACAACGGTGCGAACAGCGGCAACGACGATTACACGCTGCTTTGCTATGAACACTATGTCAGAGAGAACGGCGCTTTCCGCAAGATCACCGACCTGCCGACCGGCTATCCCTCCAACGCGCCTGCATGGTCGCCCGCCGTTGACAACGCGGACGGCTGCTTTGACCGCATGATTCTTTGCAAAGAGGCGATCCGGCGACTGATCGCGCAGATCTGGGACGCGAATCCCGCCAGCCGTGTTGCTTACGCGGGCTTTGCCAGCTCCCTGACGCACGGCGCCGATTTCACCGATTATGCCACCGAGCAGGAGACGGGCGCGCTTGCGGCGATCCTTTCGGATTACAGCGGTTACGGCGGCACGGGCCCGGCGCACGGCACAAACGCGGCGACCCGGTATCTGAACAACCGCAGCGCGGAAACAAAAGACCGCGACTGTTATGTGATTTATCTGTCAGACGGCAAACCGCAGTCCGCACCGCGGGCCTGGACGCCGTGGTATTATGTATATCCCTACAGTGCGCTCTGGACTGGTGCAACGGTCTATGCGATCGGCATGGATATGTTCAACGACGCGGCAGCGAAAAGCTCCATCACGGGCTTTGCAACCGCTGATCCGTATTTTTACGGCGGCAATGTTGCCAACGCATTCTTCACCTACGGACAGGAAGCGCTTGAGGATGTGCTCGGCATCATCAAAAAGAGCATGTACAGCATCTATCCGTCCGGAACGCTGACCGATCAGATCGGCCCGGATTTTGAACTGATCACCGATGCACAGCACCCGATCACGATCGGTGACGCTGTGTTTGCCGATGCCGGCGCGCGTGCCGCAGGCTACAACGCGGACACTGCGACGTTCACCTGGGAAACGACGGAGCTGTCGGAACAGACCTACAGCTTTTATGTGAAGCCCAAAGAGCTGAAAGCCGGCGCCTTCCTGACCAATGCGGACGCCGAAATCGACGGGGAACCGACCACCGGCGCAACGCTGCAGTATTATGCCGTTTCGGTCTTGGATAACACGCCTGTGATGGCAGACACCCTGACGGAGATCCAACTGCCGTCCCCGGAGATCACCATGCGTCGTCCGTATCAGGTGCGGTATGTGTACGTCGGCGACGTTCCGGCAGAAGCGGAATCGATGCTGCCGGCGCAGGAGAGCTATTTTAACGGCGACGATGTGGAAGTGGCGCCGTCGCTGCCCACGCTGAACGGCTTTGCGTTTTCCGGCTGGAGCAATGAAGAAGGCGCCGCCACGCTGACCGACGACGGAAAGATGCCGGCGTCTGACGTGGTCTTTCTCGGGTCCTGGGTGCCCGCCGCCACCTATACCGTACATTATCAATATGAGGGTCCCATCATTCCCGCAGACGCGCAGGCGCTGCTGCCCGGGTCGGAATACCACTGCGCCGGTGAAAATGTGGAGATCGCGCAGGATCCGTCGGTCAACGATTATGTGTTCTCCGGGTGGAAATACAAAGCGAATTCTCCACATCTGGTGAATGACACGACGATGCCGGCCGACGACGTCACACTTGTCGGCGAATGGATTTCTGTCCAGACCTATCCGGTCCGCTATGAATTTGTGGGTGACGTTCCTGCCGGCGCGGCGGATTTGCTGCCCGCGTCAGAGCAGCATCACGGGGGCGACCATGTGACGCCCGCGGCTTACCCATCGCTGAAGGGCTATACGTTCAAGGGCTGGAAGCTGGTTGACGCCGAAGAGATCTGCACCGAGTTCACCATGCCCGAAAACGAAGTGGTCCTTGTTGGCTCGTTTGAAAGAATCGTTTATACGGGCACGCGCAGAATCGTGTTCTATGCGCCCGACAGGGTGGCGTTCCAGATCGAGGGCCTCGGTTACATCATCGACAGCGAAACACTCACGTTTGACGCAAACAAGACGGTGCGTTTCAAGCCCATCTCAGACTACGGCGATTTCACGTCTTTGGTTTATATCAATGAAGAATTCGTCACGCCGGACGAAAACGGATGGTACACTATTGATCCCGGCCCCGAGTATGTCTTTGTCTCGGTCTCACCCGGATATGTCAATGAAGAAACAGGAAAGAGCTATTCCTTGTGGGAGATGCTTTACAATTTCGTGCGGACACTTTTCAAAGCCATCAAAAAATTCTTTACGGAGAAAGCCTGATTTTCCCGGGAAAAGGCAGCCGCAAAAAGCTGCATAAGAATAAAAGATGCGCATGCAATGGATCATACAAAAAGCTCATAACTGATCTGTGCATTCGACAAACCTCCTTGCATTTGGTACAATCAAACGACCAAATTCAAGGAGGTTTTCTTTATAAAAAAGCACATTTACAATGAACAAAACGGGTTACACGATACACTTCACGGCGACGTCTATCTGCCGGAATGGGCGGTGTTGAAGGATGAGCATCTGCCCATCGGTAAAATTCGGCAGGATGCGCCGGATATATCGAAAGGAGCAGTTCCCGGCCCACCATAACCGGATAGTTTGGCAGGACACGCTTCGCCCAGTTTATAATTCTGTTTCGTTCAGCAGCACCGACGCGGTGAACACGCCGTTTTCAAACAAAAACGAGCAGGCGCCTTCATAACGCGCTGCAATGCTGCGCACGGAGGCAATGCCGATGCCGTCGCCTTTGTGCTTGGTGGAGCGGAAGGTGCCGTCCTCGCGCACCTGCGGTTCGGTGCCGCAGCTGTTCTCAATGATGATCGCCAGTGCGGTGCCGCCGCCCGGCAATTTTTTTGTGCTTCCGGTGATGCGGATAAACGCGCCGGATTCCACATACGCGCAGGCTTCCATCGCGTTTTCCAAAAGGTTGCCGAGCAGCACGGTCAGGTCTGCTTTTTCCACAAACAACAGCGCGGGAATGTCCAGCTTGGCGGTATAATCGACGCCCTTTGCCGCTGCCTGATCTGCAAAATACGAGATCATGGCGTTGCACGTTTCGTTGTCGCAATATGCCAGCGGGTGCTCCAGCGATTCCAGACTCGGATAACCGGCAAGCAGCTCGTCCAGCGCATGGTAATCTTCGTTTTCACGGATACTTTTTAACAGGATGATGTGGTGGCGCAGGTCATGGCGCGTTTGCCGCACCTCGTCGATCCGCTGCTGCAGATTGCTGTACTGCATTTTTTGAATGGACAGGGCGTGGTTTTCCGCCTGAAGCTGCACATTGCGCTGCTGCAGCGCAACAAGCCGGATGATGAGCCGATAGATCAGAATGGAGCCAAGATCGACCAGCAGCAGATACCCGGTACTCAGCGGGTCGAGCGCGGTTTCCAGCGTGGATTTGCCGGAGGTGTAAAAGTGCTGGGTCCATATCAGATAGAACACAGCGGGGATCAGCCAGAGGTAGCGCCACATATAGCCGGGGGAGGAAGTGTCGGCGCTTTTGACGGGAGCTTCAGGGTCGGAAGCGATGTCTTTGAAGATCAAAAGATAAAACACCGGAAGCAGAATACACAGAACGGCGAACATCATCAGCGCATAGGTCCAGTGATAAAGAAGCTGCGCCGAATCGCCGAACAGCAGCCCCTCCAGACATTTTGCCACCATGATCACAAGGTTGCCGAGGTTCATCAGCACCAGCACCGTGAAGACCAGCTTGCCCACCGGTTCGCGGATGGCAAGGAAGATGAATGCAATGTAGAGCAGCGAAAACGCAATGTCAAACAATGGGTTCCCCGGCGTTTGAGAAAACAGCCGCCATGCGGTGCCCGTGGTGATCAGCACCGTCACCAGCGCCAGCAGGGAAAATGTCGCCGGCTTTCCAAAGCGCCAGCGTTTCCGAAAAGAGAACAGCACAAGAACCATATAGGGGAACGAATTGAGAAAAGCGTAAAGCAGCGTTTCCCAAACATAAAACGGCGCGTCTGCAGTGGGCATTCGCAGCACCTCCTTCGGAATCATGGATTTATTCTAATGGAAAGGCCATATAAAATCAAGGTGTTTTGTGAAAATTGCTTCGCAAAAAAAGCACTGAAAAAAATTCGTGCATAAAAACCGACTTTTGGTGCACGATTTGACACAAACGGAAATTTTTATGATATAGTTAAAAAAAATCCAAAAAGGGGTTGACAAGTCGATGCAGGTCTGCGATACATGTATGTATGTATGTATTCTTATGCATATAAATAGACGCTCGCAGGCAGCATTGAGACACAGACAATCTCTGCCCTTTTTGCAAGCAATTTGAAATTCCAACCGTAACGCGGAGGCGAACTCTGCGCTGCGGTTGCTTTTTGTTTTTGGATAAAACCAAAGAACAGTAAACCGTAACGGAGGTGGAACGATGCGCGTCGGGATTTGCGACGATAACGCGGCGGACGCGAAAAAAATCGCGTTTGCCCTGGAAGACGTCAGCGCCGATTTGGAGCTCGTCTGCTATGACACCGGCGCCGCGCTGCTGGATGCGGTCAAGGGCGGCGCTGTCTTTGATCTTGTGTTCCTCGATATTTTTCTGGCGCGGGAAAACGGCATGGAGCTTGCCGAAGCGCTGCGGCAGATCAGTCCCGACACCGACCTGGTTTTCAGCACGACCAGCCGCGATTTCGCAGTGGAGGCCTTTCGGGTGCAGGCTGCGGATTATCTGGTCAAGCCCTACGCGGAGCGCGACGTGGTGAACGCCTTTGCGCGGGTCGTTATGAAGCGGAAGAACCAAAAGCCGGACGGCGTGCTTTTGCAAGTGGGCAGGGAGCTGCGATTTTTCCGGCCGGATGAAATCGTCCGCATCGAGAGCGACCGGCACTATACCCGCCTGCTTGCCGCAAACGGCACAGAGACGCGGCTGCATCTGAACTACTCCGAGGTTGTTTCCCGCTTCCCGAAAACGTTTTTGGAGCTGCGCCGCGGCATCACCGTCAACATGGCATTCATCGGCGGAATCAAGGGCAATCTTGTCACGCTGACGGACGGGAGCACCTGCAACATTCCGAAATCCAAGCTCGACCGTGTGGTCGGCAGCTACACGCGCTATGTGACCGGCGCGAGATAAACTTGTTTATTTATTTTCTGAAGGAGGATCACATATGAAACGAAAAATCAGACGATCGATCAGCATCCTGCTGGCGCTGCTCATGTTTGCCGGTGTGCTGCCAATTTCGGTTTCCGCAGAGGCCGCCGACACAAACGTCGGCACCACCTTTAACTTCGGGACCTATCCGCAAACGCTGGTGACAAGCCGCTGGAAGATCGACCGGCTCCGAAACTGCAGCGGCGTTCGCGACGGGCTGGAATTCTACTTTGGCACGGGATCGCTTTCAGACGGCGAAATGAAGCCCATCGTCAAGGGATATTACTATGATTTTTTTGACGACGGAAAAAAGTACCGCGCCGTCTGGATGTCTGAATTTGCCCCGGCGTATACCGGCTTCCCCCGCGATCCGGAAAAGACGGAGGTGGTCTCCGGGTTTCAAACGAACGAGCTCTACTTTTTTGAATATACGCCTTTGACCTGGCGCGTTGTGCAGTCGGATAGCAACGGGTCGCTTTGCATGTGTGAAAACGTGATTGACACGTCGGCGTTCCAAAACGTCGTTTATCGGCGGCAGGACGGTGTCTCATATATCGATAAGAACTCCAACCTTCTGGCAAACAGCTATGTCGATTCCAACATATTAGGGAATCTTATGACTCGGTTTTGGTTGACAGCATTCACAGAAGGCCAAAGAAACGCCCTGCGCCCTGCTCCGGAGGGATTTGGTTTTGTATCGCCGGACAGGATCTTCCTGCCGACCGCCGCAGTGGTCAAAAACTGCTATGACAGCGACGGCGCAAGAAGAGCGTACAGCACCGAATATGCAAGGTATTTCGGTGCCGAATCCGTCAGCGCGTATTGGCTCAGCACACCGGGTGAGGAATCGTCCCTTGCCCGCTATGTGAGCAAGCTGGGCGGCGCAGAGAATTCCGCCCATGTGACCAAAGCCACCTACGGTGTGCGCCCGATGATTTATCTGTCCGATCCGTCAGACGATACGGCTATTTCAGCGTCGCTGTTTTCTTCCGTTGGGCACGAGAGCAGGCACTGCTATTACAACGACGCCTCCTATTGGACTTGGGCGAGTGATTACACAAGCGCACGTGCGGAATTCCGTTGTGTCAACGGAGATGATTCCTTTTACGTGACCGACACCGCGCCGCGGTGTGTCACAGTCTCACACCAGAGCTGCTCCACCGACGAAGTGATCAAATATCGGGCGACGGTGGAATTCCAAGGCGTGAAACATTCCGACGATTCCGTACCGATCATCTTGCGGCCGGCCACCGGCGCGCACATCTTTACCGGGGACCCGACATGGGAATGGGCGAAGAACAAGAGCGGGGCGACCGCGACGTTCATATGCTCCGTTTGCAATCAACCGTTCACCTTCACCGACTGCAATCCGCAGCAGCGGATCATCGACGAATTCCTGTTTTACGAGGCAACGGTTTCCGTGAACGGACAAACATACACGTCTTATTCGAGCTCTGTCGGCGATATTCTGTTTGGTACCTATCCGCAGACCCGCGTGACTGATTCCACCACTCTGGCCGCGCTGGACGCCTTTGTCGGTTCAAGCACCTTCGCTTCCAGAGGATTTGCATGGAAGGATTATGAGTATTACCGCAACAACCAGAAGGTTGAAAAAATGATGGAGTTTGCGGACTTTTTCTATGGCGGCCAGAAATACAGGGCCGTCAGGATCAACAGCAACCGGGATCCGTTTTCTGACACAGAGCCTGCGCCGAGCGCGTCCACGCAGCTTCGTTTCGGCTACAATGCCGGCGAAACCTATTATTTCCTTTATGAACCGATCCCCTGGCACATTGTTGAAGCGAGCGACGGCTCTAATTATATCGTGTCTGCGATCATGCTGGACGCGCAGCCGTTTACCAATACCCGCTACGTCGAAACCAATGAGTCATATTCCGACAGCGGCTGCGGCACCTATGCCAGCAACTTTGCGCATTCCAGCCTTCGTTCCTGGCTCAACGATTCCTTCTATAACACCGCGTTCAGCGAAGCCCAGAAAGAGAACATCCGCGACGACGTTGCGGTGGACAACGACAGCGCATTTGAGGGAATGTACAACGCTGAATCGACGACAGACCAGATCTATTTGATGTCTGCACAAGAGGTGCAGGCGCACAGCGGAACCATTTCCTTCGTCGCGCCGATGACGGATTATGTCAAATGCCAGGGAATCAGCAACAACCGTATCAGTTTTGGCGGTGACCCCGAAACATGCGCGCTCTGGAGATTGCGTACACCGTATGATTCAAAGACCATGATGTCGGTCGATATGAACGGCGCGCTTTATACGGAGTTTCCGTATTATATGGGCGTTACGGACAACGGCGGCATCTGCCCCGCTTGCCGGCTGGAAAATCTGGCGATTGACACCGAAGTCTCCGATGTGCTGTATTCTTCCGGTACCACCTGTCAGCACAATTACATCGAAAACTGGACATGGGCGACGGATCACAGCAGCGCTGCGTTCACGCTGACCTGCACGGCTTGCGGCTATACGAAAACGAAGACGGACGACCATCCGCAAACTGTGACCGTGTCGCAGCCGACCTGCAGAGACAATGGTGTTATCAAATACACCGCGACGGTCACCCTGAACGGAAAAACCTATACGACGCAAAGTGACCCGGTCGAGATTCCCGATTCCGCAAGCGGACTGCACACGGTCAGCGGTGCGCCGCGCTGGACGTGGGCAGCGGATTACAGCAGCGCCGAGGCGGTGTTCACCTGCGTTGTCTGCAACACGATCTTTACACGGACAGACATTTCGCCGCGCATCAACCTGATCCAACCCGCCACCGCCACACAGAACAAGGTGGTCACCTATTCGGCGGAGGTCAGCTATTTGGACGTCACATATACGACAGAAAGCGAAGAGGTCACGGTCGATTGCTCCGCGCTCGGCCACAGCTTCGTGAACTATGTCTATAACGGTGACGCGACCTGCACCGCCGACGGCACGGAAACCGCAACGTGCAGCCGCTGCGGCGAGGCAACAGATATCCGGACCGCAGCCGGCACTGCGGGGCATGTGTTTGAAGAATACGTTTACAACAACGACGCGACCTGCACCGCCGACGGGACAGAAACCGCAACGTGCAGCCGCTGCGGCGCGACCGACACGCGCACCAGGCAGGACACCGCCTCGGGCCACAGCTTTACAAATTATGTCTATAACGGAGACGCGACCTGCACCGCTGACGGTACCGAGACCGCTGTCTGTGACCGCTGCGATGTGGAAACCGATACCCGCGTGAAGGCCGGTACCGCGTTGGGCCACAGCTTCACGAACTATGTCTATAACGGTGACGCGACCTGCACCGCCGACGGTACCGAGACCGCTGTCTGTGACAACTGCGGTCAGGTGACAAACAGCCGCGTTAAGGACGGCAGCGCACTCGGCCACAGCTTCACGGACTATGAATACAACAACAACGCGACCTGCACGGCAGACGGCACCGAAACCGCCGTCTGTGACCGCTGCGGCAACGAGACCGACGAACGTGTCAAAGCGGGCACCGCGCTTGGCCACAGCTTTACGGAGTATGTGTATCAGCAGGATGCGACCTGCACTGCCGATGGCACCGAGACGGCCGTTTGTGACCGCTGCGGCGAAGTGACCGACACACGCACCAGAGTGGGCAGCGCGCTTGGCCACAGCTTTGCAATTGCGGATTATGTTTATAACAATGACGCAACCTGCACCGAAGACGGCACCCAGACGGCGGTCTGCGACCGCTGCGGCGACGCGACCGACACCTGTGTAAAGCCCGGCACCGCACTTGGCCACAGCTTTACAACCTATGTTTACAACGGCGACGCGACCTGCACGGCGGATGGCACCCGGACGGCGGTCTGTGACCGCTGCGGCAGCGCGACCGACACCAAAGACTGCCCGGGCACCGCGACTGGCCACAGTTATGCGCTGCACGGCTGGAACTGGTCTGAGCATTATGACCGCGCAACCGCAAACTTTGTCTGCGCCGCCTGCGGCGATCAGCAAACGGTGACCGATGCCGCGCCCGTTGCGGTGCAGTTGAAGGCGGCCACGGAAACGGCGGATCAGGTTGTAAAGTATGTCGCGGTCGTTGTGTTTGAAGGGAAGACATACACCGGTGAAACCGACCCGGTCACAGTTTCGGGCACCGTGATCCTTTGCCCGTGGGACCATGTGAACCATGGCAGCAGCTTTTTCGGAAAGCTTGTCCGGTTCTTCCACGGCATCCTTTACTTCTTTACGCATCTGCAGGCGCAGTTTTAAGGCAACACCGCACAAATGCGGCCGCACGCCTTGCTTGATCTTTGTTCCGTCATATTGCACAGCTTTTCCTTGCCAACCGACAGGTTGCCTGCGTCAAATCTATGCAATCTGACAAAAAAATCTGCTACGCAATCCGCATGCCCGAATTGTGCGGTGTTGCCTTAAACGCAGATAAACTTTGAGCATTCATCATCCGGCTTTGCTGAGGGAGGTACATATATATGAAAAAAGCAACGAAACAAATCGTCGCGGTCCTTATGACGCTCATCATGCTGTTCACCGCCTGCCCTGTGTCGGCCTTCGCGTCGCTGCTGGAAAACGACCCGGCGGTGAACCGACAGATTTTGCAAGCGTTGACCGAGATCGCGGACAACGAAGACACGGCGCGGGAATACTATAACATTCTGCAGCAATACGGTCTGCTTGACGAGGACGGCAACGCCGTTGAAAACTGGTCTGTCACGATGCGTGGGGAAGACGTCACGCTGGAGGAAATCCGCGCGCTGCTTGCCGGAGACTATGACCCGCAGGAGCTGGTCTGGGTGGACGGTACGCCAATCACGCTTGAAAACCTGAACACGATTTTGCAGATCGAGGATTATGTCTCCTATGTCAAAGAGACCTATTTCACCGCGCATGAATGGACAGAGGCGCAGAAAGAATCCGCCAGGAGCCTTGCGAACCAGATCAACAACGGGGGCATCACACTGACCAGTACCGGTGCGCCGGTGATCGGCTCATCCGGAAACAGCCAAACGGCGCGTGTGAGCGTGGAAGAAATCGAACGGAACGATGAAACAAGGGTCGTGACCTTTGTGGCAACCCTGCTGAACGCGGCGGAAAATCAGGAAGCCTCCTTTGAATGGATCGCCGTTTCCGGCAGCCGCCCGGTCATCGGCGGGACCCAGAGCGCAACGGTCCGACTTACAAGTTCACAGCCGAGCGCGACCTTCTGCGTAAAATACGACGCTATTCCTTACGACGGCGACAACCGGATTATGGCCTGCGGCGATTACGCAACGACGTTTTTCGTCTGCTGCCGGAACATCCGAAACGCGCTGTTCATGAACGAAAAATCGACGCAGGTCTTTTGCGTATACAATCCGGGATCGGTGCTGAACGATCAAATTCTCACAAAAGAAGCGCTGACAAACACGACGATTTTCTGCAGTGGAAACACGGAATTTAGTTTTGAAAACAACCCCGCCTTTATGGCAGGCATTCGCTGGGGAATTCTCACGCATGTTGACACGAATTACAGCTATATTGGCGGCAGTGGTGACATATGGTTATACGGCTGGAACGAAAGCGCCGGCGATATCGCCAAACGAGACGCAGACGGGAACATAATCGCTTGGGGCGATTGGGGTAGGTACGACAGAAATTTCCGTGAATCGTTGTCAGGTTACTGGGATACCCATGAGGACGGAGACGTATGGGCTTGTAAGACGGTGCGATATGAACTCACGGATTATCCCACAAAAAAGGGACTCATGGAAAAAACGGTGATCGGTTCCGGTTCTTTCACATGTTATCCCTCTCTTTCTTCAGCGTCATACAGCGGAATTGCGTCCTGTTACTATACGCTCAATGACACAAAAATACCGTCCCTTGCGGCCGACAACACCTACAGCGTTCCGGCGGGCAGCTACTCGGTCGGCGAGGTGATCCCCATCACCGTTCGCTTTTCGGAGCCGGTGCAGCCGAACGCCACGCTGGAGGTCAACGGTCAAACGATCAAGGCAGCAGAGCTGTCGCCAAGCAACGTGATGACTTTCCCGTATACTGTGCCGGAGCTGACGGCCGGGACGCTGACGATCGGCAGGGTGACGTTTGAAGACATCGTCGGCAACCAACCGGAGACAGACACATATCTTTCCGGCCATGATGGCCAGACCGTGACGCCGAGCGGTGTCACGCTCACCGGGCCGATCAAAAGCCACGCTTTCACCGGCATGGAGGCTGCCATTGATACCACCGACCCCCAGAATTCAAAGATGACGGTCAGCGTCCATGTGCTGGGCCTGGACGATGTGCGCGGACACGAGAGCGAATATGTGGATGATGCGAGCCACACAACGACGGCCACGATCGTTGACAACATGACCAACTGGCTGACAGCTTCTGAAAATGTGGATGTTGTCAACGGCACCTGGGTCTGGAAAAACGTCAAGATCCAGGTCGACGGGCAGACAGCACCCGTGACCTTTACGCCCCGACCGGGACAAGCCGAAACCGTGGTCGGCCAAACGCTGACGGCGACGTTCGACCTGCCGAAAAACACAGACAACGAACCGAGCGACTGCGTTGCGGAGCTGCTCGTTGACGATGCGCTTGTGATCGGCATGTATGCGCTGGTACAGCTTGAACCGGTCAAGTATATTACAGACGCCGACATGCAAAAGCTCACCCTGACCGTCACGCCGCCCAGCGGAAGGGACTTTGTCTATAACGAAGACAGCGCTGCGCTCTTTTCGCAGGATTATGATGTGATCCGGGCGGAGTATCAGTTCAAGAACACCGGGCCATTCACCTATGACGCGCCAGAAGATCTGGTCTGGGAAAGCAGCGACCCGAGCGTCGCAGACATCTCACAGGTGCATAATGGCAAGATCGGTCGCATCGGATATGTGGAACCCACCGGCAAGGCGGGAACGGTCAAGTTTATCCTGAAAGCGACCAACGGCAACGTGCCCGGAAAAGAGGTCTGTTTTGAAACGGTGCCGCTGCGTTTTGCCGTCAGCGATTCGCCCTATCTCAAAATGCATAACGAAACGGTCCTGACCCGCGACCAGCAGGAACTCAAGCTTTATTGGGACAGCAACCTGATCACAAAGAACGGCGGCGCGGATACCGTGTTCACCGTAACCGTGACGCGCGACGGCGCCTCCGCGCCGGAATTCACCAAGACCGTTACCGGGAACGCAGACAACTATGTTTCCAGCGTCCTGATCGATGCGGGCAGCCTGCGCTATCTGTATGAGGATGGCACCAGCAATGAATTCACCGCCAGGGTCACCGCCACTCTGGCCGGGAAGGAATACAAGGCGTCCGTAAAAATCGTGCTTGAGCCGCAGCCGGCAAAAGTCACCCTTGCGCCGCTGGACGACTATTTCATTCTGGATTCGGCCGCGCCGGTTCAGCTGAGCTGGGAGATCACTGACTTTGACCAGCATGAATCCGCCGCGTCCGTGGAGCTTTATCAGGTGCTGATTACCAGGGGCAACGACAGCGTGTGCTGCCTGACCGACGTCAGTGCATTGACGTCGACCGGTGACGGAAGCTTCACCGGAAGTTATATGCTGGATGCGAATGCGCTGCATGTGGCGCTTGACCCCAGCGATCCCTACAGTTACCGCGACGTGTATACCATCACCGTTCAGGTCAAGAACGGCACAGACAGCACCTGGAGCTATGATTCCTGCATTCTGTATGTCTACAGTGCCGACACGCTGAAGCTGTGGATCAACGGCGCAGCACCTGAGGTCGATCCGGAAACCGGCGCGCTGCTCATGTCGAACCGTTCCGCGATCGCGGAAATGTATCGCACACAGGGTCAGGACGCCATCATTGCCCTGAAACGCGACATCAAGCTGCGCGAGGTCGTCTCTGCCAACTATGGCGACTATGCCTGGAGCGAGCTGGCGGACCAGATCGCGTGGGCCTCCAGCGACAACAGTGTTGCAACCATCAATTATCAGCAGGGCTCGATGTATGACGACATCCGCAACTATGCTTACACGACCTATACGCCCGCCACGGAGTTTGCACTCTCGGGCCTTTCAGACGGAGAGACCACCATTACGGCAACGCATGCGCGGACCGGTATGCGCGCGGATCAGGACGTGAAGGTGGAAACGCTGACGGATCAGCTCTATCTGTTCCAGTGCTATCCGCAGGTCAAAACCACGCTGTCTTATACGAATGGCGACGGTCAGGAAAAAACACTTGACACCGACAACAACGGCGCCGCCGCGATCTATGAAGAAAGCGGCATTGCCGGCGACGTCTATTGCCGCAGCGTCGGTGAAGACGGCTATACCTATCTTGGAACCTTCATGAAGGATTCCATCGAATCCGGCGAGCGGGATTCCACCAAGCTGAACCTGTATCCCTGCAACAACCTGAACCTGCGCCGTGCCGCGTATGCCTATCTATATATCAAGAATCCGGACGGCACGCCGTACACAGGCAAAATCGTGTTGCGCGGCGGCGTATTTGTCAATGATGTTTACAGGAAGACTGCGCAGTTTTCGCTGAACAGCTCCGGGCTGGTTGACAAAAGCGGTGAAATCGACCAGATCGTCGATCTGGGACATAACGAGGATGGCAGCGTAAAAACAGACGGAAAGCTCGAAATCATCATGGACCAGACGCAGTGGGGGCTGGAAGGCAACCAGATTAAGGTGGGCGACGACGTCACGTATCTGTTCCTGATCAAGCAAGAGGGCAGCACGGCCTATTATCCCATCTTTGCGGCGATCGATTTGATGGCGGATACCGATGCTTTTGTCGCCAGCGGAGAGGCGGCGGCGGTCTTCCGCAAAAATGAAAGCGCGGGCGCGCATCCCTTTGTCATTCAGCAGTTCTCCACCATCATGAACACGGAAAAGAATTACAGCAGCACCACTAGCGTTCTGGATCAAACGGGCAAGGTCGGCCCGAATGACGACATGCCGCGTGCCGACCTGACGACCATCGTTTTGTGGTGGGGTGAAGAAACCGACAAGGACAACCCGCAGAACAAGCTGCGGCTGCGCGTGAAAGACGATAATAAAATTGAGATCGCCAAGGATTATTCCACACAGGAAAATGAAACCTATGATTTCCTGGACGAGGTTGTGACGAGCTATACCGTTCAGTTGACCAATAAATCGCTGAAGGGCATTTTGGCTTCGCTTTGCAGCTGCAGCGTCTGTCTGGATTATTATAACGACGGCAAAACGCTGATCCGAACCCAGGAATTGCCCATGCAGCTTTGCAATCTGACAACAGCCGGCGAGGCCGAACGAAGCCAGGAGCTGCTGGATGAGCTGGGCCGCATGAGCGGCTCGACCGGCGCAAATCTCGACACGGATATGGATTTCGGCGATGATTTTGTGCGGATCATGTTTGACACCATTTCGATCGACTCCAAAACCAACGCGGTGATCAACGCCTTTGATCTGTTGATTTCTCCCACATCCGACCCGACCAAGTTCCTCGGCTTTATACGCATCCCATTCAACGATACTGCCAGCTCCGGCGTCTATCTGGACAGCGTCAAGCAAGCGGAATACAAAGACACGCCGATTCTGGAAGACTGCGCAAAGCTGGTGACCTTTGGCAAAAAGCTCGCCTGGCAGGGCATCAAAAATAAAGTCAGCGGCAAAGATTATTCCAAGCCTGCCGCCCCGGCCTCGACCGGTTCCAAGGTCAAAAAAGACTGGGACTGGAATGTCAGCGGCTACATGGAAACGCTCATTTACTTTGATTTCAATGCGCACAAGTGGAAAATGAAGGTGCTGGACGGTGGTTTTGGCGCGTCAATCGAAATCAGCGCCAGCAAGACCTTGAATTATCAGGTGGGTCCGGTTCCCTGTTTCGTCACACTTTCCGCAGGCGGAAAGGCTGCGTTCAATTTTGACGCGCTCACAACAGCGTATCGCAAGAGTCATGTTGCGGGTGCAGAGGTCGAAACAGCAATGGAATATCTGACATCTTTGCGCCTGTCACTCTATCTCAGCCTGTTTGCGGGCGTTGGCATCGATTATTCCGTTGTGTCCTTTAAGCTCGGCATTTTCGGCAAGATCACGTTTACAGCGCTGTTTGACTGGCTGAACCGGCCGTATCTGTCAAAGAATAATGACGCTTATATGATGGCCACCGGCAAACTCAATGATGAAAAGGCAAATCTTTCGGGGCAAAACTTCAAAATCGACGGCCAGATCGGACTGAAATTTGTCGTGAGCGTGATCGGCGTCAAGTATGAAAAGGTCCTGTATTCGCTGAATTTCAATTTGCTTGATAAATCCACAGGAAAGCAGAGCACGATCACCGAGCTTTGGAAAGCCAATCAAAGATACCTGAGTACCGTGATCGACAAGCTGGTCGGCAACGGTTCCGCCTCGCTCACATCCGTAAACGGCGAACAGGTGCTGTCGCTCAACCTTGCGCCGACACTGGAGTCGCGCGATTATCTGGAATACAGCGGCAGAGTGTGGGGTACAAGGAGGAACGGCATGCTGCGCAGGTCTGCCGCAACCGACGGCGTCAGCAATCTGGAAAGCAACACCTATCCTTATGCCGACCCGGAAATAACGACCGACGGGCAGCTCATGGTGTATCTTTCCGATATGGAGAATACGGATGTGACCAAAACCCGAGCGTGCTTTGCTCACATGGCGGATGGCAGCTACGTTCCCGACGGTGTGATTGATGACTGCGGTTGTGGTGATGAACATCTGACCGTTGACGGAACCGGGGATTATGCCGTTGCCGCGTGGACCAGGAAAACGGCAAAAATCAATGCAGAGGCCGGTTCGGTTCTGACGGGCAATGAACAGATGATGCTGCTGAACAACACGGATGTTTATGCCGCTGTGTATGACAAGACGCGCGGGCAGTGGCAGACAACTGCCCTGACAGCAGAAAACGGCGCGGAGCTTGCTCCAACGGTCGCAGTCAATGGGAAAAAGGCGATCGTTGCATGGCGAAATGTTTCATCCAGTGATCCGAACAGCCTGACGGAATTCGACTATAGAGATGTTGTTCAATACCGGATCTGGAACGGCGAAACATGGAGTGACACCGAGACCTTCTATAACGGAACCTCCGGCGCAATCAAGAGTGTTTCCGCCGCGATGATGGCGGACGGCACTGCTGCCGTGGCGTATACGCTGGACCTTGACGGAGAGGACGAGACGATTGACGACCGCGAGATCGTTTACGGCATTGTCGGTACCGACGGCAAAGAACTTCGCAATGTTCGCGCAACAAACAATGGCATTCTCGACGAGAATCCCCAGATCGCTGTTGTCAGCATGTCTGACGGCGCCGTTGACGAACGGTTCATTCTTGCATGGTACACATCCGACAACGAAGATGCCGTTTCCGATTCTGCCCAGAACGACGATGCTTTTACGTTCGGCCAGCCGGATATTCGCTTCCTTGACATTGACCGAGAGGGCATTGTCAGCACCTGTTTCCCGCACTCTGTCAGCCAGATGGCGTCTGAGTCCGGCGTGGGGATCAGCTCCGGTTTCCGGTTCGCGCGCGGCGCACATACGATCAATGACCTTTCCCTTGTCTGGCCGGAACGCATCGGCGAGTCGTCATCCGTGATCGGCACATGGAAGGGCAAGAACGTCATCTACACCTTTGCTGCGGACAATACCGGTCTTAAAAAAGACGCGGCGTCTGACGAGGAAACGCCGTTCACCTATGAAGTTGACAAGGACAAAGAAACAATGTCGCTTCATTTCGTCTCCGGCGGCGAAAGCAGCACGATCAGTTATGCAATGTCGGACAACAACACGTTGGTTCTGACTTTTGCGGACGGCAAAACCGTGACCCTGACCCGCACCTCGCGTTCTGAAAAGGACGTGCTCAAGGCGGTCAGATTCTACTCGTTCGGGCAGACGGATGACACTGTTGGTGTGACGCATGAAATCACGGTTGCGGATATGCCGGATGCGACGCTGATCGATCATTTTGATGCCTGTTCGGTCGGTGATAGCGTTCGTGCGGTGCTTTTGGGGACCGTTTACGGCGAGAACGGCGAAACAGTAACAAATACCAGCCAGACGGTCAGCGGCGATACGGTTCAATATACCGTTCCGAAAGAGGTTTCGTATATGTATACCGCCCAGGAAACCTATACCGACACGATCTCTGTTCCGATGGCGTATACAGATCTCAGCACGTTGAAGCGCGGGGCGGCCTCGCAGGTCCTGTTCAAGGTGGAAAACGACGGCATCCATCCGATCACGTCGCTGCATTTGACGGTCGGCACACCGGGGGATGCGCAAGAGGCGACGATTGAAAATCTTCAAATCCTGCCCGGCGAGACTTATTCCGCATGGTTCGATTATGTTGTTCCCGCTTCCGCAGTGGCGGATCCTGAATACACGGTGACAGCCACCTTTGATCAGGGAAATCATGAACAGACGCAGGCCGATGCTCAGGGTACGATCTATCTCAACTTCCCGAATCTTTCCATTGCGGGCCTGAGCATTGTCAGAGAAGAGGAAGGCGAACGCGACCTGCAGATTAAGCTGAGCAACAGTTATGATGCAAAGCTTGAGGGCAGCGGCCGCATTGTAAAGATCAGCTTCTGGTCTGACGCCACCTGTGAAACAAAAATCAGCGACCTGCAGGATATCGTAATCGATGACGATGAATCCCTTAAAATGATTGACGAGGGCGGTTATTGCCGTCAGGTCACCTTTGACGTGGAATCCTATATTAGAGGCGACAGCGAAACCGTGATGGAGCTGCCGGTGGGCGGCGTGCCGGTCTATGTTTTGGCTGAGGTGCTTGAACCGAGCGAGAATCACGACGGTACATACGTTGTTTTGGGCGACCCCGTCGCTTCTGACAACTGTGATTCCGTTGTCTGTGAAAACATCCACAGCCGCACGGGCCAGGACGTGATTCTTTCCAGCCTGTGTGACGTTGGTGCGCAGGGAACGACTGTCGCGACCGTGTTTATGCAAAATACCCGCATGAGTCCCGTGACCGGTCAGATGACGGTCCGCCTGCTGGACGAGGACGGAAACACTCTTGAACAGAAGATTTATACCGGTGAAGACGGTGACGATCTGCTCACGCTGGCGGGGGAAGCAAAGCGTGTTGAAACCTTTGAATTCAACCATCGCGGCGCTTTTGTTGACGTGATCTATCAGGATATCACCGACGATGCGGATAATACAGAGCTGCTGGAGCTGTTTTCAAATGAGCTTGGCGTTTCGCTGGATGACTTTGCGCTTCAGGAGGACGGGACCTATTCCGCTTCTGTCACAGTGGATGATGTGACGTCTGCAGTTTTGAAGGCGGTCACGCTGAGCAGCCGTTCCAACGCAAGCATCGATGTGAACGGTACTGCGGTGGCGGGCGGCAGCAGCGTGCTGAGCGGCAATTGTGTGCTCAACCCTGCCAGAAGCAATACGATCACCGTGACCGTAACGGCCGAAAACGGCGACACGCGCAGTTATGTTCTGAATGTGATGAGCCGGAAGTCGATCGTGGTGAAAGCGAACGCTGCTGAAAAGATCTATGGAGAAGCGGACCCGGCGTTCACCTATACTGCGCAGGGGTTGGTCGACGGGGATACGATTTCCGTGACGTTTTCACGCGAACCGGGCGAAAATGTCGGTGCGTATGATATTCTTGCCGAAATCATCCCGGGTGATAACTACATCGCGTCCTATGTCGGCGCAAAGCTCACTGTTCGGCCCAAAGAGATTTCCGTTGTTGCAACGGCAAAAGCCAAGACTTACGGCAGCGCGGATCCGTCGCTGACCTATTCCGTGACGGGCCTTGTCGGCAAAGACAAGTTGACCGGTGCTCTGACCCGCCAAGCGGGTGAAACGGTTGGCAGATATGAAATTGAACAGGGGACGCTTGCCGCAAGCGACAACTACATTCTGAACTACACCGGTGATTATTTGACGATCGGCCCAAAAACGCTCACCGTTCGAGTGGATGCGCAAAGTAAGACGTTCGGTGATCCGGATCCCGAGCTGACATATACGGTTTCCGGCCTGATCGGTGATGATACGCTTTCCGGCGCGCTGCAACGCGAAGCGGGTGAAAACGTCGGCAAATATGCGATCATGCTCGGCACGCTTTCCAATGAGAATTATGATATCGATTTCAGAGGCGCTGATTTGGTGATTGGCAAAAAAACGGTCACTGTGACGGCGGACGCGAAAGAAAAAATCTATGCTCAGGCTGAGCCGGAGCTGACATATACGATCACCGGCCTGCTTGGCGATGATCAGCTTTCCGGCGCGTTGATCCGCGAAAGAGGGGAAAACGTCGGTACCTATGAGATCAGGCAGGGGGCGCTTTCGGACAAGAGCGGCAACTACGAGCTGACCTTTATCGGTGCAGACTTTACCATCACGCCGCTGGAGGTCATTGTGACAGCGGATACGCAGTCGAAGTTCTGTGCAGAGGTTGATCCTGCGCTGACCTATCGCGTGGAATATCCCGTGGAAGGAACTTCTTTGCCTGCCGGCACCGAGATCCCGGGCGCATTGGTCCGAACACCGGGCGAAGATGTTGGCGCTTATACGATTTCTCAAGGCACGCTTGGCAGCGAAAATTATGCGATGACCTTTGTCCCTGCCGAGCTTGTGATCAGCCACAGAATTCAAAAGGTGGATGCCGTGGAGGCAGGCTGCATAACCGACGGCAACAAAGCGTGTTTCCGCTGCCAAGGCTGCGGCAGACTGTTTGCCGACAGTGAAGCGGCAGAAGAGATTTCTGCAGACAGCGTCGTGATTCCCGCCCACGGCCATAAGGTTGAACACGGGATCTGTATCTATTGCGGCAAATACCGCTGCAGCTTCTGTGAAACCTATGAGGCAAAGAAGGATATCCCGGTGGTCGGCTGGATCTACGGTCTGGTGCATTACTTCGTTCACCTTGCCTCACATATCGGTTATCTGACCTGAGACTGCACTTTAAAGAAAAGGAGGAACAAAAAACATGAGTTCTTTAAAAACGGTATCCAAAAGAGGGATCGCCGTTCTGCTGGTTCTTGCGTTTCTCTTTTCTGCAAGCATCACGTCCTTTGCGACAAACGGCTTTCGTTATGTGCACGATCCCCGTGACAACGCCAAAGCAATGGCGGATATCGTTGAGGACGAAGCCGCGATCTACGGCTTTCGTCCCAGCGAAACGGGCAGCCTGAAAATGTATGCCGATGCGGATTGGTCGGACCCTGCGGTTGTGGCGCAGGGTCGCGCCGATCGCATTGCGTATCACGAAAGCATCCGCTCGATGTATGTGATGCTGCAGGATATGCAGGCGCAGGGCAAAAGCACAGAGGAAATTGCCCGCGCGGTCAGCAACCGCAGAAACGAGATCCGGCTTGAAGCATATGCAAACGATCCGGAAGGCCTTGCAGAGCTGAAGGAACGCAATCTTGAAAAATATGGGCATGAGGAAGGCCCGCTGCCGGAGGAGCTTTATGAGAAATACGGCTCCTGGGAGCGTGTGATGGAAAAATCTTTCAGCACAAATTCCGGCATGGACGCCTGCCTCGGGCTGTATGACGATTATTATTTCCTCTATGTCGCGCTGGGCGACGTCCCGGCAGACGTCACGATCACACTGCCGCAAACTGTGACGTGCAGTTACAAACGAACGGTCCCTGTTTTACCGACGATCGAAACCAATGCAGTCAATTATACCGTGACATATGAAGTTGACGATCCGAAGATTGCATCGGTTGATGAAAGCGGCATGGTCACCGGCCTGCGGCTTGGCAAAACGGCTGTGCGCTGCGTTGTCACAGACGCAAGCGGCACCCGGCATGTTTCCGCTCCCTGCAGGGTTCTGGTGCAAAGCCGACTTTGTCAATGGTTCAATCAGTTCATCATGTTCCTGAAGCACCTGTTTAAATGATGGAACGAAAAATGTACAGCCCCGCAGTGCGTCTTTCTGCAGAGCAGTACGTTTTGCGGCGTTATTACGCAGCCGAAAGATGATCTGAAAAATCACTTGCAAATCACCGCAAGTGTGATATTATAAAAAAATGAAAACACAGGGGCTCTCTCTTTTGACGAAATGATCGATGTTTTCAACCTTTGCTGCAGGCAGACAATCCCTCCCTGCAGCAAAGTCCGTTGGTGTGCACCGATGAATCCGGGTGCTTGAATCGCAGCGGATGGATCGGCAGGTATCAAAAAACATAGGAGTGTGAAACGATGCACAGAGAAGCGTTTGAAGAATCTGCCGGCACACCTTTTGGCGAACGGCCGCAAAAGGAACAATCGCCGCCGAAACAAAGGGAACGAAGAATACGCGGCATTTATATTCCCGCAATTTCGGTTGTCGGGGTCTTTTTCGTGTGTTCTTTTCTCAACTTCGTGCTGAAAAACATTCCGCTCACGGCGCCTTATGCCTTTTTCAGTCTGCTTGCCGCGCTCCCGTCGTGCAGCATTGTGCTGACGGTTTTTTCCTTCATCTGGTGGAATCGGGTATTGCAGGCTGCAAGTATTTCGGCGCTGATTTGGTCGGTCGGGTTTTGTATTGTACGGGTGCTTTCGTTCTTTTGGCCGGATACGGTTGAAAAGGGCGGCGTCTATGTGTCCTGCCTGCTGCTGCAGATAATCAATGTGCTGGTGTTCCTCTTTGTATATTCTTTAAAAAAGAGCCGCAGCGCATAAAACATACATGAATCATCTTTCTTGCCGTGAAAGGAGATCTTTCTTGGACTATTTACATGACTCGCATCGTTCCATGTTTGCAAAGCTGCTGCCCTCTGCCATCGGCGCAATGCTGAGTGAGACAGTGGCTTCATTGGCGGATACGATCATTCTCAGCCATTATCTCGGGCCGGATATGCTGTCTACGGTCAGCATCTGTATGCCGATCTATATGTTTGTGAATACGCTGTCGATGCTGATCGTGTCCGGCGGCGCAACGCTGTTTGCGCAATATCTCGGGCGTGATGACAAGCAGGAGGCGCAGCGTTTCTATACCTGCAGCATTGTGCTGATGACCTTGAGCGGCGCTGTGCTGACGGCCGTCGGTCTGTTGTTCACAAGGCCGATCATCTCGGCGCTGGGCGCGTCAGGCGAGATTCTGGAGCCGACCGTTCAGTATGCGCGGGTGCTGTTTGCGTTCATGATCCCGCTGTCGCTGTATCAGCAATTGATGGTTTATGTCAGGTTTGACGGTGCGCCGATCCTTTCGCTTGCATCCACGATCATTTGCGCCGTAGTGAACCTTGTGCTGGACGTGCTGTTTGTGGGGCCGCTTGGCTGGGGTGCGTCCGGCGCCGCGCTGGCGACCTGCCTTGCCTATACGGTCGCCATGCTCATCAACGCGATCCATCTGCTGCAAAAAAACAACGGCCTGATTCTTCGCCGCGGCAGCCTGACCAAGGCAAGGGTCACGCGCCTGTTGAAAACCGGCGTGCCGCTGTCTGTGACGCAGCTCGGGATGTCTGTCGGCACGTCGCTGTTCAATATCCGCATCATGAGCGTCGGCGGCGCGATGGTTCTGGACGTTTACGGGGTCATCACGCAGCTTTCCGTCATTGCCATGGCGCTGTATGAAGGTGTTGCGCAGGCGTGCCAGCCGATCCTTGCCGCCCGCTTTGGCGCGGAGGACCGAAAGCGCATCAGTCAGACCATGCGCTATGGGTTTATGCTGGAGATCATTGCCATGTGCGGTGCGTTTGCGGCCTATATTTTCGGGGCCGGCTTTGTTGCGGATTTGTTTTCTATGCAAGAGGCCGCGCTCAGGGCCGAGGCGATCGGGGCGATTCGCATTTATGCGTTGTCTTTGCTGTTCACCGGGATCAATACGATCATTGTCTATTATTATCAGGTACAGGAAAAGGAACTCCGCGCCACCGGGATCACGCTGCTGTCCGGCACTGTGCTGCCGGTGCTGTCCCTGTACATACTGACGGCAATCTTCCGCGTGTCCGGCATCTGGTGGTGCTATTTGATTGCACAGGGTCTGACGCTGATCATCAGCCTTCTGCTTTATTCGCGTGACAGGCACCCGACTGTAAAAAGCAATATTTGAAAGGAGATTGGAAATGAACGATGCGCTTATCATGACTTGGTGGGAAGAACACTTTTCTGGGCTGGAAATTGATTCCTGCCTTGCCGTTGATTTTCCGGACAACGAAAACGGCGGCCCGTTTGCATCCTTGCGAGAGGATGACCTCGACGTCTGTGAGGATACGATTGCCGCAGCCTTTGCCTATACGCTTGCAAAGTTCACCGCGCAGAACGAGAGCCTGTTCTGGATACAGGAGGACGGGCTCTGTTCTCCGTTTTATATTTCTTTTGACGAGGATGCGCCGACGCAGGACTTTTTGCGCAAGGTCTCGGCGCTGCGTCAAAGCGCAGCAGAGCATCCTCTGACCGACGCCGATGCGCTTGCGCAGGCGCTTGATCTTCACCGGGATCTGTTCCTTTCCTTTGACAAAAGCTTTCTTCCGGCAGAATCGGGTGAAGCGCGGCTGTGTCTGCAGGTTTTGCCGGGCGAACTGCGCTTTTTCTATCGGGAAAACCTGTTTCATGCGGAGAATATGCGCCGCTTCTTAAAGGCGACGGCGCAGGTTGCACGGCAGCTGACAGAATACAAAAAGCTCAAAGACCTTTGCCTGGTCAGCGAAGATGACCTGAAAACGCTGGAATCATTCCCGTACCGCAAGGTGCAGCCATCCGCACAGAGTGTGACGCAAATCCTTGCGCGCGCCTTTTCACGGTATCCGGATCATACCGCTGTTGTTTATGAAAACGAAACGTTTTCATATGCACAGCTTGACCGTGTGAGCAATGCGATCGCCGCAAAGATCGCCTCTTTGGGCATCGGAAAAGGCTGCGTTGTTTCCACGCTCCTTCCCCGCTGCAAGTGGATGCCCGCAGTTGCGATTGCTGTGCTCAAGACCGGCGCGGCCTATCAGCCGCTGGACCCCCAGTATCCGCCGGAGCGACTGAATTTCATGGTGCAGGACAGTGCTGCGGCGTTGGTGATCGCAGACCGGTCCCTGAAAGATTTGCTGTCGGAATACCGGGGACCGTTCCTGTTTACCGATGAAATTGACGCTTTGCCCGCTGCCGCGCCGCTGAACCGCAAAATCACGCCGGATGACCCGTTCATTTTGCTCTATACCTCCGGAACGACCGGAACCCCGAAGGGCGTGATCCTGAGCCACGGCAACCTTGTCAGCTTTATCGACTGGTATGTGCCGAAATTTCATCTGACCGCCGAAAGCCGCAGCGCCGCCTATGCCAGCTTCGGCTTTGACGCAAACATGATGGATACCTATCCGATCCTTTCCTGCGGCGGGCAGATGCACATTCTTTCCGACGCGGTTCGCTTTGACCTGCGTGCTATGAACCGCTATTTTAACGAAAACGCCATCACGCACAGCTTTATGACCACCCAGGTGGGCCGCCAGTTTGCCTTGATGACAGACTGCAAATCGCTGAGGGTGATCTCCATGGGCGGAGAAACGCTGGTTCCGTTTGACCCGCCCCGGGATAAAGAAGTCTACAACGTCTACGGTCCCACGGAGTGCACCATCCTTTCCACTGCCTATCAGATGCGCAGCGGAAGCCGGCGGCTGCCCATCGGCACGCCGGCCGACAATATGCGGCTGTATGTGGCGGATCAGTTTCAGCGTCTGCTGCCCATCGGCGCCATGGGCGAATTGCTGATCGCCGGCACACAGGTGGGGCTCGGGTATCTGAACCGGCCGGAAAAGACCGCAGAGGTTTTTGTCAAAAATCCCTATACCGACGACCCCGAAATTGCGCGCGTCTATCGCTCCGGCGACATCGTCCGCTGGGGCTATGACGGAAATGTGGAATTTGTTGGCCGCAGAGACGGCCAGGTCAAGATTCGCGGCTTTCGCATCGAACTGACAGAGGTGGAGGGCGTGCTGCGTGAATACCCCGGGATCAAAGACGTGACGGTGATCGCCAGAAGCGCGCCGACCGGCGGCAAGATGATCTGCGCCTATGTGGTGTCGGACGATGCTGTGGATATTCCCGCGCTGGAACAATTCATTCTGGACCGCAAGCCGCCGTATATGGTGCCTGCCGTAACCATGCAAATCGACAAAATTCCGCTGAATGTCAACAGCAAGGTGGATAAGCGCGCCCTGCCGGAGCCGACGTTTGCTTCGGATGAGGATGCACAGGCCGGCCCGCGCGTCAGAACCGCGCTGGAAGAACTGCTCTATGAAGTGATTTCGCCCGTCATCGGCGCAGCGGATTTCCCGATCGATGAAAAGCTGGACCGCATGGGCCTGACCAGCATTTCCGCGCTGATGCTTGCGGTGGAGATCGAAGACCGGTTTGGCTACAGTCCGGATGTGGACGTGCTCGGAAACAGCAGCCTTTTGGAGATCGAGAACGCGCTGGTTGCGCATTTTATGCGCGCACCCGACGCGCAAGCGCATGCGGAACCCGCCGAGGGACCCTATCCGCTGGCACAAACCCAGCTCGGCATTTATTCTGCCTGCAAAATCGACCCGGAGAACGACGCATATGAGCTGCCGTTCCTGTTTAAACTGTCGCGGAATACCGATGCTGCGCGGTTGTGTGCGGCGCTGGAACAGACGATTGCCGCCCATGACACCGTGAATTGCCGCATTGCGCCTGACCGGCAGCATACCGCGGTGATGATCCCCACGGCACGGGACTTCCGCGCTGCCGTGTCGGATGTGACCGAAGCACAGCTCAAAGCAGAACTGGCCGCGCGCCCGAAAATTGATTTTGAAAACGGGCCGCTGTATGACGCGAGGGTCTATCGCACAGAAGATGCGATCTATCTTTACATCAATTTCCACCATATTATCTTTGACGGCACCTCTTTGGCGGTGTTTATGGAGGACCTGGAAACAGCCTTTCAGGGCGGGGCACTGGCGCCTGAAAAGTATTCTGCGTTTGATCTTTCACTTGATGAACGCAAGGCGCGGGAAAGCGACGCCTGGCAGACCGCAAAGGACTATTATGACAGCGTTTTTGCCGGGCTGGACGTCAACAGTCTGCCGGAGCCGGATTTTGCCGGCAAAGAAGCGCCGGATGTGCACGCGCAAAAGGTCCTGCTGGGCGACGGTTTTCCGAAAAAGGTGCAGGCGATGTGCGAGCGTCTGCATGTGACGGAAAACGCGTTCTTTACCTTTGCGTTTGCCTATACATTGGCGCGGGTCTCCGGGCAGGAGGAAGCGCTGTTCTGCAACATTTACAACGGCCGCACCGACCCGCGCACGTTCCACACGGTCGGCATGCTGGTCAAGACCTATCCGTTTTATATCTCCTTCAGCGGCAATGACGCGCCCGCGGATAAGATCTGCGAAACAGCGGGCAGAATCCGTGATTTGACCGGCAACGATCTGTATTCTTTTGCGGAAGTCAGCCGCGCCTACAATATCAAACCGGACATTCTGTTTGCGTATCAGGGCAGCGCGTTCAATGAATTCACCGTTGCCGGGCAGCGCAGCGCCGCGTTGCCGCAGGGGCTTGCCGACGTGCAGGCGCCGCTGTCGGTGGACGTATTTCTGGAGGATGACGCCTATTCCCTGAATGCGGAGTATTTCAGCGACCGCTACACCGCTGAAATGATCGTTTCACTGCTGGAGCTGTTTGCACAGACTGCAAAGCAGCTGTTGACGGCGGACCGCCTGGATGCGGTTGACCTGATGCACGGCAGCGCGCAAACGCTGCTGGACACTGTCAACGATACCGATTGGCCGGTGGCGTATGCCCCGGTGCATTGCCTGCTGGAAAAGAGCGCCGAAAAGTATCCGCAGCGGCTTGCGGTGGTGACGCAGACAGAACGGCTGACCTATGCGCAGCTCAATGAAAGTGCAAACCGTGTGGGTCACGCGCTGATCGACGCGGGCGTGGAGCCCGGCCAGATCGTTGCACTGATGCTGCCGCGGTACGCCGGGGTCTATATCGTGCGCCAGGGCATTCTGAAATCCGGCGGCGCGTTCCTTTCCATCGCGCCGGACTATCCGGATGACCGGGTACAGGTCATGATCGAAGATTCCGGCGCAAAGGTTTTGATCGTCACCGATCAGGTGCTGTCTGAGCGCAGGGCGTTTTTGGATCGTCTGAAATGCAGCGTTGTCACGGTGGACACGCTTTTGACGGATGCACGCACAGACAACCCCGGTGTGTTCGTGGCGCCGGACGCGCTGGCTTATACCATTTTTACCTCCGGTTCCACCGGAAAGCCGAAGGGCGTGCTGCTGACCCAGCGCAACCTGGTCAACTTTGTCAATTCCAACCCGAAGAATCCGGAAATTCTGGGGTACACCGAGCGCGGGCATGTGTCTTTGGCACTGGCGGCCATCACCTTTGACGTGTCGATCATGGAAGAATTCATTCCGCTGTCTGCCGGTATGACCATCTGTATGGCGACGGAGGAAGAGATCCACAACCCCATCGCGCTTGCAAAGCTGATGACAGAGAACGGCGTTGACATGATGACCTGCACGCCCTCGTTCCTGACCAACTGCATCGGGCTGCCTGCCATGCGCGCAGCGCTTCGGAACGTGGTCTCCTATGACTTTGGAGCAGAAGCCTTCCCGGGGTCGCTGTATGAAAAGGTCCGGGCGGTCAACCCGGATGCATACATCATGAACGGTTACGGCCCCACAGAGGCGACCGTCAGCTGCACGATGGACGTTGTTGCAACGCCGGACTTTATCACCATCGGGAAACCCGCAAGCAATGTCAAAGCCTTTGTGCTGGACGGCATGGACCGCAAGCTGCCGCCGCTGATTCCCGGCGAGCTGGTGATCGCAGGCGCCGGTGTGGGCAGGGGATATATCGGCAGACCCGATTTGACTGCGGAAAAGTTCATTACAATTGACAATCTGCCCGCTTATCGCACCGGCGACGTTGCGGCGTGGACTGCCGACGGCAGGCTGCGCTTCCGCGGCAGGGCCGACGACCAGGTCAAGCTGCGCGGCCTGCGCGTGGAGCTGGGCGAGATTGAAAACGCGATCAACGCCGTTGACGGCGTGCTGACCAGTGTTGTCATCATGACCGGCGAAGACAGCAACAAGTTCCTGGCGGGCTATTATACTGCAGCCAAAGCCTTGCCGCCCGAGGAGGTCAGGGCGCAGATCAGTCGCAAGCTGACAGCTTATATGGTGCCGGGCGTTTTGACGCAGTTGGATGAAATGCCGCTGACGCAGAACGGCAAGATCGACAAGAAAAAGCTGCCGAAGGTGACTTATGTTCCGGATGCGGCAGACTATGTTGCCCCCGCCAATGAAGCCGAACGGGATTTCTGCGGCTGGTTTGCAGAGCTTTTGAATCTGGACAAGGTCAGCGCGACCGGCAACTTCTTTGAGCTGGGCGGCACCTCTTTGTCGGCCGCCATCATCGCGATCAATGCCGAAGAAAAGGGATATCCGATCGTCTATGCCGATGTGTTCAAAGCGCAAACGCCGCGTGAGCTTGCGGCGCTGGCAACCGGAGCGACGTCGCCGGAAAGCGAAGCGTCTGACCGCAGCGCGTATGAAGTCGATGATTCGACCCTTGCGCTTGCGCACAATATCTGCGACGAGCTGCCGGGGCTGACGCGCGCTTCCGTCGGGAATCTGCTGCTGACCGGTGCGTCAGGCTTTCTCGGCATTCATGTGCTGCGCGAATATTTGACGCAGTCAGACGGCACGCTGTATTGCCTGCTGCGCGGCAAAGACCCCCAGCAGCGCCTGAAACGGCTGTATTTCTACTATTTCGGTGAGCCGCTGGAACCCTATTTTGAAAACGGACGTATCAAGATCCTGAACGGAGACATCACAGACAACGATTCGCTAAAGGCTGCCGAAGAGATCCCCTTTGACACGCTGATCAACTGTGCGGCGCTGGTCAAGCACTTTGTAAAGGATGACAGTCTGGAGCGCATCAACGTGCAGGGCGTGCGCAACCTGATCGATCTGTGCAAACGTACCGGAAAGCGCCTGATCCAGACCTCCACCGTCAGTGTGGCCGGCGAGGGGGTTGACGGCACACCGCCCAGAGATTGGACCATCACAGAGAACAGACTGTATCACGGCCAACTGCTTGACAACGCTTATGCACTGAGCAAATACCGAGCGGAGCTTGCGGTGCTTGAGGCGATTGCAGACGGTCTGGACGCAAAGATCATGCGCCTGGGCAATCTGATGGGCAGGCATTCCGACGGGGAATTCCAGGTGAATTTCCGCAGCAATGCGTTTATCCGTTCACTTGCAAGCTACAAAGCGATCGGCGCCGTGCCCTATTCGTTGATGAATACCGTTACGGACTTTTCCGAGATCGACATGACGGCCCGCGCCATCCTTTTGCTTGCGGGCACGGACCCGAAATTCACGGTGTTCCACCCGATGAACAACCACACCGTGACCTTTGCCGATATCGTCTATTCCATGCGGGAATACGGGTTCGATATCGAAACGGTGGAGGATGCGGCGTTTGCAGAGCGGATGGCGAACGCCGGCGAGGCTTCCGGCGCGCTGATCGCCTATCGCAGCAGAGAGGGTGAAGAGCGGCGCTATGAGCTGGGGGCGTCCTGCGAATTCACGGCCGCCGCACTGTATCGGCTCGGCTTCAAATGGCCGGTATCCGGTGAAAAGTACATCGTCAGTATGCTGAAGGCGCTGGCGGAATTGAATATGTTTGAAGAATAAACCCAAACGAAACGCCTGTGTCTGCGGTGCGCAGATGGCTGTGTGCCGCAGACGAAGAAAAGAAGCATGAAGAAAAAAGAATCAAAGAAAAAATACCCGTTTCTGCTGAAGTCATGCGGCGTGATCTTTTTGATTTTTCTTGCGGTGAGTATCATCAGCAGCGTTTACACGCGCAGGGAATATCTGGAGATCCACATTGATGAAGTGGAAAAAAATACGGAAATGCTGAATCATTATGCCGCAGAACGATTGACGTCTTATCGGTCGCTGCCGGTGCTGATCGATGCATGGGAACGTGATCTGGAGGTTTACAGCAGTGCGTTCATGGCGCAGCTGCAGTCTTCCGCGTGGGTCAACCAGCTTGATCTGCCGGAGGTGACGGCAGAGCGGGTGGCCGCGATGAAAAATAGCGACCAAAGGGCCTTTGGCTATGTTTGTTATACAAGGATCGCATACGGCTTTGATCTGATGTACAATTCCTTCCGGCCGACGGCGCTGTATTGCGTGAAAATGGTTGGCGGCAGCCCGGCGTATTTGTTCTGGAGCGACAATAATTCCGAAAACAATTATATGATCCCGACGGTGCCGCATGAGATCGGCTGGGATGACCGACCGGCGCTGAATGAGATCTATGCATCCGCATCGCCTGATTGCGTGATGATCAAGGGAGAATCGAGCGTCACAGGTGAAGATCAGATGCTTGTGTATACGCCGATCGTGGAGAACGGGACGGTTTTGTGCGTCATTGTCTGCGCAAAGGACTGGGTCGAGGTTGAAAACGATATCAGTCACAGCGCATTCAAGATCGCCGTTGTCAATGTGCTTTTGCTGTTTTTGCTGACGCTGATCGTGGTGGCCTTTGTCTATCGCTATGAGCGGGAAAAGCTGAGAATCGCCGCCGAACAGCAAAAAACACAGGCGGAAATGGCGATCGCCGCAAAGATTCAGTCGGATCAGATGCCGGACCCCGCACGCGAGTTTTCCGCGCAAAAGGGCATTGACATTTCCGGCTTTATCAAACCCGCGCGGGATATCGGCGGCGACTTTTTCGATTGTTTTATGATCGATGACAGTCATACTGCGATTGTGATCGCCGACGTTTCAGACAAGGGAATTCCTGCCGCGCTGTTTATGATGCTGACAAAAACATTGATCAAAAGCGAACTGATGCAGGGCAGCTCCCCGGCAGAGGCGCTTAACCGTATCAACAGACAAGTGTCTGAACAGAATGCGCAGGGCATGTTTGTGACGATCTGGCTTGCCGTTGTCAACCTGCTGACCGGGGCGTGCAGCGTTGTGAACGCCGGGCACGAAAACCCGTTTGTCAAGCCGGCGGGCGGCGCATGGAATGAGCTGCGATATCATCACGCCCTTGCTGTGGGAATCACGCCGAAGACCGTTTATACGGATCACAAGTACACCCTGAACCCCGGCGACAGCATCTTTGTCTATACCGACGGCGTCACGGATGCCGTCAACAGCCAGCACCGGCGTTACGGCTGCGAAAGGTTAAAAGCTGCGCTGAACGGCTGTGCCGTTTCCGGCGCCGAATCGTTGGTCCGCTTGGTCCGGGAGGATGTGTCCGCCTTCTTTGCCGGCGAAGAGCAGTTTGACGACATCACGATGCTGTGCGTTCGCTTTCTCGGCTTCAGCTCCATCACGGTGGCAGCGCAGAACGGCAGCATGAACGCGGTCAATGCGTTTGTGCTGTCAAAGGCAGAAACGTTTGGCGCGTCAAAACAGGCGCTCAAAGAGATTCGCCTGTCTGTGGAGGAAATCTTCGGGAATATCGTCGATTATGCCTATGGCGAAGGAAGCGGAACCGTTGCGGTGGAAGTTATGCCGGACGAGCGAACAAAGGTGTTTTCCGTTGTGTTCCGCGACAGCGGCGCGCCGTTTGACCCCACCGCAAGGGAATCGCCGGATCTGACGCAGCAGAACGTCGGCGGTTTGGGCATTTATCTTGCAAAAAAGATGATGGATGAACTTGAATACGAATACAAAGACGGGCACAACGTCTTGACGATGCGAAAAAAACTTTGCAGCGATGCTTCATTTAAGGAGGAACCAAAATGCTTAACACAAGAATGAACAAAACAGACGAAACGCTTACCTTCTATCTGGAGGGTGATCTGGACAGAATCACTTCGGCCGATTTTGAAAAGGAAATCTTTGCGTGCCTGTCAGACGTCACAGAGCTGGTGATCGATCTGGAACAGCTTGAGTATATTTCATCTGCAGGCCTGCGTTCGTTCGTCAAGCTCCAGAAGCAGATGGATAAGCAGGGCACCATGCGGCTGGTCCATGTGAAGCCAGGCGTTTTTGAGATCTTTGATCTGGGCGGATTCACGGACTATCTGACGATCGAAGCGGACTAAACGCAATCGCTGAAACGGTTGAAGAACGGTGAATGTTTCGGTGCCTTCAGACGCAGAAAACATGGACTGTTGCATTTCGATGAAGACGGTGTTTTCTTCGCCTGAAGGCTGTACAAAATACGCCGAAGGAGAAAAAAGAAAAACAAAGATCGGGTATGGGTGCAGCCCATCCAAAGGAACCATAAAATCAGGACGCAGAATGTTCTCTACGTCCTGATTTTGATCTATCTGTTGTTATTTTTCTTTTTGCTCTTCGCGAAATGCAACAGCCCCCATCAGATGAGCGGAGCTGCAAATAAATGTGGTTGAACCGGTCATCGTCCCTGATGGGACAAAACAAACCGCCGACAGCATCGGCGGTTTTGATTGTGCGTGTTCTTATCGTTTCAGCGTCCCGAACAGGCCGCGGACCAGTTGTTTGCCCACCTCGCGGCCGATGGTGTTCATGGCAGAAGAGGTGGCCTTGCCCATCAAGGTGCCGGAACTGCGCGAAGAGCTGCTGCGGCTCCTTTGCTTTTGCGCGCGTGCGCGTTCCTTGGCGCGCTCCTCGGCGGCCCTGGCCTTTTCTTCGGCCAGCCGTTGCTTTTCGGCCAGCTGTCGCTCTTTTTCCTCCTGCTTCTGACGGGCAAGCTCTTCCGCTTCACGGGCGGCCTCCTCGGCCTGCGCGGTCAGAATCTCATACGCCGACTCGCGGTCAAACGCCTCGGAATACTTTTGCAGCAGCGGCGACGTGGCAAGCACCGTGCCGATCACGGCAGGTTCCACGGCGTTCATCGAGCTTTTGGGCGGCAGAATGTTTGCACGCTGCACCACGCCGGGGATGCCCTTTTCATCCAGGACCGACACCAGTGCTTCGCCCGTGGCAAGCTCCTGCAGCACAGTTTCGGTGTCAAACGCGTCGTTGACGCGGAACGAACGGGCGGCGGCGCGGATGGCCTTTTGCTCGTTGGGCGTATAAGCACGCAGGGCATGCTGCACACGGTTGCCGATCTGTGCCAGCACGCTTTCCGGAATGTCCATCGGATTCTGAGTGATGAACCAGACCGAAACGCCCTTGGAACGGATCAGGCGCACGACCTGCTCCACTTTTTCAAGCAGGGCCTTCGGCGCGTCCTTGAAGAGCAGATGCGCCTCGTCAAAGAAGAACGCGATCTTCGGCTTGTCCAGATCGCCGGCTTCCGGCAGCAGTTCATACAGCTCCGTCAGCATCCACAAAAGGAAGGTGCTGTACAGCAGGGGATGCTGAAACAGCTCGGCGCATTCCAAAATGTTCATCACGCCGCGGCCGTCCTGCCCCCAGTCAAACCAGTCTGCAATGTCCAGCGCGGGTTCGCCGAAAAAGATGTCGCCGCCCTCATCCTCCAGCATCAAAAGCGCGCGCTGAATGGTTCCGATCGACTGCGGCGAAATATTGCCGTAACGGATCTTGTATTCGGCCGCGTTGTCCGCCGCAAACTGCAGCATAGCGCGCAGGTCTTTGAGATCAAGCAGCAGCAGACCGTTGTCGTCCGCAATGCGGAACACGATGCGCAGCACGCCGCTTTGCGTGTCGTTGAGGTTCAGCAGCCGCGCCAGCAGCTCCGGCCCCATGTCGGAGATCGTGGTACGCACCGGGTGGCCCAGTTTGCCGTAGACGTCAAAGAACCGCACCGGGAACGACGTGTAGTTGAAATTCTCGATCCCCATGGTGTCGATGGAGCGGCGGATGTGTTTGTTTTCGCTGCCGGGCAGACACATGCCGGATACGTCGCCCTTGATGTCCGCAATAAAGACGGGCACGCCCATTTCGCTGAACGATTCCGCCACAACTTTGAGCGTGACGGTTTTGCCGGTACCGGTGGCGCCGGCGATCAGTCCGTGGCGGTTGGCCATCTTCGGCTCAAGATAAACGCGTTCGGTGCCGGTGGCAAGCCAGATTTTGCCGTTTTCTTCTGTAAACATAAGCATGGATCTCCTTCATTGATAGTTCGATTCTATTATACCGACCGACACGAAGAATGTCAAGACGGAAGTTGCCGGTTGTGTGCGCGTTCAGGATTAGAAATCCGAAAAAAGGCTTGCTTTCTTTTTTGTTTTTGCTATAATAGAAGAGGATACTTGACCGAAGAGGGGGACCACATGATGCAGTTTCCGCAATTCAAAGCGCCGGATTTTGACCGCGAACCGTTTTGCAGCGCGCCAAACGTCACAACAGAGCCGGCCGGCGACGGCTATCTGCCGGAGCAGTTTTATGCCACCACCATCTATCCGGAATACTTCAAAATCGACGGCGAATGGAAAATGCTGCGCCAGAGCCGTATGGACTGTGCCGTCGTGATCAAAGACGGCGTTCCGGTCGTGACCGAGCCGCGGCGGGTCAAAGCCGGCGACCAGGTGGTTGTGGGCCGAACAGACGACGGCTCCGGCGGCGTTTATGTGCATGCGAACTGCTTCGTGCAGCCGGAAGAGACGTCCAGCACATCGGCGTTTGCCTTTCGCACGGGGCAATCGCGCGAAACCTCGTTTTCCCGCGACTACGATCAACTGTATGAGGTGCTGCGCCACGACCGCGACCACGGCTATATCGTGTGGGTGCTTGGCCCGGCGTGCGTGTTTGACAACGACAGCCGCACCGCCATGGCCGGCCTGATCCGCAGGGGCTATTGCGATTGCCTGTTTGCAGGCAACGCGCTTGCGACCCATGACCTGGAGGCCGCGCTGTTCCACACCGGGCTCGGGCAGGACATCTATACCAAAAAGCTGATCGAAAACGGGCATTATCATCATCTGCATACAATCAACCTGGTGCGTAAAGCCGGCTCCATCGAGCGGTTTTTGCAGACGTACGACCTGCACACGGGCGTGATGCACGCGCTGCTGGAATGTAAAAAACCGTTTGTGCTTGCCGGGTCCATTCGCGACGACGGCCCGCTGCCGGAGGTGATCCCCAACGTCTATGAGGCGCAGAACGCCATGCGCGAGCACACCCGCAAGGCGACGACGGTGATCTGCCTTGCGACCCAACTGCACACGATCGCCACGGGAAACATGACGCCCTCTTATTGCGAAACAAACGGCGTCATCCGCCCGGTCTATATTTATTCGGTGGATATCTCCGAATTCGCCGTCAACAAGCTGCACGACCGCGGGTCTCTGTCTGTCAAGGGCTTTGTGACAAACATCCAGGATTTCCTGGTGCATCTTGAGCGCAATCTCGCTTAATGTCCCAATCATAAAAAGGCATCTGTCAGATCACAGGTGCCTTTTTTTCTGTGGTTGGTTCGCTTTATTGCAGCGCATACGTTGCGACATACGTTGTATCCGCATCGCACGCAAGGCCCGGGTCCTCAATCCGAAAGTCCGCCGCCATGCCGCAAGCCTGCGCCGCCAGCGCAAAGTGGCACAGTGCAATGCCGAGGTCGATCTTTTGAACATCCCAGCCGTCATTGCTGTGCGCTTTGTTTTTCTTTTCGTAAAAATGCACGTTGTCGCCGCAGACCACTGCGCGCCACGGCTGCTTGTTGACCGCAGACGGCGCAAGACGCACAGCCTGCAGCGCGTCGTGCAGCCTGCCAGCCGCTTCAACCGAAAGCGGGTTGTCAAACGACGTATCAAAAAACAATGTTGAAAAGGGGAGACGGCTGTCCGCTTTCACGCCTTTGCGCATCACCGTTTCGCGCAGCGACATCTTTTTGGCACAGTAACCCAGCGGGCTGACGCAGGGCATGACCTCGCCGTCTTTCAGACCGACCGCGGTTTCAAATGCTTTGCGGTCCATGGTGCCGGCAATCCAGGTGGTGCCCACGCCGATGGACGCGGCGTACAGTACGATGCGCTCAAAGGAATAGCCGAACGCTTCTTCGGCAAAGGGAACGCGCTGCATTGTGCCGGCGAGAAACGTGTCTGCACCGACGATCACCGGGCTGGAAAGGCCAGTCGTTTTTGTGTCAAGCAGCTTCCACGCAATGGGAAGACGGTACGGATTGCTTGCCGTGTTTGCAAAATCCAGAATCTTTTCGGCGTCCTGCACGCGCAATGGCGTGCCGTCAAAGGTGCGCACGCTGCGTCTGCCGCGGATCACATCAAGGATGTCCATACCGAACCCCCTCAGTGCCGAAGAAACTGGCTGCGGATCACAGCCAGCACATGAAAGAACCGACCGTAAAGATTGACCATCAAGGTAAATGCGCCGGTGCCGCGCGCGTCCCTGCCCGGCGTGGTGATCACGGGCTGTGTTCCGGTGCCGAGACCGTTGTCGAACAGTGTCTGCAAAACGACCTGCGCGATCTTTTCGTTGCCTGCCGCGCTGGGGTGGATGTGATCCTCGGCAAAGTCGCGGTCGGAATCGGTCAGCGCGCTTGCCACGTCCGCGACCAGGATTTCGCCGGGATGATTCTGTGCATATGCCCAAATCTTTGCGTTGATGCGGTCGGCGCCGTTTTGATAAACATCGCCCACATACCCGGTCTGCGGGTTGTAGATCGTCTGCAGGACGATGGCGGTGTGCGGGTTCAGCTCATGAATTCGGGAAACGATGGTTCCGAGGTCCTCTTCAAAACCGGCGGCGATCTTGTCAAACCGGGCATAGTCCGCCTTGACGATGCCGTCATACATCAGCGCGCTGAGATTGCCCAGCAAAAAGTTGTTGCCGCCGATGGAAATGTTGATGATGTCTGCACCGGTGATGGCCTGCTTCACGGTCTTTTCTTCCATGCGCCGCAGCAGATTGTCGGTGGTGTGGCCCGGAATGGCGTAGTTTTCATATGCATATTTGTTAGTGTCGGCCACGATCTTTCCGTAAACGGCCGCTTTGGGGTTTGACAGGCCGGAGCCGTATGCGATGGAATCGCCGAGCACAACATAGCGCGGCTGCGCTTCTGCGCCGGCGAACACGCTCAGCGCGGCAAACAGCATCACAATGCACAGGATAACGGATATAATTTTTTGCTTCATCGGTAGCCCTCCTTAAAATTTATATTGTTATTATAGGATTTCTTTTGGATGCTGTCAATCGGTTCATGGAATTATAAAATATATTTTTAAGAAATATGTTCTTGACATCCTGAAAAAAACCGCTTATTATTAAGAAGGATCAACAACCGTACAGCATATTTATTCTTAAATGAGATGGAGGATCAGCAAATGAAATCGTATGACATTGCGGCCTATGTCTGGCCGTCATATACAGGAAAAGAACCGCGCGCCCGCCAGTTCTGGGAGCAGGGGATCGGTGAATGGCAGTCGGTCCTGAGCGCCGAAGCGCGGGTGGAAGGGCAGCGATTGCCGCGCAAACCGCTGTGGGGCACCGTGGATGAAGCCGATCCGGCCGTCATGGAGTTCCAGATCAAAGAGGCGCTGCGCCACGGGGTCAATGTGTTTATTTATGACTGGTACTGGTATGACCGCCGCCCGTTTCTGGAGCAGTGCCTGGACGACGGCTTTTTGGGTGCGCCGAACAACACGGACATGCAGTTTTATCTGATGTGGGCCAACCACGACGCCGGCTACACCTGGGATAAGCGCCAGTCCGGCCTGGACGAGATCATCTGGTTCGGTTCCCAGCCGCGCGAAGAATTTGACCGGGTGTGCCGCCGCGTGATCGACCGGTATTTCAAACGCCCGAATTATTACAAGATCAACGGCTGCCCGGTGTTCATGATCTATGAAATGTCAAACCTCGTCAGGGGGCTCGGCGGCATTGACAAGGCGCGGCAGGCGCTGGATGATTTTCGCAGACTGACGGTGGACGCGGGCTTTCCGGGTCTGCATCTCCAGGCGACAATTTATTCCGAACACGCCGTCAACGTCAGCGGTGTGGATTCCGCACGCACCGGGTCCACAAAAGACATGGTCGAACTGCTCGGCTTTGACTCTGTGACCCATTACCAGTTCTGTCATTTTGTAGACTGCAACCGGGATTATCTCGACATCCTGCCGGACGTGCAGGCGGAATGGGACCGCATCCGCGCCGATTACAACGTGCCGTATTATCCGCACATGACCATCGGCTGGGACAACAACCCGCGCCATCATTTTCTGACCTGGCCGATCATGAGAAACAACACGCCGGAAAACTTCAAAAAAGGTCTGCAAATGGCCAAAGACTTTGCCGATAAATATAACGACGTGCCGCTGATCACGATCAATTCCTGGAACGAATGGACCGAGATGAGCTATCTGGAGCCGGACGACGTTTTCGGCTACGGCTATCTGGAAGCGGTGCGCGACGTCTTTGGCTGTGCGGCGCCGCAGTCTGACCGGTCATGACGGCCGGCCTTTCCGGCGGCGAATCACTTTGCGCCCCGTCAGATCAACCCAATTCAAAAGGAGGAAGCACTGTGTTTAAAAAAATCATTGCGTTCTTTATGGCGTTTTTCCTTGCCGTCAGCGCGTTCTTTTCCGGCCTGTTTCAAAAGAAGCCTGCGCCGGAGCCCTTTGACCTTGCCTATGGGTCTGCCGAACGGCAGGTGCTGGACATTGAGCTGCCGGACAAGCAGGGCGCCGTCAGTCTGGTGCTGTTTATCCATGGCGGCGGATGGATCGCCGGCAGCAAAGAGCTCTATCGCGAAAATCTGCAGCTCTGGGCCAAAAACGGCTATGCCGCCGCCGCGATCAATTACCGCTATCTGTCGGACACGGTCAAAATGACCGATCTGCTGGACGACATCGACGCCGCGCTGGCCGCGATCAAATCCTATGCGGCGGATCGCGGGCAAACCATCCGCAAGGCGCTTTTGACCGGCGCGTCTGCCGGCGGGCACCTTTCGCTGCTGTATGCCTATGCGCGCAAAGACACCGCACCCATCACACCGGCCTGTGTGGTCAGCTATTGCGGTGTGATGGACCTTGCCTCGCCGCAGTTCATTGAAGAGAACGGCCTCGGAGACCTCGGCGTGATGGTTGACTGGATGCGCAAAGCGTCCGGCGTTGCGCTCACCAAGGCCGAGTATGAGGCAAAAAGCGGCAACTATGACGCATACATGGCCGCCCTGCGAGAAATCTCTCCGCTGACCTATGCGTCGTCTGCCGTGCCCACGGTCATTGCCCACGGCGAAGAAGACAATGTTGCGCCCTTTGCAGATGCGGTGCGCATGGATGCGGCGCTGACAGACGCCGGCGTGCCGCATGAATTCATCGTCTATCCGCACTCCGGCCACGGGCTTGAGGATGCAGACAGCGGCGTTCGTACCAACGAAGCGTTTGTGCAGTACGCCCTGACATATCTGAAATAAAACACCTGCGGTTTATCAGGAACAGGAAGAAACAGGAGGTCAAAAATGAAAGTTCTGGTTTTAAACGGTTCCCCGGCGGGGGACGACAGCATCACGCTTTTTACGGTCAAATACATTGAACGGTTTTTCCCGTCCTGTACGTTTGAGGTGCTGCATGTCGGTAAATTCATTAAAAAAATGGAGCGTGATTTTTCGGAAAGCGCCGAAGCGCTGCAAAACGCCGACCTGATTTTATTCAGCTATCCCGTCTATACGTTCCTGGTACCGGCGCAATTGCACCGCTTTGTGGAGCTGATGAAGGAACAGGGCATTGATCTCAGCGGCAAATATGCCACCCAGATCAGCACATCCAAGCATTTTTACGACATGACCGCCCACCGTTTTCTGGAAGAGAACTGCTATGATCTGGGGCTGCGGTATCTGCGCGGCCTGTCGGCGGATATGGACGACCTTTTGACCGAAACGGGCCGCAAGCAGGCGCTGGACTTTTTCAGCCGTGTGGTCTGGTCGGTGGAGCACGGCCTGTTTGAATGCCCGCCGCAGACGCCGGCGGCGCTTGCATCGGTGCCGCTGCGGGAACAGGACGTGCAGCCCGTATGCAAAAAAAAGACCGGCAAGGTCGTGATCGTGACGGACTACGGCACAGACCCGGCCGCCGCCGCGCCGCTGCAGGCCATGGTGGAGCGGTTTCGCGCATTGCTGCCGTTTGACAGCGCGGTCGTTGACCTGCAGCAGTTTCCGTTCAAGGGCGGGTGCATCGGCTGTTTCAACTGCGCCGCCACGGGCAAGTGCTTTTACAAAGACGGCTTTGACGATTATCTGCGGTCCAACATTCAGGATTCCGAAGCAATCGTCTATGCCTATACGATCAAGGATCACTCCATGGGCTATCGGATGAAGCTGTATGACGACCGCCAGTTCTGCAACGGGCACCGCACGGTGACCATGGGCAAGCCGGTCGGCTATCTGGTGCACGGCGATCTTTCGCAAGAGGCAAACCTGCGCCTGCTGATGGAAGCGCGCGCCCAGGTGGGCGGCAACTTTCTTTCGGGCATCGCCTGCGACACGGCAGACCCGGACCGCGAAATTGAACAGCTTGCGCTGCAGCTGACCTATGCCGTGACGCATCACTATGAAGAACCGCAGAACTTTTACGGCGTGGGCGGACTGAAAATTTTCCGCGATCTGATCTATCAGATGCAGGGACTGATGAAAGCCGACCACAAGTTCTATAAAGAACACGGCTTTTATGATTTTCCGCAAAAGCGCAAGGGCCGCATCATCGGCATGTATGCTGTGGGCGCGCTGATGCAAAACAAAACCCTGCAGAAAAAGGCCGGCGGCAAAATGACCGAAGGCATGACGATGCCGTATCACAAGGTGCTGGACCGCGCGCCGGCGCCGAAAGCGGCAGAAAAGAAAGAACCTGTCAAAATCAAATGATCAAAATGATACAGCCGGGGCATTCTCAAACGAGTGCTCCGGCTGCTTGTTTTATGGCTTTTTTCATTCAGACAACACCGTGATCGTGTCGCCGGCCCTGACGGTGCCGCCGGTGATCACGCGGGCAAAGACGCCCTCCTTCGGCATGATGCACTGGCCCACCAGCTGGCGGATGGCGCAGCCGTCGTGGCACTCCTTGCCAATCTGAGAGATCTCGATGACCGCCCGGTCGCCCAGGCGCAGCCGGGTGCCGACCGGCAGGGTGTGCAGCGTGATGCCCTCGGTCGTGATGTTTTCGGCAAACATGCCGTGGCACAGCCCGTCGGTGCGCATGCCTTTGGCTTTTTCTATGCTCTCTTTTGCAAGCAGACTGACCTGCCGGTGCCATTTGCCGGCGTGGGCGTCGCCCTCAAAGCCGAAATCTACGATCAGGTTTCCTTCTGTGATCGTGGTTTTCGGCGTACCCTTTTTTTCACTGATGTTGATGGAAAGGATCGTTGCCATGCTCAGCCTCCTGTTCTGTTGAGTCCGTGGGTGGTCGTGCCGCCGCCGAAATCGTGTCCGGCGGGTTTGGCCTGAATGATTTCACGAATGCGTGCGGTGAGTGCCGCCGGGTCATCTTTATATGCCAAAAGATCATAGCTGTCGTCAAACGCCAGACAGGGCTTGACGCTGCCGTCAGACAACAGGCGCACGCGGCTGCATCGGTCGCAGAATTTGTGGCTGACCGGGCTGATCAGGCCAATTCGCCCGCGAAAGCCGTCGGCCGTATAGTAGCGCGCCGTGGCGGTTTCCTGCGTTTCAAGCTGCCGCAAAAACGGAAAGCGCCGCAGTAACTCGTCGCCGGTGACGCGTTTGTCATTGTCTTCTCCAACGCTGGAAAACGGCATCAGCTCAATGAACCGCACGTCGATCGGGCTGTCCTTGGCCAACGCAATCAGGTCGCCTGCGCCCGCGTCGTTGACGCCTTTCATCAGCACGGCGTTGATCTTGATGGCAGACAGACCATCGCACTGCGCCGCGTCGATGCCGCGCAGCACTCTGTCCAGCACGTCGGCGCCGGTCAGGTGGCGATAGGTGCTGCCGTCGGTGCTGTCCAGACTGATGTTGACACTGCTCAGCCCCGCATCGACCAACGGTTTTGCAAACTGTTCCAGCAGCACGCCGTTGGTCGTCAGGGCAACCGTTTCGATGCCCGGAATGCTTTTGACGCCGCGCACGATGTCGCACACGTCTGCACGCACCAGCGGCTCGCCCCCGGTGACGCGCACCTTTTTGATGCCGCAGCGGGCAAAGGCATGCACAAGCGCAATGATTGTTTTGGCTGAAAGCTCCTGTTCTTTTTTGTCGCAGTCTGCTTTTCCGCAATAGATACAGTTCAGATTGCAGCGCGTTGTGACCGACACGCGCAGATAGTCGATCTCACGCCCGAAGTTATCTTTCATGTTTGAAATCACTCTTTCCGCCGGTCTTTTCCAGCAGCTTGATCTCTTCAATGACCATGCCGCGGTCGATCGCCTTGCACATGTCATAGATCGTCAGCGCCGCCACGCTTGCCGCCGTCAGCACCTCCATCTCGATGCCGGTTTTATAGCTGCATTTGGCGGTTGACAGAATGGCCAGCGTGGTTTCCGATTCCCGTTCAAAGGCGATGTCGATCTTGTCGATCGGGATGTTGTGGCACAGGGGGATCAGCTCGGCCGTGCGTTTGCCGCCCATGATCCCGGCGATCCGCGCCGCGGCCAGGCCGTCGCCCTTTTTGAGCTGCGAGGTCAGCAGCGCCTGCAGCGTTTCCTCCTGCATCCTGATTTTTGCACAGGCGCGTGCCGTGCGCACGGTGACGCGCTTTTCACCGATATCGACCATGTTCGCTTCGCCGTTTTCATTCAGATGGGTCAACATGAGATCACTCCTCGATCAGATAACCGCCCATGGCCTGCAGCCGCTGTTTGCATGCGTCAGAACGCAGAACGTCAAAAAACGCACGAACCATCGGGTCGTCAAGATATTGTTCATCCACCAGGAATTCATACGTTTCCATACAGATGGGGATGAAGTCCAGATCATAGATCTTTGCGGCGGACAGAATGCCAAGTCCGGTGTCGGCGTTGCCGGCGGCAATCAGCGCGGCCACGGCCGTGTGGGTGAATTCCTCGTTGTCGTAGCCGTCGATCTGCTGCGGCGTCAGGCCGTTCTGTTCCAGAAGATAGTCGCACAGGATGCGTGTGCCGGCGCCGCGCTGGCGGTTGACATAGCGCACGCGCGCCACGTCTGCAAACGAGCCGATGCCGCAGGGGTTGCCTTTTTTGACCATGAGGCCCTGCACACGGCCGACGCCCCTGACCGTGACGGCCCCGCCGTTCGGAAAGTATTTTTCAACATAGCTTTTGTTGTATTCGCCCGTTGCGGCGTCCAGCAGATGGATGCCGCCCAGGTGCGCAAGGCCGCTGCCGACCGCGCGGATGGCGCCCATGCTGCCCACATGGGTGGAGCACACGCGAAACCCGGCGCCGCTTTGCCTGAGCAGATCGGCCACCTCGTCGATCAGCGGGTCGTGGCTGCCGGTGACGATCAAGGTACGTTCCAGCTCCTGTAAAGGACGCAGCAGGCGCACGGGCACGGTGTCGCCCGCTTCATAACCTTCACAGTTTTGCGGCACGACCAGAATGCCGTCCGCTTTGGTAAAGCTGCTGATGACGCCCGCGCCGCGCGAAAGGGGAGAAGCCGACCACACGCCGCCGATTTTGCCGAGACTGACGCGCACATATTCCTGATATTTCAGGGAAGAGACCAGCTTTTTGGAAAGCACGGCATCCACCGTGTTCCATGCGGGCGTTGCCAGACCGCGGCTTTGATACACAAGGTCGCGCACGATCTCGTCCATGATGACGATGGCAGAGACCGGGTACCCCGGCAGACCGACGACGGGTTTGCCGTTTGCTTCGCCAAGGACGGCGGGCTTGCCCGGCTTGATCGCGATGCCGTGGACCAGAACCGTGCCGAGCTCGGCGATGATGTCTGCGGTATAATCGTCCCGCCCGGCAGAGGAGCCGGCGGAAACCAGCACGATGTCGCAGCGATCCAGAGCTTCTGTTACTGCGGCGCGGATGCGGTCCTTTTTGTCCGGCGTGATGGGAAAGACTTCAACGTTTGCGCCCCAGCCCTCCAGCATGCCGCGAAAGACGGTGGAGTTGAATTCGATGATGTCGCCGGGTTTCGGGTCGCTTGTGGGCGCCACGATCTCATCCCCGGTGGGAATGACGCCGACAACGGGGGCGCGCAGAACCTCGGTTTTTGTGACGCCGCCGGCCAGAAGCGCACCGCACAGCGCCGGGGTCAGCACCGTGCCGGACGGGGCAATCATGTCGCCCATGCAAAGGTCTTCGCCCACCTGACGCACGTTTTGCCACGGGTGCACGGCGGCAATGATCTCATAACAGCCGTCCGCCGCGTCAATGAGGTCCTCCACCATGATGACCGCGTCGGTGCCTTCCGGCAGGGGATCGCCGGTGTCGACCACGGTGTAATCGTCCGGCGTCAGCGTCACGGGGGTGCGCTCGCTTGCGCCGAAGGTGACGCTCGCTTTGACCGCAACGCCGTCCATGGCGCTGGCATTGTAATGCGGGGCGCAGATGTGCGCATAGACCGCGTGCTGCAGCGTGCGAGCGCAGGCGGTCTGCACCGCGACGGTTTCGCCTGTCGGTGCAAAGCCCGCAGCCGTCAGATGCGCGAAATAGCGCGATTTTGCCTGCGCCGGCGGCAGGTTTTCAAGATAACGATGTTCCATAGCTACACCTCGTAAAGGTCAATTTCGGCGCCTTTGGCAAGACCCTCCGCGTCGCGGGGGATGCGCAGAAAGCCGTCTGCCTGCGTCAGCACAGAGATCACGCCCGATTTGGTGTGCAGCGGCAGGACCGTGCCGTCCGCGCGGCGCCGCACGCAAAGATATTCTTCCCGCCCGTGGTTGGACGGAATATTGACGGCAAGCGTGCCTTTGGACGCCGGGCGATCCTCCGGCAGCGAAAGCATGGCCCGCAGCCCTTCGCATACGATCAGCCGAAAGACAAAGTATGCCGCCAGCGGGTGCCCCGGCAGACCGAAGACGGGCTTGCCCTTTGCCATGGCAAAGATGGTCGGTTTGCCGGGCTTCATGGCGATGCCGTGAAAGAATACCTTGCCCAGCGTGTCCAGAATGTCCACCGTCAGATCACGGACCCCGGCGGAGGACCCGCCGGAGATCAGAACCGCGTCCGCCTTGTCCAGGCAGGAGCGCACGGCGGCTTCGATTTGTTCACGGTCATCGGGCACCGCGCCGTATTGCACCACGCGGCAGCCGAACCGCTGCGCCGCTGCGGCAAGCAAAAACGTGTTGACGTCGCGCATCTGGCCGGCCGTTGGCGTGCCGGTCACGATTTCGTCCCCGGTGGAGATCACCGCAACGGTCGGGGGCACAAACACGGGCACGTCGTATACGCCCAGCGCAGCCAGCACGCCGGTTTCAGGAATGCCGATGCGCGTTCCTTTTTGCAGTACGCAATCACCTTTGGCCACGTCGTCGCCGCGCCGGGTGACATTGGCGCCGGGTGAAACGCCGGCATAGACCAGGCACAGCCCGTTTGCATCGTCGGTGTGCTCCACCATCACGGCGGCGTCGGCGCCCGCAGGCAGCATGCCGCCGGTGGAAATTTTTGCGCACTGGCCGCGCCGCAGCGCAAACTGCGGGGCTTTGCCCATGGCGATCTCTCCGACGATCTCCAGCTCTGCCGGAATCGCCGCGCCCGCGCCGAAGGTGTCTGCCGCGCAGACCGCATAGCCGTCCACCGTGGTCCGGTCAAACGGCGGAATGTCTTCATTGGAAACGACGTCCTGCGACAGAACGCGGTTCAACGCGCTGTTCAGCGCAGCCGTTTCGGTTTTCGGAACGACGGAACGCAGCTGTTCGCGCACGCAGGCGACCGCCTGATCTTTTGTGATGACTTGCAGCATTCAGATCCTCCACCCCGCAATGAATTGTTTGGCCCAGTCCGATTCCGGCGCGCGCAGAATCGTCTGCGGGCCGCCGTCGGCTTCAATTGTTCCGCCGTTCAGAATGATGAGCCGGTTTGCGGTGTTCAGGGCAACGGCGGGGGTGTGTGTGCTCAAAACCATCGTGCAACCGGTTGCTTCACGATAGCGGCGCAGCACGCCCAGGAGCAGCTCGGTTCCGGCAGCGTCGCAAGCACTGGTCGGCTCGTCAAGCAGCAGCAGACTGCACGGGCGCACCAGCAATCGGCAAAGCGCCATCCGCTGCAGCTCCCCGCCGGAAAGTGACGCGGCTTTTTTGTCTTTGAGGTGCAGCAGATCGGTTTCTTCCAGCAGCCGCAGCGCCTCGCCGCGTTTTTTATGCGTGCCGAGCAGGATATTGTGCAGCACGGTGCCGCGGAACGCATAGGGCTTTTGCGGCAGATACAGCACCGGCGCGGCGGCCTTTACGCTGCCCTCGGTGGATTTCAGCCGGCCGGCCAGGATGCGCAGCAGGGTGGTCTTTCCGCAGCCGTTGGGGCCGACGAGCGCCAGCGTTTCGCCCTGCGGCACCGTGAGCGTGTCAATCTCCAGCACGGTCCGGTCGCGATAGGTCTTTTTCACATGGCTCAGTTCAATCATCGCGCGCCTCCCTGACCGTCCACGACGCCGCGACGTTGACAACGAACGCGACCAGAAGCAGTACGATGCCGAGCGCCAGCGCAAAATGAAACTTGCCTTTGTTCGTTTCAAGCATGATGGCCGTGGTCATGACGCGCGTTTTCCACTGGATGTTGCCGCCGACGATGCTGACCGCGCCGACCTCTGCAATGGAGCGGCCGAACGCGTTAAGGACCACCGACAGCAGCGACGCGCGGTTCTCTGACAAACAAAGGAACAGAACCCTCCCGCGGGAGAGCCCCATTCCTTTTGCGGTTTCAATGGTGTGTTTTGTCGCCGTCTCCATATAGGACGAAGAAAGCCCGATGACGACCGGCGTGATCAAAAGACACTGCGCAACCACCATCACATCCACGGTAAACAGCAGATTCAGCCGTCCGAACGGCCCGTAATGCGTAAAAAGCATATACACAATCAGCCCTGCCACCACCGGCGGCAAGCCCATGAGCGTGTGGATCAGTTTTTTAAGAACGCCTTTTCCGGGAAACCGGTGCGTGCCGAGCAGCGTGCCCAGCGGCAGTCCGATCAGGCAGGAGATCGTTGTGCTGAAAAACGACATGCGCAGCGTGACGCCCAAAATCTGCAGCAGCTCCGGGTCGCGGGAAAGCAACAGTTCAAACGCCTTGCGAAAGCTTTCTTCCATGCGGTTTATTCTTCAAGCAGATAAAACAGGGAAACGCCGTATTCATCCTGGCCGTACTTCGCGATCAGCTCGCTCGCTTCGTCCGACAGCATCCACTCGATCAGCGCGTTTGCGCCCTCGGTGTTGAGCCCGTCGATCTTTTCCGGGTTGACGGCGATCAGGGAATAGGTGTTCTTCATATCGTCGCCTTTTTCAAGCAGCAGGTCCAGGTTCAGGTCTTTCTGCATCGACAGGAAGGTTGCCTTGTCCGTCATGCAGTAGGCCTGCATTTCGTTGGCCATGCTCAGGCAGGCGCCCATGCCCTGGCCGGCGCTGATGTACCAGGAATCCGCAGCGGCGTCGGGCGCGTTGTCGCCCCAGATCTTCAGCTCCGCCTTATGCGTGCCGCTGTCGTCGCCGCGCGAGATAAACTTGCTTTCGGATTCGCGGATCTTTGCAAACGCTTCCGCAGCGTTTTCGCAGTCCTTGATGCCGGCCGGGTCATCCTTCGGGCCGACGATGACAAAGAAGTTATACATGAACGGCAGGCGCTCCACACCGTAGCCGTTCTCAATGAATTCCTCTTCCGACGCCTTTGCATGGACAAGAATCAGGTCGGCGTTGCCGTCCACAGCTTTTTGGATCGCGGCGCCGGTGCCGGCGGACTGCACTTCGACCTTGTAGCCGGTTTCCTTCTCAAACACGGGCAGCAGATACGGCAGCAGACCGGAGTCGTTGACGCTGGTGGTTGTGGACATGCGGATGGTGGTGTTGCTGACGGCGGGCTTTGACGCATCCTGTGCATCGTCAGACGGAACTTCGCTTGCGGGGTTGTCTTGTGATTGTGCCGTGTCGTTGGAAGCGGTGTCGTCTGTCTTTTTGCCGCAGGCCGCAAACGAGACGACCATCAGCAGCGCCATGAGGATTGCCAGAAGTTTTTTCATGATCCATATCTCCTTTTCAAACACGGAAGGCGGGTCCGTTTCCAAACGTCGCCCTATCGCCGGAGGATACATTGTGCATCCCGTGGATTTTCGGCGGTCGGCCCGGGAGGCATGCGCTGTGCGTTTAGCATCCGGGGCTCGGAAGGATCACGCTGAATCATCAGCGATTTAAGTGTATCACACTTTTGACGAAATGAAAAGATGTTTTTGTCAATTTTTGGCTTTTTTTCTAAAAGCAATCGCTGACAGATGACAAATATTTCTAAATAATTGTATTTATACTTGAAAAAGTTGTAAAGATTGTGTATTATATATATAAGAGGTGATGCGTGTGAAATTCGGCGTTCTTTGTGTCAGTGACCGCTGCAGCGCGGGCATTTGCGAGGATCAGAGCGGCAAGGCCATTCTGGACCTGATCGCGCCGCTGGCGGATGCGTCGGTCTATCGTCTGGTTCCGGATGACCGGGCGGCGATCGAAACGGCGCTGTGCGATCTTGCGGACGTGGAACACGCCGACGTCATCCTGACCACGGGCGGCACCGGCTTTGCCCCGCGCGACGTGACGCCGGAGGCAACGCTGGCGGTGATCGACCGCGCAGCACCCGGGATCGCCGAGGCTGTTCGGCTCAAGAGCCTTGCCATCACGCCCAACGCCATGCTGTCGCGCGCAGTCAGCGGCATCCGCGGAAAGACGCTCATCATCAACCTGCCCGGCAGCCCGAAGGCGGTCAGGGAATCGCTGGCCGTTGTGCTGCCCGTGCTGCCCCACGCGGTGGAAACGCTGGCCGGCAACACGCAGAACTGCGGAGGGAATTACGGCAAATGAACGAAAAAGCGCAAGTGCAGGGCTATGATATTTCGGCCAACAGCGCGGCGGTCATCGGCTGCGGCGGACTCGGGACCAACGTCGCGGTGCATCTGGCCGGGGCCGGGATCGGAAAGCTGTGGCTGTGTGATTTTGACACGGTGCAGACGCGCAACCTCAACCGGCAGTTCTTCTATACGCCGCAGGACGTCGGGAATGCGAAGTGTTTGCTGCTGGCAGAACGGCTGCGCGCCTTTTCACCCGAGACAGAGATCACGCCGGTGCAAAAGCGGATTTTGTCCCCGAAGGACCTGGACTTTGCAAGGGATGCCGAGCTGGTGATTCTGGCGGTGGACAACATTGACGCGCGCAAGGTGACTGCCGGCTGGTGTGAACAAACCGGCAAGCCCGCGGTCAACGGCGGGGTAGACGGCGCTTACGGCACGGCCTATCTTTTCGTACCGGGCAAAACCGCGTCGCTGGAAAGCGCCGGCGCGCTGGCAGTGCCGAAAACCAAACCGCAGTCGCAAAGCCCGGTCGTCGGAATCATCGGCGCATTGGAAGCAAAGCTTGCCGTGGATTACTTTTTGAACAACACCGCGTCGCAGGGCGTGCTGCTCTGCTTCGACGGGTTGGAAATACAGAAACTACCCTTGAAATACGGAAAAGGAGCTGATGCAACTTGACCCAGTTAAAAGGCTATATGGGGCGGGTGCTGTTCATTGACCTGAGCACGCGCACCTTCCGCGATTTCCCGTGGACGGACGCCGACCGCAAGCGCACGCTCGGCGGCAAGATCATGGCGGCAGACATCCTGCTCAAGCACATCACGCCGCACATGAAGGCGTTTGATGAGGACAACTGGCTGGTGATCACCACCGGCCCGCTGACCGGTACCGGCTGCCCGAACACCTCGCGCTTCAACATTTCCACGATCTCTCCGCTGACGGGCATCCTCACGTCGTCCAACTGCGGCGGCGACTTTGGCCTGACGCTCAAGCGTGCGGGCTTTGACGCGGCGATCATCAGCGGAAAATCCGAAACCCCGGTGCAAGTCCACATCACGCAGGACAACGTGGAATTCCTGGACGCATCCGCGCTTTGGGGCACCATGACCGGCGAAGCGCAGGAAAAGCTCAAGCAGTACCCCGGACGGCTTGTGATCGGCCCGGCAGGGGAGCACAAGGTGCTGTATGCCTGCGTGTTTTCCAACGACCGCACGGCGGGGCGCGGCGGCGTGGGCGCCGTCTTCGGCTCCAAAAACCTGAAAGCCGTCACCGCGTTCGGTACCAAACTGCCGCAGGTCTATGACAAGGAAGCGCTGCAAAAGCTGAACGTCAAATGGATTCACACCTTGCAGAACCATCCGCTGACCGGTCGTCAGCTCCCGAAGCTCGGAACGGCGGGGCTGGTCGCGCCGATGCAGGCGCACTCCATCCTGGCGACAAAGAATTTTTCCGCCGGGCGGTTCGACAATTTTGAAATGGTCTCCGGCGAAGAGCTGGCAGAGCACCATCTGGTCTCCAACGCCGCGTGCACGACCTGCGTCATTCGCTGCGCCCGCATGTGCAAGGTGGACGACAAGATCGTCAAGGGGCCGGAGCTGGAAACGCTCGGTCTGCTCGGCCCGAACATTCTGAACGACGACATTGAAAAGATCCTCAAATGGAACTATGAGCTTGACGAGCTCGGTATGGATGCGATCTCCTGCGCCGGGTCGGTGGCGTTCGCAATGGAGCTGGCCGAAAAGGGCGTGCACGACTTCGGCATCCACTTCGGCGAGACGGACAATCTGTCGCAAATGTTCCACGACATTGCGTACCGCGAAGGGGAGGGGAACTACATCGCCGACGGCAGCAAGCGCATGAGCGACATCTTCGGCGGCAAGGAATATGCCATCCACGCCAAGGGCATGGAGCTCGCGGCCTATGAACCGCGCCACGCGGTCGGCCACGGGCTGGGCTACGCCACGGCGAACCGCGGCGGCTGCCACCTGAACGCGGGCTACATGGTCGTGCTGGAGGGCCTGGGTCTGGACGTCGATTCCCTGACCCACCACGGCAAGGCCGCCATCGCCATCATGCTGCAAAATCTGATGGAGGCGGTCTCCGGCTGCGGAAGCTGCCTGTTCACCAGCTACGCGGTCTTTCCGGGCTTTCTGGTCGACAAGCCGAACTGGCTCGTGACCAGAATCATCCTTGCGGTGTTCCCGTACGTCGGCCCGGTGGTCAACCTGCTGTCGCACTTCACCAAGGTTGCCAAGATCCCGCTGCCGCTGCTGCCGCACATCAAGGCGGTGCACTATGCCACCGGGATGCACACAAGCGTGGCCTCCATGCTGACCTGGGGCGCCTACGGCTACAACGCCGAGCGCATTTCCAACGTTATTCTTGGCCAGAAGGCAGACGCCGACAGGCTGCCGAAGCGCCTGACCGACGTGCCGCAGGACCCGAACAACCCGCGCACCAAGGTGCCGCTGGACAAGATGCGCAAGGTCTATTACCGCGGGCGCGGCTGGAAGCACGGCATCCCGACCTATCACCGGCTCAAGACGCTGGGGATCGTACTGGACAAAAAGTATTATGACGACGCCGTGGCACGCGCCATGCGCAAAGACGATTGAGGAGGGGCGGATATGGCAAAGGTCACAGTCAAACTGTTTGGCGTGCTGCGGATGGACACCCATCTTGCAAAAGAGGCGCTGGACATTGAAAAGGTCGATGATCTGTTCGTTTCACTCAATGAACGGGTCGATGCAGTTTATGCCGAAAACAAAAAGAGCAATCCGAATCTGCAGCACCCGGAGCCGCTGGCGTTCAAGCACACGGTGATGTTCGTCAACGGGGAGCCCTGCAAAAATAAAAATCATGCGCTTGCCGACGGCGACGAGATCTGGCTGCTGTCGCCCGCATCCGGCGGTTAAGGAGGGGTATCATGGCATTTCAACTGAACAAAGAGCAGTGTGTCGGCTGCGGCGCGTGCGCCTATATTTGCCTGTATCATGCGATCTCGCCGGTGGATGATATCCGCACCTGCTACGCGATCGACGACAAGGTCTGCGTGGAATGCGGCCAGTGCAGCCTCATCTGCCCCAACAGCGCCATCAGCGCACCCGAGGGCTGGAAAAAGATCAGGCGGGTGACGATCGACGCCGAAAAGTGTAAGGGGTGCTCGCTGTGCCGCCGGGTCTGCGCGGCGGACGCGCCGTTCGGCGTGATGAAGCAGCCGTTTGAGATCGACCAGAGCAAGTGCTTCCAATGCGGCGCCTGCGCCCAAAAGTGCCGCTTTGACGCGATCAACGTGGAATACGAATAAACAAAACAGAACCGAAAAAGGAAGAGTGCAGTTTTGACGCTGCACTCTTTTTGATGTGCGGCTCAGTCTTCGATCGCCGCTTTCATGGTGTTGCTTTGTTTGATCCTTTGATAGATATCGTCAGAGAATTTCTTTTCCCGGTCATAGGTATACAGGCCGTTCTGCTCCTGCTCGATGTCATAAAGCTGCGTATAGCAGAAGCCGAGCATCCGGTCGTTGCCAAGCAGCGCCTCGGTCAGCGCGCAGTACCGGTCGGCAAATTCCTGCGGTGTTTTGACGTCGACGCCGTAGCCCCAGGATTTGATACTGTCGTCGCCGGCCCATTTGATGCCGCCGTATTCGCTCATAAAGACCGGCTCGCCGCCATAATGCTGGCGGCCCTGATTGATCTCTATGTGGTCATGCAGCACGCCTTCGGTCATCAGGCGGTCATAGTTTTGTTTGAACCGCGCGGGGTCGCAGTCATAGTCGTGGACATCGTAAATGTCGGTCTTGACATGATAATTGCCGCTGGTGTCGATGCACGGGCGCGTGGGGTCAAAGTCCCTGGTGAAGTCAAACACCGTGGACAGCAGCGGGTCATACTGCCTGCGGCGGTGATAGTCCCACGTTTCGTTGAACGGACACCAGCCGATGATGGCCGGGTGGTTGCAGTCACGCCGCAGTGCTTCGCGCCATTCGCCGAGGAAAATCGGCACGCTTTCCGGGCTGGAAATGTCCAGACCCCAGTTGGGCGCTTCGCCCCAGACCAGATAGCCCAGCCGGTCGCAGTGATACAAAAACCGCGGCTCAAACACCTTTTGGTGCAGCCGTGCGCCGTTGAAGCCCAGCGCCATGCAGTCGATGACGTCTTGCGCAAGACGCCCGTCGGTCGGCGCGGTATAGATGCCGTCGCGATAAAAGCCCTGATCCAGGACCAGCCGCTGAAACACGCTTTTGCCGTTCAAAAGGAAGCGGTACCCGTCCAGCCGCACGTCGCGCAGGCCGAAATAGCTGTTCACCACGTCGTCGCCGAAGCGCAGCGTCAGGTCATACAGCCGGCCGCGGCCGACCTCCCAAAGGTGCGTTTCAGACAGTTTGATCTCATAGTGCCGGCAGCCGGCCGCGTTCGTCTGTGATGCGCAGCCCATCGCCTTGCCCGCATAAAACGCTTCGCAGCTGAAATTGCCGCTGCCGCAAAAATCCGCCATCACGGTGACCCTGCCGTTTGCCGCGTCAGGGAAAATGCGAATGTGTTTGATGTAAGCCTGCGGGGTATATTCCAGCCACACGCTTTGCCAGATGCCGGTGGTACGCGTATAATCGCAGCCATGGCTTTGCTTTTTTTCGCTCTGCTTGCCGCGCATGACCATCGGGGCGCGGTTGTTGTCTTCACACAGAATGAACACCTCGTTGTCGCCGTCGGCAACCAGGTCGGTGATCTCAAACGCAAAGGACGTATAGCCGCCCCTGTGGCGCCCGGCAAGCCTTCCGTTGACCAGAACGGTGGTCAGGTGGTCTGCCGCGCCGACGTGCAAAAACACCCGGCGGCCCCGCGCGCGGACATGCACGGTCCTGCGGTACCACACGCGCTGCACAAAGCCGGTGTCGCCGATGCCGGACAGGCGGCTTTCCACACAGAAGGGGACGTTGATTTGATACGGATAACGGGCTGCCTTGCGCAGTGAAACGGCTGTGCTTTCATCTCTGGAAAAGCGAAAGCCGGGCGCGGTCGGTTCATAGCCGCAGTTCCACGGTCCGTTGAGACATTCCCAGTCGGTGCGTTCAAACTGCGGGTTCGGGTATTCTGCTCTGGGTCGGTCCATAACAAAGCCCTCCTTGTGTTTTGGCGGCACTTGGCCGTAATTTTTATTATTATATCACATTTTTTTAAAAAATTTTTTGAATAATTGTTAAAAAAGGCTTTTCTTTTTTTGCATTTTATACTATCATAGGATCATCATATCTTAGGAGACAATTCATTATGGAAAAAAGAAGTACGTTTCAAGGAAAACTCGGATTTGTTCTGGCGGCGGCCGGCTCTGCGGTCGGACTGGGAAACCTGTGGCGGTTCCCGTATCTTGCGGCGCAATACGGCGGCGGCATGTTCCTGCTGGTCTATATCATTCTGGCCATCACTTTTGGCTTTGTTCTGATGGTGACCGAGATCGCCATCGGCCGCAAAACGCAGCTCAGCCCGATGAAAGCCTTTGGCGCTTTGAACAAAAAGTGGGGCTGGCTGGGCAAACTTGCAACGGTCGTGCCGGTCCTGATCTTTCCGTACTATTGCCTGATCGGCGGCTGGGTGACCAAGTATGCGTTTGTCATGGTGACCGGCAAGGCGGCCGAAGCAGCCGAAGACACCTTCTTCGGCAACTATGTGTCCGCCACGTTTGACCCGATCATTTGGTTTTTGATCTTTATCGTTGCAACCACGCTGGTCATTATTTTCGGCGTCAACCGCGGCATCGAAAAGCTGTCCCGCATTCTGATGCCGGCGCTGCTGTTGATCACGGTCGGGCTTTCGATCTTTGTTGTGACGCGCCCGGGCTCGCTGGAAGGCGTCAAATACTATCTGCTGCCGAACATCGAAAACCTGAGCGTCAAAACCTTTTTGGCGGCGCTGAGCCAGTTGTTTTATTCCATGTCGCTGGCCATGGGCATCATGATCACCTACGGGTCCTATTTTTCAAAAGAAGAGCACATTGAAAAGGCCACGCGCCAGATCGAAACCTTTGACACGGCGATCGCGCTGCTGGCCGGCCTGATGATCATTCCGGCGGTGTTTGTCTTTTCCGGCGGAGACAAGGCGGCGCTCAGTACCGGCCCGTCGCTGATGTTTGTCACGCTGCCAAAGGTGTTCAACAGCATGCCCGCGGGCAACTTCATCGGTGCGCTGTTCTTTTTCCTGGTACTGTTTGCCGCAATCACCAGCTCGGTGTCGATCATGGAAGCCATTGTTTCCGGTCTGCTTGATACCTTCAAGATCAGCCGGCTGAAGGCAACGGTCATCGTGATGGCCTACGGCATTGCGCTCGGCGTTGTCTGTTCGCTCGGTTTCGGCCTCTGGAGCGGCGTTGAATTCCCTGGCATCGGCGGCATCCTCGATTTCCTGGACTTTGTTTCCAACAGCATTCTGCTGCCGCTGGTGGGCATGCTGACCTGCCTGATGATCGGCTTCTTTGTCAAGCCCGACCTCATCGTCAGCGAAGTGGAACTCAACGGCCCCTTCACAATGAAAAAGTTTTACAAGGTCATGGTGAAGTGGATCGCGCCGATCTTTATCCTCGCCATTCTTGTGACAAACATTCTGGGCGCGTTCGGCTTGATAAAGATTTGACAGACAAAAAATTAAGCGTACCGGCCGGGTGTCGGTACGCTTTTTGCTTGGTCGTGTTTTGATCAGGTTTCTTTTTTCCGGACGCCGCTCAAAATCGCCGCAAGGATTGCGCAGCCGACGCCCGCCACCGGCCAGACGATCCAGGTGCGGTCCCATTTGCCGAGGCCGAAGCTGACGGCAAGATAGATTGCCGTGACCGCCAGCCAATAGATGCCGAGGATGCGTTCGTTGCGTTCTTTGACCGATTTTTTGTCACGGGCATAGTCGTCTTCTTCCAGCAGTGTGGAATAGCTGCCCCAGATCATGCCGTCTTTCACCAGAAAAAACACGCCGCACGCCGCAACCAGCAAAAGCAGGCAGACCGAAAACACCTGATACAGTTCGTTCTCTGTCAAAATCATGGCCAGGAACAGCGGGATGCTTGACAGCACGCACAGCACCACGCCGACCGTGACCGAAAGGGTGTGGCGGTTCTGACTGCGCGTCTGCTTTTCACGCACCATGCCGGTGACGCCGTACGCCGTTTCAAACGGTTCGCTTTGCAGATAGTCAAACGGTTTCAATCGCATGCCGCACAGCACAAACAGCGCAACCGCCGCGCCGACCAGCAGCAAAAGGACGCAAAGCCCGATGCCGCCCGCCTGCTGTTCGGTCAGCGAAACGGCGCCGACGTCCTGTGCGCCGCCCAGGCCAAGCAAAAGAATGGGAGAGATGATGCAAAGCCACACGCCCAGCGCGATTTTTCCGGCCGCGGATTTTCTGGCGTCCAAAAAGGCGTTGGCCTCTTCCATGGACACGGTGCGCAAATGCGAGTCGCCTGTGCCGCCGGCAACAGGGGAGACCCCGTCTTCCAATGAAAGATCGTCTTTCAGCAGCGTGTCGGTGCTGACGCCGAACAGCTCGGAAAGCTGCAGGATGCGGTTCAGGTCAGGGATGGACTGCGCGCCCTCCCATTTGGAAACGGTCTGGCGGCTGACGTTCAGTTGGTTTGCAAGATCCTCCTGCGACCAGCCGTTCTTTTTTCTGAGTTGGATGAGTTTGTCTGCGAAAATCATGGTCGAAGCCTCCTTTGTGTTCTGCGTCCATTCTATCGCAATATGGAAAAAACTGCAAGCAATTCGGCTTGTCAATTTGTCAACCGGCGGTTGCAAATCGCGTTTTCACGCTTTACATCGGCCGTTTTTTATAAAAAACTGCACAGGTGCAGGCGTGTTCGATCAATAGCAATACTGCCGAATCCCGATGAAAAAGATCGTCAGGCCGATGTCGATGAACACATGAAAGATCGTGTGGAAGTATCGGTGCTTTTTGCCGGCGCCGTAAAGCACCGCCCCGATCAAAAGCGTGCCGCTGCCGCCGAGAAAGAAGAAAAACGCGCCGTGCGGCAGAATGGTGAACGCCTTTGCGCCGCAGACCGCACAGACCGCGCCGGTCCCGATGTACAGCGCCATCTGCAGCGCCTTGGTTTTTTCAAAGGCAGTCAAGGTCAGCACCAGGCCGCTGACCGCGCCCAACCAGCCGCAAACGCACATCACCATTGCGGGAACCCGGCCGGCCGTGGCAAGCACCGCAGGCGCGCAGGCCGTGGCGGTACCGGCAACCGTAAAAAAGATCATGCAGTGGTCCAGCAGCCGCAGCAGCCGCTTTGCGTTTGACGGCTTTACGCCGTGATACAGCGCAGACGTCACAAACATGACCGTGGTGCCAAACAGATACAGCGCGGCGCAAACAATGCTGAACCGGTTGCCGCTTCGGATCGGCGGCAGCAGACAGTCCTTCACGATCCACGCGCTCAGGATCAGACCGGCCGCATGGGTCACGGTGTGCAAAACCTCTTCTGTTTTGGTATAAGGGACAAGGGGAATGTGATCCCATGTGCGCATAATGAGCGCTCCTTTCAACGTCGGTCTGATGAAACAGTAACTTACCTTTCCAAATCCTGATTTCTCTTATTTTTCGTTTGCTTCTTTCAGTGCGATTTCAAGTTAGGCAATAAAATCAGCTTTACTTTGTGCGTATTGTGCCTCATGAATATTTGCGCCAACAGAGGTTCCTGCCCGTGCAAGCTGGTCGATCATGTATGCGCTTTTCGGCATTTTTATGTTGTCAACGAGATGAACAATGCTCTTTGCAAATTCAAAAGAAAGGTCAACAAGTTTATTGCCTGACAAGATAATCACCTCAAGACTCAGTAGCAACAGTCAATGATATATCGCTGCGCGATTATGATATACGGCTTGCGCCGCATGATATATTGCGCCTTTGTCGCAATATGATATATCCGTTCCTTCATATGCCGCAGGCGTATATCATCGCACGAAGGGCTGTATCATCCCGAAGGGATATCACCCGTTCCGACAGGAACGGATATCATTGCAAACCCCCTCCTTTGTCCGGTAGACAAAAGAGGGGGTTTGCATGGCAGGGGTGGCAGGATTTGAACCTACGAATGCCACAGTCAAAGTGTGGTGCCTTACCCCTTGGCTACACCCCTGCGTATAAAAAAATGGGGTGGATAATCGGATTCGAACCGATGGCCTCCAGGGCCACAACCTGGCGCTCTAACCAACTGAGCTATACCCACCACATATTGGCGCGGTTTAAGGGACTCGAACCCCCGGCCTACTGCTTAGAAGGCAGTTGCTCTATCCAGCTGAGCTAAAACCGCAATTGTCACTGGAGCGGGTGATGGGAATCGAACCCACACGACCAGCTTGGAAGGCTGGGATTCTGCCATTGAACTACACCCGCAGATTTCTAACAGCTTGAATATTATACTGAAACGGCAGGGGAATGTCAAGGCCTTTTTGCAAAAAATTCAAGAAATCTTTTTTCGTTTCCAGTCGGATCCCATGTTTAAATTTTCGTTATCGGAAGATTGAATTTCCTGTTTTTATGAAGAAGTTCTTAAAAAATTCTTAAATCATAAAGAAACAATATTGACAGTTTCAGAAAACCGCATATAATGAAAACCGCAATCAAAATGTGAAAAGAGGAGAACCGCCATGTCAAAAGGCAGCAAAATCATCTGTACCCTTCTCGTCATCCTGCTGGTCTATTCCGCAGCGATCGGAACGATCTCTGCCCTCGGCCAGCTTGAGCTGAAAAAGACCGTTGAAGACAACAACACCGAGATGACGGAACGTCTGCGCAAGATCACCGATTCTTACGGGGAAGACCCCGGTACCGAGGACGATGTTTTGATCTGCGGCGAATATACCATCCGTTCCACCCGGCACATTTCCGACGCCTATCTGAGCGGCGACACAAGCGCGCTGTCTGACCGCGACAAAGAGACGCTGGATATGGCAAAGGCCGTTCTGGATGAAATCATCACCGACGGTATGACCGATTTTGAAAAAGAAGAGGCCGCTTATCTTTGGCTGACAACAAAGCTTCATGCCGACACCGGGCTGCTTGACGTGATTCCGTCCACCGATGACGGCGCTGACAACCCCTACGGTGTGCTGAAAAATCACGATGCGGTCTGTGTCGGATATGCCACGACGATGCGTCTGTTCATGCAGATGCTCGGCATTGAATGCAAGGTCATCCATTCGTCAGATCTGATCCATTCCTGGAACCTGGTGAATCTTGACGGCGACTGGTACCATGTGGACTGCTACAGCGACGCTGAAGCGGGCAATTATGCCAACTTCAATATGGACGACACCCGGGCGCGGTCCTCCCACGACTGGAACGCGGAGTTCTTCCCGGCGGCCAACGGCACGAAGTATTCCTATGCCGAGATGAACGCGGTGGAGATCAAAAACATCTATTCCATCCCGAAAGCGATCAAAAAGCTGCTTGAGAGCGAACAAAGCATCGGCTGCTATACCTTCAGGCAGAAGATTGGCCCGGACGATGAATCGGCTGCCGCGGCGATGATCAGCGGGATCACCGAGCGCGTTGACGGACTGAACGAAACCTCCATTGAATGCGTCTGGAGCAAGAACGCAGACGGTGACTTTGTTCTGAGCGTCTATATCACGCGATACAATGAAGAGAATGAAACCGATGTGAATGAAGAGACGCAGGAAAAGATCGATCAGGCGATCGAAGATGCGCTCGGCGACTATATCTCTGAGCATCAGTACGACGATTCCGATGATTATTACTGGAGTTACAACGGAACCAATGCGTTTGAGGCTGCTGAGATTGCCACAACAGCAGCGGTACTGCTGTAAGTAAAAAAGGAGAATGACCATGAAACGAATCAATGCGCTTGTGCTGTGCTTTCTGCTGTTTGCGATGATGTTTACCGGCTGCAAAAAAACAGGCGACGATCAGCAGGAACCCTCCGCAACGGTCAGTATGTATGATTTGTCAAAAGCAATGGAAGCCGCTGCGGGCTTTTCCGGTATGAACTATCGCAGCAATTCCGACGACGCGCCGGAGGATGCGTTTTCCTACATCAGCAGCATGGACTATGAAAAAATCGCGGCATTCTTTGTGTCGTATGCGTCCAACAAGGAAAACCCGAACGCCGACGAGCTCTGCGTCATCGCCGTGAAGGATGTTTCCGACGTCGGCGAGGCAGAGGCGTCGCTGCGCCGGCATCAGGAAAAGCGCGTCAGCCAATACGCCAGCTATGCGCCGAAACAGGTCCCGAAGGCAGAGGGCGGCATCGTGTTTTCCGAAGGGCAGTATGCCGTGCTCATCATCAGCGACGACAACGCAACCGTCCGCCAGGCATTTCTTGACTTTGTGAGGTAAACGATGGTCTTCAGCAGTCCGATCTTTCTATGCGCGTTTTTGCCGCTTGTCCTTCTGCTGTACGCCGTGATTCCCGCACGATTCAGAAACTTCTTTTTGTTCGCGGCAAGCCTCTTGTTCTATGCATGGGGCGAGCCGCGATACATTCTGATCATGCTGTTTTCAACGGTGTTTGACTACTGCAACGGCCTCGCGCTTGAAAAGCTCGATCAAAAAAATCAACCGGTGGCGCGCCGCATGGTGCTGATCCTTTCGGTCGCGGTCAATCTCGGTTTGATGGGCTTTTTCAAATACACCGATTTTTCGATTGAATCATTCAATCAACTGACGCACAGCAGCGTCGGGCTTTTGCATATCGCGCTGCCCATCGGCATCTCGTTTTATACGTTCCAGACGCTGTCTTATACCATCGACGTCTATCGCAAAAGGGTCAGCGCCCAGCACAACATCATCGACTTCGGCATGTACATCAGCATGTTTCCGCAGCTCATCGCCGGGCCGATCGTGCGGTATGCCGACGTGGAAACGCAGCTCAAAGACAGACGCATCGACATGGCGCAGGTCACGCGGGGCGTGTTCCGGTTTGCCGTCGGTCTGTGCAAAAAGGTGCTTTTGGCCAACCAGCTCGGCGCGTTGTGGGACGAGATCCGCGCAGCGGGCGGCGCGGTTCCGGCGGCGACGGCCTGGCTCGGCGCGCTGGCTTTTGCATTCCAGATCTACTTTGATTTTTCCGGCTACAGCGATATGGCCATCGGCCTTGGCGCCATGTTCGGCTTCACGTTTCCGGAGAATTTCAATCATCCCTATGAAGCAAACAGCGTCACGGAGTTCTGGCGCAGATGGCACATCACGCTGTCCACCTGGTTCCGCGAATATGTCTATATCCCGCTTGGCGGCAACCGAAAGGGGAAAGTGCGCCAGATTTTCAACCTGTTTGTCGTCTGGTTCCTGACCGGTCTGTGGCACGGCGCCGGGGTCAACTTCATCCTCTGGGGGCTTTACTTCTTTGTTTTTCTGGTTCTGGAAAAGCTCTTTCTGCTGCGGGTGCTGCAGCGGATCCCGAAGCTTTTCGGTCATTTGTACGCGCTGTGCGTCGTGCTGCTTTCCTGGGTCATTTTTGCCTGCGACGAGCCGGCGCTTCTGCGCTGCTATCTTCGTGCCTGCTTCGGACAAAACGGTCTGTGGAACGAAGAATCGCTGTATTATGCCGGCAGCTACGCCGTGCTGTTTGTGATCGCCGCGATTCTGAGCGTTTCGCTCGTCCCGAAGCTGCTGAAAAAGCTGTCTGACCGGATCGGGCGGCCGGCCGCGGTCACTGCGGTCAGGGGCGCTGCCTGCCTGGCGGCGGTGCTGCTGTGCCTTGCGTTCATCGTCGGCGACAGCTATAACCCGTTTTTGTACTTCAGATTTTAGGAGGGACGCGATATGAAATGGCTTGAACGCATCATTCCGGCGTGCTTCCTTCTGATCCTGCTGCTGTGCGGCACGGTCACGGTGCTGAAAGGGGACCGCGCCTTTTCGGATAACGAGAATCGCCCGCTCAAGACGCGGAGCACGATTTCCAGTCGTGCATCCGACGGTTCGTTTCAACGCGATCTGAACGAATATCTGTCGGACCAGTTTTTGCTGCGTGACGTCTGCACGGCTGCGCAAAGCCGGCTCAAACGTCTGACCGGGCGGCGCGACATCGGCGGCGCATATCTCGGAAAACAAAACCACCTGTTCCAGCGGATCACCGACCGGGACGTTGATCCCGATCAGATCGCCGCGGACGCCAAACGCTATGCCAGGCTGCAGGAACGCACCGGGCTGCCGCTGACGGTACTGCCGGTCCCGTCGGCAGGGATCGCGCTGTCTGAGCTGTTGCCTGCGCACGCGCAGATGTATGACTATGACGGAATTCTATCGCTTTTACATACGGCCATGCCGCAGGCGACGGTGATCGACACTGCGCCGGTGCTGCGCGGCAGTTCGGCTTATTTCGGCAGCAATTCCTATTACCGGACGGATCATCACTGGACGACCGAAGGCGCCTATCTCGCATACTGCCGCCTGGTTTCCGAAAAGGGGAGAGAAGCGCCGCCGATGACGGATTTTTCACTGAAAACGGTGACGGCGGACTTTCGCGGGACCCAGGATTCCCGGGTGCTGGACCGCAGCATCCCGCCGGACACCATCAAGACGGTCGCGCTGCCGGACGGTGTGCGCGTGGTCGCGGACGGAAAAGAGATCCCGTTTTATAACGATGCGGCGCTGGAAACAAAAGACAAATACAGCGTTTTCCTTTCCGGAAACCACGGTGTTGTGGAGATCACCAATCCACAGAATCCCGACGGAAAAACGCTGCTGCTGATCAAGGATTCCTTTGCAAACTGCCTGGCGCCGTTTTTGATTTATGATTACGCAAGGATCGTGATGGTGGACGAGCGCTACTGCATGGACATGCCGGCCGAGCTTTGCGAACAGTATGGCGCAGACGAGCTGCTGGTGGTGAAGGAAGCGGCGTTCTTTTAATCAAAAGTATCAGACCGGGCGGCCCATGGCAACCCGGTTTTGTTTTGTTGAAAAAGATTGAAAAACGCGGCAAACTGTGCTAAAATAAAAAAAGATTCATTTCTCGCCGGATCGGTTCATATCCTTCTTGTGAAATCCATGTCACGGAGGGATCGTATGAAATATCAGGTGATCCGGCTGCGGTCGGTGCTGCTGTCTGCCGCGCTGATCGGCGCGCTGTTTTTGTTTTGTCTGCTCGGCAACCGGATGATCCGCGTCGTCAGTACCCGGGCAGAGCCGGAAAACACGGCGGATGAAACCGGGCCGCTGATCATCATTGACGCCGGGCACGGCGGTGAGGACGGCGGCGCACAAACCGCAGACGGCATTCCGGAAAAGGACGTCAACCTGTCCGTGTCCGAAAAGCTGGAAGCGACGCTGAAAGCGCGCGGCTTTGAAACGCTGATGACGCGCACCGACGACACGCTGACGTATGACGAATCAAAAACCACGATGCGTGAGAAAAAAGTGAGCGATATCCATCACCGCGCGTCGTTGATCGAGGCGCACCCGGGCTGTGTGGTGCTGAGCATCCACCAGAATTATTTTGAGGACACGCGCTGCACCGGAACGCAGGTCTTTTTTTCACCGAACCATGCCGGCAGCGAGGCGCTGGCAAACGCGATCCAGTCTGCGGTCGTGGCAGCGCTGCAGCCGGGCAACACCCGCGCCGTGAAGCAAAGCGGAAAAGAGATCTATCTTTTGTATCACGCTGCGGTTCCGGCGGTGATGGTGGAATGCGGCTTTTTGTCAAACCCCGAAGAGGCCGCGCGCCTTTTGGATGAAACCTATCAAAGCGACCTGGCCGCCGCGATCGCGGACGGGCTGGAAGCATATCTGAACACACGATCTTAACATACGGGAAGTGAAACACGATGGCGTCAAAAACCAAATCCGTCTTTGTTTGTGAAAACTGCGGCTGTGAATCCCCGAAATGGCTCGGAAAATGCCCATCCTGCGGCGAATGGAACACGATGCAGGAGGAAGTGCGCGTTACCCAGCCGGCGGCAGCGGCGCAAAAGCCGGCCAAACCAACCGCCGCGCTGCGGTCTTATCCGCTGTCGCAGATCAAGCCGGACACCGAGCTGCGCTACACCACCGGCATGGAGGAGCTGGACCGCGTGCTGGGCGGCGGCATTGTCAAGGGCTCGCTGGTGCTGCTCAGCGGCGACCCGGGCATCGGCAAATCCACCATCCTTTTGCAGGTCTGCCGGGCGCTCGGCAGCGCGATGGACGTGCTGTATGTTTCCGGCGAGGAGTCTTATCACCAGATCAAGCTGCGCGCCGACCGGCTGGGCGTGACTGCGGCGGGCATCCGCCTGCTTTGCGAAACGGACGTGCAGGCGATCTGCGATCATATTTTGCAGCAAACGCCGGGGCTGGTCATCATCGACTCCATCCAGACGATGAACCACACGGACCTGTCGTCGTCGCCGGGCAGCATCACCCAGGTGCGCGAAAGCACCAATCTTTTGATGCGCACCGCAAAGTCGCTGTCGATCCCGATCATCATTGTGGGCCATGTCAACAAGGACGGCAACATTGCCGGGCCCAAGGTGCTGGAACACATCGTGGATGCCGTTTTGTATTTTGAAGGGGAGCGCAACCTGTCGTTCCGCATTCTGCGTGCAGTCAAGAACCGCTACGGCTCCACCAACGAGATCGGCGTGTTTGAAATGACCGACTGCGGCCTGCAGGAGGTCAAGAACCCGTCGGAAGCACTGATCGCCGGCCGGCCGAAAAATACGCCCGGCACCTGCGTGGCCTGCGTGATGGAAGGGTCGCGCCCGCTTTTGGCAGAGATTCAGGGCCTTGTCACGCCGACAAGCTACGGCAACCCGCGCCGCATGAGCAACGGCTTTGACTATAACCGCATGGCGATGCTCATTGCGGTGCTGGAAAAGCGCGGCGGCTATTATTTCAACAGCATGGATACCTATATCAACATTGTCGGCGGGATGAAGCTGGACGAGCCCGCGCTGGACCTGACCATTGCCATGGCGCTGGTGTCCTCGCTGAAGGATTACGCGCTGCGCGACGACGTGCTGGCCTTTGGCGAGATCGGCCTGGCGGGAGAGATCCGGGCCGTTTCGCACTGCGAGCAGCGCATCAAAGAGGCCGCGCGCCTCGGCTTTTCCAAATGCATCGTGCCGAAGCACAACCTGCGCTCCATCTCAAAAAGTATGCAGCAGACCATAGAGATCGTCGGTGTGCGCACCATCCGTGAAGCGTTTGAGGCACTGGTCACATGAGCGGATATCTGAAGACGCCTGATTTGCCGGAAAAACCGGTCCGCATTGCTGTGATCGGCGGTGTGCCGGATGTGTTTGAGTTCTTTCTTCGCCGGCATGCCGTGACGCCCATCGTATTGGAACCGAACCCGGCGATCGACAGCGCCATCTCTGATCACGCGGACGCACAGGTGTTCCACGCGGGGCAGGGGAAGCTCTTTGCCGATGCGCGTCAGCTTGACCGGCTTGCGGATGCGTTTCACAATGCAAGCATCACACCGTGCCGTGTGTCCGGCGCATATCCCGGCGACTGTGCGCTGAATGTGCTGCGCGCGGGGAACGTGGCGTTTGCCAACATCAAAGCGATCGCACCGTCACTTTCAACAGAGCTGAAACAGCAGGGCGTACGGATTGTTCATGTCAATCAGGGGTACGCGAACTGCGCGGCTGTGGTGATCGCCGAACGCGCGATTTTGACAGACGACCCGTCGGTTGCCGCCGCGGCAGCCGCAGAGGGCTTTGACGTGCTGTCAATCGGCAAGGGCGATGTGCGCCTACCGGGGCACGACTGCGGTTTCATCGGCGGCGCCGCTGCAATGATCGCGCCGCGTCGGCTGCTGTTTTTCGGCGACGTCACGCGGCACCGCGACTTTGATCAGATCCAGGCGTTTCTTGCAAAATACGGCTGCGCATACGATTGTCTGCCGGATGTTCCGCTGACAGACGTCGGAGGAATTGTTCCGGTCTGCTGATTTTTTTGCCGCCGCCATGCGGGGGACGCTTTTGTGCAAGGTGTATAATTTGAAGGTGTCAACTATACAAAATAAATGTTTTGTATAGTTGAGGGGAGGAAAAGCACCACAGAAGGATAAAAGAATGCGTGCACAGAACGATGATCGCAGCTGAAAATCACTGCATCGAACATTGCACCGTGCTCGGTTTTTGCCAGTCAAAGATTTGCACCTGTGCATATGCACACGCAGCCGATAAATACATTCTGAATGATGCAATGTTCATTGAAACGGTTTTTATTCAATACGCTTCGGTTGGATGTGCTGATCTCAGCCGATAAAATTCTTCTGAACGATGCAATACCCGACGCAACTGTTTTTATTTGATTCAACTGTCACACTGTCGCACTGCGCACTCATCCGATAAAAAACTATTGAACGACCGTTTTTTCATTGGAACGGTTTTTATTCGATGCATCGTCTGACGGCCATCGCAATCATTTGCGGACTGCACGCAAACCACCGTACTTTGTCAATTTGACGCCTGCGATGGAAATGGTTTTGCCGTGGTTTCGGGCGAACACACCGGTCCGCCTGCATTTCCTCAATTCCTTTATGATTCATTCCCTTAATCCCTTATTCCCTCAACCCCTGACGTCATCTTGCCTCTTCCCCTCCTCTTCATGAAACTGTTTCACAAAAGGAAGTGATCGAATGGCTGCACCCGACCGTGCGCTGCTGCCGCAGCGTGTCAACGAATACCTGGATTATCTGTTCAATGTCAAAAACAGCGCGAAGCTGACCATTGAGGAATACGCGCGCGACCTGCGGCTGTTCTTTGCATTCTATGCGGTGTCAAAGCATCTGTGTACCCCGGATGAAATCGAGGCCGGGGCGCCCCTGACGTGCATCGACGATGCGGTGCTTTCCGATGTGCGTGTGGGCGATATCTATGACTTTCTCACCTACTGCGGTTCTGACCGCGGCAACAGCATGACCACCCGGCGGCGCAAATCCTCTGCCCTGCGCGGGTTCTTCAAATATGTCTGCGAGCACATGGGCTATATTGAAAGCAACCCCACGGCCAATCTGCAGATCGGGTCCGACAAAAAGAAACTGCCGAAGTACCTGACGCTGGACCAGAGTCGGGCGCTTCTGGCGGCGGTGCAGGGCGAAAACGCGGTGCGCGACCGCTGCATCCTGACGATTTTTCTCAACTGCGGGCTGCGGCTGGCAGAGCTGTGCGCGCTGAATCTTTCCGGCATTGACCTGAACGAGCGCATCATGCGCGTGGTGGGCAAGGGCAGCAAGGAACGGCTGCTGTATCTCAACGACGCCGTGGTGGAATCCATCAAGGCGTATCTTGCCGTCCGCCCGAAAGACGGCCTGCGCGGCGCCGACCGCAACGCACTGTTTATCAGCCGGCTGAACAAACGCATCGGGCGCCAGGCGGTGCAGCTCATGGTCTATCATTACCTCGGCGCCATCGGGCTGCAGGGCCAGCAGTATTCCGTCCACAAGCTGCGGCACACGGCAGCCACGCTGCTGTATCAGTACGGCGGCGCGGACGTGCTGGTGCTGAAGGATATGCTGGGGCACGAAAACCTGTCCACCACCCAGATCTATACCCATGTCAACAACGAGCAGCTGCGCCGGGCGGTGGACAACAACCCGCTCAATACGCCGCAGCAGGATCCCAAAGATTGAACACGCCGCTGAAAACGCGCACCGTCACGGTGTCGACCAATGCGCCCAGCAGCAGAATGCCGCAGATGACGGCCAGCCGGACAAGGTAGCCGCGCACGGCGTCCGGAGAGAGTGCCCCCTCCCCTTTCAGCGCTTTTTTGACGCGGAAGGCCGCGCTCACGCCGGTTTCATACAGAAACAGCAGCCCGGTAAAAAACAGCAGCTTGCCCGGAAAAATCACCAGAAAATAATACCCGACGCCGCGTTTGCCAAACGCAGCGGCAAAGAACGCCGCCAGCGCACCCACGCCCGCGCACTTGAAAAACACCGCACCGTGGATCAACCAGGCCCCGACCGGGCTGGTGCCCAGCAGCGCGACTGCGCCCCACAGCAGCAGCGCCTGCACCGCGAAACCGGAAAAGCATTCCCAAAAGGCGGTTCCCCCGGCGGCGGATTCAAACTGTCGTACCTGCGTGCGCAGCACAGAAGCAAACATTTCGCCGAACCCGAGATATAACCCCACGCCGCAGGCCGTGCCGACCGCCAGCACACCGATCAAAAGCAGCCTGGTTTTGTTGAGCGCGCGCGCACCCGTCAGGGGGTTCAGCCCGCGCGGCGGTTTGGTCAAGACTGCCTGCACTGTCACGGGCGCCGTCCTTTCATCAGCCGGCGCTGCGTGGCCTGTCGGTTCGGTTTCAAGGTACCGCCCAGCGCGGCGCACAGCAGCAAAATCACGGCGCTCAGCAACGCGGTCAGGTCCGGCAGTCCGTTCAATGCCGCTGACAGACTCAAAAACAGCACGACCCACGGCAAACAGTGCAGCAGGCCCCACAGCGGGCCGTTTTTCTTATTTTGACGCCCGGCCAGCGCGCCGCACAGGATCGACGAAATTGCCAGCGCAATCAGCGCCACGGGACGCACACGCTCCCGGGGCAGCGCCGCCGTGTGAACGATGAACGCCGCCAGAAAGAATGCCGCGGCATACAGCGCCGCAATGATCGCCTGCAGCCGCAGCGCACGCTTCACGCGCGAGCGGTCCTGCGTCACGGGGCGTTTGGGTGGTTTACGCATAAAAATTCCCCCATATCTTTTTGTTCAAAGATATGAGGGGGGATGATCAAATATGACGAAAACTCAGTCTTCTTTGTCTTTCTTTGCCTTTTTGCCTTTGCCCTTGGCGGCGGCCTTTTCAGCCTTCGCCTTTTCGGCGGCCTCTTTCGCGGCGGCGCGCTGCTCAGCCAGGCGCTCGTTGGCGGTGTTGTTTTGCTGAATCGCCCATTTCATGATCTGCAGCCGGTTGCGGTCGGCGCTGGTTTCAATGATCAGGTGCTCTTCCTTCACGGTAACCACACGGCCGCAGATGCCGCCGATGGTGGTGATCTCGTCACCGACATCCACAGCGTTGCGCATTTCCTGTTCCTGCTGCTGGCGCTTTTTTTGCGGGCGGATCATCAAAAAGTACATTGCGCCGAACATCAGCGCCATAATCAGGATCATGGTTACGGGACTACCTTGCATTTCAATTCCTCCATGTCAATACAGAATGCTCATATTATACAGGCTTTGCCGTCACATTGCAAGCCTTTTTTGAAAATTCATTGAATTTTTATATTCTGGTGTCCAGCTTGTCCACGTTGGCGCGATAGAACGCCTCAAACGTGCCGCTGTCCAGCGCAGCGCGGATATCCTCCATCAGCGTGTTGTAAAAATACAGGTTGTGCATGACGCAAAGGCGCATGGCCAGCATCTCTTTAGCCTTGAACAAATGCCGGATATAGGCGCGCGAAAAGTGCCGGCATGTGGGGCAGCCGCAGTGCGGGTCGATGGGGCTGTCGTCGCGCTCGTATTTATTGTTGTTGATATTGATGATCCCGTCGTGGGTAAACAGGTGACCGTGCCGCGCGTTGCGCGAGGGCATCACGCAGTCAAACAGATCAACGCCGCGGCGCACCGCCTCCAGAATGTTGCCCGGGGTGCCGACACCCATGAGGTACCTGATTTTATCCTTCGGCGCATACGGTTCCACGGCAGAGATGATCTCATACATGACCTCCTTCGGTTCCCCCACGGCAAGGCCGCCGATGGCATAGCCGTCAAGGTTCAGGTCGGCGATCTGCTTCATGTGCTCGATCCTCAGGTCAGCAAACGTGCAGCCCTGGTTGATGCCGAAGAGCAACTGCTGCGGGTTGACGGCGCGGCCGCTTTCATTCAGGTCCTTCATCTTTTTCTGACAGCGGACCAGCCAGCGGTACGTGCGTTCGCACGCCTCTTTCGCATAAGCGTGCGGTGCGGGGTTTTCCACGCATTCGTCAAAGGCCATCGCGATCGTGGAGCCGAGATTCGACTGAATCTGCATGCTTTCTTCCGGCCCCATAAAGATCACGCGCCCGTCAACGTGGGAGTGGAAGGTCACGCCCTCTTCCTTGATCTTGCGCAGGCCGGCGAGCGAAAACACCTGAAAGCCGCCGCTGTCGGTCAGAATCGGGCCGCTCCAGCCGGTGAAGCGGTGCAGACCGCCCAGATCGCGGACGAGGCCGTCGCCCGGGCGCACATGCAGGTGATAGGTGTTGCAGAGCATGACCTGACACTTGAGGTCCTTCAGGTCAAACGCAGACAGCGCCCCCTTGATGGCGCCGCAGGTGGCGACGTTCTGAAACGCCGGGGTCTGGACAGTGCCGTGCACCGTCTGAAACTCCGCCCGTCTGGCGGTACCGGATTGTTTGATAAGTTGATACATATTATCTCCTTTGTTTATAAGCCAAGAAGGATTTGAAGTGATTCATCCGTTATAAACTGCGTTTTGTCGATTGGTTCCGTTCTCATGTATCCACGGTCGGACAGAGACGAAACACTGCCGCAATACTGAATCTGATTTGCTTTTTGGTCAATCTCCAATGTCAGATCAAAGCGAAGAAGGTTCCACCAATTGTGCTGAAAGCAGTGTACTGTGATGATACGATCCTCGATCAGCCCGACAAGGTCAAAAGCGTAGTCGCCGTATTCGCCGCCGCGAAATGAAACCGTTGCCGTTTGACCGGAACACACAAGATGCAGATTTCCGTCAGAGGAAAATGAACTTTCTTTCAATTCAACCGGCGTTCCGTTCACAGTGACAGTGACGGTGCCCTCGATGCGCATCCCGTGATAAAAGCGGGCTTTCAACGGCGCATATAATACCGCGGATGCGATCAGCACCATACAAAATGCAAGGCATAGAATGATCACGCGTTTCTTTTTCATACGGCAGTCCTCCTGGAAGACGAACCGTCCAGCAGCATTTTGACGTGTTCGATTCCTTCGTTGATAAACGGTTCGGAGATGACGCGAAAGCCCAGCTTTTCATACAGGCCCTTGACATAAAGCTGTGCTTCCAGATAGATGCGTTCGGCGTGAAACAGCGTTTTGGCTGCACGTATGCCTTCTTTCACGACCTGACTTCCGAGCCCGCAGCCCCGCCGGACACAAAGGACGCGTCCGATGGAAACATCTTCGCTTTCAACGCCCTTGTCCATGACGCGAAGATACGCGAGAATATCGTCATTTTCCGAAAGCCAGACGTGCACTGCCGCCTGATCCCGGTCGTCGAGATCCTGGTAGTTGATGTTCTGCTCAACCACAAACACCGCCGCGCGAAGGCGCAGGATGGCATAGAGTTCTCCGGCGGTCAGTTCATCAAACCGTTTGATATGTACTTGCATCCGGACTCCCCCTTTTTTGACAGAAACTGTGGCGTCCGATTCGCTTATCGGATGAAGCAGGCGTCGCCGAAGCTGAAAAAGCGGTACCGCTCTTCGACAGCGACTTTATAAAAATGCATCGTGTTCTCGTACCCGCAAAAGGCGCTGACCAGCATGATGAGCGTGCTTTCCGGCAGATGGAAGTTGGTGATCAGCCCGTCGATGCATTTGAATTCATAGCCGGGATAGATGAAGATGTCGGTGTTGCCCTCGGCGGCTTCGATCTTTCCGCGGAAGGTCGCGACCGATTCCAGCGTGCGGCAGCTCGTGGTGCCCACGGCGATGACGCGCCCGCCGTTTGCCTTGGTCTGGTTGATGAGCGCTGCGGTCTCGGCCGGTAACACATAGTGCTCGGCGTGCATAGTATGGGCCGTGACGTCCTCCACCTTGACGGGGCGAAAGGTGCCCAGCCCGACGTGCAGCGTGACGCGCCCGATGCGCACGCCCTTGTCACGGATCGTCTGCAGCAGGTCTTCGGTGAAATGCAGGCCGGCGGTCGGCGCGGCGGCGGAGCCCAAATGCTCGGAATACACCGTCTGATAGCGGCTCTGATCCTCCAGCTTTTCGGTGATGTACGGCGGCAGAGGCATCTGCCCCACCTGATCGAGGACCTCATAGAAATTCCCGTCATAGGTGAAATGCACCAGGCGGTTGCCGCCCTCCAGAACGTCCAGCACCTCACAGCAAAGCGAGCTGCCCGCAAACGAAAAGCGCGTGCCCGGCTTTGCCCGCTTGCCCGGTCCGGCGATGACCTCCCAGTCGTCGTTGCCGCAGTCCTTGAGCAGCAAAAATTCCACGCGGGCGCCGGTGCCCTCTTTGGTGCCGAAGATGCGCGCGGGCAAGACCTTGGTGTCGTTCAGAATCAGGCAGTCCCCTTCCCGCAGTTCGCCCGGCAGGTCGAAAAAATGTTTGTGCTGCAGTGCGCCGGTCACGCGGTCCACCACCAGCAGCCGGGAATGGTCGCGGCGGTCGCAGGGATGCTGGGCAATCAGCGCTTTGGGCAGGTCATAATAAAAGTCAGAAGTTTTCATCAGCAAAATCTCTTTCTTTAGCGAAAAAAAGTATTGACGAATCGCGTTTGAAGTGATAATATATAAAACAATATTTGTATTATAGTGCAAATTGACGGATGAATCAACACTTTTCTGAAATTTTCTTTGCGCTGTATACACGAAATGAAAGAGGTGCCAGTTATGAAAACTTACAATGTCGGAATCATCGGCGCGACCGGAATGGTCGGCCAGCGCTTTGCGCTTTTGCTTGCGGACCACCCGTGGTTCCATGTCAAGGTGCTTGCCGCGTCTGCCCGCTCGGCAGGCAAGACCTATGCCGAGGCCGTGGGCAAAAAGTGGGCCATGACGTCCCCCATTCCGGAAAAGCTCGCGTCCATCGTCATCAAGGACGCCGCGGCGGACATCGCAGAGATCGCGTCAAGCGTGGACTTTGTGTTCTGCGCCGTCGATATGAAAAAGGACGAGATCCGCGAGCTGGAGGAAGCTTATGCCAAGGCGGAATGCCCGGTCGTCTCCAACAACAGCGCCAACCGCTTCACCGACGACGTGCCGATGGTCATTCCCGAGCTGAACGCCGACCACATCAAGGTCATTGCCGATCAAAGGAAGCGCCTTGGGACCAAACGCGGTTTCATCGCCGTCAAGAGCAACTGCTCGCTGCAAAGCTATGTGCCGGCCATCTGGCCGCTGGACAAAAAGTACGGCATCGACTCCGTGCTGGTCTGCACCTATCAGGCGATCTCCGGCGCGGGCAAAACCTTTGAAACCTGGCCGGATATGCTTGACAACGTGATCCCCTTCATCGGCGGTGAAGAGGAAAAGAGCGAAAAAGAGCCGCTCAAAATTTGGGGCACCGTGGAAGACGGCAAGATCAAGTGCGCGTCCTCCCCGGCGTTCACCGCCCAGTGCATCCGCGTGCCGGTCTCTGACGGCCACATGGGCGCCGTGTTCATGCGCTTCAAGGACGGCGTGAAGCCGAGCAAGGAAGAGATCATCGACACCTGGCAGTCGTTTGCCGGCCGCGCACAGGAATTGCAGCTTCCCTCGGCGCCGAAGCAGTTCCTGCATTATTTCACCGAAGACAACCTTCCGCAGACCAAACTGCAGCGCTTGCTGGAGGGCGGCATGGCCGTGTCCATCGGCCGTCTGCGTGAGGATACCCAATATGATTATAAGTTCGTCTGTCTGTCGCACAACACGCTGCGCGGCGCGGCCGGCGGCGCCGTGCTGCTTGCCGAGCTGCTTTGCGCGGAAGGATACATGGACTGATCGACCGCAGCGGTCCGATCCTTCCGATGTCCGTGCTGCGGTCACGTCCGGAGGTGTTTCATGAATCCCCTCTTCATCGGCTCATGCGTCGCGCTGGTGACGCCGTTCCATGAAGATCAAACGATCGACTTCGATCAACTGACAAAGCTCATCGACTTTCAAATCGCAAATCACACCGATGCTGTTGTTGTTTGCGGAACCACAGGAGAAGGCGCGACCCTTTCGCTCGCTGAGCGTGAAGCGGTCTTTGCCCACGCGGTCCGGGCCGTTCACGGCCGGGTACCGGTGATCTGCGGGTCCGGCAGCAACAGCACTTCTTTTGCGCTGCAAACGGCCAAAATGGCCGAACAATGCGGCGCGGACGCCCACCTGATCGTTACGCCCTATTACAACAAAACGTCGCAGCAGGGCCTCGTTCGCCACTATTTCACCCTGGCAGACGCCCTGACCAAACCCATCATCGTTTACAACGTGCCGTCGCGCACCGGCATGAATATCACGCCGGAAACTTATCGCAGGCTTGCAGCGCACGACAACATCATTGCAGTGAAGGAAGCGGACCCCGACCTTGCCAAGCTGGCAAAGTCCGTCGCCCTGTGCGGCGAGGACCTGACCTTCTACAGCGGCAACGACGATCTGGCGGTCGCGGCCTGCGCACTGGGGTGCAAGGGCACGGTCTCGGTGCTGGCAAATCTGCTGCCGCAGCGCTCGCACGACATGAACCTTGCCACAGTGACGGGCGACATGAAAACGGCGGCAGCGCTTCAAAAAGACAGCATGGCGCTGATCGACGCGCTGTTCTGCACCGTGAACCCCATGCCAGTGAAGTATGCGATGAACCGCTGCGGCATGCAGGTCGGGCCGTGCCGCCTGCCGCTGGTCGCGCCGGGCGAGCAAGAGAAGCGTATGATCGAGGAAGCAATAAAGCAGTTAGCTGTTAGCTGTTAGCAGTCAGCGCGCGGGGAAATCTGATTGCGGCGAAGCCGCCACATCGCAAGGCTCCCCCGATTTCGAGGGAGCTGCTGAGCATAGCGAAGCTGAGGGGGTGTTCTCGGAAGTGGAGACGTGTGCCCCGCGCGAATGAATTAAGAATGAAGAATTAAGAATTGAGAATTGAGGTCGCGGGGGAAATCTTCGCGGCCTTTTTTTGCCCCGCGAAGGGACGCACAGGTGACTGCTGCGTTCCTTTTTGGTACGTGGGGAACGAATGCGCTGCCGTGAGTGAAACACCGCCAGCTTCACGCGGCGGTGGAGGGGACGTATTTAGCTTCCCCCGATTTCGTGGGAGGTGGCGCGAAGCGACGGAGGGAACGTGTGCCCCGCGCGAATGAATTAAGAATGAAGAATTAAGAATTGAGAATTGAAAGTTGTATAATAAAAGTGGACACCTCGAAGAGAGAATGATAAAATAAGGCAAAGAGGTGTTCACGATGAACGGAAGAAAAAAGACGTACAGCAAAGAATTCAAGGTAAAAGCATGTGAGCTGGTGAAGAAAGACGGAA